>NZ_JACKQN010000006.1:30258-228184 GCF_015524875.1 Glutamicibacter sp. FBE19 | reverse complement strand
TCCGTGTGGTGGAAACGCTCGATTTTGCCTTGGGCTTGCGGGTGATATGGTTTCCAGTTCTTCTGGTGTATCCCCAGTGTGATCAGTAGTTTTTGGACCTGTCCAGGCCTTTGAGCAGGCGTGTGGTGTAAATCAGTCCGTTGTCGCTCTGGGTGCTTTGTGGTGGGTTGGAGTGGTTGATGCACCAGGTGAAACTGTCGATGACGATTTGCGTGGTGGTTTCCTCCAGGACTGAGCAGTGCATCAAATATCGGGAGTGGTCATCGAGTCAGTCAGTGCTGAGAGTGCGGTGTAGCTCGAGTATGCTGACTTTAAACATTGGAGTGCGGCGCAGGTTGGTGTGCGGTTTTTTGCCGGCTGGTTCCAGTGCGCTGTCGACGCCGCCGTGGGCGCAGGGCAGTTGGTAGTAGCGTTGTCGAGGGATTATGTGGCGGCGGGAGATGCCGGGTGGAGCTCAAGCCGGCGTCGCTGATCTTGTGGTAGATGACGTGGTTTCTGGACATGTAATGGTGTCAACGATGTCCCGGCTCATATGTCTAGGATGTCGTAGAACTACACGCTTCACGGGCCACGAAATTGGAACTGGAGACCGAAAGGGTCTCCAGCCTATTCTTCTGAACACGGCCGGATGCGAGATGCCCTTGATGGAGCAATGCCCCAACAGCAACCGGAATGCTTGGAGCGCCTCGAAATCGACGGCGTGACAAAGGACACGGCCTCTCAATTAGCCAAGTCATTCACTGATTGGTAATGTTGTATTTACCGACGCGGGGTGGAGCAGTTCGGTAGCTCGCCGGGCTCATAACCCGGAGGTCAGAGGTTCAAATCCTCTCCCCGCCACGAAAGTGGAAACGGAGATCCGAAAGGGTCTCCGTTCTTGTTTAACGAGTTAAATAACGGTGGTGCGCCGACGCTTGGCATCAGCACACCACCGCAATCTATAAGATCCTAGCAAAGAGGCTCAGCCTTCAAGAGCACCTGCCTGCTTGGACTTCAGTGCCGCCAGACGAGCTTCAACTTCGGTCTGCTCGCCCAGGTCTTCCAACGATTCAAATTGCGCGTCCAGGCTCGACGATGCCAATTCAGCAGCTCCACGAACGCGTGCTTCTTCGCGACGTACCTTTTCTTCGAAGCGTCCGATTTCGCTGGAAGGATCCATGATGTTCACGGACTTAATAGCCTCGTGGACCTGGTTCTGGGCGTGAGCTGCCTTGGCACGTGCCACCAGCTCATCGCGCTTGCCAGCAAGTTCAGTGCGCTTTTCCTTCATCTGGTTCAGGCCGGTCTTGAGCTTCTCGACGATTTCGCGCTGGGAGCTTATGGTTGGCTCTGCAGACTTCATCTCCGATTCAGCTTGCATCTGGCGCTGGATGGCAACCTTCGCCAAGTTATCAAACTTGGCAGCATCATCCGATTTGCCCGAAGCGCGGAATTCGTCTGCCTTGTTCGACGCGGCTAGAGCCTTGTTGCTCCACTCAGCAACTGCTTCTTCGTCTTCGCGGTAGTCGTCCTCCAGCATGCGCAGATTGCCAATGGTCTGGGCAATGGCCTGTTCGGCTTCGGCAATGTTGTCGTTGTAGTCGCGAACCATCTGATCCATCATTTTCTGAGGATCTTCTGCCGAGTCCAACAAGGCATTGATGTTGGCTTTGGCCAGCTGTGAGATGCGCCCGAAGATTGATTGCTTGGTCATGATGGGACCTTCCTAATTGTTTAAGTAATCGCTGATGCTGCATGAACTGCCGGTCAATCTGGATCGGCGGACTAGAAGTTGCCTCCGTCGCCTCCGCCGAAGTCACCTCCTCCAAATCCACCGCCGCCTCCGCCGTCAAACCCGCCGAAGCCGCCGCCACCGAAGAAGCCGTCGTTGCCTCCGGAATGACCACCGCCGTGGCCTCCACCGAGGATGGTATTGATGAGGATGCCACCGAGCACCGCACCACCAACACCGTCAAATACTCCGCCGCCACGTCCACGCCCATAGCCGCCCATGCCGACGCCATCGCCAAACCCGCCGAAGCCGCTGACATCGTTCTCCGCCATTTGGGCTGCCTGGTCTGCCAGCTGGATGGATCGTTGTGCAGCGGCTACCGCGCGAGCTGGGTCCGAGTGTGCGAAGGAATGCGCTTCATCCAGGGTGCGTTGTGCCTCGGCAAGACGAGTGCGGGCCGAAGAGCGGACGCCTCCTCGTCGTGCTCGGATGTAGTCATCTGTACCGTTGATACGGGATGCGGCCGTGTGGAGCAAGGACTGCAATTGATCCCTGGCTGCCTGGTCCTGCTGAGCGCGGCCGCGAAGCGTTGCCAGCGCCTGCCCGAGGGGAGTCGTCGCGTCATCCAAAAGCGTGATCAGCGCAAGCGGGTTGTACTTTCCGCTGGCCATGGCTTGGCGCGTTGTGGACAGCGCGCTTTCAACGCCGGCGATCGGTCCGGCGAGATCGGAGCTGGTTCCTGACGCGAAAGTCGCCTTAGCTTGGGCCAGGTCGCGTTCTGCCAGCGCGACGGCTGCACGAAGGTCCTGTTCAGCCTGCTCTAATGATGCGCCAGCCTTGGCGATTGCCTCCAGAAGGACGTTGGCCTGGTCTTGGGCCTCTTCTGCGTTCTGGATGAGTACCGCAGCGTCGGAGCGGTTCGTCCCGAGCTTCTCAGAAGCCCGCTGCAATGAGGAAGCGGCAAACGTCAGGCGCTCACCGGCTTGCTGCGCGTTGTCCTTGATCTGGGTGACTGCACTCGGATCGTACTTGGCAGAGAGCTGTTCAAAGTCGGCTACACGAGCGGAAAGCCTTTGATTCAACGGTTCCTGATTCGCCTTCACCTCGGTGATGCGGGCTTCAGCATTCTGTTCCAGCTGGCGAAGTTGCTTGAATTCATCGGCATGTTCTTGCAAAGACTGGTTGACGTCCTTGCAGCGGTTGATGATCTCGTTGAGCCATGACCGCTGATCTGCTTCGGTATCGGGAATGTCGTCATCCAGCTGCTGCTGCAACCGGAATGATTCGGTGAGGTGCTCCTTGGCCTTGGCCAGGTCTTGCACGAAGACCGATACCGCTTCCTTGCCATATTGGGCCTCGGCGAAGCCAAGTTCTTGTTGCGAGGAGCGGATGGAATCATCGGCAGCCACGAGCAGCTGATCAGCCTGCAGGCGAAGCTCATCCAATGCGACCAGCGGCTGCTGCGGAGCAGGAGCCCCTGCCATGCCCGGGTAATTGTTATGTTGTGGCGGAAGCCCGCGGGTGTTTTTCCGGCTTCGGCGGGCGAGAAGGAAATAGCCGCCCACTGCCAGCGCAGCGACCACGAGAAGAATGGTCATGAAGCTGCCGCCGCCTGAAGAGCCCTCCGCTGTACCGCCGCTCTCGACGTTCCTGATGCCCTCGATGGCTCCGTCAACTGCACCGATCCAGTTGCTTTCACCGAGTTCTGGGCTAATCAGCGACCTATAGATCTCCGAGTCCTGCTCGCCCAGGGGACCATTGTCCGAACCAACGAATTTTGCCTGCCGGGTTTGGGTAGCTACCGCGAGAATAACGTCGGATTTTCCCAAGCCCTTCTTGTCCGCGACTTCTTTAACCCATTCATCGGCCTTCGCTGGGCTGGAAAATTCGTCAACGTAGATGGCGAAGAGGCTGAGTCCTGTATCGTTTCGGAGCTCTTTGATTTCTTGTTCAATACGTGCTTCGTCAGAACCGAGCACCCCGGAATTATCGATGACAAAGTCGCCAGGCGGGATGGTGACCGGCGACTCGGCCAATGCCGGCGCAGCTATTCCAAGCGATACAACCGAAGCCACCATTGCACTGGCTAGCAGTTTCCGACTCTTCATTCCCATTTCCCGTTCCTGCCTGAAAAGCTAAGTCACACTAAAACCAGGATGTACCCGATCTGGTGTATCCAGAGACTGGATTCACACTTAGAATTGATTCTATTTGCCCTAATGAAGCACGTCTATGACATTCAGCTGCCAGAATAGTTAACTCACAGGCGATGCAAAGTCACCACAATTCGATGCCACAGACCAGACCTGAATAATTAAACCCAAGAGATTCGATAGTTCGAAAGAGGCATGAAATGAGCCAGACCCCGAATGAGCCACGTGAAGAAAACTTGGGTGATTCTGCACGGCCATCAAACGATCACAATAGCCAGCCTTCCGGTTCCCACGAACCGACTGCCCGCTACCCTCGCATGGACCAGGACCCAGCCAGCGTCCAGCAGCCAGGCACTGGCGAGTCGCCAACCGCTCCACGCACTGAGCCGATGAGCGCAGCCACTCAAAACTCTGCAGGCTCTCAATCAGCATCTTCCTACCAGTCGCAGAACAGCGCGGGACAAAATAGCCAGTCCAATTCGCCCTACGGTGCTCCCTATGCCGGCGGCGCGTATACGCAAACCGCATATCCTGTTCCTCCAGAGAAGCAGCCCGGGGACAAGAAGCGATTTGCCGGAAGCACCTTAATCGCTGGCATGGTCGCTGCGGCACTTGTAGGCGGGCTGACCGCAGCCGGCACTACGTACCTCATGAATGATGGAAACAGCACCTCAACCACCGGAGGTTCAGCACCTCGTGAGGGAGTGGTGATCAACAATCCCGACAAGGTCACCGAAGTTACCGCGGCCGCGGCCAAGGCCAGCCCCAGCGTGGTCACCATCGAAGTTTCAGGAAACGGAAACGGCGGTTCGGGCTCGGGCATCGTGCTGGACAACAAGGGCAACATTCTGACCAACACCCACGTGGTCACGCTTGGTGGCGAAGTGGCCGACCCGACAATCACCGTCCAAATGAATGACGGGACGGTGCACGCGGCTAAGGTCGTCGGAACGGATCCGCTTTCAGATCTGGCCGTGATCAACATCCAGGCTGACGGACTTGTCCCGGCAACACTGGGATCATCTTCTGAACTGAACGTCGGCGACACCGCGGTAGCCATCGGCGCACCTCTTGGATTGAGCGGAACGGTCACTGACGGCATCATCTCCACCCTGAACCGTACAATTTCCATTGCTTCTTCCGCTGTTCCAGAGGAAAGCGATCAATCCAATGGCGATGACGGCAGCCAGTTCAACTTCCAATTCCCGGGCCAGCAGCAGCAACAACAACAGCAGTCCAGCGGCTCGATCTATGTCAACGTCATTCAGACCGACGCAGCGATCAACCACGGTAATTCGGGTGGCGCATTGGTCAATGCCAACGGCGAGATCATCGGCGTGAACGTTGCCATCGCTTCTTCCGGATCCAGCGAAGAAGGCGGATCCATCGGTGTGGGCTTTGCGATCCCGATCGACTATGCGAAGCGCATCGCCCAGGAACTCATTGAAAACGGCTCAGCCACTCACGGTTTGCTCGGAGCCACGGTGACTGCGCAGGGTACTTCTGAACAGGGCGCGCAAAATACCTCGTCCTTCTCGGTGGGAGCCAAGGTTGTTGATGTGAGCGCCGGCTCGGCCGCCGAAAAGGCAGGCCTGAAGTCCGGAGACGTCATCACTGGCGTGAACGGGCGTGCAGTGCACGATTCTCAAACCGTGACCGCGGCAATTCGCGAAATTGCAGCCAACGGTGAAGCTGAAATCCGGTACCTGCGCAATGGCCAGGAGAAAACGGCCAAGGTCACCGTAGGGGAATTGTCAAAAAACTAAATAAATCTTCATGATGACGCAGTGAAGTGGGTGACGCAGGCTGGTGACGAACCAGCCTGCGTCACTTCTTGCACTTTCGGCGATAAAGAACGAGCCAATCGTGATGTATCGATACGATAGACAGTGAATAAGAAGTCCAACCAGTCCCAGGGCTGTTGGACGCGAAAGCTTGTAGGAAGGCTCGAATGACCGAGGAAACCACGGCACCGCTGAAAATAGTGGTGCTGGTAAAACATGTTCCCGACGTTCAATTTGATCGTCACATCGACTCTGGGTCGTTGCGTCTTGACCGTGCAGAGTCGGTACTTTCTGAACTTGACGAATATGCGGTCGAAGCGGCCGTAGCCCTTGTCGAGTCCCAGGGAGGCTTCGCCGCTGGGCATGAAGTCATTGCAGCAACTATGGGCGGTAAGAGCGCAAGCAATTCGGTGAAGAAAGCCTTGCAGATGGGGGCCAGTTCGGGGCTTCACCTGAACGACGAGGCTTTGGCTGGGTCGGACACCATCGCCACGTCCAAGGCGTTGGCGGCTCTTGTCGAGCATGTTGGAGATGTGGACCTAGTCGTCACTGGCATGTCCTCGACCGACGCTGAAACTTCGGTTGTTCCAGCGCAGCTGGCCGAGCGCCTGAATTTTGCTCAACTGACTCATGCCCTGGCCGTCGATTTTGACGCGGCCAGCCGAGAGCTGACCATTCGACGCGACCATGCGGACCGCACACTGAGCCTGGCTGCGGCCCTGCCAGCAGTATTATCGGTGACTGATCAGGCCAATGAGCCTCGTTACCCGAACTTCAAAGCCATCATGGCCGCCAAGAAAAAGAGCCTCACCGAAGTCGACTTGGCCGGCATTGGTTTGGCTGCTGATGCAGTTGGAGCGTCAGGATCACATTCTGCTGTGCTCAACGCGAATGCTCGACCTGCCCGCGAAGCCGGAACTGTCATTAATGACAATGGCCAGGCTGGAATTGCCTTGGTTGATTTCTTGGCCGAACAAAAGCTGATCTAAGGAATATTGAACATGCCTTCAGCACTAGTATTTTTCAACGAACTTTCCGATGTCCCGTCCAAGGCACAACGCGAGCTTTTGACCCTCGCATCGCGCTTCGACGAGGCAACACTGGCCGTTGCCTCTGAGGTTTCGCAGGAAGCTCAGGAAGTAGTCAACGGCTACGGGGTAGCCAAGCTTCTTGTTGCCTCCGGTGGCGACGACGCGTTCATCGACCATTCGCTCTCGGTCCTCGAAGCCGCGGTGAAGCTGAGTGCCGCCGATGTAGTCCTGGTTGCCAACGATAATTTCAACCGCGAGATCGCAGCTCGTTTGGCTGTGCGACTCGATGGAGCAGTAGTTACGGACGCTACCGATGTTTCGGCAGATCTCGTCGTTACCAAGGACGAATTGGCTGGCAGCTACAGCGCCCAGGCCAAGGCAACCAGTGGAACACTATTTGTCACCATGAAACCAAACAGCATCGAAGACGTGCCGGGGGAGCAGGACGGGCAGCTTGACGTTCTTGCCCTGGAACTTCCAGGGGCAGCTGCGCCGCAAATTCGCGTTGTAGCAACCGAAGCGAAGGCCGTATCGGATCGTCCGAAGCTGACCGAAGCACGAGTAGTAGTCGCGGGCGGACGCGGCGTCAACGGGGACTTCGGCCCTGTTGAGGACCTTGCCGACGCTCTATCCGGTGCCGTTGGCGCCTCGCGCGCCGCGACAGACGCTGGTTGGATCTCGCATGACGCGCAGATCGGCCAGACCGGTGTGACGGTGTCACCGCAGTTGTTCATTTCTGCTGGCATCTCTGGTGCGATTCAGCAGAAGGCTGGCATGCAGACCAGCAAGTGCATCATTGCCATCAATAAGGATGTCGACGCACCTGTTTTCGAAATCGCTGATTTCGGTATCGTTGGCGATCTGTCAAAGGTGCTTCCACAAGCCGCAGAAGAGATTCGACGCCGCCAAGCATGATCGACACATCTAGATTCTTCGGTGCGCAAACCGAACGGGTCCTCGCTTTCGGCGCGCATCCAGACGACCTGGATTTTGGCGCTGCGGGCACCATTGCGGCATTCACCACCGCGGGCGTCGAGGTGCAATATTGCATCATGACCGATGGTGATGCCGGTGGTTTTGATGATCGAGACCCACAAGAAACCGCCGCTTTGCGCCACGCCGAGCAGAAGCAGGCGGCTGAAAAAGTCGGCGTCAAGACCGTGCACTTCTTGGGCGAACGCGACGGCTTCCTCGAAGCCAACCACGACGTCATGCGCAAGGTCGTGCGGCTAATCCGACAGGTCAAGCCAACCATCGTCATGGCGATGCATCCTGAACGCAACTGGGATCGAATCCAACGTTCGCATCCGGATCATCTAGCCTGTGGCGAGGCGGTAACACGTGCTATTTATCCGGCGGTGGAGAATCCCTTCGCCTACCCGGAGCTACTTCGAGAAGAAGGCCTGGAAGCCTACAGGGTTCCTTGGTTGTGGCTCTATGGCGCGCCGAAGGAACGAGAAAACAGTTTTGTCGACATCACGGAGTACTTCGATAAGAAAATGGATGCCTTGCGCGCCCATTTCACGCAGCATCCGGACGTCGCGGCCATGGAGCGGTTCGTACAACAACAGTGTGTCGCCAACGGGCAGCGCGCGCAGCTTGCCGAAGGACGATTAGCTGAAGCCTTCCATCTGGTAGCTGTGAACGCTGACGATACAATCGCTGGCTTCTAGCCGAGGTCCAGTCAAAAACCAAAGGTGCCTGTGGCCGATGGAGGAAATATTCCTCATCGGCCACAGGCACCTTTAGTTGAAGCGTGATGCTTAGGCTAAGAGCCCTGGCTGGCCTGGGAGCTTGCATCCTTGCTCAATGGAAGGTCCACAGAAGCCTCGGTATCTTCCGAAGGCGCCGAAGGCGTATCCGAGCTTTCGACGGTGATATGAATGGCGATGATGTCATCGGCTGGCGCGTATCCTGCTGAAGCATCCTCGCCATTGCTTGTCGTGATGACCGAGACGCTGCCCGATTCGTGGATGGCCCAAGCAACATACTGCTCCGACTCTTCCAAAGGAGGCAGCGAAGTCAGTTCAACGCCGATGGCGTCTTCCGACTTTGAGCTGCTCAGATTAGCTTGCCCGCCGCTTTTGAGCTCGACCGGAACTGAGATGGCGTCGTCGGCCTTGGATGCCTTGGACGCTTTGGTTCCACCATTGAGCAGGGAGAAGATGACTAGCGCCAGAACGGCGATGACCGCTACGCCCACGACCGCGAAAATCCAGCGTCGTGGTCTGGTTTTTCGTTCAGCTCGTGAACTGCTGGCCACGTGGCTCACCAGGTCTAGTCCCAGGTCTTCGTCCTGGGGCTCGTCGCGGTGCTGGGAATGGCTACCGTTCATTGTCTTGGATTCTCCCGAAAGGTCGTCGGCACAGTTCAATACCCGCATGCTTACGGGCACAGTAAAGAGCTTACTTTATAAAGATTAGGTAAAGCTGTATACGCGGCGATTGAAGACTGGTACTTTAAGCGCCGGCAAATCCATGCTGCCGCCAAGCCTCGTAGGCAACAATCGATGCAGTATTAGCCAGATTCAGCGACCGGCGGCCCGGCAGCATCGGCAGCCGCACCAGTTCTGTGACACGCGGATGCTTCTTATCGTCGGCGCTGAGTCCCGATGATTCTTTGCCGAACAGGAAGATGTCGCCTGGCTCGTAGCTGATGTCCGAGTAGACCGCTTGGCCCTCGGAAGTGAAAGCGAAAACGCGTCCTTCCCCCAAGGCTTCAAAGGCAGCGTCAAGATTTTCGTGGACCGTGACGTTCGCCATGTCATGGTAATCCAACCCCGCACGACGCAAATTGGCATCATCGAAATTGAAGCCTAGCGGCTTGACCAAGTGCAGTTCGGCACCGGTAATGGCCGATAGGCGGATGGCATTTCCGGAATTACCCGGGATCTCTGGGGCGTTGAATACGATACGAAACACTTAACCAGTTTAAGCGCTGCCGGTGGGCATTCGCGCCATTGAACTCAGTACATCGCCTCGCGTAAATGGGCCAAGGACGCACGGTCGACAACATTTGGGGTAGGTCCCGATCCCAAGAACAGTTTTAGTTCCCTCACGAGCCCAGCCGCGTTGAGCACATTTGGGGTCGTTGCAAGGGCCGGGTTCGCATTGCGGTGGTATTCGATAACCGGTTCGTGCCGATTCCCGTTGGGGGAGAGGACCAAGGTAAATGCCATCACGTTCATCTGCATGAAGCTTCGCTGGAGTGCAGAGATTGAGAAGGCGGGCGGTTGGGTCATCTTATTTCCATGACGCAGCACATTGCCGTCGAAAGAGTAGTAGCCCTCTGGCAGCGTCATAGTATTGATGACCGCCATGCGATAACCGGCCACCAGCACGTGGTCATAGTGGCCACCGTGCGGTGCGGCTACCCCATTTACGAGGCGGGCCGCTGGCAATACGTTCAGCACGTTCTTGCTCAGCAAGTTGATCGTGTTGGCTTCGCGGACCAATCGCGCCCTGTTGGCGAACAAGCCGCGCTTGCGTGGTTCGCCGTGAATCTTCTGTTCGGAAAGTTCTCTGCTCAACCAGGTGAACGACGCATCTGAGAACTCAGGAACGTATTCCGTAGAAAGCTGAGCTTTTGGCTGCTGGGGCGATTTGCGCAGTCGCTCATCAAATGGACGGGCGGAGAATCCGGCTCGGGGTGCTTCGCCTGGCTTTTGAAAAGTTTCGTCGTGGCTCAAGGGGTTCGCCAGAACAGAGATATCCTGAAATGCCTGTTGGACTTCCTTGAATTTTTCCTCGCTGCCACCCAGATCGGGATGCGTTGCCCTGGCCGCCCGGCGATAGGCAATCTTGATCTCTTCCATGCTGGCCGAAGGAGCAACACCAAGGATTTCGTAAGGGCTCGGCGTGCTCATGGTCCAGATAGGTCCTCTCGAATGGGAAGGCAATGTGCCAGTGCATTCCAGTTTAGCTAATGGAGCCCCACAAATAATCGGGTTGTGCTCACAGCTCAGCAATCACATTTCGCGTGAAGACTTTTGATCTTGTCGCGATCGACCACATGGTTTTCCGACCGTTCGCTGGAAATGCTGCGGGTCCACATCACGTCCAGGATTTGGCGCCACCGCAGCGTGCAATGGGTATTTGCGCGAACTGGTCGAAACAACCGCTGGTTGCCAGGAGGACTGCACTACAGTGTTCGCGTCCTCGACAGAATCTTCGCGTTTATTGGCCGATCCTGTAGTCGCAGAAGAGCATGCTCCCTTCTTCGAATAAATGGTTCAAGTAAAAGCGCTGGAATGTCTGCCGGGCATGGGCTGCAATACGCATCCCGTTGCCGGCTACGACAACCGGAGAGTAGCTGAGGCAAGCCGAATCCACCATGCCAGCAGCCATGAACTGGCCGAAGATATGAGGCCCGCCCTCGCAATGAACGAATCCCAGTCCGCGCTGGGTCAAGTGGTCTACGACTTCCTTGGGGTCGCATCCTCCTTCCCTCTCCGGAACCTGAATGAGCTCAACGCCGTTTCCGTAGGATTCGCGTTGCTCGTCCGTGACTTCAACGATGGTGAAGACGATGACCGGAACAGGCGATTGGCTGAAGATCTCTGCTGAGGGGTTCAGATGCAAGCCGGCAGAGATTAGCGCCAATGCCGGATGGGCGGATAGCCCGTTGCGGGTGCGCCACTCTCGGTCTTCTGCCGAAACCAGGTCTCCTTCGTAGCCTTCGGCACGGACAGTGCCGGCGCCAACGACGATAACGTCTGCTAGACGGCGAAGCAGAGCGAAAATCCTCTGGTCGCCCTTTGAACCCAATTTCGCAGACAAGCCATCGGCTTGGGCGCTGCCATCGATGCTGCTGACAAAATTGAAACGTACAAAGGGGCGTTGTGCACTGTTATAGCGTTCCAACAACTGTTCATCGCTGACGTTGTTGATTGGCTCTGGAAGCAGGGCTCGCATGTATGTCGTTCCTTTACTTGCTGGGTTCTCGTTCAGGATGCGCCGGCGGATTCACATCACCCATATTGTGGATCTGGTAAGCCGGCTCGCGCCAGCCCTGCGCGGCTTCAATAAGCCGAACAGTTTGCACCGACTCGGGGATGTTGTGCATGCGCAAAATTCGGGCTCCGTTCATGGCGCAAATTGTGGCTGCGACCATGGAGCCGAGAGCGCGCTCGGCTTTTGGCAGGTCCAAGGTTTCGCCGATGAAGTCCTTGTTCGAAACGGCGGCAAGTGCTGGGAATCCCAAGTCCGCAAAGGCCTGGAAATTCTTGGTGATCTCAAGAGTATGCCGTGTGTTTTTATTGAGGTCATGACCCGGGTCAACAATGATTTTTGATGGTGAAATTCCAGCAGCGATAGCCAGTTCAATTTTGTCCTTCAAATACTGTCGTACGTCCGCAACCACATCGGCATATTGCGGTCGAGGGTAAATCGTTCGAGGCTTTGCCAGCGAGTGGGTTATCACTAAATGCACATTGTTCTTGGCGACGACTTCTGCCAGTTCGGGATAGGCAAGGCCGGTAGTGTCATTGATGACATCGGCGCCGGCATCGATAGCCGCCTGGGCAACCCTGGGCTGAAAAGTGTCCGCTGAAATGATCGCGTCGCTGTATTCTCGAACAGCCTGTATGACGGGGACAATTCGCTCGGCTTCCTCTTCCCATGCAAGCTCAGGCCCGGGCGAGAAGGGCACGCCCCCGATATCAACCCAATCGGCGCCGTCATTGACAGCCTGCAAAGCTGCGGACACGGCCTGGTCAAGTCCGAAGGTGGACCCGGCATCGTAGAAGGAATCCGGGGTGCGGTTGATCACTGCCATGATGGCTATTCTTCGAGAGAAATCGATGGATTGCCGAGAAAACTCGTGGATGGGATCTAGCAACTCAGGCATGAACATCGATGAAAGCTCCCTTGCAGTAAACGTCGCGGGTCACGAGGTATTTATTCATTCATACCACCGACCGCATTCCCAAAGCAGATTTCACACATGGACATGGCTAGGCTAAGGACATGCAGTTTTCACATATTTCAGCAGAGCAAGGCCAATGGATTGCCTCGGCCTGCTCGTCGGCGGATCCCTCAACTGTGGTGGCACAGGTTCCGGAAGGCTACGAACGATACGTTCGGATCTTGCACCCAGCTCTGGACGAAGACGACCAACTGGTCAACTGGGGGACTGTAGCCCAGAGCCGCAACCACATCATTACCGCGGCAGACTTGTTTGAAACTGTGGCCGGTTTGGACGCCCAAGGCGATCCGGTGGAAGAAGACGCGTGGGTAGACACCGACTTGCCGCTAGATCAGCTTCCAGAGCAGCAATGGCAATCGCTCATCGATACCCTCATCCATGGCGCCAGGCCAGAACAGGAATATGTTGTCGGGCTGTGGGCCGGGTATGCCTTCATTGAGGGTGGCGAGAGAATCCAAATCGAGCAAGAGCCGGATCCGCAGCTGAGCGATGAAGAAAATCGGGAAGCGTACCAAGCGGCGTTGGCAGAGGCCCAAAAGCCGGCATTCGGGCCAGAAATCTTGAACGCGGCACCACTGGAATTGGGTGGCGGATACCGGAACTATCACCTGTTCGAAGCCGATGCGCAGTTCCTGGCACACCCGCTGTGGGCCGAAACGGTGGACGGAGCACAACGCCAGCGACCGGCCCTGGCTTTCCCGGCGGATCGCAGCTGGATGCTCTCAACCGAGCCATACGATGACTGCACCCTTCTCGGCGGGCCTGCGGCGCTGATCGAGGCGGTCCTAGAAAATCCTGGCCTTGAAACCATTGAGGTCGGCCAATTCACACGCATTGGCCATTCAAACGAGGGTCGGTAAAGCCGTACCATTAAAGGGTTATGAATACTTCCGCCGTATACCTGGATCACGCGGCAACCACCGATCTGAATCCTGCCGCCTTGGCTGCCATCACTGAGCAGTACGCGCGCACCGGCAACCCCTCGTCCTTGCATGGCGCTGGACGCCGTGCCAACAGGGCCGTGGATGATGCCCGCCTCGCTGTCGCCCAGGCCGCCGGCGCGCACTTGAGCGAGCTGATTTTCACTTCGGGTGGTACGGAGTCTGACAATTTGGCCATCAAGGGCTTGTTCTGGAACCGCGTCGCCGCCAACGACCAGGCGCGTACTATCGCGCTAACCGGAATAGAGCACCACGCGGTACTGGATACCGCCATGTGGCTTGAAGAACATGAAAACGCGACCCTACTGTGGCTTCCAGTGGATCAGGACGGGGTCGTGGATCTTTCAGCTGCGGCGTCGCTTTTTGAACAGCATCACGAACAGATTGCCCTGGCCACATTGATGTGGGCCAATAACGAGGTGGGCACCGTGCAACCGGTAGCCGAATTTGCCGCGCTGGCATCCCAATATGGCATTCCGGTGCATTCGGACGCGGTGCAGGCTTTCGGCGCAGTGGACGTGAACTTTGCAGAATCCCACCTCGCCACCATGGCTATTAGCGCGCACAAGATTGGCGGGCCAGTGGGCATCGGCGGTTTGCTGGTGCGCCGGGATATCGTGCTCACCCCGGTGCAGCATGGCGGCGGTCATGAACGGAAGCTGCGGTCGGGAACGCTTAACGCAGCTAGCGCGGCGGGTTTTGCCGCAGCCGCGACGGCGGTACGGGCGCAGATGGTTGACGAGTCTTCGCGGCTGAGCGAATTGCGCGAGTACGCGGTGCAGCGCATTTCCGAGATAATTCCTGAAGCGGTCCTCAACGGCCCCCGCGATGCCGCCAACGAAGGCCACAGGCTACCCGGGAACCTTCATTTCACGTTCCCCGAATGCGAGGGCGACTCGTTGCTCTTCCTCTTGGACATGTTCGGAATCGCATCATCCACTGGCTCAGCGTGCACCGCTGGCGTTCCGCAACCCTCGCATGTTTTATTGGCCATGGGACGCGATGCGCGCAGCGCACGAAGTGTGCAACGCTTCACATTGGGGCATACATCGACGCGTTCTGACGTTGACGCATTAATAGACGCTTTGCCCGAAGCATATGCACGGGCAAAAAAGGCTGGCATGGCAGCCGATGAAAGCAGCATCCACACGGCAGGAACAGGTTTTACACGATGAAGGTACTAGCAGCGATGTCCGGAGGCGTGGACTCGGCAGTAGCCGCGGCCCGCGCAGTTGAAGCCGGCCACGACGTCGTCGGCGTGCACTTGGCGCTTTCGCGCATGCCAGGTACTTTGCGCACTGGTTCGCGTGGTTGCTGCACTGTCGAAGACTCCAATGATGCGTGGCGTGCCTGCGATAAATTGGGTATCCCGTTCTACGTGTGGGACTTCTCCGACCGCTTCGCAGAAGACGTCGTACAGGACTTCGTGGATGAATACGAAGCAGGACGCACCCCGAACCCTTGCATGCGTTGCAACGAGAAGATCAAGTTCGCTGCGCTGCTGGAGAAGGCGTTGGCTTTGGGCTTTGACGCAGTGTGCACCGGCCACTACGCCAAGGTCCTGCGTGACGAGGACGGCGCGCCCCAGCTGCATCGAGCAGCTGACTGGGCCAAGGACCAGTCCTATGTTCTTGGAGTGCTGACCCACGAACAGCTGGAGCATTGCATGTTCCCGCTGGCCGAAACCCCGTCCAAAGCCGAAGTCCGCGCCGAAGCTGCCGCCCGTGGCCTGACCGTTGCCAATAAGCCTGATAGCTACGACATCTGCTTCATCCCAGACGGCGACACCCGAGGGTGGCTCGCCGAGCGCATCGAAATGAAGCCGGGCGAGATCGTAGACCATGAGGGCAATCCACTTGGCGAGCACGAAGGCGCCCAGGCCTTCACCGTGGGCCAGCGCAAGGGATTGCGCCTGGGCCGCCCGGCTTCCGACGGAAAGCCGCGCTTTGTGCTGGAAATCCGCCCGAAGGAAAACAAGGTGATCGTCGGACCGGAGGCTCTGCTGGCCGTAGACCAGCTACGCGGAATCCGCATCTCATGGGCCGGCTTGCCTATCGCCGAGGTATTCACCGGCGAGAAGTTCAGCTGCATGGTCCAGGTCCGTGCCCATGGCGATCCCGTAGAAGCCGTGGCGCACATGGAGCGTTCTGGAGAAGGGCACGACGAACTGGTCGTCAACCTGCCAGAAGGCATGCGCGGAGTAGCGCCCGGCCAGACCATGGTGGTTTACCAGGGCAGTCGCGTCCTTGGACAGGCCACCATCGATTCGGCTCGTTCGAGCGCTTGGGACTCCGAAAAGGTCCGCTAATACAGCAAAATACCTCCGGGAGCAGATGCGTTGGCATCTGCTCCCGGAGGCATTTTTATGCCCTTTTCATTTTCAAGGGCATGAATCTTGCTCTTGGCTAGTCCTCGTCAACGATGCCAAACATATGTGCTGAAATGTCTTGGTATTCAACGCGAGTCTTGCCGGCTTCCAGCTTTGGAAGCTGGGCCGGGGAGTGGCTGTGGCAGTGCACAAAGTCGAAAGTCGGCCACCACTTCTTCGGGCGCTCATATTCGCTGAACCCGCAGACTTCGCATACTAGGTGAACCCATACCGGGCGTTTGCCAGTTCGGTTGGCCCTTGACTGGACCAGCCACGCAGGCGGGTTGGTGTTCAGCTCCCGGAATTCTGCTTCAGACATGCGCGAAGGTACGCCATGGCGCTTGGCCATCTCTACAGGGATATCTAACGCGATTGCCGCGTCTCTACGAGTCATCATTGTCATCTAGCTTATGCCACCGGGGAATACGCGCGGTAAGAATTTTTCGGCGGTGCCGGCATCGCCGAAAATCCCCGTGGTCCCAAGCACAACGAGGTACGACCGAGGGCACACTTTTTGCCGATATTCCCGATGATCGTTCGTCAATAGTGCCGCGCATCACATAGGATATGTGAAACATGTGTTAATCATCACCACACATGCGTGTATCTAGAAAAGGATGATTCATGACTCGCACAAAGAACGGACTGCGACTCGCAGCAGCCGTTGTGGGTATTTCTGCCCTGGCTCTGACTGGTTGCACCTCAGCCTCAGAAGACAGCAACTCCGGTGGCTCGGGCGAATCCAGCGCCCCCATCACCTTGGGCACCACCGACAAAGTGACCTCCCTTGACCCAGCCGGTTCCTACGACAACGGCTCATTCATGGTCATGAACCAGATTTTCCCGTTCTTGCTGAACTCCGAGCCGGGCAGCCCCGAGCCTTCGATGAGCTTGGCAGAATCGGCGGAATTCACTACGCCTACCGAATACACCGTGAAGCTCAAGAGCGGTTTGAAGTGGGCCAACGGACACGACCTCGACTCCAAGGACGTGAAGTTCACCTTTGACCGCCAGCTGAAGATCGCCGACCCGAACGGACCATCATCGCTGCTCGGCAACGTGGAATCCATCGAAGCGCCGGACGCCACCACCGTCGTCTTCAAGCTGAAGGTCGGCAATGACCAGACCTTCCCGCAGGTGCTCACCTCGCCAGTTGGCCCGATCGTCGATGACGAAGTCTTCCCGGCGGACAAGCTCCTGGAAGACCAGAAGATCGTTGAAGGCAAGGCCTTTGGCGGACAGTACGTCATTGATTCCTACAGCAAGAACAACCTGATCTCGTTCAGCGCCAACGACTCCTACGCGGGCGTGCTTGGAAAGCCGGCCAACAGCAAGGCCGCGATCAAGTACTACGCGGATGCCAACAACCTCAAGCTTGAGGTCCAGGAAGGCAAGATCGATGTCGCCTGGCGTTCGCTGACGCCAACCGATATCGAGGACCTTGGCAAGGACGAAAACCTGGCCGTGCACAAGGGCCCAGGTGGCGAATTGCGCTACATCGTCTTCAACTTCGACACCATGCCATACGGCGCCAAGACTGCCGATGCCGATGAGGCAAAGTCACTGGCTGTCCGCCAGGCAGCGGCCCATCTGGTTGACCGCGAAGCAATCGCGAAGAACGTCTACAAGGACACCTACACCCCGGCATACTCCTATGTTCCGCAGGGCTTTACCGGGGCAGCCGAGCCGCTCAAGGACATGTACGGGACCGACGGCAAGCCAGATGCCGCCAACGCCAAGAAGGTGCTGGAAGACGCCGGTGTGGAAACTCCGGTCAAGCTGGCCCTGCAGTACAACCCGGACCACTACGGTCCGAATTCCGGTGACGAGTACGCACTGGTTGAAAAGCAGCTGGAGGCCGATGGCCTGTTCGACGTCGATCTGAAGTCCACCGAATGGGTGACCTACCAGAAGCAGCGCGTCACCGACTACCCGGCCTACCAGCTGGGCTGGTTCCCGGACTACTCGGATGCCGACAACTACCTCTCGCCGTTCTTCGCCAAGGACAACTTCCTGTCGAACAACTACGACAATCCAGAGGTCGACAAGCTGATCGCTGACCAGCGCGGCATGACCGACGCTGGCGAGCGAACCGCGGCGATCGGGAAACTGCAGACCATGGTAGCTGAGGACCTCTCCACGCTGCCGCTGCTGCAGGGTTCACAGGTAGCCGTCGCAGGCAAGGACGTCAAGGACGTCGACAAGACCTTGGATGCATCATTCAAGTTCCGCCTGGGCGTGCTGAGCAAGTAATCAGCCTGCCTGCAAACATCAAATCGAAGGGGATCCGGCGTGCGCCGTACACCACGCGCATGCTGGATCCCCTTGGCATGTGCCATCGCAGGACCTTGCGGCGGCACATGCCAAGCATCCTGAACTATAAGGACTGACGATGACCACCACGTCACCACCGGGCCAAGAAACCAGCCCGATAGCAGCACCCAAAGCCAAGAATCAAGGTGGCGGGTTCCTGCGCTACTTGATCACGCGATTTTTGCTGATCATTCCCACTGTCTTCATCCTCATCACAGTGGTGTTCTTCCTGATGCGAGTGACCGGAGATCCGATCACCGCAGCCATGGGCGGACGGCTGACCCCCGACCAGCTCGCCGCGCGAATCCACGAAGCCGGATATGACCGGCCAATCCTGATCCAGTACTTCGAATACCTGGGGCAGGTCTTCAGCGGCGATCTGGGCCGGACCCTCAGCGACAACCGTGCGGTGACCGAGGTGCTGACCACCTATGGTGCCGCCACCTTGGAACTGGCCATCAACTCGGTGATCGTTGCCCTGCTGGTGGGCATCCCGCTGGGCCTGGTCGCCGCGAAATTCCGCGACCGCTACCCGGACGCCATATTGCGCATCCTGGCCATCCTGGGCTACGCCACCCCGGTGTTCTTCGCAGGTCTGATCCTCAAGCTCGTGTTCGGCGTGTGGCTGGGCTGGCTTCCGATCAGCGGCCGTGCCGACTGGCAGACCGAACTGGAGCTCACCGGCCTGCAGAGCCCCTCGGGCATCTACTGGCTCGATGCGCTTCGCAGCGGCAACATGGGCGCCTTCTGGAATGTCGCCGAGCATGCGCTGCTTCCCGCGCTGGCTCTTGGCCTGCTCACCGGCGGCGTGTTCCTGCGCCTGGTGCGCACCAACGCCATCGGAACCCTGGGACGCGAATATGTCGAAGCGGGACGTTCGCGCGGCGTGAGCGAATTCCGCCTGACCACCAAGCACGCCTACCGTCCGGCGCTGATTCCCATCATCACCGTCATGGGCCTGCAAATCGCCATGCTGCTCGGCGGGGCCGTGCTGACCGAAACCACCTTCGAATGGTCCGGCCTGGGCTTCAAGCTCGCCGAATACCTCACGGCCCGCGACTTTGTCGCAGTACAGGGCATCGTGGTGCTGCTGGCCATAATCGTTGCCGTCACCAACTTCATCGTTGACGTGCTGGCCGCATTGATCGACCCGAGAGTCAGGTACTAAACATGGCTACGCCCACCTTGCCAACCTCCGCCGGTGCCCGGCTGAAACAACTCCCGGTGATTTCGCACCTGCGGATGTCCTCCGGGCTGCAGCGCGGCATGCTGATTGCCGGCCTCGTGCTCTCGGCGCTATTCCTCCTGTGCGCGCTCCTGGCGCCGCTGATCGCGCCCTTCGACTTCGCCCAGTCCTCGGATGCCTCCGGGGATTTCCCGCGGCAGGCCGCACCTGATGGAAAGTTTATCTGGGGTACCACCTCCACTGGCTATGACGTGTTCACCCGCACCCTGTATGGCGCGCAAACCGCCATCTGGGTCATCGTGGCCGCCGTGATCATGTCCCTGTTCGTCGGCGTGCTGCTGGGCTTGGTCTCCGGCTACCTCGGCGGCTGGTTCGACCGGATCATGGTTGTCCTCGCCGACGCGATCTACGCTTTCCCCTCGCTGCTGCTGGCCATCGTCATGTCCATCGTGATCTCGCAGGGGCAGTCCTCGCTCTTCGGCGGCATCATGGCCGCGGCCATTTCCATCACCGTGGTGTTCATACCGCAATATTTCCGAGTGGTCCGCGCCGAAGTGATGCGCCTGAAGGCCGAACCGTTTGTCGAGTCGGCACAGGTGATCGGTGCCAGCCCGTGGCGAGTGATGTTCACCCACTTGTTGCGCAATTCCACTCGCACCCTCCCGCTGATCTTCACCCTGAATGCCACCGAGGCGCTGCTGACCTTGGCGGGCCTGGGCTTCCTGGGCTTTGGCATCGAACCAACTGCGGCCTCCGAATGGGGCTATGACCTGAACCGCGCGATGTCCGATGCCACCAGCGGCATCTGGTGGACGGGCCTGTTCCCGGGCTTGGCCATCGTGCTGACCGTCATGGGCCTGACCCTGGTCGGGGAGTCCATGAATGACCTGAATGATCCACGGCTGCGGCGCTTCAGCCGGAAGAAAGCCAAGCGAATCACGCAGTCCGCACAGGCAGGAGCAGCCCAGTGAAGCAGAGTTCAACCGATACCCGTCGCGCTCAGGACGCGGGGGCCGATGTCCTTCGCATTGAAGGGCTGAATATCGACTTTGTCACCGACGCCGGGGCAGTGCCAGCGGTGCGGGGAGTGGACCTCGAAGTCAAGGCCGGAGAGATCCTGGCGATTGTCGGCGAATCAGGCTCGGGCAAGTCGGTCACGGCCCGCACCGCACTGGGCATTCTCGCGGAAAACGGTGCCGCCCATGGCGGGGTCTACCTCAACGGCAAGAACATGCTCACCCTGCACGGCTCCCAATTGCGCGCCGTGCGCGGCCGCGATGTGGCCATGGTGTTCCAGGAGCCTTCCACCGCGCTGAACCCGGTGTTCACCGTGGGCTGGCAGATCATGGAAGGGATTCGCACCCACAACAAGGTCTCCAAGAAGGAAGCCAAGGCCCGAGCCATTGAAGCCATGCGCCAGGTCGGCATTCCCGACCCGGAGCAACGGGTGAACTACTATCCGCACCAATTCTCCGGCGGGCAGAAGCAGCGAGTGGTGATCGCCGCGGCCCTGGCCCTGAAGCCGAAGCTCATCGTTGCCGACGAGCCGACCACCGCCCTGGACGTGACCGTGCAGGCGGAAATCCTCTCGCTGCTGCGTGAGCTGCGCGGGGAACTGGGCACCGCGATCGTGATCATCACCCACAATATGGGCGTGGTTGCCGATATCGCCGATCGCGTGGTCGTGATGAACCAGGGGCAGATCGTCGAGCAGGCGCCGGCACTGGAACTGTTCGAGCGGCCCCAGGAGGACTACACCAAGTCCCTGCTGGCCGCCGTGCCGCACCTCGGACGGGACAGCGCCTCCGAGCATCTGGCCCAGCGCCCCCATGAGGATGCGCAGGTCCTGGTGGAAGCCACCGGGCTGGGGGTGCATTTCCCCGGGCGCCTGGGCGCCCCGGGGTTCACCGCGGTCAAGGACGTCGACCTGAAAATCCATGCCGGCGAGGTCTACGGCCTGGTGGGCGAGTCGGGATCGGGCAAGACCACCATTGGGCGCAGCATCGCAGGGTTGAACCGCATCACCTCGGGATCCCTCAAGGTCCTGGGCTACGAGATGGCGCAATTCAAGGAGCGCAGCTTCAAGCCCTTGCGCGAGCAGATCGGTTTTGTCTTCCAGGACCCGGCGGCAAGCTTCAACCCGCACCTGACCGTGGGCGAATGCGTTGCGGAGCCGCTGGCCGTGCATCGCGACCTCAACCCGGCGCAAAGCCGGGCCAAGGTCGCGCAGCTGCTGGAGGCTGTCCAGCTGCCGGCAGGATTTGCCCAGCGCTACCCGCACGAGCTTTCCGGCGGCCAGCGCCAGCGCGCTTCCCTGGCCCGTGCGCTGGCGCTGGATCCGAAACTGCTGATTGCCGACGAGCCGACCAGCGCCCTGGACGTGTCGGTGCAGGCCAAGGTGCTTGAGCTGTTCCGGGAATTGCAGAACGAGCTCGGTTTCGCCGCGCTCTTCGTTTCCCACGATTTGGCAGTGGTTGACCAGCTGGCCACCTGGGTGGGCGTGCTCTACCGGGGAAGCCTGATCGAAGAGGGACTGGGGTCCAAGGTCCTGGCGAACCCGCAGCACAGCTACACCCAGCGGCTGATCGCCTCGCTGCCGGTCCCGGACCCGCGCGAGCAGGCCCAGCGCCGAAAACTGATCGAAGAACTGAACCAGGCCCAACCCTGATTCGACCACCGGCTGGCATGCCCCCGCTGCGCGACCCGCGCCGCGGGGGCATGTCACTTTGTGGGAGATTTGGCAGGTGAACCCGTAAGCTTAACACCATGAACGAGCCGAAAAACACTGCACTGAATGAGTCATTCGACCCGCACGCCAGCTCGTTGCACGGTGAGGTCCAGAATGAAGTGCTTCAGGAGCTATACGCCATCCGCGGCAGCATCGACAATTTCGATGCACAATTGGTCTACCTGTTGGCCGAGCGCTTCAAGGCGACCCAGCGGGTAGGACACCTCAAAGCCCAGCACAAGCTTCCACCGAGCGATCCCAACCGCGAAAAGGCGCAGATCGAGCGCCTGCGGGCCCTGGCGCACGAGGCGCACCTCGATCCAGAATTCGCCGAGAAGTTCCTGAATTTCGTGATTTCCGAAGTGATCCGCCACCACCAGAATATTTCCGACTCGCACAACGATGCCTGAGCAGCCCCATCAGCCAGAGCGCAACGACGTGCATGCCACCGCGTTCTGCCAGTTTCCCGGAACCGACCCGCTGCAAATCCACGAGATCATTCGCGGAGAGCTGGGAGAGCCGAACCTTGCGGTCTTCCCGCAGCTTGCCGACCGGGGAGTAGGGGCCGACGCGGTCGGGCGCAGCGCCACGCTGCTCGCCGAGATCGGATTCGACCTGCAGCCGCACGGCTGGCGCGTCGGCGTGAACGACGGCGTTGATGCCCGCAGGGCACGCAGCATCCTGCGCAGCGACGAAAATCTGCTGGCCGACGTGCTCGGCGCCGAGCAGAAGCCTGCCCAGCGGCTCAAGCTCACGGTGCTCGGGCCATGGAGCCTCGCGGCACGCCTCTACCTCTCCAGCGGCGAGCGGACGGTCAGCGATCACGGCGCTCGCCGGGACATCATTGCCGCCTACGCCCATGGGCTCAAAGAGCACCTCGACCGGCTCGCGCGCATCACCAGCGTGCGGTCATTCACCCTGCAGCTTGATGAGCCGCAGTTCGCTGACGTGCTCGATGGCACCATCAAGACCTCCAGCGGCTACCGCACGCTGCGCTCGATTCCGCGATCCGAAGTGCGCAACAGCTATGAGGAGTTCTTCAAGGTGCTCTGCGCCGATTCGCCGCAGCACCAGATCCAGCCCTTGCTGAACCTGCCCACGGGCGATGAGCGCTGGATCGAGCGGATGGATCTGCTCACCCAAGCCGGCACCACTGCGGTGGCCGTCGACCCGCAGGGCATGGGCCATCGCCAATGGGAACGGGTGGCCGGATTTGTCGAGGGCGGCGGCAGGGTTTTCCTGCAGGTGCTGGCTCCCGGGCTGCGGGCTCCGGGCGTGGTCGAAGCAGTTCATTCGATCTTGCGCCCGTGGCGGCAACTTGGCTTGGCAGATAGCCAGCTTGGCTCGATGACGCTGATGCCCCGTGGGGATTTCACCCGATGCACCAGCGCTGAAGCGGTCAGCACCTTGCAGCATCTTTCCTCCTATGCCCAAGCGTTGGAGCAAACGCGCGTCGACGCATAACGGTTTGGTTTATTCGTGCCGGTCACAGCCGGAATACGGCAGCTGATCATGTATCTTAGGAATAGTGGGGTAGCTGATCTGCCCGGTTTGACCAGACGGTTGGAACCTCAGGCCTACGGTTATAGGGGGACATGGGATGAAAGCACGGATTTTAGTCGTTGACGACGATGAGGCATTGTCGGAAATGATTGGCATCGTTCTGCAAAATGACGGCTTTGAAGCATCATTTTGCTATGAAGGATCCGGTGCACTAGCGGCATTCCGTGAGTTCAACCCCGACCTGGTACTTCTGGACCTGATGCTCCCGGGCATCGACGGCATTGAAGTCTGCAAGCAGATCCGTGCCGAATCCGATGTGCCAGTGGTCATGCTGACCGCCAAATCGGATACCGCCGACGTGGTGCGCGGATTGGAATCCGGCGCCGACGACTACGTGCCCAAGCCGTTCAAGCCCGCCGAGCTTGTGGCCCGCGTGCGCGCCCGCTTGCGCCCGAGCGAGACCCACGCTGCCGAAACCCTGCAGGTTGGCGAAGTCTCCATCGATGTTGCCGGCCACCAGGTCACCCGTGGCAAGGATTCCGTTTCGCTGACCCCGCTGGAATTTGACCTGCTGGTGACCATGGCCCGCAAGCCGTGGCAGGTCTTCAGCCGCGAGCAGCTGCTCGAAGCAGTCTGGGGCTACCGCCATGCGGCAGATACCCGGCTGGTTAACGTCCACGTCCAGCGCCTGCGTTCCAAGATCGAAATCGACCCCGAGAAGCCGCAGATCATCCAAACCGTACGCGGGGTGGGATACAAAGCAGGTACGGCGAGTTGAGCTCACCCGCGTCGACCGGCAAGGAGCTGATTCCGCTCGACGTGTCTGCCCAAACTCGATCGAAGCGGTTCTCCCCAGCCAAGCTGCAGCCCTGGCTCAGGCGCCCATTGCTGGCGCTCAGGCAGCGCTGGCAACGGCATTTGATCTATCGCACGGTGATCTCCACCCTGCTGTTCACCACGTTGGCCCTGTTGGCGGCCGGCGCATTCCTCTCGAACCAGATTGCCTCCACGCTCTACGAGGAGCGGGTTAATCAGATCTCCAAGGAGTCCGAGCGGGGCCTGACCCAGGCCCGGTCAATCCTCGAATCGGCGTCAACCACCGACCGCGCCTCGACCCAGGCGCTGGTCAACTCGACGCTCGCCTCCCTTGAAGGCGATGGCGCCACGGTGGTGCGCGACTTTGTCCTCATGCCCATCGCCGGTGACCAGAGCCTCTATGTCGGCCCGATGGCTTCGGGATCGCTGACCACGCGGGTGATCCCGGCGGATCTTGCCGAAAGGATCGCCGGCGAGCAGGGCATCTATTGGCGTTCTGTTGAACTGGGCAATGACGACCAGGCCCAGCCAGGCCTCGTTGTGGGCACCAAGGTCCTGATTCCGCCGGGCCGCGAGTACGGGCTGTACCTTGTCTACGACCTGTCCAGCGTCCAGTCCACCCTGGAATTCATCAACCGCGCCCTGGCCTTCACCGGCTTGATCCTGCTTGCCGTAGTCGGTTTTGTGGCCTGGTCGGTGGCGCGTACCGTGGTCCGCCCGGTAGCCGATGCGGCCTACGTTTCCGAGCGGATTGCCTCCGGCGATCTCGACCGGCGCATGAAGGTCGCAGGCAAGGACGAGGTGGCCCGTTTGGGTACTGCCTTCAACCACATGGCGCATTCCTTGCAGGAGCAGATCACCCAGTTGAACAATCTCTCCGCGATGCAGCAGCGCTTCGTCTCCGATGTCTCGCATGAGCTGCGTACCCCGCTGACCACGGTGCGCATGGCCGCGGAAGTCATCCACGACGCGCGCGAGGACTTCGATCCGCTCACCGCACGCTCTGCCGAGCTGATGTACAACCAGATCGAGCGCTTCCAGCACTTGCTCAATGACCTGCTCGAAGTCTCCCGCTTTGACGCCGGTGTGGCGGTCTTGGACCGGGAGTCCACCGACCTCAATGCGATCGCCCGCAAGGTGATCGAGACTGCCACGCCGGTCGCCGATGAATACGGATCGATCATTCGGCTGAACGCGCCCAGCGAAGGCTGCGTGGCGGAAGTCGATCCGCGCCGCGTCGAGCGAATCATTCGCAACCTTGTTCTCAACGCGGTGGAACACGGCGAAAGCAACCCGATCGACATCACGATCGCCGCGAACCAGGGCGCCGTGGCAGTTTCCGTTCGCGACTACGGCATTGGCATGTCCCAGGATGCTTGCCAGCACGTCTTCGACAGGTTCTGGCGCGCCGATCCGGCACGTGCGAGAACCACTGGCGGCTCCGGGCTCGGCCTGTCGATCTCCATGGAAGACACCCGGCTGCATGAGGGGCGTCTGGAGGCGTGGGGCAAGCCGAAGGTTGGCTCGGTATTCCGCCTGACACTGCCCAAGTCCGAAGAACATGAAATTGATTCTTCGCCACTGCCGCTGGAGCCGGCCGTCCCGGAAAACATCCTGCCTCCGGTGGGGGACAGCTTCCCGCTGACCGGCGAGGTGCCCAAGATCGGCTACACGCCGTTGATCCTCGGCCTCGATGATGCCCTGGCCGACGATGACGTGACTGATCCGGGCGCGCCGAGCAGCGAAACGAAAAAGGAGGAGAACTAGTGGCTCAAAAACTGCGGGTCCTGCTCTGCTCGCTCTTGGCGGGGCTGCTGGTCCTCTCCGGTTGCGCCTCGATTCCGCGTTCCTCCAGCGTCCAGCAGATCGAGGCAGGAACAGAAGACGGCGGCGGTGAAAGCTACAGCTACGCAGCTGAAGGGCCGGCCGATGGCGCCGATGCCCGGGCCATCGTCGAGGGTTTTGTCGAAGCTGGGCGATCGGTCGCCGAGGACTATGCGGTGGCCCGCGAATTCATGACAGCCGAGCTGAAAAACTCATGGCGCGGAGACACCCAAACGCTGATCTATGAGGCCTTCAACGTGGTTAACGGGGCCGATGCCAACCAGTACACCATCCAATTGGAAATCACTGGGGAAGTGGACGCGCAAGGAGTGCGCACCAATTACGCGAGCCATTCAACCCGGGCCGTGGATATCAAGGTAGCCAAGGTCGATGACCAGTGGCGCATTATTGATGCCCCCGATGGCACCATGCTCGAAGCCTCGACTTTCACCAAGATCTTCGCCGCGCAGACCCTGTATTTCTATGACGCCAGCTACGCCTACCTCGTTCCAGATGTCCGCTGGTTTACCTCCGGATCCGGGACTGCCACGTCCATGGTTGAAGCATTGCTCAAGGGGCCGGCCCCATACCTGCAGAACGCGGTGGTTTCGGCCTTCTCCTCGGCCAGCCAATTGGTCCGCTCGGCGGTGCCAGTGCGCGATCGCGAGGCAACCATTGACCTGAATTCTGATTCCTTTGCCGATACCACCGACCAGACTTTGCTGTTGATGAAGCAGCAGCTTGAAGCCTCGTTGACCAGCTTGTCGTCGGTGGACTCGGTCAAAATGCTGCGCGAAGAAAACGACGTGAACTTGGCTTCGAATGAATCGTCGATTGAGCCGGCGGAAATCAATCCGAGCACCCAAGACACGCTGGTGGGCATCTCCGACCAGGATCTGGTTTATGTCAAGGGCCGGTCGATTATCCCGGTGGGCGGACTGCCCGATGTGTCGGCCTATGATCCGAGGGATCCGGCGATGTCGCCGGTGGGCAACAGCTACGCGTTCCTCAACGGCCGGCGCACGCAGCTGTTGAGAATCGACGACTCGGGCAAGCTTCGGCTGGCGCTTTCAGGCAAGGATTTGATCCAGCCATCGATGGACGTGGCCGGCTGGACCTGGACGGCCGATAACGGGGCAAAAACCCCCATCATGGCCATTCCCGCTGACACCGAAACCAACGGCGAAGCGCGACCGATCGATGTGGCATGGCTGGAAGGAGCCAACATTGATTCCTTGCGTATTTCCCGTGATGGCGCACGAGCCCTGATCGTGGCCACCGACGGCAATTCAACCGCCGTTTATGTCGCTGGCATCATCCGCGATGCCGAAGGAGTGCCGCGCGGCCTGACCGATTCTCCGATGCGGCTGTATCCGGAGGTTCCGGTGAATACCGCACTATGGGATTCAGACAGCTCGATTATCGTGGCAGCACTGGACGACTCTGAAGCTGTAGAGGCAGCGCAGATGACCTTTGAAGGTGGCAGCGAGCACCTGCAGCTGCTGCTGGGCATGGTCGGTATCGCCACCGGCGTTGGCGAACGGCGCGAGGTCTACGCTGAAACGAATGAGAAGCTCTACACGCGTGTGGGCAATTCATGGCACGAGCTCGACGATTTTGCGCAGGACGTTGCCTACCCGGGCTAGATCCCCGCACTTTCCACATCCGGTCGGCCGCTTGGCCGCAGCCACGATCTTGAAAGCCATCCTGGAAAGATGGAAATACCGACAGCTTGGTTGCGCGCCTTGGACACCCTTAGCCAGCGGCGTTCGGTGAGGTGGATGAGTTTCGGCCTTCGGGAGCTGGCCAATTTTCTGGTGCCGACAAGCTGCGCAGTGTGCTCCAGAGCTGACTTTCGGCTCTGTCCCGAATGCCGAACCGAGATCCAGCATCAGCTTTTCCTACCGCCGCTGCCAGATGGACATCACCACTACGTCGAATTGCCGCTGATAGCCCAGCAGCTGCCGGTTAGTTCTTGCGGTATCTATGGCAGGGAATTGGCCCGTGCCATGCTGGCATTCAAGAACAAGCAGCGCTACTTTCTTGCCGCCGTCTTTGCCCCGTACCTGGCCGCAGCGATCAATTCCAGCTGTATTCCGCAGCCGGGGACGGTGGCCACCTATATTGTTGCCGTTCCCAGTTCGCTCAAGGCCGTGGGCAAGCGTGGGTATTCACCGGTGGCTTCGATGCTGGAGCATGGCATGGCCAGGGGGCTGTACCCCAGCGAACTGGTCATCAGGCCCCTGCTTCACTACCGTGCACGCTCGGTTCTTGCGGGCGCTCAGAAACTCAAGAGCGGGTCAGCCCGACGCGGCGGGCAAGAACATTTCATCGCCGAGCGCGCCGATGCTCCTGGACGCCCCGTCATATTGGTTGACGATGTCCTCACCACCGGGGCGACCCTGAGGCAGGCTGCAATGGCCTGTCATAAAGCGGGTTACAGCGTCACTTTAGGCATTGTATTGGCCTTGACCAAGCCCCCTAATCATGAGCCTGAACAGTGATTACGCTGAACGCGATAGGAAAACTACGCTTAGAGACTTGAATCTTCGCTGTGGTGGCCTAAGGTGAAGTATGGGTTGCATCACAGATGCAGCGAAAAGCCCATCTTCAGTCCGAAAGGATGGAATTTTCGGACTGTTGTGTCACCCGACTCTCTATTGGAGGACACCATGGAGCTGAACTACAGCGGACGCAATATCACCATTTCGGATCGTTTCCGTGAGTACGTGGATGAAAAAATAACCAAGGTCGACCAGCTGGCCACCAAGGTTCAACGCATCGACGTCAAGGTCCTCAAAGAATCACATGCCCGTGACCAGAGCACGGCGCTGTCCGTTGAATTGACAGTTGTTAGCCGCGGACCAGCAATTCGAGCCGAAGCTCGTGGAGCAGACAAGTTTGCGGCCTTCGACATCGCCTTCGCAAAACTTCTGGAACGACTGCGCAAGGCTCGCGACAAGCGCAAGGTCCACCGCGGCAACCACACTCCGGTCGCGGTGCATGAGGCAACTAGCGCCCTGCCAACCGTCTCAAGCGAGAAGTCCCTGGTGGAATCGACACTCGAAGCCCAAAAGGCGGCAGAGGCCGTACAGGCCGAAGAAGTGGCCGAATATTCGCCAGTGGTCATTCGCCGCAAGTCCTTCCCAGCTGAAGTGATGAGCGTTGACGATGCAGTGGATCGAATGGAGCTGGTCGGGCATCCGTTCTACCTGTTCATCGATGAAGCCACGGGCGAGCACGCGGTTGTATACGGCCGCACTCAATACCAGTACGGTGTCATCTCATTGGACCCATCGCTGAGTTCAAATGAAGAATCGACAACTGAAACTCGCGGGTACCGCGACAAGTCACTAGTTACCGAGGGTTAAGTATCAGCGCACAATCCACATTGGGCGGTCAGCGCGTCGTGAGCCAAAAGCAGGCCCGGCGAATCGCGTTGGCCGCCCAAGGCCTGTCTCGAAGCAGAACTGGACAAGCAGTTACTGCCCGGAAAATGGTCAGCACCGTCCAAGCGATCTCGCAACTGCAAATAGACTCGGTCAACGTGGTACGCCGAGCGCATTACATGCCGGTCTTCGCAAGACTGGGCGCCTACGACATCGGCAGCCTGGACAAAGTCCTATCGACTCCCGGCGGCCCCTTGACCGAATATTGGGCTCATGAGGCTTCGGTGGTGAGTTCTGAACTCGTCCCGGATCTGCGCCTGTGGCAACGACGCACGTGGATTGACAAGTCCGATGGGTTCACCGATGAACAGCAGGATTTATCCCATCGGGTAATGGACTACCTTGCGGCAAATCCCGGGTCCAGCGCCCGAGAAATTAGCTCGGCATTGGACGTTGCGCCGGCCTCCTCCAAGGAGCATTGGGGCTGGAACTGGAACGACACCAAATACGTCACGGAATCACTCTTCGCACGGGCCAAGATCCTCACGCTCGGCAGGAACTCGCAATTCGAACGCCGGTATGCACTGGCCCACGACGTTCTTGGAAAGCCTCTGGAGATCGACGGACTGCATCGCCAAGCAGCGCTTGAACGATTGATCGACCGCTCGCTGGCGGCTCAAGGAATTGCAACAGCACACTGCGTCGCTGAATATTTCCGCTTGCCCATTAGAGACGTCAAATCGGCGCTTGCGCATCAGGCAGCGGCCGGGAGAATTGAACAGGTGCAGGTATCTGGACTAGCCGAACCTTGTTACATGGTGCTGGGAACCAAGATTCCGCGCAAGATCGAACCTGACCTGCGGCTGCTATCGCCGTTTGATTCCATGGTTTTTAATCGACGACGCTTGGAATGCTTCTTCAACTTCGAGTATCGGATTGAAATTTATGTCCCTGAGCACAAGCGGCGCTACGGTTATTACGTCTTTCCAGTCCTCTACGGCGATGAATTTGTGGGTCGTGTGGATTTGAAAGCGGATCGGGCCCGAGGGGTGCTGCACGCCAAAAGCGTGCATTTTGAACGTGGCTGGGAAACTGAAGCCCACCCGCCACTGCTTGCCGAGTTGGAACGCATGGCCGGCTGGCTGGGGCTTGATGCAGTGCAAGTTGGGCTGTGAACAGGCTGTCCATCAAATTGTTGTTCGCTAGAAGAGCAGTACTCAACGGCGAGGATTTGCCAGATGCGCTGAATTCCTCACGTAGACTAAAGACGCCAGAAAATACTGTGCTTGAGATATTGGGAGCTACCACGTGGCATCATTGCTAGAACGTATTTTGCGTACCGGCGACAAGAAGACTCTAAAAACTCTTCGTAAGTACGCCGACACGATCAATACGTTGGAAGTCGAAATTCGCGAACTTTCAGACGAAGAGCTCAAGGGCGAAACCGACAAGTTCCGCGAACGTTTGGCTAACGGCGAGACTCTCGATGATCTGCTCCCCGAAGCGTTTGCCGTGGTCCGCGAGGCTTCCGACCGCGTTTTGGGCATGCGCCACTTCGACGTCCAGCTCATGGGTGGTGCAGCGTTGCATCTGGGCAACATCGCTGAAATGCGCACCGGTGAAGGTAAGACCCTGGTTGCCACCGCACCGGCCTACCTCAACGCCCTCACCGGCAAGGGCGTGCACGTGGTTACCACCAACGACTTCCTGGCCCAGTACCAGTCCGATCTGATGGGCCGAGTGTTCCGTTTCCTGGGCCTGAGCTGCGGTTGCATTCTGGCAAATATGAAGCCGGATGAGCGCCGCAAGCAGTACGAAGATGATATTACTTACGGCACGAACAACGAGTTCGGTTTCGACTACCTGCGCGACAATATGGCGTGGAGCAAGGATGAACTGGTCCAGCGCGGCCACAACTTCGTCATTGTCGATGAGGTCGACTCGATTCTGATCGATGAAGCCCGTACTCCGTTGATTATCTCGGGCCAGGCCTCCGGCGATGTCAACCGCTGGTACACCGAATTCTCCAAGATTGTCTCCCGCCTCAAGCGCGAGGACGACTATGAGGTCGACGAAAAGAAGCGCACAATTGGCGTGCTCGAAGCCGGTATCGAAAAGGTCGAGGATTACCTGGGCATCGATAACCTCTACGAAGCCAATAACACCCCACTGATCGGTTTCCTGAATAATGCCATCAAGGCCAAGGAACTGTTCAAGAAGGACAAGGACTACGTTGTAGTCAACGGCGAAGTCATGATCGTTGATGAGCACACCGGCCGTGCCCTGCAGGGACGCCGCTACTCCGAAGGCATGCACCAGGCTATTGAAGCCAAGGAAAGCGTGACCATCAAGGCCGAAAACCAGACGTTGGCCACGATCACCTTGCAGAACTACTTCCGCATGTACGAGAAGATCTCTGGCATGACCGGTACCGCGCAGACTGAGGCTGCCGAGTTCATGGGCACCTACAAATTGGGCGTTGTGGAAATCCCGACGAACAAGCCGGCAATTCGCAAGGACCAGTCCGACTACATCTACAAGAACGAAGTCGCAAAGTTCAACGCGGTCGTCGAAGACATCGCTGAACGCCACGCTACCGGCCAGCCCATCCTGGTGGGTACCACCAGCGTGGAGAAGAGCGAATACCTCTCGCGGCTGCTCTCGAAGAAGGGCATCCGCCACGAAGTGCTGAACGCCAAGCAGCACGCCCGCGAAGCTGCAGTTGTCGCCATGGCCGGACGGAAGAACGGCGTGACCGTTTCGACCAACATGGCTGGTCGCGGTACTGACATCATGCTCGGTGGCAACGCAGAATTCCTGGCAGTGGCCGAGATGGAGCGCCGCGGTCTGAACGCGGAGAACAACCCGGAAGAGTACAACAAGGTCTGGGACGAAGTCTTTGCCAAGGCCAAGGAAACCGTAGCCAAGGAAGCCAAGGAGGTCGCCGAGCTTGGCGGCCTGTATGTCCTTGGCACCGAGCGTCACGAATCACGCCGAATCGATAACCAGCTGCGTGGTCGTGCTGGCCGCCAGGGCGACCCGGGCGAGTCCCGCTTCTACCTGTCGATGACCGATGACCTGATGCGCCGCTTTAATTCCGGCATGGCCGAGCGCATCATGAACAATCCTTCGATGCCAGAAGACGTGGCGCTGGAGTCCAAAATGGTTTCCCGAGCCATCGAGTCGGCCCAGGCCCAAGTGGAAGGCGTCAACGCGGAACAGCGCAAAAACGTGCTGAAATACGATGACGTGATGAACCGCCAGCGCGAAGCGATCTACGCGGACCGCCGCGCCATCCTGGAAGGCGGCGACCTGGAAGAGAAGGTCGGACACTTCCTGGAGGACGTCGTCAAGGCCATGGTCTTGGAAGCGACGCAGGTAGGCAACCCGGACGAGTGGGAGCTCAAGCAGCTTTGGACCAACCTCAAGCAGCTGTACCCGATTGGCATCACGCTCGATGAAGTTGTAGAGGAAGCCGGCGGCGTGGGCCACCTTTCGGCGCAGTTCCTGGAGCGCGAGATCCATTCTGATGCTAAGTACCAGTACGAGGAGCGCGAGAAGCTGGTTGGTTCATCCACCATGCGTGATCTCGAACGGCGCGTTGTACTGTCCACGATCGGGCGCAAGTGGCAAGAGCACCTGTATGAGATGGACTACCTCAAGGAAGGCATTGGCTTGCGTGCCATGGCGCAGCGTGACCCGCTGGTGGAATACCAGCGCGAGGGCTTCACGATGTTCCAGACCATGATGGAAGGCATCCGCGAAGAAAGCATTGGCGCGCTGTTCAACCTGGACATTCCATCGGGCTCGGCAGCTGCCGCTGACGCTCCAGTGATCGATGAATCCGCGAAGCCGAAGAACCTCCAGTTCACCGGGCCGGACGAAGATGGTGAAGCCAGCACCACGCGTGCACAGGCAACCAATACGAAGAAGAAAAAGAAGGCCAAGCGGAACTAGATTAGTTCCACGTCGGTGACTTGCCAGCGTCCGTGCCATGGCTCAATTTTGAGAGCCACGGCACGGACGCGGTTTTTAAAGCCGAGGATGGCGGTGCACTCCCAGCTGCCGGACAGGCAGCGGTCCAAATGCAACGAGAGTATTTGGCCGTGCGCGGTGCCGGGCACAGGTTCCAGGGTATATTGCGCCGTCTCCAGCAGAGCTCGGCGCTGTAGCTTGGCGATGCAACTTGGTTCCATGACAAAGGCCAGCTGGCTCACGCTTCGGTACCCGGCAACTATTTCGAAAACTGCACGCGCCACGGAATGGGTTATTTCCACGATGGCCCGGTGCTCTGAACGGCAAACCTCCGAACGATGAAATATGTGGTCCAACGCCCTTCGCAGGTGTGCTGGGGCTTCGCAGGGTGCCCCAGGCCCGGATGATTCGCGGGAAGTCCATTCCGTGGAACGGGGGACAGGGAGAGCTGCCGTGGAACGTGCGCTGATGGTGATGGTACTCATGACGATGACTCCTTGACTAGGTGATGCGTGGGATGTGGTGCCAGTTATTCGGCTGGGGGAAGGACGAGAACCGTTCCGACCTCCAAGTGGTTGGGATCCGGACCAATGGCTTGGCGATTGGCTTGGTAGATCTGTGGCCAATAAACGGAAATCTCCTCTGCCGTCGCCTGTGCGCCGAGGTGCGTTGCGGAGATGCTCCATAAGTTCTCGCCTTGGGCCACGACCACCTCAGTGGTGGTTCTTCGAGGTTCCTGCTTCGGCTGGGCACTTGAAGAGACCAGCCGGTCTAGCTGCACGGAGACCTGCTCGGGAAACCATTGGGCGCTGGGGACGGTTTGCTGAGTTGCCTCTGTTGCCCCTGGCAAGCTCCCGCTGTCAGCGGTATATGCGTTCTGAAGGCCAGCCTCCGGAATTGTTCCACCGGCGTTTGCGGCCACGGTGGCAGAGAGCGCAATCGAAGTGCCAACGATGGAGCTGAGGATCCGCCGGGTGAACCGCGGCGCAATCCAATGGAAAAACCTGAGGACCCGTCGGTGCTCATGCTGTGCCGCCCAGGCTAGCGCCTTTGCTGCTGCTACGCGTACGGCTAGCAAGGCAGCGAGGAAAAAGGCCGAAATGCTGGCCAAGAATTTGATGTACTCTGCCGGTTCCACGCCGGACTTTGCCGTGGAGGCAAAATCGAGGATTGAACTTATTCCCACATAAATGACGACGAAGCACGCGCTCGAGAAGAGGACGAGCGTGATCTGTGTGCGCATCTTCATTATCGAAAACACTTCCTTAGATATCGTTTCATAGTATTTGGTGCTATTTGATAAAGATAATGACACTTAGAGGTGTTTTTGTGAAGACCTGTTGGAACAAGAATTTGTCTCGTACAGTTGGCACATGCGCTGGGATTCACTCTTTGACGATCTTGAGGCTCAACTTGCTGAACAAGGCCGCGCTCAACTGCGAGACGAAATCGCTGAGAATACTCGGATTGAGCGGGCGACTGCTGAACTGAGTGGAAGTTTGTCGCGATTTCACGGGTGCGAACTTTCAGTCAAGCTGGCCGGCCATACAGAGATCCGCGCGCGGCTGGGTCCTTGCGCTGAAGATTACTTTTGCCTGGAAACAGACCTGTCCCAATGGGTTATTCGATATCAAGCCGTCGAATCCATTGCCTTGCCTGCCGCCACTAGACCGGCTGCTGCAAGCAGTACACAAGGTAGGGCAATTAGATTTTCGGCGGTCATCCGCGGAATGCTGAGGGACAGGTCCCGCTGCCAAATCTACGGAATTCATGGGCTACTGATTGCGGAAGGAACTTTGGGCCAGGCTGCCAAGGATTTTCTGGTCATTTCAACGCACCAGCGTGATGAGTATGTGCGTTCCAGCGAGCCATCGGCGCAGCTGATGATTCCGCTGGGATCCATTGGCTGGGTCGTCGCGACGGCGCTAAATTAATCCACACCTAGTAAACGGGTCTTTTCTACCGGAGTAACTTGTCGTAGGCTCACCATCCATAAGCACAATTCCCGGTGGAAGGATGGGCCTCGATGAGTGAGCAAGGCGTCCAAGGGGCACAAGCGGCAAAAGCTGCGAGAATCAGGCGTCCAGGATGGAAGGATCCACGCTTGGCACTGGGCACGGTCCTCGTTGTCGCATCAGTGGCCGGAACCATGTACCTCGTCGGGGAAATGCATGAAACAACCACCGTGTATGTGGCCCGCTCCAACATCACCCTCGGCGAGCAGCTCACGTCGGAGAACATGAAAACTCAAGAGGTTCAGCTCGGCGAGACGGCCGGTCGATACCTCCACCCGGAATCAGGCATGGATGAGCTGGCGCGAGCCAACACCTTCATCAGCGCAGGGGAATTAATCCCGGTAACCTCGGTGACGCATAGCGAACTTGGATCGCGTCGACCCATCAATGTCGAACTGCCAGCGGACCTAACTTCATCCATCGGACCGGGAAGCTTCGTTGACGTATGGATCGCTAAACGCGAGTCAGGCGGAAGCGCATACGGTGTCCCGGAAAAGCTCTCCTCGATGGTCGAGGTCGCAGCGCGTGTCGAAAGTGGAGGCGGACTAGTCAACCGGCGAGGCACCAATCTCGAACTCTTGGTGGAGCCGAACCAGCTGGAACCCCTGTTGCAAGCACTGGCAAATGAATCCCGGATTATCGTGATTTACAACCCTGCTGGAGCCGAATAATGAGTATCTCCGTAGTCCTGTTGGGTGAACAGGAATCCATGGTTCGCCAAATTGAGAGCTATCAAGGCGAACTGATCGTCACCAGAGTCTGTTCCGAAATCGCAGAAGCGGTTGCAGCCTGTCTAACGGCTGGCGCGGAGGTGCTTCTGATCGCCGATGCTCAACAATTTCCCCTCATGGAACAGGTTGATGAACTGTTGAGTCAGGGCACCGCGGTTGTATATTTGCTCGATGGCTCAGCTGCTATCAGTCCGATGCCCGAGGTGCTGCAGCTTCCGGCCGATATCGCGATGTCCGACTTGGAACAACGAATCACGGCAACCGTTCGATCCCTGAAACTGCCAGAAGGGAGCCCGGAAAAGGATGATCGGGAGACGACAGATCTCGAACCAAGGGACAAGGGGAGGATAGTTTCCTTCTGGAGTGCTCCGGGGTCTCCAGGACGCAGCACAGTGGCTCTGAACTTTGCCGTCGAGGCAGCGGCTGCAGGCAGATCCGTTGTCTTGCTGGATGCCGACACGTACGCTGCGTCGATCTCTATTCAACTTGGCCTGATGGATGAGTCAGCGTCCGTAGCGCAAATTTGTCGCATCATGGATTCCGGAAGCGCCGACATTAGCCGCCTCAATGCAGCGTGCTCGGTTGTCCAAGTAGGGGACACAACCATCCGGGTGGGCACCGGGATTCCCCGATCCAGCCGTTGGCCAGAAGTCAGGCCGTCCGCACTGCGTCGAGCGACTCTGGCGTTCAAGGACCATTACGATTTGGTTGTCTTGGACGTCGCACCGCATATCGCATTGGATGAGCAGTTAAGTTTCGATACCCAAGCACCGCAACGCAATGCCGTGACGGTTGAGATGCTGGGCTGCTCGGATGACATTTTCATGGTGGTGCAATCAGATAGCGTCGGCATTCCACGAGCCCTTCGAGCTATTGATGAACTTGAAGAATCCCATGCTGATCTACAACCGAAAATCATCTTCAACAGAGTCAGCGTTTCCCGTAGCGGAAGAAGCCCGAAGCGCAGACTTATCGAAGCTTGGGATCGCTTTGGTCCGATGCACGACGTCGTTGGCTTTCTGCCTAATGACAGCGCGGTATGCAGTGCGTCAGTGTTAGCAGGGAGCCCTTTACTCGAGATAGCTCCCAGAAGTTCATTGCGTATGGAAATACGTTCCTTGGCAGGCATAAAATCTTCGAATCTACCCAAGAAACGGGTTAGTCGTCGTTTTAGCAAGTCGGCATGAACTGAAGGCGTAAAAAACGGGTAGGGTTGACTAGACTAGTGACCCGCAACGGCGCGGGTCCATCGAACTTTGTTCTTGGAGGCGTTCAGTTGAACTCGTCGGAATCCAGCATGTCAGAATCATTCATGGATGCGACTCTCACCCCAAAATTGGTGAGCGAGTACTATAGCCAAATTGCGACCGAGGACGTGGCGGCCTACCGGCCAGACGAACTCGAGTCCCGCGTGGCTGCACACCTAGAAATCGGCTACGAACGCGAAGCGGAAAGCCCCAACGTCGCGATTACGCGAAACAACGGAATCTCGGTGGTGCACATTGTCACCGATGACATGCCGTTCTTGGTTGACTCGGTCACCGCGGCATTGGTGCGGCTTAATTCACCGATCCAGCTGGTAGTGCACCCAACGTTCGTGGTTTCCCGCAAAGCCGAGACGGGCGAGATCGTGAAGATCAGCCACGCCGGTCTGCAGCACGTGGCAAGCGGCGACACCGCGGCCCTGTCGGATCTGAGCACGCTCATTTCTGCAGGAACCGAAACTCACGTTGAATCGTGGATTTCTGTTGAGCTTGCACGCGAGCTGAGCGACGAACAGGCGGAGGAATTCGTAGATCGCCTGTACAGTGTCCTGGGCGATGTGCGCATTGCCGTCAAGGACTGGCCGTCAATGCTCGACCGCGCCAAGGACATCGCACGTACCTTGCCGCAGACCGCGCATGCAGAGCAGATTGCCGAGCTTCCCCAAGCTGCGGAATTGCTGGACTGGATGGCGGACGGACAATTCACCTTCCTTGGCTACCGAGAATATGACCTTGAATCCGTCAATGGCGAAGATGTCCTGGTAGCACGCGCCGGCAGCGGCCTGGGACTCATGCGCGAATTGGAAACGCAGGGGCCACAGCACCTGACCAAGCGCGGTCGCATTACCGCTCGCGACAAGAGCGCACTGATCATCACCAAGGCCAACGCCCGCTCAACGGTGCACCGTGGCGTGTACTTGGACTACGTCGGCGTCAAGAGCTTTGACGCTAACGGCGAGGTAAACGGCGAGCGTCGTTTCATCGGCCTGTTCTCGTCAAGCGTCTACACCTCGAGCGTCAAGACCGTACCCGTGGTCCGCGAAAAGGTCCAAGCCGTGTTGAAAAGCACCGGATTTGCCGCGAACTCCCACTCGGGCAAAGACATCACGACGATTCTGGAAACCTATCCTCGTGATGAGATGTTCCAGATTTCCGTCGACGATCTGACCCAGGCTGCCTTGGGCATCCTGCGCCTGCAGGAACGCCGGCGAACCTCCGTGTTCCTGCGCACCGACGACTACGGCCGCTTCGTGACGGCAATGGTGTTCTTGCCGCGAGATCGTTTCTCGACGGACGTGCGACTGCGCGTTGAAAAGGAACTCAAGGACAGCTTCGTCGCGGAATCCATTGAGTATGAAGCTCAGCTCGGTGCCGGCGCACTGGTGCGCTTGTTCTACCGCCTGCGCCTGCAGCGCGATGGCCAGCTTCCTGCAGTGGATCACGCCGCGCTGGAAGAGCGCATTGCCAAGGCAGTTCGCTCGTGGTCCGACGCCATCGTCGATACCGCGCGGGCAAGCCTGGAGCTAGGCGACGCCAATACCCTTTCGAACGCGTGGTCCGAAGCTTTCCCGGCCTCGTACAAAGTTCAGTTCGAGATCGAAGACGCGCTCAAAGACATCAACCTGCTCTCCAGCCTGAACGACTCTGCTGACAGCGGCCCGATCGTATCCTTCTACGACCCAACCCCGGTTGACGCAGATTCGCCAGTGTCCAAGCGCATGAAGATCTTCGTGACTCAGCCGCTGCTGCTGTCACGTATTTTGCCGGTCTTGCAGGATCTCGGTCTTCAGGTCGTCGACGAGCGTCCCTACCAGCTGAACCCGGAGGGCGTCGGACAGCGCTACATCTATGACATGGGCCTGAAATTCGACCCGGAGATCGAATTCAGCCGCATCGAAGGCAAGCTGGCTGAAGCCTACTGCGCCGTAGTACGAAATGAGGCGGAATCCGATAGCCTCAACGCCTTGGTGCTGCGTGAAGGCCTTTCCTGGCAGCAAGTAGCCATGCTTCGTGCCTACGCCCACTACCTGTTGCAGCTCGGGGTGCCGAACTCGACCGGCTTCATCGCCAACACCCTGGTCGGCAACGCCTCGGTCACGCACAGCATCGTCGAGCTGTTCCAAGCGACCTTCGATCCTGCGCTCAGCGCGGAAGCATCTGAGGCTGGCCGTGAACAGGCAAAAACGAAGATCACCGAGGCCTTGGAAGCTGTTCCAACTCTGGACGCAGATACGCTGCTTCGTCGTTTCGTGAAGGTCATCGAAGCCACAAAGCGCACCAATTACTTCACCGGCCACCAGGCTTTGGCCTTCAAGCTTGCGCCTGAGGAGATCGACTTCGCGCCGTTCCCTCGCCCCAAGCACGAGCTTTGGGTCTATTCGCCGCGTGTTGAGGGAACCCACTTCCGTTTCGGCGCCGTGGCCCGAGGCGGGCTGCGCTGGTCGGACCGTCGAGAAGATTTCCGCACCGAAGTCCTGGGCCTGGTGAAAGCCCAGATGGTCAAGAACTCCGTGATTGTTCCGACTGGTGCCAAGGGCGGCTTCTACGCCAAGCAGCTTCCGAACCCGGCACAAGATCGCGCTGCCTGGATGGAAGAAGGCAAGGGAGCCTACAAGGTCTTCATCCGCACGCTCTTGCAGCTCACGGACAACATGGTCACGGACGGAACCGGGGAGCACATTGTTCCCCCTGAAAACATCGTCCGCCGTGACGGTGATGATTCGTACCTAGTTGTTGCCGCCGATAAGGGCACCGCTAGCTTCTCCGACATCGCTAACTCGCTCTCTGCGGAAAAGGGCCATTGGCTGGGCGATGCCTTTGCCTCCGGAGGCTCCGTGGGCTACGACCACAAGGGCATGGGCATTACAGCCCGCGGTGCTTGGGAGTCCGTGAAGCGCCACTTCTTCCAGTTGGGTATCGACACCCAGCGCGATGAGTTCACCGCGGTAGGTGTCGGCGACATGTCTGGCGACGTGTTTGGCAACGGCTTGCGTCGTACTCCAACGGTCAAGCTCGTGGCTGCCTTCGATCACCGTGATATCTTCCTGGATCCGAATCCTGATGCCCAAGTCGCGTTTGACGAGCGCCAACGCCTCTATGACCTGCCCCGCTCCAGCTGGGCAGACTACAACAAGGACCTGATCTCGGCCGGCGGCGGCGTGTACTCACGCAGCTTGAAGTCGATTCCCATCAGCGCCGAGATCCGTGCCGTGCTGGGCTTGGCGGAGAACACCGTCAAGATGAGCCCCAATGAATTGCTGAAGGCAATCTTGTCGGCTCCGGTTGACCTCCTGTACAACGGCGGCATCGGGACGTACGTCAAGGCCTCCAGCGAAACCCATGGCCAGGTAGGCGACCGTGCGAACGATGCGATTCGCATCGACGGGCAGGATCTGCGCGCCAAGGTGGTTGGCGAGGGCGGTAACCTCGGCATGACCCAGCTGGGCCGTATCGAAGCTGCGCGCCGTGGCGTCCTGTTGAACACCGACGCCATCGACAACTCGGCCGGTGTGGACACCTCGGACCGCGAGGTCAACATCAAGATCTTCGTGGACCGCCAGATTGCCGCCGGCAATCTCACCGCCGATGAGCGCACTGATTTCCTGCTGTCGATGACCGACAATGTGGGAGACCTGGTTCTGAAAACCAACTTTGAGCAAAACATACTCTTGCTCAATGAAAAGCATGCCGCGTTGACGTGGGCTCCTGCCTACGAGCGTCTGATGCAATGGCTGGAAAGCGCAGCGGATCTGAACCGCGAGCTCGAATTCCTGCCAAGCACCGCAGCGCTGGAGGAACGCCGCTCCTCAGGTGGATCGATGACAACGCCGGAACTGTCGGTGCTGGCTGCCTACTCCAAGATCCAATTGGCCAATGCCCTGACAGAATCAGATTTGGCCGACGATCCGTACTTTGCTGAAACCCTGCGCCGCTACTTCCCTGAGAAGCTCGTGGAACGCTTTGGCGATCAGTTGGAGAGCCACCCGCTGCGCAAGGAAATCATCGCTACGGTGATCGCCAACGACATTGTGAACGTCGGAGGCATTACCTATGTCTTCCGCGCAATGGAAGAGACCGGCGCCAGCGAGGTCCAGATTGCCAAGGTCTTCTGCGCGTTGCGTGAGGTGTACGGCTTCGATCGACAGTTCGATGCAATCAACGCCCAGCCAGCCGGAACGAGCCTGAAGCACTGGGGACGCCAGCACCATGACATGCGCCGACTGCTGGATCGGGCCACGCGCTGGTTCATTAACCGTGTTGATGAGACCCTGCTGGTCACCGAGGCCGTAACGCGGTTCCAGAACACCGTGACCGAGCTGCGCAAGGCATTGCCATCGATCCTTCGGGGCAACGACCTGGTTCGCTTTAACGAATGGCGCGACGAAGCCCTGGGCTTCGGCATTCCGGAGTTGCGTGCCAGCATGTGGGCTACTCAGTTCGAGTCCTATGCCTTGCTCGATATTGCAGAGTATGTGCACCGTGCTTCGGTTGCCCCGGTCCAGGTCGCCGAGACGTACTTCGTGCTCTACGATCTGTTCGGCGTGGACAGCCTCTTGAACCGGATCACCATGTTGCCGCGTTCGGACCGCTGGCAGGCACTGGCTCGCGCGGCGATGCGCGATGACCTGTACACCACCATCATGGACCTGACCGGTAACATCTTGGATGCTCATGGCGACATTGCGGATCCTGCAGAGCGTGTTGCTGCGTGGGAAGAGGCAAACGCGGCTAACCTTGATCGTGCGAAGACTATGTTCGAGGAAGTAAACAGCCTCGAACGCGACGACATGGCTTCACTGTCCGTGGCACTTCGCCTGTTGCGTTCCATCGTAAGAAGGTAAACACCGCCAATGGCCCTCATCACCGAAGAATTACGTCAACGTGCCGCGCTAGCACCCGGTGATGAGGACTGGCTCCATCTCCTGGTGGGGGACTGGCAGTTGGTCTCGGACCTTGCGTTCTCAGACCTCGTGCTGTGGTTCCCCACTGGAGATGGTTCATATATCGCCTTGGCCCATGTTCGCCCTTCCACGTCCCATACGGCGTTCCATAGCGATTTCGTGGGAGAGCGAATCCGCAAGGATCTGCGCATCATGGTTGACCGGGCGTGGGAAAGCTTGCAGGTCCAGCGTTCCGCCGAGCAAGCGGGCAACGACATCATCATGGGCCTCACCACCGTCCAGGCGATCCCGCTGGTCCGTAAAAACCGCCCAGTTGCCGTGATCACCTCGCATTTCGACCCAAATCAGTCTCGCACCCCGTCCAACTTGGAATTGGTCTACCGGCAGAGCGCGGATGATCTGCTGCAAATGGGAACTCAGGGTCTATGGCCAGAGTTCTCCAGCCCAACAGGTTCCCGTCGAGGAGCTCCACGTGTGGGGGATGGATTCATCCGCTTGAACGTCGATGGTGCCGTCGAATTCGCCAGTCCCAACGCGGTTTCAGGATTCCGCCGGCTTGGAGCAGCCGATGTGCTCCAAGGCCAGCCCTTGGCGGACCTCACCATGGCCCTGGTTAGCGACCGGCGTGTGGTTGATGAGACGCTTCCCCTGGTGCTTCAGGGCAAAATGCCGTGGCGTACCGAAGTGGAACACCGCGGTGTGACCTTGTCGCTGCGAGCGATCCCCTTGCGCAACAAATCCAAACGCTGGGGTGCCTTGGTGCTCTGCCGCGATGTGACCGAACTTCGTCGGCGAGAAAAAGAACTCGTCACCAAGGATGCCACGATTCGAGAGATCCACCATCGGGTCAAGAACAACTTGCAGACTGTCGCGGCATTGCTGCGCATGCAGTCGCGCCGTATGAAGTCTGAAGATGGCAAGCAGGGCCTTGAACAGGCGATGCGCCGCGTCTCGACCATCGCCTCGGTCCACGATTTCCTGTCCAAGGGATTGAACGAGACAGTGAAGTTTGACGACCTGATGGATCGCCAGTTCCGGCTCATCGTGGAAATCGCTTCGCCTGAACAGCGGGTGTCAACACGACGCGAAGGCGAATTCGGCATGCTCGATGCCGATTTGGCTACGCCATTGTCGCTGGTTATTAATGAGCTGGTGACCAACGCCGTTGAGCATGGGCTGGCGCAACGTGACGGTGAGGTATCGTTGCTGGCCGAACGCTATCTCGGTGCGGATCGGACTGATTGGTTGCGAGTGGTCATCGAAGATGATGGGCACGGCTTGCCTGCGGAGCCTCGCCGCGAAGGGCTGGGCCTGCAGATTGTCCGTACGCTCGTCACGAGCGAGCTCTCTGGTGAAATTCGTTGGGACGCGGGGGAGAGCGGTGGCACCAGGGTTGTCATCGATATGCCATTGGACCTTGAACGCCGAAACTCCTGACTTTTTCACAGCGGACTTAAAAAGAATGATGGCGGGGCCAGCACCTAGGTGCTGGCCCCGCCATCATCGCGTTGTCTTAGCGGAAGTTCTTCATGTGTGCCTTGATGCTGGCAACATATCGCTTGGTATCTTCGTACATGCCGTTCTTGTTGACGCCAGCGAGACCCTGGTAGTACGCCGCAATGGCGGTATCCAAGTCATCGGTGTTGTCCAAGTTGTAGGCAATAACAGCGACACCAGCGGTGACATTGTCCCGAGGGTTCAAGACGTTGAGGTCCTGGCCGATTCGGGAAGCAATCCAGTCGCTTGTGCTAGGAAGTACCTGCATGACGCCCACAGCGTTGGCAGGTGATACTGCACGCATGTTGAATCCGGATTCCTGGTACGCGTGTGCCATGGCCAAAGCAGGGTCTACACCCATGCTCCGCGCCGTGGAGCGGATAAGCGCCTGCATTTCGGAGCGGCTTGGGACATTAATCGAGTCCAGGTAATCCTTGTTCGCGTTGGCATCGCGAACAACATGATCAGCGTAGGTGCGGCCTTCGAAGGTGTTACCGATTTTGTCCTTCTTGGTCTCACCAGTCGGAGCTACCGAGGAACCTGAAACCTTGAGCTTGGCACCAATCTTCAAAGGCGTGCTAGCGCTGAATTCAGGGTTCAGATCCAACAGGGACTTCAAGGACATGCCGTGCTTTACTGCAATGCCACCGAGCGTATCGCCTGACTTGACGGTATAAGTCGAGGTCGTAGCCTTGGGCTTGCTTGGGGCCTGCGGCTTCGACGTCGAAGATCCGCCCGACACCTTGATCTTGTCTCCAGGATAAATGCGCTTGCTCGAGGAGATGTTGTTGATCTTGAGCAACTCCGAGAGGCCCATTTGGTGCTTGGCCGCAATCCCACTGAGCGTATCGCCTGACTTGACGGTGTAGCTGGAAGTGTTCGATGAGGACTTCTTGTCAGAAGCATTGGACTCGTTCTTCGAAGCTGACCCGTTGATCTTGAGCTTGTCACCAGGGTAAATGACCTTGCTTGCCGAGATGTTGTTCTTGCTCAGCAAGGAGGACAGGCTCATATTGTGCTTGACCGCGATGCTACCTAGCGTGTCGCCTGACTTGACTGTGTAAGTCGCGGACCCCGACGAGGAGCCCTTGCTCTTGGTATGTGAGCTTGGCGACTTGGTATCTGAGCTGGAGCCGTTGACCTTGAGCTTATTGCCAGGGTAGATGACCTTGCTTGCCGAGATGTCGTTCTTGCTCAGCAGCGAAGACAAGCTCATATTGTGCTTGCTGGCAATTGCACTGAGCGTATCGCCGTTCTTCACCGTATAGGTCGTCGTTCCTGAGGAGCCGCCCTTGGTCGACTTGGAGCTCGACGAATTGCCGGAGATCTTGAGGGTCTTGCCCGCAATGATCACGTCGCTCTTGAGCCCGTTGAGCTTCTTCAGCTCGGAGACAGAAGTGTGGTACTCGACAGCGATGCTCGACAAAGTAGCGCCAGCAGGAATCTTGATTTCCTTGACATCGCGCTTGGCGGGCAAACCGAGGGTTGAGACCCGCGACGCGATCAAATGAGCTTTGATCTGGTCTTCGGCGACCTTGATTGATTCTGGGGTGACCGCCTTAGCCAGGCTGCCTGAGGTCTTGGGGAGGGATACGGGGGCTGCCTGCGCGGCAGGTGCCAACGCGAGGCTACCAATGACCGCGGCTGGGATGGCCGCGCCTGCTACTACGCCTAACGCATGCTTCGAGACATGTTTGGATTCGTGGGGCATGGAGTCGATCCTCATATATACGGTGAAAATAACGGGCATTGCGTCACAGGTAACACCAGAGGCTTACGTTCCTAATGTTGTCTGTGATGCAATTGTTATCAAAGTGATACAAGGAAATTTACACTACTCATGTGGCGCATGGAAACTGCTGAGGCGAGTTTTCCCAAAGTTTCTGCGGAGTTTCCGAATTTGTGGGAACCTTGATGGGTGAAGGAAATCGTAGAATTAGTCGGCCAGTGGCTGACCCTGCCAGATGTGGCAGAAGAATTAGATGTAGACATTCGCCGCGTGCACCGCTTGCTGGACGAGCGTGCAATTATCTCGGTGCGAATCGGTGAACGGAACATCCGTTCCATCCCAGCTGATTTTCTCCAAGATGGCTCGGTGGTAGAGAGCCTGAAGGGAACTCTTTCGGTTCTATTGGACGCTGGTTATTCTGACGAAGAGTCAATTTCGTGGCTGTTCACGGACGATGACTCGCTGCCGGGTACGCCGATGAATGCCCTGCGTTCCGGACGTAAAACTGAAATTAGAAGGAGGGCGCAGGCGCTGGCCTGGTAGCTCTTTTCTTTGCGGAGTTTTGCTTGAAAAACAACGAACGGGTCTCAACCTGGCCCCGAGTGATCGGGGGGGTGAGACCCGTTGTTATATGCCGGTGATTATTGCATCTATTTTGTGCGCTTGGTGACGGCGTCGCTTAGTTGTTGGAGCCCGGCACGAGCCTGCGAGTCGATTGGCAATTTTTCGAGTGCTTGACGCGATTGTTCCGTTAGTTCGCTGATGCTGTCCTCTGTTGCTTCGAGAGCGCCGCTATCGCGGAGTATGCTGCTGAGCTGTTCTACTTCCTGTACGGACATATCTGCAGCACCGAGGCGCGACTGAATGAAGCTGCGCTCTTCCAAGGTTGAAAGCAGCAGGGCATGGGCGATGAGCTCTGTTCGCTTACCTTCCAATAGGTCTCCACCGGTTGGCTTGCCGGTAACGTCTGCGTCGCCAAATACCCCTAGGACATCGTCGCGAAGCTGGAAGGCTTCACCGAGGGGCAAAGCGAAGGCTGAATAGCTGTTCATGAGCTCGGCGTCAGCTCCGGCTAATGCGCCTCCTAGCAAAAGCGGATTTTCCGTGGAGTACTTCGCTGACTTGAACCTTACGATGGTGCGCGCGCGCTTCACCGCTTCACGAGGATCATAGGCTGGGCCGGCTGATTCCTCGAGAACGTCCAGATATTGACCGGCCATTACTTGAGTTCGCATCTGGTTGAAGATGACGCGAGCCTCTTTAGGAAGATGGTCGATTTCGGAGAATGCTTCTTCACTCAACGACAGGCAAAGGTCCCCGGTCAGAATGGCGCTCGCACTGCCGTACGCCGCGGCGCTTCCCGCTAATCCCAATTTTTGATGTTGCGCCTCGAAGCGCTTGTGCACGCTAGGTTGTCCGCGGCGCGTATCCGAATTGTCGATGATGTCATCGTGTATCAGCGCGGCCGCCTGGAACAGTTCCAATGCAACACCGAGGCGGACAATGTCGGTTGAATCTTTGTTCCCGCCGGCTCCTAGGTATCCCCAGAAAGCAAAGAGCGGACGCAAACGCTTTCCGCCCTTGGTGAGCGAGCTGATGGCGTTGACGATTTCGACTGCACTGGAAGTAATCCGGCTAACTTCAACACCTTTCGTGGCCAAGAATTCTTCTAGCAACCGTGCAACTTCAACGGTGTACGTTTGGCTCAAGTCCAAGGCTTTGGCCTCGACGGATGGCAAAGAATCAGGCAGCGACATGCAAAATCATTTCTTCGGGTAAGTGCGACTGGTTAGACACAACTCTACCGGTGATTGTTTGGGATCGCGCTTCGCAGGTCCTCAAATGCAACCAGAGTGTAATCCGAACATATATTCGAGTATGGTGGAGTTGTTCGTTGTATTAGGGACGGGGAGGCCTAGATGGTGCATCGCGCGGTATTGCATGTCGATATGGACGCCTTTTTCGTTTCCGTGGAACTGCGCAATCGTCCCGAATTGGTCGGCAAGCCAGTCATCGTCGGATTCCCCGAAGGGCGGAGCGTTGTGCTCTCAGCCTCGTACGACTGCCGTGCCAGAGGGATCCATTCTGCGATGCCAATGAGCCAGGCTATTCCGCTTATGCCAGAGGCGACAATAATTGAACCGAGCCACCACTTGTACGCTCAGGCTTCTGGGGAAATCATGGCCTACTTCCGCACGCTGACGCCCTTGGTTGAGCAAGTCAGCGTTGATGAAGCATTTTTGGATGTCACTGGAAGCATGCGCATGCTTGGCGGCCCTATGGAAATAGGCCGGACTATTCGAGAGCACATACGGAAAAACATGGGTTTGCCAGCGAGCGTGGGCATTGCCAAGAACAAATTCATCGCAAAGCTTGCATCCACTTATGCCAAGCCTGATGGCATGGCCGTAATCGCACCGGATCGCACGGAGGAGTTTCTCGAAGATCTTCCGGTGTCCAAAATGTGGGGTGTAGGAAAGCGCACCGGGCAGCAATTGCACGCACTGGGTATCGAGACCGTCGGGCAGCTGTCACGCGAGCCCGAAGAGCGATTGATTGTCCGGATGGGGGAGCATGGTCGATCCTTGCATCGACTTGCCAATGGGATTGATGAACGTCCAGTGGAGGTAACCCGTGACGAAAAGAGCATCTCAGCCGAACACACGTTTGCTGTTGATGTCTCTGAAGTGCGGGTGCTGGAAGATGAACTGCTGCGCCTGAGTCACCGTGTGGCCAAGCGCTTGAGGGATCATGGCAAGTCGGCTGGTGGCGTCGGGCTGAAAATTAAATATCGTGATTTCACTGGTCTGACGCGTTCAAGGGCGCTCGGAGCGGCGACGGACTCCTCGGCAACCGTGGGCGAGGCAGGCATGCTGCTCTTGAAAAAGTTGTTGCCGCTAACCCAGCCCGTGCGATTGATTGGTATTCGCGCTGAGCGGCTTGAGGATTCTGCCGCTGGACTGCAGCTGAGCCTTGATCCAAAGGATGAGAAGGTGAGGGATGCTGAACGGGTGGCTGACCTCATCGGACAGAAGTTCCCGCAATCGTTGGTGACTCCGGCACGTTTTTTGCGACCGAGGGAATAAAGGTATTCTGTGAGCCAGGTGAGTATATGAGACCAGTGGTGAAGATCAACTGGCAGGCTGCCCGTAAAAGAGACTATCCTAGTAGTAAGGCTCATAAGAATCGGGGAACTTTTTCCCTTGACTCGGCGTTGAACCTAAGGACGGTAAACGACCGTCGAGTTTGCCTTTGGAAGGAGAAGACGATGCCGCTATCGGAACACGAGCAGCGTTTGTTGGAGCAGCTTGAAAAGCAGTTGCATGAAGACCGTCGCTTCGCCTCTAGTATGAAGGGGCCTGCAAACGTAGGGCGCCTTTCTACGCGAAACATTGCGCTGGGCATTCTTCTGGTCATCATTGGCCTGGCCGGTCTGATTTTTGGTATCTCGCAGCACATCATCATCCTCGGGGTTGCTGGTTTCGCTGTCATGTTTGGCGGCGTGCTGTTGGCGCTGACCAAATCAGCCACAGGAAAAGTCGGTCGCGCAGCCGGTAATGGCGCGAAGTCTGCTGCGAAGAGCAATTCACAGTTCATGTCTAGCCTTGAAGAACGATGGAATCAGCGCAAACGGGATCAGTCCGACAGCTGATACGCGTACATTTAGACATTGAGGTGTAGCCCAAGGGTTACACCTCTTTTTTGCTTTAAAGCCTGTCTTTGATTAGAGTCTCCAGTCGCATTGGCCACCTAACCCGCTTCTGACAGCCGACGGCATTGAAGCAGGCGCGGGATGGCTTCGCAGTGCCCCTGGGGCAGCGAGTCTCGCCGGGGGCGGTCACGGTTCGCGACACGCCTCAATCCGGGAATTCGGATTCTCTGGAGATTCCAAGATTCAGTTTTCAGCGGCGTTGCGAACCGTGCCCCACTTTCCTCCCCAAGGTCCTCCACTTCCCACCACGGGCCGTAGATTTGCCTAGATTCCGCAGGTTCCGCAGGAAAAATCCATGAAGCGAAGCTCGTATCCGAGTGTGATCTCCATTTTCGCTCCACCGGGAGTTGGCGCAAGAAACCGCTAAATTTAGCCAATTTTTAACTCCAGACTCTCGCGAAACCAGCAAAATCGCATTGACAGTGGGGGGTTGTGGAGTAAAGTGGAGGCAAGTAGAGAAGAGTGGGGGTTCCGGCCACTTCGCGGAAAGGCGGTGTGCATGTTCCTGGGAACGTACACGCCGAAACTTGACGAGAAGGGTCGACTGATTCTTCCTGCTAAATATCGTGATGAGTTGTCCTATGGGCTGGTGCTTACTCGTGGTCAGGAACGTTGTATTTACGTTTTTAGCCAGCGGGAGTTCGAGAAGCAGCACGAACAACTAGCGCAGGCATCTTTGACCTCACGACGAGCACGCGACTACGCACGTGTGTTCCTCTCTGGGGCCTCTGATGAAGTTCCGGACAAGCAGGGACGCGTCACGATTCCGCAAGTGCTTCGCACTTACGGCGGCCTTGACCGTGAAGTGACAGTTATTGGTGCGGGCAACCGCATTGAAATCTGGGACACGCAGGCTTGGCAGCAGTATTTGGACGAACAGGAAGATGTTTTCTCCGATACTGATGAGGACTGAGGCCGCCAGGCCAAGGTTCAATCCAGCAACAGATGATGTTGGGATGAGATCTCCAGCCACCTAGCGGGGCAAATCATCTGGCTTCACTTCCCCGGAGCCAGAGGGTGGACCACCACTTGGTTGGAGGGGGATCTGATCTCAACAACAGATCGAACAGCGAAAGGGGGCGCAGTGCCAAATCAGGATTCCCAGCGACCAGCATCCGAACGCCATGTTCCAGTACTTCTGGACCGTTGCGTCAATCTCCTCGCACCAGGTATTCAGCGTGCAAATGCTGAAGGCCGTAGGGCAATCGTTGTGGACTGCACCCTTGGAATGGGCGGACACTCGGAAGCAATTCTGAAACGATTCGACAACCTCCACCTCATCGGTCTCGACCGTGACGAGCAAGCTCACGAGCTGGCCGGCGCCCGGCTGAAGCCATTTGAGGATCGCATTGATCTCGTCCACGCCGTATATGACGAAATTGCCGACGTCGTCGAGGACCTGGGTTTTCCCGGTGTCGACGGGGTGCTTTTTGACCTCGGCGTTTCATCGCTCCAGCTTGATGAGCGCGAACGTGGTTTCGCCTACTCCTATGACGCTCCGCTGGATATGCGCATGGACACCTCGGTAGGGCCAACCGCCGAGGATCTGGTTAATGACTTGGAGCGCGACGAGTTGCTGCGAATCATTCGCCAGTGGGGTGAAGAGAAATTCGCGGGACGGATCTCAACAGCCATCGTTGAAGCACGCGCAAAATCGCGGATTACGACGACGGCGGAACTTGTCGAGATTATTCGGAATGTGGTTCCTGCCGCCGCCGCCAGAAATGGCGGACATCCAGCCAAGCGGACCTTCCAGGCCCTGCGCATCGCAGTCAATGAGGAACTCGACGTGCTGGAGCGCGCAATTCCTGCGGCGATGGGCGCTCTGAATGTCGGTGGCCGAGTCGTCGTGATGAGCTACCACTCCCTGGAAGACAAGATCACCAAGAGGCACTTTGTGCAGGGTGCAACCTCTTCTGCTCCTCCAGGATTCCCGGTGGAGCTGGAAGAACATAAGGCCGAATACAAGGTCCTGACCAAGGGCACCGAAAAGCCAAGCGACCAGGAAATTGCGGAAAATTCCCGTGCAGCCTCAGCTCGTTTGCGAGCTGTGGAGCGAGTGTTGAAGAGGAGCTAGGATGAGCCAACGAGCCCCGCGTCGCGTGCAGAAAATTGCAGCCGTGAACAACCAGCCAGTTGTCGAAGGCAGCGCTGCACGAGCCTTGCGCCCAGAGCCCGTGCTTGCCAGCCAATTGCCTAAAGGCGAGTCTCGTCAGCGAGTGACCCTTTCCTTGGTGCCTCGGATCAAGGAATCGAACCGTCGCTCCATGGTTACGATGTCCGCGATCCTCGTACTGCTGGCCTTCAGCGTCATTGTCACCCTGGTGCTGCTCAACACCTCCGTTGCCCAGCGACAGTACGACATAGTTTCGCTGCGCAACCAGGAGCGCGCACTGTCCCAAGAGAACCAGGCCCTGCTCAAGGAAGCCCAGTCACTGGCTGCACCGCAGGCTTTGGCGGCAAAGGCCAAGGACCTTGGACTGGTCTCGCCAGGGGCTCCCGGTCTGATCAGCCTCTCCGAAGGCAAGGTAACCCAGGAAGCCGAAGATGCCGTCAAGGCCAAAGGCAATAAGCAGGAATATGGAACCCTGCCATTGCCTGGTGCCAGTGTCAGCGAAGGCGAGGGGACCCAGGCGGACGCTGAATCCAAAAAATCTTCAACGCCAAAGACCACTGTGGGCAAGACCTCAACTGAAGCAGAGAAGAAGACCGAGTCTGCACAAGACTCCAAGGAAGCCGAAGTGAAGGCCGAAAAGCGCGATCGGGAGGTCGCTGAGGATGGTCGCCCGGTCTTCCAGGATGCCGAACTCAATGGCGGCACGATCCCGGCCCCAAGCATCAAATCCCCAGCAAATTAGCGAGATCTTTCTAAGCTGGAACTGAGCTAGCTGATACTGCTGGAAACCACGCTGAGGGAAAGTTAGGTTCATTGTGAGTTCGACGGCAATCGATACTGCGAAAAAGCGGATGCGCTTCGTACTGATCCTCTCGGTGACCCTGCTGGTAATCATTCTCGCCCGGCTCGTCTGGGTCCAGGGAATCAACGCCGCCACGGTTGCCAACGCGGCCCAGCAGAACCGCGAACGCGAAGAGGTCATTGCGCCCATGCGCGGTTCCATCGAAGACCGCAATGGAACCACCCTCGCCGTTTCCGTCGACCGCTACGACCTCGTCATCGATCAGCGCGAACAGAATGAGGATATTCGCCGCGCCAAACGCGACGGCTCCAACGGCCACGAACGCATCAGCTGGGACCAGGCCATCCAGGAATTGGCCAAGGCGCTCGATCAGGATCCCGAGGAACTGGCCAAGAAGGTTCGCCCGCAAGGGGACGCCAAGCCCAAGGGGTACGTGGTGCTCGCCAAGAGCGTCACCCCGGAAGTTCGCAACGAAGTCCGTGAAATCGGAATCCCTCGCCTCTCATCGCTGTTGCGCAGCGAACGCCAGTACCCGCAGGGCGTTATCGCCGGCCCGCTGCTCGGCTTTGTGCGCAACTCGGAGGACCAGACATCCGTGGTCGGTGCCGAGGGGCTCGAACTGAGCCAAGAAGACCACCTCGCCGGCACCGCGGGCAGCCGCAAATACGAAATCAGCGCCGACGGTGTGCGCATTCCGGTCACCGAGGTTGAAGAAACTCCAGCGGTCAATGGACAAGACGTCATCCTGACCATCGACTCGGACATCAACTACGTCGCCCAGCGCGCAGCTGAAAAGAAGCAGGCGCAGTTCAACGCCGAGTGGGTGTCAGTGATCGCCATGGAGGTCAAGACGGGCAAGATCCTGGCCATTGGCGATTCTGCAGAGCTGGATCCCAACGACCCCGGTGCCACCGCTCCGGAGTTCCGGCGCTCAACGTCGATCACCCGTGCCTTCGAACCAGGCTCGACCGGCAAGGCACCGATCTTCGCCGCTGCCCTCGACCAAGGGGTAATCAAGCCCACCGACGAATTCACCGTCCCGAACAAAAAGACCTTTACCAAGGAAACAATCAACGACTCCTTGGAACACGCCACCTATGACATGACCGCCGCGGGCATCTTCGCCCGCTCGTACAACACCGGTACCGTGATGGTCGGCAACAAGATGAGCAAGCAGACCCGCTATGACTACATGAGGGCCTTCGGCCTTGGCACTCCAATCCAGGTTGGACTGAACGGTGCCAGCGCTGGCCAGCTTGCGGCTCCAGAAAATTGGGATCGCCGACAGCAGTACACCACCATGTTCGGCCAGGGCTACTCGCAAACCGTGCTGCACACGGCATCGATCTTCCAGACCCTGGCTAATGGCGGCGTCCGCTTGTCGCCGAGCCTGATCGAAGGCTACCGGAACGATGATGGCTCGGTCACGAAGATTCCAGACCCCGAAGAGAAGCGCGTCGTCAAGGAATCCACCTCCAAGGAAATGCTGAAGATCATGGAATCCGTGGTCGACTTCGGAACCGGCTACAAGGAAGCGATTCCCGGCTACCGCGTGGGAGGCAAGACCGGTACCGGCCAGGCCGCCAGTGCCAAGGGCTACGACGGCTATACTTATTCATTTGCAGGTGTTGCCCCGCTGGAAGATCCGCAGTTCGTTGTTGTTGCGACCATGTACCGCCCCAAGGGCAACTGGAAGGACTTCTCGGTAGCGGACACGTTTACCGACGTGATGAGCCATACGCTCAACACATTCAATGTGCCACCGAGCACGACTAAGTCAGAGGCGTACGACGTCTTTGTAGGCAAGGAACAAAAGAAATCTTGGTAGTCCAGAATCCCGGTACTCCGCGCGAGTTGGAACGGTACCTTCGTCCAGAGAATATGGCCGGCGTGGGCTTTGACCAGGTGTGCGGCGCTGCCGGCGCCGTGCGGACCGGAGCGCAATTCAACGCCGCTCCGCAGATTCTCGGTGTCAGCCTGAACCCGCAGATCGTCCAGCCAGGCGACGTCTTCCTGGGCATCTCGGGGGCTAAGCGCCACGGTGCCGAATTCGTTGACACTGCCATTTCCAACGGTGCCCGCGCCATCATCACCGATACCGCTGGCTTGGACTTCCTGCCAGAAGAACTATCGATTCCTGTGGCTGTTGTCGCCGATGTGCGCAAGGCCGCCGCCCAGGTTGCCCAGGCGGTCTACGGCACCGATCAGCGCAGCCCTCAGCTATTTGCGGTGACCGGCACCAACGGCAAGACCACCACGACGTTCATGATTCGCGCGATCCTCGAGGCCCTCGGTGAAGAAACCGGCCTGATTGGAACCATCGAGATGTCCGCCCGCGGACAGATCATCCCGAGCGTGCTGACCACCCCGGAATCCACGCAGCTCCATGGCGTCTTGGCTCGTATGGCACAACAAGACGTGAGTTCTGTGGCGATGGAGGTTTCCAGCCACTCGCTGAGCTACGGACGCGTCGATGCATTGAATTTTGCCGTCGCCGGCTATACCAACCTGACCCAGGATCATCTGGACCTGCACGGGACGATGGAAGACTACTTCCAGACCAAGGCCCAGCTGTTCACCCCCGAACACAGCGCCTCGGCGGTCGTCATGGTTGATGACCCCTATGGCGCTCGCCTCGCCGAGCATGCGCAGATCCCCACCCAGTCGCTGAGCCTGGACGAGAATAACGAATTAGCCGACTGGCGTGTCACCGACTTGGCGCACTCCGGGCTCGGACATAGCTTCACGCTGCGCAACCGTGACGGACGACTGCTGCGCACGCGCACCGCACTGCCCGGCATGTTCAACGTCGCCAACGCCGCTTTGGCCACCGTCATGGTGCTGGCCAGCGGGGCAGAGCTTGATGCACTTCAGAAGGCCCTTGACGCCAAGGACCCGCTGTCGGTAGCAGTACCGGGACGCATGCAGGTGGTTGCCGAATCCCCAGTGGCCGTAGTCGACTTCGCGCATAACTCCGACGCACTGGCCAAGGCCCTGGATTCCATCCGTCCGGGCGCCAACGGGCGCAGGATCGTGGTCTTCGGTGCCACCGGTGAGCGGGACAAGACCAAGCGCCCGGATATGGGAGCGGTGGCCGCACGCCACGCAGACATCGTAATTGTCACCGATGACGACCCGCATGGCGAAGCGCCGGAGCCGATCCGCGAGCAACTAGCTGCCGGTGCGCAAGGCGCCATTGACACCGAACGGGCAGAAACCCAGCTTTTCAACATCGCGCCACGCGCTAAAGCCGTGGAATTCGCTGTGAGTTTAGCGCAGGCCAATGACGCGATCCTGGTCGCTGGTCGCGGACACGAAGTCAGCCAAGACGTCGCGGGAATCGATGTAGAACTCGATGACCGGGTTGAACTGGCAAATGCCCTGAAACTTCATGGATTTGTGACCAATTCCTAGTCGGCACAAGACCACGATCACCACCGCTCAAGTGTAAAGTCCTTAATGCCATGATTGAACTGTCTTTAACCGACCTTTTGAAGATCACCGGGGGAGAAGCGACTGCTTCAGCCGCTTCCGACACGGTGGTTACTTCTGTGACCACGGATTCACGCGAAGTCACCGCTGGTTGCTTATTTGTTGCCAAGCCCGGGGAATTTTCCGACGGGCACGCTTTCATTGATAAAGCTCTGGCCTCCGGCGCCGTATTGGCATTGGCCGAGCGCCAGACCTACGACGATGCCCGCGCGGTGCACCCCTCGATCATCGTCGACGACGCTGTTGAAGCCATGGGCAAGATTGCCGCTCACATCGTCGAATACCTTAAAGCCAAAAACGATGCCAAGGTCATCGGGATAACCGGTTCAGCCGGCAAGACCACGACCAAGGACCTGCTGGCCGGAATTCTGTCCCGGGTAGCCCCGACCGTTTCACCGATCGGCTCCTACAACGGCGAAGTTGGCGTGCCGCTGACCGTCTTTAGCGCGACCGAAGATACCAAGTTTTTTGTCATCGAAATGGGCGCTACCGGGGTAGGCCACCTGACCTACCTGACCGATATGGTGCATCCGCACGTTGGCGTGGTGCTCTGTGTTGGCACCGCGCACGCGGGAGAATTTGGCGGGGTAGAGAATATCGAGAAGGCCAAGGGCGAACTTGTAGAAGCCCTGGACGCCGACGGCATTGCCATCCTGAATGCAGAGGATCCCCGCGTTGCCCGCATGGAATCGCGGGCCCGGGCGCAGGTGCGATTCTTCGGCACCAGCGAGCAAAAGCCCGAACGCGCAGGGGTCTGGGCCGCCGACGTGGTCGTCAACGGCTCCGGCCAGCCGCAGCTGACCTTGCAGTTCCCCGACGGCTACAGCCAGCGGATTACTTCCGGTTTGCTGGGCCGCCACCATGTGGGCAATATCCTGGCTGCCGCCAATGCCGCCTATGCGCTGGATATCAGCCCGCAGATCATCGCCGAAAGCCTGGAGGGCCAAAGAGCCAACAGCCGATGGCGCATGGAACGCAGCGAGCGTGCCGACGGCGTGAGCATCATCAACGATGCCTACAACGCCAATCCGGAATCCATGCGTGCGGCCCTGGTGACACTGGCCGAGCTGGGCCTGGGCGAGGACGGTGCACCTGGCCGCCGCACCTGGGCTGTCCTGGGCGAGATGCTGGAGCTTGGCGACAAGAGCATCCACGAACATGATTTGCTCGGACGCATGGCAGTTCGAATGAACATCAAGAAACTTGTTGTGGTTGGCCGGGGAGCGAAGCCAGCATATAACTCTGCAGTGCTTGAAGGCAGCTGGGGTGACGAAGCCTTCTACGTGGAGAGCGTGGACGAGGCTCGTGACCTGCTGCAAAAGGAACTCCAGCCAGGCGATATCGCCTTGTTCAAGTCCTCTAATGGGGCCGGTCTGCGCTTCCTCGGCGACGACATCGCAGCGTTCGTGAAGGAAGGCGAAGACGCGTGATCGCATTGATCCTGGGCGCAGGTATTGCCCTTGTACTAACCATGGTGGCCATGCCGCTGTACATCCGGCTTCTGACCAAAAAGCAGTATGGCCAGGTGGTTCGCGATGATGGGCCGAACTCCCACGCCGTCAAGTCCGGTACCCCCACCATGGGTGGTGTCGTCTTTGTCCTGGCCGTCTTCGTTGCCTACTTCGCCACCCATGGCATCCTGGCCTTGATGGGACGTTCCTCCTCCGGGATTACGGCCACTGGCCTTCTCGTCCTCCTGCTCTTCGGCGGCATGGGCCTGGTTGGCTTCCTCGATGACTTCATCAAGATCTTCAAGAAGCGCTCGCTGGGCCTTCGCGCCTGGCAGAAGATCGTGCTGCAGGCTGTCATCGGCATCAGCTTCGCCGTGCTGGCCCTTCAGTTCCCGAACGAGCAGGGCCTGACCCCAGGTTCTACCGCGATTTCCTTCCTGCGCGACAGCAATATCGATTTGGCCTTCGCCGGCCCGATGCTGGGATTGATCCTGTTTGTCATCTGGGCGAACTTCATCGTTACCGGCACCACCAATGCCGTCAACCTCACCGACGGACTCGATGGCCTGGCCACCGGTGCCTCGATCATGGTCTTCGGCGCCTACACCCTGATGGGCATCTGGCAGCAGAACCAGGCCTGCTCCAATATGAACTCGCTGGATGTTTGCTACTCGGTGCGCGATCCCCAGGACCTCGCCCTGCTGGGCGCCACCCTTTCGGGAGCGCTCATTGCCTTCCTCTGGTTCAATGCCAAGCCGGCAAAGATCTTCATGGGCGATACCGGTTCGCTGGCCATCGGCGGTGCTGTCGCCGCCTTCGCGATCCTCTCGCGCACCCAGCTGCTGCTGGTGGTGATCGCCGGCCTGTTCGTGATCATCTCGCTGTCGGTGATCATCCAGGTGGGCTACTTCAAGCTCTCCGGTGGCAAGCGCGTGTTCAAGATGGCGCCGCTGCAACACCACTTCGAGCTCTCAGGCTGGTCCGAGGAAAATGTCGTTATCCGCTTCTGGATCCTGGCCGGCCTCTTTGTCGCCGCCGGACTGGGACTCTTCTACTCTGAATGGGTTGTCGCACTGTGAGCGCAGATGCCAAGAAAATGCTGGATTCGCTAACCAGCTGGGATGCCGACTGGAAAGGGCTGCGGGTCGTCGTTGCGGGCCTCGGGCTCTCCGGATTCTCCGCGGCCGACACGCTGATCGAGCTGGGCGCGATCGTCACCGTCATTGACGGCAAAGACGACCAGCTGAACCAGCAGCGGGCAGAAACCCTGAAGATCGTCGGCGCACACGATGTGCTGCTTGGCGCCCACAATGTCCAGAGCCTGCCCCTGGTGGATGGCCAGCCGGCACAGCTGGTGATGGTGTCGCCAGGCTGGAACCCGCGCCACCCGGCTATCGCCGAGGCCGATGAAGCCGGGATCGAGATCTGGAGCGATATCGAGTTGGCATGGCGCGTGCAGAATCGTGCCGGGCACTCGGCTCCGAAGTGGCTGGCGATCACCGGTACCAATGGCAAAACCACCACCGTGGGCATGACCGAGTCGATTCTGCAGGCTGCAGGCCTCAAGGCCATCGCCGTGGGAAACGTCGGCACCCCGATCTTGGACGCGGTCCGCGAACCGGTGGACTACGATGTTTTCGCGGTGGAGCTCTCCAGCTTCCAGCTGCACTATACCCACAGCATTTCCCCGCTGGCCTCCGTGGTGCTGAACATCGCCGAGGACCATGTGGATTGGCATGGCGGATTCGAGAACTACAAGGCAGCCAAGGCCAAGATCTACGAGCGCACCCAGGTCGCTGCGATCTTCAACGCCGAAGAAGAAGCCACCATCCGCATGGTTGAAAATGCCGACGTGATCGATGGCTGCCGAGCCATTGGCTTCACCACCGATTCGCCGGCGGTGTCCATGATCGGCGTTGTCGAAAACCTCCTGGTGGATCGCGCCTATATCGAGGACCGCAGGACCAATGCGGTTGAACTGATTCCGCTGGACCAGATCGGCGAGATTGTCCCGCGGCACACTGCCGCCAACGCCGCTGCCGCAGCCGCCCTGACCCGCGCCTATGGTGTGGAACCCGAGGCAATCGCCCAGGGACTGAGCGGATTCGATGCCGGGGATCACCGCATCCAGGCAGTCGCGCGCAAGAACGACATTCTGTGGATCAACGATTCCAAGGCCACCAACCCCCATGCAGCCGATGCCTCGCTGGCAGCATTTACGCGCGTCGTATGGATCGCTGGCGGCCTGTCCAAGGGCGTGGAATACGACGAGCTGATCGCCAAGCACGCCCACCGGCTGGCGAAGGTGCTGCTGATCGGCACCGATACCGCAGGCCTGGTTGAGGCACTGGTTGCCAAGGCGCCCCAGGTGGAAGTCATCAACATCACCGCCCAGGCGCTAGCCGCTGATGGGATCGCGCCATCCGGTACGCAGGTGATGACCCGGGCTGTCCACAAGGCAGCCGAGGTGGCCCAGCCAGGAGACACCGTCCTGATGGCGCCGGCGGCAGCTTCCATGGATCAATTCAGCTCCTATGCCCAGCGTGGCAACGCATTTATCAGCGCCGTCAGTGATCTGATGGATAGAGCTGGCGAAGGCAACTAGGCAACCGTTTACCGAACAGATGACACCGAGGCAGGAGGCACCGATGGCGATGAAGCAGCAACGACCGTCCACGGGCGCCAAGCAGAAAACGCCCTGGTTCGCCAAGCTGATCGGCGGCGTCGAAAACGCCAGCGGTCGCATGGCTTCGATGGACTACTGGCTAGTCGTTGTGGTCTCCATCGTGCTCGCGATTTTCGGCGTGCTGATGGTGCAGTCCTCCGCATCGGTTGAGGCAATTGCCAAAGGCAAGGACGGATTCACTGTCGCCTTGTCGCAAGCGATGTTTGCCGGCATCGGAATAATTTGCATGCTCGGGATGCAGTTCATAAAACCCGAGAATCTGAAGAAGCTCGCGTGGTTATCGGTAATCGCGGCATTCCTCCTGCTGTTCCTCGTTGCCTTTACGCCCCTTGGGCATACCGTCCTCGGCAACCGAAACTGGATCAAGATCGGCCCCGTCGGCCTGCAGCCCAGTGAGTTCGCCAAGCTTGCCCTGGCAGTTTTTGCAGCATTCATGCTTGAACGGAAACAGCACATGCTGCATGACATCAAGCACCTGGTGGTTCCGGTGGTGGCACCGGCAGGCATTGCCATCGTTGGCCTCGTGGTTGTCGGCAAGGACGTTGGCACCGCGCTGGTGCTGCTGATGATCATTGCGTCGGCGATGTTCCTCGGTGGCATCAAGATGAAGTGGCTCGCGGGGTTCGGCTTTGTCGGCATGGTGGGCCTGGCGGTTGCAGTGATGGGATCTTCCAACCGCCGACAGCGCGTTTTGGCATGGCTTGATACCGACTGCGGTCCAAGCGATCAGCTGTGCTACCAGGCGAGCATGGGCCTTCACGCCTTCGCCTCCGGCGGATGGTTCGGTGTTGGCGCCGGCCAGTCGCGCATGAAGTGGTCCTACGTGCCCGAAGCGCAAAATGACTTCATCTTCTCCATCTTGGGTGAAGAGTTCGGCCTGATCGGCGTCCTGTTCGTGCTGGTGATGTTCATCCTGCTGGCGCTGGCCATGTACCGCATCGCTTTGCGTGCCAGCGACCTCTACACCAAGGTCCTGATGGGCTGCTTGATGTCGTGGGTCATCGGGCAGACTTTCGTGAACCTTGGCACCGTGACCGGCGTCCTGCCGGTAATCGGCGTGCCGCTGCCGTTCATCTCTTCTGGTGGTTCGGCCATGTTGGCAATCATGCTGGCCATGGGGTTTGTACTGTCTTCGGCCAGGGCCCAAAAACTTGCCTTTGATTCCTCGGAAGAGAAGAAAACCGCTAAGCCGAATAACGCAAAGTAGCCTGTGATTTTCACATGCTAAGTGAAGTTGTAGCCCTTCGAATCGATAACGTCGGGCGCTGATCCCGCATGATCGGGACGAAGGAGCATAAGACCAGATGACTGAAGCAATGCGTCTTGTTGTTGCCGGCGGCGGAACCGCCGGTCATATCTCGCCCATGCTGGCAATTGCTGACGCCGTCAAGGATGAGCAAGCCGATGCTCAGATCACCGCACTTGGTTCACCTGGCGGCCTGGAAACAAAATTGGTTCCCGACGCCGGCTACCCGCTTGAATTGATTCCCAAGGCGCCGATGCCACGCAGCCTCAACCTTGATTTGCTGAAGTTCCCGTTCCGATTTATCGCTGCCTTGAATCAAGCCAAGCGCGTCTTGAAGCAGACGGGCGCTGAGGCAGTTCTGGGCGTTGGCGGATATGTGTGCACCCCCGCCTACCTGGCAGCCAAGCAACTCAGGATTCCAATTTTTGTCCACGAAGCCAATTCTGTGGCAGGCATGGCCAACAAGCTGGGCGCAAAGTCCGCTGCCTTTGTCGGGACGACTTTCGCCAATACCGGCTTGCCCGGTGAAGTGAAGGTGGGCATGCCAATGCGTTCGAACGTGGCCCAGATGAACCGCGAAACTCTTCGAGATGAGGCCCGCGAGTATTTCGGTGTGACCGGTGAGAAGATCGTTCTGCTGGTGACTGGCGGATCCTCCGGCGCTCAAAGCATCAATACCTCCATCGCCGCCTCGCTGGCGGAACTGAATGAGGCCGGGGTGCACACGGTGCACATCACCGGTCGAGGGAAACAGATTCTCGATGCGGATGGCCAGGTCTTGGCCCACGAGGGATACACCCAGATCGAGTACGTGGACCGCATGGACTACGCATACGCCGTCGCGGATCTGATGGTGTGCCGCTCGGGTGCCGGAACGGTGTGCGAGCTCGCCGTCGCCGGAACCGCTGCTGTTCTGGTTCCGCTGCCCATTGGCAACGGGGAACAGAAGCTCAATGCCCGCGAACTTGTAGCAGCCGGTGGAGCAGTTCTTGTCTCGGACGATGATTTCACCAAGTCCTACATCACCGAAAATGTCATTAAGTTGCTTGGCGATCAGCATAAACTTGAACAGATGTCTCAGGCAGCCAGCTCGCTAGGGCAACGCGACGCCGCACAAATCATGGCGCGTCGAATTATTGAAGAAGTTTCAACCCGTCGTCGTGCGGGGCAGGAAGGGTAGGACCATGGCATTGCGCGCCAACGAACTGCACGCTGAACTTGGCAAGGTACACCTCATGGGCGTTGGCGGTGTAGGCGTTTCAGCGGTTGCTCGATTGCTGCTGGATTATGGCCTGGAAGTTTCTGGAACAGATGCCAAGGACCTGCCGGTGCTGGAGGATCTGCGCCAGCGCGGAGCCCGAATTGAGGTCGGATATGATCCTGCCAATTTGGGCGATGCGCAAACCGTGGTGATTTCTTCGATCATCAAACCGGGCAACCCGGAATATGACGAGGCAGTTCGCAGAGGCCTGAAGATCCTGCACCGCTCTGAAGGCCTGGAAGCCACCATGCGCGGCCACGAGAAGATCGTGACTATCGCGGGCACCCACGGAAAGACCACCACAACTTCGCTCACCGCCCACATGCTCAAGGCTGTTGGCGCTCGTCCCAGCTTCGCCGTAGGAGCCAACATAGCGAGCCTGGGTACCAACGCCGAGCTGGGAGAGGGTGGCTACTTTGTTGCCGAAGCCGATGAATCCGATGCCTCGTTCCTGAACTACCGTCCTGACGTCATCATCGTGACCAATGTGGAAGCGGACCACCTGGACCACTACGGCACCGAAGAGGCAGTTCACCAGGCCTTTGTCGATTTTGCCCGGTTGCTTCCGGAGGATGGGCTGCTGATTTGCTGCGCCGATGATCCGGGTGCCAATAACCTTGCTCGCAAGATGCGCCATGAACGCAGTGACCTTCGAGTTCAGACCTATGGATTCAGCGACCATGCGGACCGCCGACTCTCACAAGCACAAGCAACCGACAACGGCCGGTTCACCGCACGCGTCGAGTGGGGCAGCGGCCAGAGCTATACCTTGGACCTGGCTGTTCCCGGCCAGCACAACTTGCTCAATGCCACTGCGGCCCTGTCGGTTGGCATGGATGCCGGTCTCGACGTCGAGGAAGCACTGGCAGCTCTGGCGAGCTTCTCGGGTGCTGCCCGTCGATTCGAGCTCAAGGGCAGCGTCGGCGGTGTGAGGGTTTACGACGACTACGCCCACCACCCGACCGAGGTGCTCGCTGCGCTCTCCGCAGGCCGTACGATGGCGGGGGAAGGGCATCTTCATGTGGTGTTCCAGCCCCACCTGTTCAGCCGCACAAAGGAGTTCTACCGCGAGTTCGCGAAGGCTCTTTCTCTTGCCGACTCAGTGGCAGTTCTTGAAATCTACCCTGCGCGTGAAGAACCAATTCCAGGCGTTACCAGTGAATTAATTGCCTCGCGTGTTGAGGTCCCAGCTCACGTGCTGAATCCTGCCGCGGCGGTCGCGCATGTGGTGGAGCAAGCCGAGCCAGGAGATGTTGTGATGACCATCGGTGCCGGAGATGTTACGGCGCTGGGTTCGCAGATCATTGAGTCGCTGAGCTAGCGTCAACTTGAAATTGTCATAGGCCACTGACGTTGGTCGTTTCAACCAAACAAGGTGTTCCATGGGTGAAGAAGCAAAAGTCGTAGAACTTCCAGAAAGTCCAGAGAAGAGACGGCGCAAGCTCTTGATTATTATCGCTGCCTGCATCGTGGTCTTGAGCCTGGCAGCGGTATTGATTTTGAGTTTTTCACCTGTCCTTGCGGCAAAGAAAATTGAGGTCACTGGAACGAAACTGGTCAATGCCGGCAAGCTGGCCGAATCGCTGGAACCGCTCAAAGGCACCCCGTTGCCGAGAATTTCCGAATCCAAGGTTCAAGAGCTGATGGGCAACCAGCCGGCCATCGACCAAATCGTGGTGAAGGCGCAAATGCCTGACACCCTGGTAGTCGAAGTCATCGAAGCAGTTCCTGTGGCCATCCTGGTGGAAGGCGACAAGCAGTATTTGGTGGCGGATACCGGCAAGAAGCTGCGAACCTTGGGCAAGAACGACAAGACGAAGCTGCCCAAAGTCAAAGCCAGTGATGAAACCAAGGACCCGGAGAAGTTCAAGCTGCTGACCGGGATCTTGAGCACGGTTGACGAGTCGGTGCTGAAACAGGTTTCCACTGCGTCGCTGTCCAAAGCAGGGTTCGCCGAATTGTCGTTGCCGAAGAAACGGACGTTGATTTGGGGGGACGCTTCAAAACCGGCACTGAAAAACGAGGTCGCGAAAATCTTCGTCAAAGGCTTGAGCGACAAATACGCCTCAAAGACCACTATCGACGTGACCAATCCAGAGAATCCGGTGGTTTATTAAGTCGCGTTCCTCTGGGCGCGGGAAGACCAATAAGCCGACAAATTCTGGAAAGATAGTTTTGAATAAGCGACACGCCTCAGCGGTCGTTGCAGAAAGACCATACGGCTCATAGCGTTTCTAATAGCGATAGCTTGACAGATCCTAAACCTTAAGGCTAAAGGTGAAGGTTTTTGGCTGGAGTCGTAAACATGTAGCACATCTAACAAGGGAAGCGGGACGTGGCAGCTCCACAGAATTACCTCGCGGTCATTAAAGTCGTCGGAATCGGCGGTGGCGGTGTAAACGCAGTCAATCGAATGATCGAAGTCGGTCTCAAGGGCGTTGAGTTCATCGCCATTAATACCGATGCCCAGGCTCTGCTTATGAGTGATGCCGACGTCAAGCTCGACGTGGGACGCGAACTTACTCGTGGCCTGGGCGCCGGCGCCAACCCTGATGTGGGACGCCAGGCAGCTGAAGATCATGTAGAAGAAATCGAAGACGTCCTGCGCGGCGCCGATATGGTCTTCGTGACCGCAGGCGAAGGCGGCGGTACCGGTACCGGTGGCGCACCAGTCGTGGCACGCATTGCCCGTTCGCTCGGCGCATTGACCATCGGTGTCGTCACCCGTCCATTCACCTTCGAGGGTCGCCGCCGTGCGAACTCCGCCGAGTCGGGCATTGAAGCCCTGCGCGACGAAGTAGATACCCTCATCGTGATCCCGAACGATCGACTGCTGTCGATCTCGGATCGCAACGTATCGGTGCTCGATGCATTCCGCCAAGCAGACCAGGTGCTGCTTTCCGGTGTGCAGGGCATTACCGACCTGATCACCACCTCGGGCCTGATCAACCTCGACTTCGCCGACGTGAAGTCCGTGATGCAGGGTGCAGGCTCGGCACTCATGGGCATCGGTTCGGCACGGGGCGAAGATCGCGCAGTCAAGGCAGCCGAACTGGCTATTGCCTCGCCACTGCTCGAAGCTTCCATCGATGGCGCCCACGGCGTCCTGCTGTCCATCCAGGGCGGCTCGGACCTCGGCCTGTTCGAAATCAACGAAGCTGCACGCCTGGTGCAGGAAGTTGCCCACCCGGAAGCCAACATCATCTTCGGTGCCGTCATTGACGACGCCCTGGGCGATGAAGCACGCGTTACCGTGATTGCTGCCGGCTTCGACGAGCCAGATGTCACCAGCAAGCCAATGGCACCGGTCGCAGCAAAGCCAGCTGTATCATCGCGTCCAGTTGAGCCGGTACCTGCTTCGGTTCCAGAAGCGCAGTCGCACCCAGCGCCAGAAGCTGCAAAGCCAGCACCTGTAGCTGAGGAAAAGCCTGCCGCTGAAAGCGCGGGCTCGTTCCAGGAACTTCCTGATGTTGTCGATTCGGACCTCAACGGTTCCAATGACGACCTGGATGTTCCTGACTTCCTGAAGTAAATAACAGCGAGAAGCTGAGCAGTGCTACATTTCACGTCGGACCTTGATCCGAGTATTCAACTGGCGTTCACATCGCAGGATGAGGGAAACCTCGCCCTACATGTGAACGACGATCCTCGCCGTGTGGCAGAGAATCGAAGCCGGCTGGAGGACTTGATCGGGGTCCGGCGTTTCTCGCTTAACTTCATGAACCAGGTGCATTCGGCAGATGTCCTGACGGTGCAACCTGCTGCGCGCACGTCATGGTCAGAGCCTCCGGCTCCAACCTGCGACGGACTTGTTGATCCGACCGGGACCCAAGCCCTGGCGGTCATGGTTGCAGATTGCCTCCCGGTTCTTTTTGTCGGACGAAGCAAAAACGGCCAAGAAACGTTGACAGCCGCGACGCATGCAGGACGTCGTGGATTGCTGGACGGCATCCTTACCCGCACCGTGGAGCAGCTGAGCATGCAGGGCGCCACAGAGATCGAAGCAGTTATCGGCCCATCGATTTGCGGGTCTTGTTATGAAGTTTCCCCTGAGATGGCAGAAGAGTCTGAGCGCATCAGAACCGGGATTCGTTCAGAGACTCGTTGGGGCACGGCCGGATTGGACCTTCCAGCCTCAGCCGGTCAAGAACTAGCCCAGCTTGGAGTCGCGGTGCGACAAAGTGGCGTGTGCACTTTGGAAGACGAGAACTACTTTTCCTATCGCCGTTCAAGCGACGCCGGACGGCTGGCTGGTCTGATCTGGCCCGCAGCCTAGGCGTGCGCGACACACCGCGCAAAATTGAGCGAATGAACGTTATCTGCCGAAATTTGTGCGGTAGCGTCGAAGTAGCGGAAGCATGCACTGGGGTTGCGTGCAAGGGATAAACAAGGAGAAACATCGTGGCTGACGGACTGCGTAAAGCAATGGTATATCTCGGCTTGGCGGATGCCGTCGAGCAAGAAGAAACCCAAACAGCACAAGCCGAGCCTAGGAGCCAGGTACGTGTTGTCGAAGATGCAGCCCCCAAGCGCACTGCTGAAGCCCCACGCCCGCAGGCTGTCGCACGGCCGGCTGCACCGCAAACACAAGCTAGAGAACCAGAGTCGGAATACCGCGCTCCGGTCACCCCAATCAAGCGTGCCCCTTCAGTACGGGATGAGGATTCCGAATTGCGTCAGATTACAACCGTTCACCCGCGTTCTTACAACGATGCCAAGATCATCGGTGAGAACTTCCGTGACGGAATCCCAGTGATTATGAATGTCACTGATATGGGAGAGACCGATGCCAAGCGCCTCGTAGATTTCTCCGCAGGGCTGGTTTTCGCCCTGCACGGCTCCATCGAGCGGGTTACCAACAAGGTGTTCCTGCTCTCTCCAGCGACCGTTGAGGTGCTTGGAGAAGACCGTAAGCAGTCTGAAGCCCAGGCTACTTTCTTCAATCAGAGCTAAGTTACCAGGAGCACAAGCGCAAAATGGTGTTCGGGATCATCTATCTCGCTTTAGCAATCCTGCAAATTCTGCTCTTGATGCGAATTGTGCTGGATATAACTGAAAGCTTTGCTCGCCACTGGCGTCCTACGGGTATCGCCTTGATCGCTGCAACGGCGATTGTGTCGATAACCGACCCTCCTCTGCGGTGGTTGCGCAGAAGAATTAAACCCCTAGATCTCGGCGGAATCCGTCTTGACCTGTCGTTTCTGCTGCTGTTTATCGTTGTAATGCTTCTCAAAGCTGTGGTAAGTAGTTTAGGCAGTACTACAGGGATCTGATTAGGCGATTTTCGTCTAAACCGGGGATTGTTCTAAGAGTTCAAACCCTGTAGATTCAAAGAATATGAGACACGGGCGTAAGCTCGATTTCGTATTTAGTGTCCAAATCGTTATATCCTTTAGGAAATGGTGCTCCGACTTCACCGGTCGCGACACTGACAACAACGGTAAGTGTTTCGCAAGGCATGACATGGTCGTGCGGAAATGATCCCAGTATTGAGGTGACCCAATGGCTTTGACGCCAGAAGACGTAGTCAATAAGCGGTTTCAGCCGACCAAGTTCCGTGAAGGCTACGACCAAGACGAGGTAGATGACTTCCTCGACGAAATCGTAGTGGAGCTGCGTCGCCTAACCGGTGAGAACGAGGCTCTTCGTAGTCGACTTGCCGAACTTGGTGAGGATGCCGGTTCGGTATCGAAGGAGCAGGCAGTGCCTGCACCTGTTTCGGCTGCTCCTGCTGCAAAGCCAGCTGAGGAGAAGAAGGCTGAGGCTAAGCCAGCTGAGCCAGCCAAGGCTGCAACTCCAGCTCCGAAGCCGGCCGAAGAGAAGAAGGCCGAAGCCAAGCCTGCTGCCGCAGAGAAGCCAGCCGCAGCTCCTGCTGCAGCTGCTCCAGCAGCTCAGGCTGCCCCAGCTGCAGCTGCCGCTCCTGCAGCAGCACCACGTACCGAATCCGCCGAGTCTGCAGCCAACGTGCTGTCGATGGCTCAGCGTTTGCACGACGAGTACGTTGCTGCCGGTGTAGAACAGCGCGACAAGATCATTTCGGAAGCAAAGACCGAGGCGAACTCGCTGGTTACCTCTGCTGAAGAAAAGAGCCGCAAGACCTTGTCCGCCCTTGAGCAGCAGAAGTCTGTTCTTGAGCGCAAGCTTGAGCAGTTGCGCGGATTCGAGCGCGACTACCGTGCTCGCCTGAAGACCTACATCGAAGGTCAGCTGCGCGACCTCGAGTCCCAGGGCTCGATTGATGCAGACGCAAGCAAGTCGAACTAGTCGCTGACAGGTAAGAACCTGATCTAGCTTTCTAGTAAGATCAACGGTGGTGCACGGATTTTATCCGGGTGCCACCGTTGACGTTTAAGAGGAACTAATAGGTATCACTGTGGACGCAGTTCAAACTGGGGGTAAGTCCCCGTCACCGAAGAAATTCTTGGGCACGGGCCTAGTAATTGCGCTGATCGCTTTGGTCATTGACCAGGTCGTGAAGATTTTGGTGGAGCGGAACATGCGGCTCGGCGAGTCGATTGAAGTCATCCCTGGGATCTTCAATATTCATTACATCTTGAATCCAGGCGCCGCGTTCTCCATCGGGGAAGACTTTACGATCATCTTCGCGCTGCTCCAAGCAGCAGTGGCCATTTTCGTGATCTATCTTCTTTCGCGCAAAGTATTGGTTCGCAGTTGGGCAGTCGTATTGGGCTGCTTGCTCGGCGGTGTTCTCGGAAATCTGGGAGACCGAATTTTCCGCCAGCCGGCCTTCGGATTCGGCCACGTCGTGGACATGTTCTCCGTAACCCATTTTGCGATCTTCAATGTTGCGGACTCATTCATCGTTTGTTCGATGATCGTTGTCGCTTACATGCTGATTCGAGGACGCAACCTGGACGGAACCATCGGGGATGCTCCGGCTAAGCAGAAATCAGACCAGGGCGAAACGGAATCCAAAGAATGATTTCTGACGAAACTGTTATCCAGGATCTCCTTGTCGAACCAGCAGATGCTGGAGCCCGGCTCGACGCCTACCTCGCGCGACATCTGGACATTCCTCGTACTCTGGCCTCAAGCCTGTGCAAGGACTCTCACGTTCAAGTAAATGGGCGCATCATTGCAAAATCATTGAAGCTCAAGGCTGGCGATCGTGTGAACGTGACGATTCCTCCGCAACGAGACCCATTGGAAATTAAGGTTGAGAAAGTGGAAGAGCTGAAGATCATCGCGGATGACGATGACTATGTAGTCATTGACAAGCCGGTTGGAGTTGCCGCTCACCCTTCTCCAGGCTGGGTAGGACCCACGGTTGTCGGCGCCTTGATGGCAGAGGGATATAACATCTCGACTTCCGGTGCCTCGGAACGCCAGGGCATTGTTCATCGCCTGGATGTCGGTACCAGCGGCCTGATGGTCGTAGCCAAGTCCGAACGCGCCTACACCGCGTTGAAACGGGCTTTCAAAGAGCGCACCCCCAAGAAGATTTATCACGCAGTGGTTCAAGGATTGCCTGATCCATTGGAGGGCACCATCGATGCTCCTATCGGGCGCCATCCAGGGCACGATTGGAAGTTCGCAGTCCTGGAAGGTGGACGCCAATCGGTCACACACTACAAGGTCATCGAAGCCTTCGGCCGTGCATCACTGGTGGAAGTGCATCTGGAAACCGGGCGTACCCACCAGATTCGAGTCCACTTCTCAGCCTTTGGCCATCCTTGTGCAGGCGATCAGACCTATGGCGCTGATCCAAAACTTGGCGCAGCACTCGGGCTCACCCGCCAGTGGCTGCATGCCAAAAAGCTCGGTTTCAGCCACCCGGTCTCGGGCCAGTGGATGGAATATGAAAGTGATTACCCGGCCGACCTTGAAGGTGCCGTAGAACTTCTGCGTAGCGGAGAATACTAGGCCAACGGGCAGAGGAATCCATGCTGTCGCAATAACCACATCTACCGCTCGGGCTTTGCTGAACCCCGCCAAGGGTTTTCATCGCTAGACTGGTTGGGTGAGTGCAACACGCGACGGATTCGTTCATCTTCATACCCATACCGAATACTCCATGCTGGACGGTGCTGCGCGTCTCGGCGAGCTTTTTGCCGAGGCCAATCGCCAGGGCATGGAGGCTTTGGCGATCACTGACCATGGTTATCTCTTCGGTGCCTTCGACTTCTGGCGGCAGGCAACTGGTGCTGGGGTGAAACCCATTATCGGCGTTGAAGCCTACGTCACTCCGGGCACTGCGCGTGATGACAAGACGCGCGTCAAATGGCGCACCGACGAATCGCAAAAAGGCGACGACGTTTCCGGTGGTGGCTTGTACAACCACATGACGCTGCTGTCCTACAACAACGTGGGCATGAACAACCTCTTCAAAGGTTCCTCCCGCGCATCTTTGGACTCCGTTTTCGGAAAGTACCCTCGCTGGGACCGCGAGTTGCTCAACGAACACCACGAAGGCATTATTGCGACCACCGGTTGCCCTTCAGGCGAAGTGCAAACGAAACTTCGCTTGGGACAGTATGACGCGGCCAAGGCAGCGGCGGCTGAACTGCAGGACCTCTTTGGCAAGGAGAATTACTTCTGCGAGATCATGGACCATGGCCTGGAGATCGAGCGACGGATCACCAAGGATCTGCTGCGCCTCGCCAAGGAACTGAACATTCCGCTGGTCGCCACAAATGACCTGCATTACACTCACGAGGCAGACGCCAAGGCGCACGAAGCCTTGCTCGCGATCAACTCGGGGTCCACGCTTGATGAGCCGACCTATGATCAAGGCGGAAGCCGCTTCGCCTTCTCCGGCACCGGCTACTATCTGAAGAGCGCGCGCGAAATGCGCGAACTCTTTAAAGAATTCCCTGACGCGTGTGACAACACCTTGGAGATCGCAGACCGCGTTGAGGTTTCATTCGACACCAGCGCGAACTACATGCCAAAGTTCCCTTGCCCACCGGGCGAGGATGAAACCAGCTGGCTGATCAAGGAAGTCGACAAGGGGCTTCACTACCGCTACCCCGATGGAGTGCCCGAAGCCTCGCGCAAGCAGGCTGACTACGAGCTCGACGTCATCATCAAGATGGGCTTCCCGGGCTACTTCCTCGTGGTGGCCGACTTTATCAACTGGTCAAAAGACCACGGGATCCGTGTAGGTCCCGGCCGTGGCTCCGGTGCAGGTTCCATGGTTGCCTACGCGATGCGAATTACCGACTTGGACCCGCTCAAGCACGGTTTGATCTTCGAACGCTTCTTGAACCCGGAACGTGTTTCCATGCCCGACTTCGACGTCGATTTCGATGATCGCCGCCGTTCTGAGGTCATCAAGTATGTGACCGAGAAGTATGGCGATGAACGCGTATCAATGATCGTGACCTACGGTTCCATCAAGACCAAGCAGGCCCTGAAGGACTCCTCGCGCGTACTCGGATATCCATTTAGCATGGGCGAGACCCTGACCAAGGCATTGCCACCGGCCGTGATGGCCAAGGACATTCCGCTCAACGACATCGAGAACCAGAACTCCAAGCGCTACTCGGAAGCAGGCGACTTCCGCAATTTGGTCGCCAACGACCCCGAAGCCGCACGAGTCTTCGAAACCGCGAAGGGGCTTGAAGGCCTGAAGCGCCAATGGGGCGTGCACGCGGCAGGTGTCATCATGAGCTCCGATCCGATTATTGATGTGGTCCCAATCATGCGCCGCATCCAGGACGGCCAGGTTATTACCCAATTCGACTACCCAACCTGCGAGGGCTTGGGCTTGATCAAGATGGACTTCCTGGGATTGCGAAATCTCACCATCATTTCCGATGCGCTGGAGAACATCCGGTATAATACCGGCGATGAGATCGACCTGGAAACCCTGAGCATCGAGGATCCGGAAGCCTATAACTTGCTGGCCCGAGGCGATACCCTCGGCGTGTTCCAGCTCGATGGCGGCCCGATGCGCTCGCTGCTGAAAATGATGCGCCCGGATAACTTCGAAGACATCTCCGCAGTGATCGCGCTGTACCGCCCGGGTCCCATGGGCGCCAACTCGCACACCAACTACGCCTTGCGCAAGACCGGGCTGCAGGAAGTTACCCCGATCCACCCCGAGCTCGAAGAGCCGTTGGCTGAAATCCTCGGTGGTACCTATGGCTTGATTGTGTACCAAGAGCAGGTTATGGCTATTGCCCAGAAGCTGGCTGGGTACTCCTTGGGCCAAGCAGACATCTTGCGCCGAGCCATGGGCAAGAAGAAGAAGTCCGAGCTGGACAAGCAGTTCGCTGGCTTCAAGCAGGGCATGAACGATAACGGATATTCCGACGCGTCCGTGCAGACGCTGTGGGATATTTTGCTGCCATTCTCCGACTACGCGTTCAACAAGGCCCACTCGGCCGCCTATGGCGTGGTGTCGTATTGGACCGCCTATTTGAAGGCGCATTACCCTGCCGAATACATGGCCGCGCTGCTGACTTCGGTCGGAGACGACAAGGACAAGCTGGCCCTGTACCTGAATGAATGCCGGCATATCGGTATTACCGTGTTGCCACCTGATGTGAACGAATCCGCCTTGAACTTCACTCCTGTGGGCAAGGACATCCGCTTCGGCATGGGTGCTATTCGCAACGTGGGCACCAACGCCGTGGCTGGCATCGTAGAAGCCCGCAAGGACAAGGGGCACTACAACGACTTCAGCGACTTCCTGGGCAAGGTCCCAGCGGTTGTCTGCAATAAGCGAACCATTGAATCGCTGATCAAGGCCGGCGCCTTCGACTCGTTGAAGCACCCGCGCCGCGCGCTGGTCGCCATTCATGAAGAAGCTGTTGATTCAGTTATCCAGGTCAAGCGCAACGAGGCTGCCAACCAGTTTGACTTGTTCAGCGCGCTCGGCTCTGAAGAGGCCTCGGAATCCATGAGCGTGGCCATTCCGGACTTGCCCGACTGGGACAAGAAGGAAAAGCTCGCGTACGAACGCGACATGCTGGGCCTGTACGTATCGGATCACCCATTGCAGGGACTGGGGTCCGCCCTGGACCAGTACGCGGACATGCCGGTAACCCATGTTCTCTCGGATGACGGTCCGCAGGACGGGCACATCATCTCCATTGCGGGCATGATTTCAGGTTTGCAGCGCCGCATCGCCAAGAAGAGCGGCAATCCCTATGCGCGCTGTGAAATCGAAGACCTCTCCGGTTCGATGGAAGTGATGTTCTTCGGACAGGCCTACCAGCCGATTGCGGAGATCCTGGCCGATGACCTGATCGTGGTGATCAAGGGACGCGTCCAGCGGCGCGACGACGGCTCGATTACGTTGAACGCCCAGGAAATGATGATTCCCGAAATTTCAGAGGACGCCAATGGCGGCCCTGTGGTGATCGGCATCCCGACGCACAAGGCCACCGAGTCGTTGGTGCAACGCCTTGGCGACGTGCTCAGGACGCACAGCGGGAACACCGAAGTGCGCGTTAAGCTCACCGGCAGCCGAGGGACGTCGCTGATGCGACTCGGGATGAACTTCCGAGTCAACCCGAATCCAGCGCTCTTTGGCGACTTGAAGGTCCTGCTTGGCCCGCACTGCCTGGATGTATAGCGCCGGAAATCAGCCAGTTTGTTGACCTGTCAGTTCCCATAATGGCGGCTTGAATGACCGGGTGAGGTAATCAATAAAACCTCACCCGGTTATCGGCGTTAAACTAGGAAGGTGAGCACAATTCCAGAGACCGAATTTTCAGACCTCGCCACCATCGACTGGCGCAACAAATCCCTGAGCTATGCACAGCTCAAAGCTCATTTGCCGCGTCCCGAGATGAACACGCAGACCGCTACCGAGACCGTGCAGGCGATCATTGATGACGTCCGCAGTCGTGGCATGCAGACTCTCAAGGATCTTGCCAAGAGATTTGACCATGTGGATCTGGACCACACGCGCGTGCCCCAGCATGAGCTGGATCGGGCCCTTGAAGAACTCGATCCGCAAGTCCGCCTGGCCCTGGAAGAGTCCATTGACCGTGCCCGGGTATTTGCCGCAGCCCAGCGCCCACAGGACACGGAAGTGAACTACGCCAATGGCGCAACGGTAACGCAGCGTTGGGTTGCCGTACGGCGCGTTGGCTTGTACGTGCCAGGTGGCCTGGCCGTGTATCCATCCTCGGTCATCATGAACACCGTGCCGGCCCAGGCCGCCGGTGTTGCTTCCCTTGCGCTGGCCAGCCCGCCGCAGCAAGAATTCGGGGGACTGCCACACCCAACCATCTTGGCTGCCGCCAAGCTGCTGGGCATTGATGAAGTCCACGCCATGGGCGGGGCGCAGGCCGTGGCCGCCTTCGCTTACGGTGTTGAGGTCGAAAATGACGAGCGTGGCGGGATCGAGCCGGTTGACGTGATCTCCGGGCCGGGCAACGTTTTCGTGGCCACTGCCAAGCGCCTGGTTAAGGGCGTCGTCGGCATTGATGCTGAAGCCGGCCCTACGGAAATTGCGATCCTTGCCGACCATGGCGCGGATCCCAGCTTTGTCGCTGCCGACATGATCTCCCAGGCCGAACACGACGCCAACGCCGCTGCGGTGCTGATTACCGACTCTGCTCAACTAGCAAGCTCGGTACGAGGCGAACTGCTCAAGCAGGTTGCAGCCACGAAGCACTCCGAGCGTGTTCGCCAGGCCTTGTCGGGAACCCAGTCAGCCATCATCCTGGTCAAGGACTTGGAACAGGGCATCGAGGTCTGCAATGCCTATGCGGCCGAGCACCTTGAAATCATGGTCAGCGATCCAGAATCTACGGCGGCACGCATTACCGCTGCCGGAGCAATTTTCGTAGGACCGTATGCCCCGGTGTCACTAGGGGACTACTGCGCCGGATCAAACCACGTACTTCCCACCAACGGCACTGCCCTGCACGCCTCGGGCCTGAACGTGAATACCTTCTTGAAGGCAATCCAGGTGATCAATTACAACAAGGCCGCGCTTGGCGATGTGGCTGCGCACGTGATCAATCTTGCCAATGCTGAGGACCTGCCAGCGCACGGCGACGCTGTCGCAGTGCGAAACGCGCAATAGACGCTAAACTGGTAGGTGACATGAGTGGATTCTCGTCACCATGAATAACCGAGAATGCTTCGATAGCTACAGATGGAGGTGCCGTGAATTGCCCGTATTGCCGTAATGCTGATTCCCGCGTGGTCGACAGCCGAGTTGCTGACGACGGCGTATCCATCCGCAGGCGTCGCCAGTGCACCGCGTGTTCTCGGCGCTTCACTACCACTGAGACAGCGAGCCTCAGCGTGCTCAAGCAGTCCGGCGCGGTGGAGCCATTCTCGCGCAATAAGGTCATCAACGGCGTGCGCAAAGCCTGCCAGGGCCGTCCGGTTACCGACCACGATCTGGCAATTCTTGCTCAAGAAGTGGAAGAAGCTGTGCGTACGTCGGGAGCGGCCGAAATCCCGGCGCACCAGGTGGGCTTGGCTATCCTTGAACCGCTTTCGCGTTTGGACGAAGTGGCTTATCTGCGATTTGCCAGCGTTTATCACAATTTCCAGTCGTTGACTGATTTTGAAAACGCGATCGGACGACTGCGCGACCGCCGAAGCAACACTCCGCAGGGCAACCAGCGGCCGCTGACCGCGGAGTGACAATGTAATAAAGAATGAGCAAGGCCGGCGTTCAGTCCCAACGGGGAGATGAATGCCGGCCTTGCTCTTTCCTGCGGGGGCTATGGAAGAGTCAGAATTTCCGCGCCGTTGTCGGTCACCAGCAGGGTGTGCTCGAACTGCGCGGTGCGCTTCTTGTCCTTGGTCGTTACGGTCCAGTCATCCGCCCACATGTCCCATTCAATAGTTCCAAGGGTGAGCATCGGCTCGATGGTGAAGACCATGCCCGGTTCAATCAGCGTGTTGTAGGCCGGGGCCGCATCGTAATGCGGAATGATCAAACCCGAATGGAAGGATTCGCCCACGCCGTGGCCGGTGAAGTCCTTGACTACGCCGTAGCCAAAACGCTTGGCATAAGTTTCGATGCTGCGGCCAATTACGTTGATTTCACGGCCGGGCATGACGGCCTTGATGGCCCGCTTCAGCGAGTTCTCCGTGCGTTCAACCAACAAGCGCGATTCTTCGTCGACGTCACCGACCAGGAACGTAGCGTTATTATCGCCATGAACGCCACCAATGTAGGCAGTGATATCAATGTTGATGATGTCGCCATCCTGGAGCACCGTGCTATCAGGGATGCCGTGGCAGATCACTTCATTGAGCGAGGAGCACAAGGACTTCGGGAAGCCGCGGTAGCCGAGCGTCGAAGGGTAGGCGTTGTGGTCCATGAGGAACTCGTGTCCAAGACGATCCAATTCGTCCGTGGTGGTACCGGGCTGGCACGCTTTGCCAACCTCTTGGAGGGCCTGTGCCGCGATTCTGGAAGCCACGCGTATGCGTTCAATGACTTCGGGGCTCTTGACTTCCGACGCAGTATTCTCCGACGGTTCTTTTTTGCCCACGTACTCAGGTCGCTCGATATGTTTCGGGACCGGAAGCTCGGGGGAGATGGTGCCGGCGGTGAGGTTTCCAATGGGTGCGGTTGAAGCTGTAGCCATAGAACTTATTCTAGCTTCACCCGGGTTTTGGCTTGCTCAGGATTGGCCGTGGCATAGGGTGGTGTTCCACCTATTTTTCTCGTGGTGGTCTAACGTGGAGATGGAAGTACCAACCTAGATTTGAGGAGTTTCCAATGAGCTCAGCTGGCACCCCTGGTGAAGGCCAGTACTGGTATAACGTTTCCACCAAGAGCGTGGAAAAGGGACCCCAGTCAGATTGGTCGCAATTATTAGGTCCATATGAGTCCGCTGCGGAAGCAGAAGCCGCAATGAGCAAAGTCCAGGCGCGCAATGAGGCGTGGGATGAGGCCGAGGAAAACGACGAGTAGTCCAAAAAGGCCCATTGCCCTGTAGGCAACGGCGAAGGCGGTGCCCGCAACCAGATCAAAACTTGGTTCGGGGCACCGCCTTTGGCGTGTGGCACGAAGGGGCTATTCCTTGAATTCGTACTCTTCCGAGGGGAACGAACCGGAAATGACGTCCTGGTGGTATTCGCTGACGGCCTGTCCTATGACGCTGCGAAGATCGGCGTACTTTTTGACGAATCGAGGCGTGCGGCGCGCGCCGAGGCCCAGCATGTCCTGCCAAACCAGCACCTGGCCCGTGGTCGATGCTCCTGCGCCAATGCCGATGGTCGGAACCCTCAGGGCAGCGTCAATTTCGGCTGCGGCCGTGCTTGGCACCATCTCCATCAAGATGCAGAAGGCTCCCGCGTCCTGCAATGCCAGTGCATCAGCCTTCATTTGAGCCATGGCATCGCCGCGGCCCTGAACTCGGAATCCTCCAAGAGCGTGCTCTGACTGCGGAGTGAACCCGATGTGGCCAATGACCGGAACGCCGGCGAGCACCATGGCGCGAACATGTTCCGCATACTGGGCGGTGCCCTCCATCTTGACGGCTTGGGCGCCGCCCTCTTTCATGAGGCGAACTGCAGTCTCAACCGCCTGTGCAGGAGATTGCTCGTAACTTCCGAAAGGCAGATCTGCAACCACCATGGCTCGTTGGGCGCCATTCGCCACGGCTTTGGTGAAAACCACCATTTCGTCGAGGGTGATGGGCAGCGTTGAGTCGTAGCCGATGACCGTATTGGCTGCTGAATCGCCAACCAGCAGGATCTCGATGCCGGCTGAATCGAAAATTTCGGCCATCATTACGTCGTAGGCAGTTAACATCGCGAATTTTTCACCGCGATCTTTTGCCTGCTGCAAATGATGAATTCGGATGCGGGATGGGCCTTTCTCAGGATTCCCTAGGTAAGGTTGAGGCATAAAATGACTTTATCGTACTTGAACTGGGCGATGCTTACTGGATGCCCCGGTGGGAACCGATATAGTGTTGCCACAGGTCAATTTTCTTACCGGCCGTAATCAGTGCCGGTATTAGAAATTCAAAGGTGGTGGAAAATGGATCGTCAGCAGGAATTTGTGCTGCGCACCATTGAAGAACGTGATGTTCGATTTGTGCGAATGTGGTTTACCGACGTCGTTGGATCACTGAAATCCGTGGCGTTGGCTCCTGCTGAAGTTGAAGATGCCTTTGAAGAGGGTCTGGGCTTCGACGGTTCGTCCATTGACGGGCTTTCCCGGATCTCGGAATCTGACATGCTGCTTCAGCCGGATCCGTCCACTTTCCAGATTTTGCCATGGCGAGGTGAGGTCGAGCCGACCTCACGCATGTTCTGCGACATCCTGACGCCAGAGGGCCAGCCATCCAGTGCTGACCCGCGCCAGGTTCTCAAGCGCCAGCTGGGAGAAGCCTCCGATATGGGCTTCACGTGTTACACCCATCCAGAAATCGAGTTCTATCTTCTTGAATCCTCGGAGCTGGATGCCAACGGGCGCCCGCGTCCCATCGACACCGGTGGCTACTTCGACCATGTGCCCGACGGCGTAGGACAAGATTTCCGCCGCGCATCCGTGACGACTTTGGAAGCGCTGGGCATTTCGGTGGAGTTCTCCCACCATGAAACCGGTCCAGGCCAGAATGAAATCGACCTGCGCTACGCGGATGCGCTGCAAACAGCCGATAACATCATGACCTTCCGCACTGTCATCAAGGAGATGGCAATGCAGAAGGGGATTCATGCCACCTTCATGCCCAAGCCCTTCTCTGAGCACCCGGGCAGCGGCATGCACACGCACTTCTCGCTCTTCGAGGGAGACAGCAACGCCTTCTTTGAGGCTGGGCGCGAATACCAGCTCTCTGATGTTGCCCGCTCCTTTATTGCAGGCATATTGCACCATGCTCCGGAAATGACCGCGATCACCAATCAGTACGTGAACTCGTACAAGCGCTTGTGGGGCGGGGGAGAAGCCCCAAGCCACCGTTCGTGGGGCCACAACAACCGATCGGCGCTGCTTCGTGTTCCGCTGTACAAGCCGGGCAAGGGGCAAAGCGCTCGAGTTGAGTACCGCGGCATCGACTCTGCAGCCAACCCGTACCTCGCCTACGCCTGTCTATTGGGCGCTGGCCTGAAGGGCATCCGTGAAGGCTACGAGCTCGAAGAGCCAACCGAGGATGACGTCTGGAACCTGTCCACCGCGGAGCGTCGTGCTTCGGGCCACGTGCCGTTGCCAGGCAGCCTGCATGAAGCGCTGCGTGTGATGGAAGAATCCGAATTCATGGCCGAGATCCTCGGTGAACAGGTATTCAATTCCTTCATCTCGAACAAGAAGGCCGAATGGGAAGAATACCGCCAGGTCGTGACTCCCTACGAGCTCAATAAAAATCTAAGTATCCTCTAGAAATGTCGCCGTGTGCCCGCACACGGCGACTTGTGGGAGAAACAAGAATCACCATGCCGGACGTATCCTCGCGATCATTGATCAACGCTGGTTTCAGCGATATAGAACGGGCCAAGAAATTCCTTCAAGCCAAGGAACTGGCACCGATTGATCCGAAATTGATCGTGAGCAAGATGGCTCATGCGCCCGATCCTGACCAGGCCCTGCTGTTGGCCCTGCGCCTGGTTGACCGCCATCCTGAAGCCATCGATATCTTCATGGACCCGGAGAGCTGCCAAGGGCTGGTCCGAATACTGGGCAGCTCGTCGGCGCTCGGTGAATTCCTGATACGTTGCCCCCAGGCACTCGACACAGTCCGCACTGCGCCATCGGCAGAGTTCGTGCAGGCCACCAGCGAGCACCTGGTGCAAAGCATGCTCGCATCCATCGATGCCCAGCGCACCAGCCGAGGCCATTGGGTCTCCTCGGTTACCGGTGCCGAAGCCAGGCAACGTTTGCGCACGAGCTACCGGATGGCACTGCTCTCCTTGGCACACCGTGATCTGGGCTCGGGCAACCCGCAACGAATCCTGCCGAACGTCGCGGCCGAGCTGGCCGACATGGCCGGAGCGGTGCTGGAAGGCGCACTGGCCATCGCCCGCGCTGAGGTAGCTGAACAATACGACCCGGTTGATGTGGACCTCGTTAATATCGCCGTTATCGGCATGGGCAAATGCGGCGCCCGAGAGCTCAATTACATTTCAGACGTTGATGTCATTTACGTCCACGGTTCTGCGCCGGGCATTGAAGAGGACCTGGCAGCGGCCATTGCCACCGTGATCTGCGGGAATACTGCCCGTGCCCTGATGGTCCCCGGCCCCGAGCCGATGCTCTGGGAAGTGGATGCGAACCTGCGCCCAGAAGGCAAAGACGGGGCGCTCACCCGAACCTTATCCTCCCATGAGGCCTACTACCGCAGGTGGGCACATTCGTGGGAGTTCCAGGCATTGCTCAAGGCACGCTGTATCGCCGGCGACGCAGAACTCGGTCGTTCCTACGAGCGCATGGTCTCGCCCATGGTCTGGTCCAGTTCCGAACGCGATGGCTTCGTTGAATCTGTTCAAGCCATGCGTCGACGGGTCAGCAACAACATCGACAAGGACGACGTTGCGTGGCAAATCAAACTCGGCCCGGGCGGCCTGAGGGATGTTGAATTCACCGTCCAGCTTCTCCAGCTGGTTCACGGTCGTGTAGATCCGGATATCCAGATTCCCACGACCACCTTGGCAATCCACGCCATGAGCGAGATTGGCTATATCGGACGCGAAGACGCAACGAATTTTGATGATTCGTACCGCTTCCTGCGGCTGCTGGAACACCGAATTCAGCTGAACCAGCTCCGGCGGACCCACCTGATGCCTCGCGTGGAAAGCGCACAGCGAGTTCTGGCACGCTCGATTCGCGGCGCCGGGGATCTGCAGCCGACAAGTCCAGAGAAGCTCATGCGCCGATGGAACGAGACCAAGCGCATGGTCCGTTCCCTCCACGAACGGATTTTCTACCGCCCCTTGCTGGTCAGCAGCTCCAATCTCTCGGCAGACGACGTCAAGCTCACCGCCGAATCTGCACAAGCGCGCCTTCGCGCTCTGGGCTATTTGGATCCCAAGGCGGCCATGCGCCATATTGAAGCGTTGACCGGGGGAGTATCCCGCAGGTCCTCGCTGCAACGCCAGCTGTTGCCCGTTCTGCTGGACTGGTTCGCCCGCGGAGTCGATCCCGATGCCGGGCTGCTGGGCTTCCGGCGGTTGAGCGAGTCGCTGGGCAAGTCCCATTGGTTCCTTGGCATGCTGCGCGATACCAACGCGGCGGCTGAGCGGCTGAGCCACTTGCTTTCCAACACCCGTTTCCTGACCGACCTGCTGGCTAATGAACCGGCCGCGGCCGCGTGGCTGGGCTCGGATTCATCCTTGATGCCACAGAACCTTGAAAGCCTGTTGCAGCAGAACCAGTCGATCATTCACCGCACCAAGCAGCCCGAAAGCGCCATTCGGATGATCCGCATGGTGCGCCGGCGTGAGTTCTTGCGCGTGGCCCTCGCCGATGGCGCGGGTCTGCTATCGGTCGATGAAGTGGGCAAGGCCCTGTCGAATATTGATGGAGCAATGGTCGACGGCGTGCTTCAGGTGCTGCTCGCTGCAGACCGCCAAAAGCATGGCGAATACGCCGTAATTTCAGTGATCGCGATGGGGCGCCAAGGAGGTCAGGAAATCGGCTACGGCTCCGATGCCGACGTATTGTTCATTCAGCGTCCGCTTCCCGGTGCCAAGGCGCAAGCGGCACAGGAACAAGCCTTGCGCGTGGTTACCGAGCTCGTTTCGTGGACTTCCAAGCCCTTGAAGCCGGCAATTCCTGCTGAAGTGAAACTCAAGGTCGATTCGGACCTGCGTCCCGAAGGACGCCAGGGAATTCTGGTTCGATCCATCGATGCCTATGCAAGCTATTACGAGCGCTGGGTTGAGGTCTGGGAGCGGCAGGCCCTGCAGCGAGCGCGTCCCTTCGCTGGTGATGCCGCGCTGGCGCAGGACTTCATCGACCTGATCAAGCCCGTGCGCTACGGCAAAGGCCTGGACGACAGCGAAATCCGGGACATCCGCAAGATCAAGGCCCGTGTTGAATCTGAAAGGCTTCCACGCGGTGCCGATCCCAATCGCCATTTGAAGCTAGGTCGCGGTTCGCTATCCGACATTGAATGGCTAGTTCAGTTCTACCAGCTCCAGCACGCGTGGAAGCATGAGACGCTGCAAACCACCTCCACCCTGAAAGCCCTGGAAGAGCTGGCGAAGCTGGAGTTCATCACCGAGGACGACAGCGAACAGCTCGCCGTCGCCTGGCGGTTGGCAACGCGTATCCGAAGCGCCGAAATCATCACTTCGGGACGCTCCAGCGATGTCCTGCCAAGTTCATCGAGGGATATGGAAGCTGTGGCACGATGGTGCGGCTATGAGCCGCACTTCGGCGTAGAGCTAGAGGAAGATTACCTGCGCGCCACTCGTCATGCCCGAAGCGTTTTTGAACAGCTCTTTTATGGCTTCGAAGACTGACTCGGCATGTCGCTGACCCGCATCCAGCAAGAACATTGGGCCCCGACAACCACCACCCACCGGGTTTGGCAACGGCGGCACTACCTGGGCTCTGGTGACTTGGTGTGGAGCGAAGCTGCCGAGTCGCTCATGCGCTGGGAAATAAAAACCCGCAGCGGGTTCGTCGTGCAACCGCAAGAACCGGTGCGAATGGGCGCACGACCCCAGCTCCGTGCTGTGCTCGGGCCCATAGCCATCGACGAACCCATTGAAGTGGTGGATACAGTACACAGCGCTGATCGCGTGGGATTCGCCTATAGGACCCGCCCTGGGCACCCCGTCAGCGGCGAGGAAGCTTTTATTCTCACGCGTAGCGCTGCGCACGTCTTCCTGGAGATCCGTTCGTTGACCGCGCCTTCTGATCTTCTCGGGTGGCGGGTCGTATTTCCATTGCTATTGGTGGCGCAAAAATTCACGCGGTGGCGGTATGGCAGGGCGCTCACCCTCAAGCGTTGAAACGTGGCCGCCGAGTCATTCGTCGCTTGAATTTCATATTCTGGCGCGTGACGCAGCAGGTTTCAGCCGTTGCTGCACATCGAGTCCGTCCATGTGGATCCGCTCGGCTGGTTTCAGCGCCTTAGTGCGCAGCGCATTGGCCACAATGATCCCTTGGGTGGAAAGTTCTAGGATCGCCAGCTCGCTGGTTGCGTCGCCGAAGTCCCTGTTGAGCGTCCACAGCTGCATTAGCTCCTTGATTCCACGTTCTTGCAAGAGCCCGTCGCTGTCCGCATATTCGCGGTCATTGGAAATGGCGTGGCCTGGGACATTGCGGGGCAGGACCCTGCTGTAGTCCTCAGCCACTGGTTCAAGATAGCCGGCTATTTCTCCGTCGTCGCGTCGATCCACTGGGAAATGTCCATGGCCTACAGGCTAGCGAAAGCAAAAAGCTGGGCCCCACCAAAGGGTGGGGCCCAGCTTTTGACCAACTAATCCGCGACTAGCGCAGGATCGGAATTAGCAACCGTAGTACAGCTCGTTCTAAAACACCCTTTACGGTGGGTGTTGGCAAGTGGTGGTTTCCGCTGGATTTCGGGGCTTGTACGGTTGTAAATTAATAGCCGAATATGGGGTTGATTGAACCTTCTGCGGACTGTCTGCGGACTGAGCACTACTGAACGTCTGATTAAAAACCCTCGACGCGAAGTGCCATTCTGAGGTAGTTTCGAGCCTATGGAAATTTCGAACCATGCGGCCGATGACGTACTGGAATTGTTGAAGTCTCATACGAAGCATTGGGAAACAGATGATGAGCTGAATCTTAGGGAGACCATTTTTGGCAAGGCCGTCGGGCGTCTACAAGACGAAATAGGCCTCGAAGAAGCTCAGCTCGCAGTCGGGCTCGCGAATCACAACGTGGACGTCCCTGAAGACCCGGACGGTTTCAAGCAAGGCTCTGGGGATATCGGCGATGGCGCCATCAACATGTACTCAATTCTGATTGTGACGCCCCGTGTAATTATTGATGCCCACGGTCATATTCACAGAGATCCAAATGGTATTGAGCCGGAACCTACCGTGCTGTGGAAACGCAACCGGATCAGTCGGATAACCATGGACTTAGGAAAAGGCGACAGAAGAGCAACCGGAGCCGTTGCCAGCCACCCGGAACTAACATTGCACTTCGAAGACGGGCGCCACTTTCCGCTCCCCGGCTACGAGGACGAACTTAGTCTTAAAGGGATCGCGGCATTGGAAGATGTCATATTGGAAATCAAAAAAGAAGTGTTCAACTAACCAAGCGAAGTAGGAGATTTTCGTGTCGAGTTCCAGTGAGAGCTGTTGCCCTTGCCACGACCCAAAGAAGGCCTACACGATTCAGGAAGCGGCAGAGGCATACGGTGTCGGCGTAGACAGCCTTCGCGCTCATATCAAGCTCGGCAATCTTGTTGCTAGATATCCGAGCAGCCGGCCAGTGATCGCAGCTGAAGAACTGAGAGAAGGGTTCAATTTATTGCCTAAGGAACGAGGACAGTGTCAATGAGCGAAGAATTCTTTACGCCCCAAGAAGTAGCAGAACGTCTCAAGATTTCGAAAACAACAGTCTTGACCAACATTCGCAGTGGACGTTGGGAATGTCTCCAGATATCGGATCGAATCTACCGTTTTACAGAGGAACAGTTCGACCTAATTACGTCTACGCCCGCGGTCGATCAGCGGCCACGCAAGAGGCAAGGCGGGAGACGCAAATATGACTCTGACCTACACAGAGCCTTACGAAGAATTTCGTAAACACTGAAAATTAGTAGTCAGCGTAACCTTGGCGAGATTAGGGGGGGGAGAAGGTCGAACTATCGCAGCGGCCCTTTACCCTTGCATTTGCCATGACCAGAGGAACGGAGCTGAGCGATGCATCTTTGGGATAATTGTTCCGTCAGTTTTAACATTGAAACTAACATTCCGTGGAGCCACATTCGGTTCACCCCGACACCCAGAATCTAATCCTGTGGTTCAACGCGGACACTAATGAAAACCTGGGACGAATTAGATGAATCCGACTAAAGAGAATCGTGATCACCCTGGTGACGAACCAATACAAAAGTTGGCATACAACCTAACTGAAGCAGCGTTTCAAACGGGCTATAGCGTCCGCACTCTCCAACGCCACATTCAAGCAGGCAAATTGATCGCACGGTATGCCAACACTAAGTGCGTGATCCAACACCAGGATCTCGTCGCTTGGCTAGAAGGTCTGCCGACGGAGTCGCCAAGAGACTGAATGGCCGATCTTGGCACTAATGGTCAGGGCGCGGGCGGCGCTATAATCGTCCAAGCCGGTTGCACCTTTACGAAGCGTTGTTCATCGCAATTCGTCATGAAGGCTCAGACGGTAAGTTATCCACCCATTCTTCGAGTGCCTTGTGGCTGATGATTGGTTTACTGTTCGCGTAGCCGGCGATGAGGTCGCCGTTTTTGATTGCGTACCTTATGGTTCGTACGCTGTAGCCGACTTGTTCGGCTGCTTCTTCGAGGTTATAGGCAATTTTCCTACCCATCTGACAACCTTTCTATTTGAATAGGCAGGGACGACAAAATCTCCCTATCTATGCCACGAATATCACTTTAGACGGAAAGGCGCTGATCGGATTCGACAATCCTAGGCGTCCGGAGTGTTCCTGACTCAATTTCCGACCTGGATTCTAACCATCGATTTTAAGCAGGAGGAAAGTGGGATGTCTAAACACCTGTCGAGACCAGCCGCAGTCCCGCTGTGACTTGTGTGTACAGCAACCTACTCCTGAGTACTGTAGTGTTCACTAAGTGCATCTCAGTCCAGATGCTGAACGAAGTTACTCGATCCTTGAGGAGGAAGTTATGGGTTTCATTGGTTGGATTGTTTTAGGCCTTATTGCTGGCGCGATCGCCAAGGCGATCAAGCCTGGTGAGCAGGGAGGCGGCTGGCTCGCTACCCTCGTGCTCGGCGTTGTTGGTGCCATTGTTGGTGGCTGGCTTGGATCCGCGATCTTCGGAGTCGGAGTGAACGAGTTCTGGTCGCTTTCAACTTGGTTGCTGGCCATCGGTGGCTCGCTGGTGGTCCTCATTATCTGGGGACTGATCACACGCAAGAAGGCGTAGTTTGCGCAACGGGACGGGGTCTCACTCTTCGGGGTGAGGCCCCGTGCCTTATCCTTGCTCAAGTAACCAGCGCTTGACCACAAAACGATACGTCTGTGAATTAACCGGTAGATGGTTTCTTGATCAGCCTGATTCAACGGTTTAAGTCTATTGCGGTGGAGACGACTTCATCGTTCCAAAGTGGAAAACTTCTAGCCTCAGAAAGATCCACCGGACAGCGTCGACCGAATGCGATACGTTCGTCTAGTTACAGTCCAATACTTCTTTAGCATCTGTGTCATAGACCCTTCTCTTTCGACGCCCAAGCGCGGGCCTATACATATTATGACTAGCGATAGCATAAAACGCTGGCTATGAGGCATCTTCTATGCCTATATTTGCCTTTAGGTGGTTGAAATGTCGATAGCGGGAAATAACCGTAAGATCATAGACTGACCTGACAGCATAATTCGGATGGAAGGATTCGATAATGAAGCTAACGAAGTTTTTGGTGACAGTGTCGCTAGCGGCGGGATTGTTGATTCCGACAACTGCAAACGCATCCCCTACCGCTGTCGCAACAGATACGGTTGCAACAACCCAAACAGTTTCCAGAGACGTCGCCAATCCCGCAGTTAGCGGCAGGTTTTGCGCTCCCAACCATTTTGGTTTCTCCAATTGGAGTGGCCTGCAATCATGGTTGAACAAGAAGTACCCTTACCGAGCCAAAACTCAGGTATGGCAAGCACCGAATGACACCTCAGTATGGAACACCTACTGCGTGTTGACCTCCAGCAAAGCCTACACCGTGGACAATGCGGTCTACCCGAAAAGCATCACTCAAAAAGACGGAACCAGGATCAGTCTTCGACTCGGTAGTAAAAGCGGCGGGTATACGATTGACATCAAACGTCCTGGCGTTACCAAACTGTACAAAGTGCATGTAGCTAAGTAGGACATGAATGCCTAGAACACTGAGTGATGTTGAGCTGGAAATCATTGAAAACGGAGAAGACGATTGGGTTCTCCTTGCCCACGTCATGGGGATCGTTGCAGAAGCCAGTCAGCAGCCTCTGAATGACTCTGAGGCGTTGGAGAGTGCATCTTCCGTTTGCCTTGAACTATGCGCTTCAGGCTTCGCGCAATTGGGGCGGTACACGGACCAGGAGCATTTCGTCCCCTGGCCTGAACGTGGTGCGGAGCTACAGGAACGATTGGGAAACGAACTTAGAACTCCGCCACCGGGAATTGACATCGAACTGAATCGCATGCGAATCATGTTGGATATTCTTCCCGAGGGTCTAGCAGCATGGAAGCGTCAAACCTAATGTGCTGGTAAATGGGCTCCTTGATGGGGCAGTACTTCTTATAGGAGTGCTGCCCCTTGGTTTTTGCTCGGACTCACTATCGCTTGGTGGCACTAATTGTTGACCGGCCTCAGGCCACAAAGTAAATCAGCGCCTAAACTCAAAATCCGCTCTACCCTGTGTATAATACCGGTGCTATGATCCCGATACGTCACTTGCTTGGGAGAATAAATGAACGCGAAAAATGCAGGACTTGTCGGCCTAGCCTTGGTAGGCATACTAGTCACGATTATCGGTCTATATATCGGTTATTTATGGATTGGGTCTGGTTCTATTTTGATGTTATTGGGTGCTCTGGTCTTGCTCGTACTAGGCGTTACTATGACCGTTATTGGATTCAGCGCAGATTAGGTTGGAGACGCAGAAGACCTTCCTGCCCTCGCCTGTGTGGGACAGTTCTATTCATCGTCTATCTAGATCAAACTGGCAGCACGGGTCGCGGGGTCCCGGAGAGGCGCGACGGGGCTACCGCGTCACATTACGGAATACTAGTGTTGGCTTGAGGACCGGCCGGCATGGTGGTTTAGATCCACACCCGCACCTCAAGGAACTCATCAGGAGATGTAATGCTTTCGGACGTCTGGGTGTCCGAATATAACGACATGGGAAATATAACTCCCACTTCACGGCTAAACGACGCTCAAATTTTAGCATCTTCATTCGACGAAGTGGTCAAGCTTTTAACCCTCAATCCAGAAATAGGGCCATGGATTCAATGGAATAAAGAAATTGGTTTCTGAACCATGTGTGTATTGCGCCTCTTCCCAGACGAAGCATCAGCCAGAACTGTATTCGGGTACTGAACGCGATTTCAGTGCCCTAGAATCACGCTTCAAAGTGTCATCAGTTTCGATGAATTAGGAACTGGCGCCACAACTTTGTGAATATCAGCGCGTACTTGATGTTCATCAATGAGTGTGAAGGTCCCAAGACTCGCTTTATTGATCTGAAGGTATGCCTTCGCAACCTCGGGCCGAAAACACACGTTGTAGCCGGTACCACTCGGTGCGGCCACTGATCCGTATCCCCACGCCTGTGCGATTTCCACCGGCCAATCATAATAGCTTTTGACAACAATCTCCGGAGCCACATAGACATGGCTTTCCTCCGGATGGGTTCTTTGCGTAAATATATCTTTCAAGAATCCGAGAATAAGATCTAATTTTCTTCGCTCTGCCACGCTAAGGTAATCATTTTTTGGGTACTCACCTATCAGCGCATACTTCAAATCAATCTTTGACTCGTATTCAATCAACGCGAATTGATCCCCCGGCTTCATCCGCACCTCGTACGCTGCAGTCGAAGGAGAGTCAATGCTGGTATAAATCAAAGGTTCTCGAGGAATGTTGAGCCGTCCAGCACCTACGCTGACCGACGGAGCTTGCCAAAGGTGTTTTATCTCAGAAACATCGGCGTCACTTTCGATTCCACGGATACGGAATAGCCTTGCGCCACCGGGAAGTGTGCGAGTTATGCACGGAAGCTTTGCCCAACCAACGCCGCCGCTATCGGCGCGAATAACGTCATAAATATCCTTCGCTATCTCTTGCCGAGACCTAATTTTCCTGGCTAATTGCTCGTACTTTGCAATCTTCCTAGATAAAATCGATGGGTCCAACAACGCTAGATACGACCGTAGAGCCTGCGCTTCCGCAGCAAGGTCAGCATTAGAATGCTTCAACTTTCCTCCCAAGTTTTCCTTCCTTGGGAATCTGTCATTAATTTTCGGAATATCAAAATACCGAACTGTATTTAACGCAGAAACCGGCCCACCCTCGGTTGAGGTGGGCGGTTTTCTGTAGTGCGGCTTTCCGGGTTAGCACCTATTGCGGTTAAGTACGGTTCGTCCTGCACTTCGGGAACGACTCATCCGCCACCCAAGGGGGCGTTGTTTGGTAGAGGACTACCATCGTTCGTGTCGCGGTCGTCATTCAGTGCACTTTCAGCACCATCATGCGTTGACTCACGTTCCATGAGTTCTCGCATAGCGTCTTCAGGCTCTTTCTTGAAATGTTCACTGTGTGAATCAGGGAGGTAGATTGCTCCCCTCCAGCCCTCGTCTTGATGGCATGCCGAACAAACGTTCAAGACCACACCGGCATCGATGCCGTTTGACTCAAGCTGTTTCACCGCTTTGTTTAAGGGGTCGTCGAACTGTCGATCGATTGCAAAGATCGGGTATTCGCGGCCACCCCAAACACCTTTTAGTTGGAAAAGACCCAGGAAGTTGAAGTCGTCGAGATGATGCACTTTATTTTCAGTTTCCGGTGCGGCACTGGCAGTATGTGCAGCCGAGGCAATCGCCCAAGCAACTTCCACCGTAAGAGTGAAGTACCTTTGCGATGCATGACCAACAATTCTAAACCCTGTGTCGATGCTCGGGCCGAAATAGTCGTACAAGTATTTCTTATGAGCTCGTCGCCCGCCCAATGCCTGGGCGTTCAGAAGTACGACTGGGTCATCGGAAGTTTCCGACTCAGGATTGCGCGGGATTGTAGACTCACTATCCGGACCTGGAAAAGTCGCAATAAATGCGCCGCCCTTCAGTGACAGCGTAGCGTCTGCTAATACCTCTTTCTCATAGTCGCGTAGAGCCTGAAGCCAAATTCGAGTAGCAACACTGACTTCATTCTCATCATGGACCTGTATTTCGAATATCAGCTCATCGCCGATAGCTTTCCACAAATTAAACTTTAGACGATCACTGCTGGCAATCCCTGTCACCGAGTTTCTGGCCGACTGCACGTACTGTGGGAATTCTCGGTAGAAACTGAGAAATATCTTCTGCCAACCAGGAACACTCTGTTTGTAATTGGTAGAACCTACCAAGTCCGCTGAAACGAACAGTTTTGATTTCGATTGATTAGTCGACAATATTACAAGCTCACTTTAGACCGAGAGATTGTGCGCGCACGTTCACAGCCTGCGGAGAAACTCCGAAAGCGTCGGCAATCGCCCAATCGTCTCCGGAGTATTCGATATACGCGTCACGGAATTTAGATTCCGGCATCAACAAGGAAGCTGCAAAGTAGTTCGCCTGCGTTTCAGCGCGGTTCCGGCGACCCCTGCCAAACCGAAATTTACCATCCAAACTTGGCTGTAAGTAGTGCAAAAAATAATGTCCGAGCTCATGAGCAATCGTAAAGCGATCCCTACGCTCGGAAGTTAGAGGAGGAAGATGGATGGTGAAATCACTGGCACTGTTGACCGTCAGTGATTCATCACCGAGGAGCTTCGATGAAACGTCAATTGTTCCTCCGAGTTTCAAAACCAGGGCATGCAAATCCGCTTGATAACCTTCACCGAACAAATCATGATGCTCGGCTATTTTCTCGGCGTATTGCCGGATAGCCGTAGTAGAGAGTGGAGACTCCTGAACTGGCAGAAGGTCGTTATGGGCACTCATGAGTGCACCTCCTTTTTCATCCCTCGTCTCCATATCGTAGCAAGGACATGCCACGTTTCGGGTACATCGTGACCATGAACATCAGTGTCCTATATCGTGACGAATCGTGATCCTACAAGGTTATCCCTCCAAGACTTCGCCATCGAAGTTGCAGCACCTTCAAGAATAGATTGTTTGCACATTATTTAATGACGCCTCAGGTAGTTTATGGCCGTCCGGGGGAGGCTACTTCCGATTGTCCAGCGTGCGATAGTCATGTAGCTGTCTAATCGGATACGTGCTTGCAGGGGTTATCGACAGAGTAAGAATTGGGCGACTTCGCGTTGCCTGGTAATTGCGTAGTCGATGATTTTGGTGGGGTACTGGATGAATATTTGCCCGGGTATCCAGCCGATGACTCGTGCATGGTATTTGCCGAGGTCTGGGCCGGTCACTTGCACGTAGGGTTGTCGGTTTGTTTCGTAGTGGCGCATGTGGTCGAAACGTGGATCCCGTTCAGTCATGAACCAATTGTGCCTTAACGCAGAAAAGACCCCGCTCGGTGTGAGCGGGGTCGATTCTTAGAAAATGATAGTAAGAATCAGGCTTACTATCACTTACTCAGCAACATGCTTGCCTTCGTACTCGGCCTGCACTTCTTTGATGCGTTCGTCTAATAGAGAAGCATCCAGATTGACGGTACGCACGGTGGTGTCGGTATTACCTGCTGCGACGAAGCCGAACGCTGCACCGATGACACCGAGGACAGCGCCACCACCTACAGCCCACACGGGGGCAGGAGACTGCACAGCGGCACTGTAGGCAAGGATGGATGACTGCGCCAATGAGAGCACGCCGAACCCCACGTAGAGGGCTGAACGGATACGGGCAGGGATAAGGGAAGTCCAGTTAGACATTTACTTCACTCCTCGGTTTGCTTTGAGATTTAGATATTCGATTTCGGCGTTCACGGTGCGCGCTAGTCGCCTGCCATCTGCTTTGCCGAAGTAAAGGTGTGCGGGTTTTCCACCGTCACCCCTGGTGTCAAACAGTTTGCGTTGAAGTGCTTTCACGCCTTCTGGGCCCATGACACCGTCGTTGACCCATTTGGTCAGGTCGTAGTAGCCCTTGCCGGTGCGTGGGTCTTCGAGGTTGGACAACCATGCGAGTAGGTTCTTGCCTAGGTCTTTGTCTTTGTAGCCGATGGCCGCTAGTAGTTCTCGCCATGCCGCATCTGATTGGGCGGTGTGCTTGTCGGTGACCTTGAGTGGCTTCTCGGGCCATGCGCCAGACTTGTCCTTGGCGGGGGCTGGCTTGGGCTTCGGTTTGGATGGCTTGCCTACTGGCTTCACTTCGCCAATGTCACCATTGGCGCGTTCCCAGATGCCGGGAATTTGAAGGATCTTAGCGTCTCCGGGGCAGATCTTCCCGCGAGCCGAGGAGTACTTGATCCCTCCCGGCTTGTAGGAAGTTGCCAGGATGCCCGGTCGCCCAGCGAAGTTGCCTTCTACTCCGAGTCGGTGCCACGATAGTCCAGCAGAGTTCTCATTGGTCTGCGTGTTCTTGGCGACTTGGTTTTTGATGCCGTGGGTGTCGCGAGCCCATGCCCAGAGCTTTGCCAATGCTTCAACCTGCGCTTCAGTCCATGGCTCGCCGTCGGGGTTTGTCACACCGCCGGCAGTCTCTACCGAGATAGTGGAGTCGTTGCCGTTCATGTCCGACGCGGAACGGTAAGCAGTATTGATGTACTGCTCTACTGTGCCATTTTTGGCCACGTAGAAGTGGCTGCAAGCGGAGTTGGAATTGCTGAACATGGAAAACAGGCTGTCGCCGTTATGAACCGCTACATGCAGGTTCATTCGACGGTGGCGGGTAATCTTCACCTTGTTCCACTTAGGGATAAGACGCTTTTTGGCGCCAGGATAGATAGCCACTATGGCCTCCTTTGAAATGGGAAATCCCCATCACGGTGCGTGTCGGGGCATAGAAAAAGCCACCTGAGATGGCATGTGGTAATTCTGTTTTGATGGAATTAATGATCAGATGTGCACTATGGTTATCGCTTCAGTTTGCCCAGAACACGGCCCGTTTGGATCCGCGATGTATGTGATTGAGAACTCGACCAATGTCACGCTGGATGCAAATGGGGATAAATGTCCAGTTCCCGGCTGCACGTCACATGCCAAAGTTATGGACGGCAACTATTCGTTTGGCGAAAACGAGGTCATAATCCATCAGGCCCCCGAATGGTCGGTGCGAGCCTTAGCCTCCGTCACGTCGGCCCTGGGCCACGCTATTCGCGTAGCGGCGAACCCGGAATCGAGCGATGCCAACGTTGCTGCCGCATTCGAGCAAGCGGCCTTGCTCACCAGAATGAATTTGAGTAGTGCACCGGCTCCTTTCCGCGAGCAAATCGCGAACATCCTGCCAATTAAATTCGGGAAAGGAACGAGGGGATCAAGGAAAGCTGTCATTATCGCGCTCAGCACTGTCGTATTTCTGCTCACAAATTATTCGTCAGTCAAAGACAACGTGGCGGAAATGATCGCAGATGGCCAGGCCGTTAAGGAGACAGTCATCGAGGTCATAGACGATCTTTCTGATCAAGTAATAGCCCAATTGCATGAAGCCTTTGCTGATACCGAATCCGAGTGAGGGCCTCTCCGGACCATAAATAGGAGATTGCCCCTGGCAGACCCAACCCTGTCTCGTGGATGTCTACGACTATTAAAACGACGTCAAAGCCTGCAATGACAGCACATACGATTCGGAGCACTCGCCACATATAGATCACGCTCGTGTATCTCACATGTGCTCCTTCTGCTCTTGACCTTTGCCAGCCACACACCGTGGCGGGTCATAAAAATGGACTAGCCGGCGACTAGTCCTTGTTGTGTCGTTGTTGTTCGCGGAAGATTGTGTAGCCGAGCCAGCCAAGTACACCTATGAGTAGGGTGTAGAGGCTGATGTAGACCCATGGTCTGCCGGGGAATGTTGGGGCGAAGCTTGAGAATGAGGCGAGGGTGAGGATTGCTGCCATGACAGCGAGTAACCCCATGAGTACCCTGCCTGCTGGAAACTTAGTCCATGTGCCACCAGTTAGGCCGTGCCAGCCGATCATGACGATCACGGTTTCGAGTAGGGCTACGGACATGAGGATCCCGGTGAGTGGTTGAATCGTCATGCTGGCTTGCTCCTAAACGACCGTGAGAGGCCTTCACTGAAGTGGTTTTGCTTGTTGATTTCTCGGAGCTGTTCCGACTGTTTAGCGACCTCACGGCGTGTAGCGCGAACGGCGGCAAGTTCAATGTCTGCTTCGATCTTCGCCGCCAACGCTTCTTCCACGTCTTTGCCTGCTCGCTTGTGTCGTTTCCAGAAGCTCATGACCCATCACCAGCTTTGTTCGCTTCTTGCACTGCTGACATGACTTTGGCGACGGTTTCGGAGATGACAGCCTGATCCCGGATTGTCTCGGCTTGCACCTGGATGATCTCTTGCTTTTTCGCTGCCGTGTCTCGCCACTGGTCGCCACGGGTTGTTTCCCGGTCCAGCGTTGCTTTAGGTACGAGCTTGCCTGAAAGGATCAGCCAGATCGTCACCATCAGCAACCCATTCGGTGTGAGCGCACCTATCGCCGCCCAAGGGATTTGATCAACCATGCCGAACCGAGCCCATATCGTCGGACAGTTCATAAGCGTATGAGCGCATTGGGCCCACCTCCTAGAATTAGATCTGGTCAAGTCAGTGGAATCCTAAAGTTGCACCGTGTTGATAAACTTTTGAGGATGCACTCAGGCATCGCACTCTCAACCCAGTTAGAGCAGGTCACACATGAAGTTCCTCGTCGTCGGTGATTCTCATACGGAGTATTTCGGTATAACTAACCAACTCCGGACAATCAACAAATCCCTTCGAGGCGTTACCTGCTACAACAAAGTGATTCATGGAGCGACCGTAACGGGCGTGGGAAAACTGACTTCCACATTGAATGTTGGGTCGGACATCCCAAAGTGGATAGAGAACGCGACCCCTGATTTCTTGGTGCTCAATCTTGGTCAGGTGGATATCGAACTTGGTGTGCCGTTTCGCCAGTACGTCCAGGGCGACACCCGACCTGTTGGCGAGCTGGTCGATTACTTCGTAGCTTCCTACCTCAGCTACATTGAGACCCTTGAAATGCCCGCGTCTCGGATCATAATCAAGGGAATCAATCTCCCAACTCTTTGCTACGACCGCGATAAGGCGATCAAGTACATCACCCGGATCGTGACTGAACGGTTTACGGACAGCACCGAAGATGCACTGAAACGCGATGACGTGGTGAAGAAGCTAAAGAATACTTACGCTTCGGATATTCTGCGTACGAAGTTAGCGAATAAGTTCAACGAAACCCTGCGGTTAGCGTGCGAGGAACTCGGGTACGGGTACTTCGATATCAATCAGCATCTGGCAGGCGACGATGATGGGATGATCTCACCCCGCTTCGTTCCAACAGGGTTTGATCATCACATCATTGATTCTCTGGAAGTCCGCGACTTGCACTGGCGTGAACTCTTGAATGTGGCAACCGACCGGCTCTGGGGCTAGGTCAGAACCCCAGACTGAAATCAGTCTGGGGTTCTTCGCTATGCGGCTTGCGCGTAATAACCGCTGCCAATCAGCCAAGGGGCAATCAGGTTGTTCACAATTGCTGTTGCTGCTGCGTCAGTGTAGTGCGTATAGGGAATTGTTCCACCGGGATCCTCCTGAAAACGAATCGGAGAACATCGCAGAAAACTTGAGCGCGTTAGATCCAGCCCTTTGCCAGCTCCCATGGACCGATCAGCTTCTCCCAGGTCATATCCGCTGCCGCAGCCGTCGGGTGCGTAATGTCAGCCATCACCGATGGCGGCGGGCAATCATTCGCCATGTTCTCCAAGTCCCGGGCAGTGGGAGTAATGCCCAGATCATAGATCACCTGATCGATGATGTACCGACGCCACGGAAGATAAGAGCCCGGCTGGTTAGACTTCAACCACGCCTCAAGCTGTAGAACACGAGTATGGTTCTCATGCCCAATAGGCTCATTGGTGCGGTTCAGTGTTCCAAGGAAACAGATACGCTTCCGATCCGCCTTAGCCCAAGCTGCTAGCTCTTGGTAGTTGGCTTGGATGTGCGTCACGGTGTCAGCATCGGCCCCCACAGCGTCCAGTGACAGGTCATTTCGCCCCATGGTGTTAATTAGCGTCATGAACTGCACCTGGGCAGTCCAACGTGGCTCGAAAAGCACCTTACCGCTGGACGGAACAACCGACCCAGCAGTGTCCCGCGTGAATACGAATGACCCGTCTGTGGGGTTCCAATCGATCCTTCCCGCGATCCCGTTCAGGTGCCCGGTGTAGAACGACGCGGAAGCGGTCAGATCCAAGTTCATGTCAGTAGTGACAGCAACACCACCGCTGGCAGGGATCGAACCACCGGTAACTTTCCACACCGTGCGCTTAGCACCGATGCGCATGTTGATGCCATCACTCGTCTCGCCATTCCAACCACGACCACTTACACCGATGCCAGGCATGTTGTCGCCAACATTGCTCGCTAGAAGGTTTCCCAACGAGTCGCCGATAACTACTTGTGTCGTGTTGGATATTGCTGGCTGTCCGACAATCGCCCAGTTTGACCACACTGGTTCTGGAAGTGACGTGTTCACACCTTGGCGTTGCCACACAACGTTCTGTTCGCGAGCGATAAGGGTATGGGTGACGGTGAACTTAGTGGCTCCATCAACTTCGAGCGTCCCCTTGCCGTAGAAACCTGGGGGAAGGTTGGTCGCTCCGCCGTTGTAGGTGATTTCGTGGACGCCGAAGTCAATCAACTCGAACATGGTGTTCAGGTCGCGGCCATCAGCAGGAGGCTTAGCGCCTGTATCAGACTTCCATGGGCTCCATACCTTGGGAATCGCTGTTGGTTGCAAGCATGTTCGCTGCCAAGTCATATTGGAGTCTCGGGCGGTAAGCGTATGAGTAGTGTCGTAAAGGTCGGTGCCGTGCACAATCAATTCGAGCCGGCTCAACGCCCCTATTGGAAGCGGAGGCATGCCATTGCCGGATCCGATTGTGTAAAGCCCGAAGTATGCTTGCCCGACATAGTTGTCCAGATTCGCTACGTCAGCAGTCCCGCGAATACGAATTGACGCATTATCCCGACCGGTAATAGCGGATTGCGTTGATGTTGCCTGTTGTTCCAGGAGCTTGGTCAGGTTTTCTGACGAAGTGGTATCCGCAATCTTTGACCCCGGTAATGGGTACGGGATGTTGTCTGGGGATGTGTAGCTGTAGGTCAATTGGTTCCCCTTAGCGGATCGTTATTGAAGTCGGCATAGGTTGAAATGGAGTCCCATGCCGCTAGGAAGTTCGAGTAAGTCGCTGAGTTGCCCCATGCGTTCACGAACTGTTGATATGTGGTGTAACTGGTGGTTGCGCTGATGACTCGAACTGTCAAAGACTGCTCGTACCCGCTATTCCCGGCGCTGTTGCTGATGCCGACGATCAAGCACCGAAGTTCAACACCCATGAAATTCCGTGACGAAACAATGATCACGTCACCCAACTGGCGGCGCGGATCATACCCAACACGCATCCCAGTGATCGTCGGAGCCGGGCTCGTCACCTGGGTAGCGATGAAGCTCGACAGCGCGTCGATAGCCGACAGGTCAGCACTTCCGCTTGTCAGCCATGGACCGCAGTCATGCTCAAGAACCGAACCCTTAACTCCGGCTATCGTCGGCGTGCGCTCGATTGTTGTCCATGTGACAACGGCATAGGCTGTCCAGCGAGGCATCTCCTTGCCCCACCAATAAGGCCAGAGAGCTGTGGCACCAGAGAAGTCCTCTGAAACGGTGCGCAGTTCAACTTGGTACCCTGCTGGCAAAGTGCCTGCCTTATGGGTTACCAAGAACTTGGAAGGACCAAGTTGCGTAGAGGTAATCGTCAACGGTGCAGGTGATCCTTGGGTGGCCCAAGACTCGTTGACACCATCCGTGAGGACACCAGTGGCGACACTCGTGGCACCCTTGTTGATATTCGTGATTCCGCCAATGCCAATGATTTCTAGTCCTGCATCTGGCATGATCCAGTCTTCATCGCTGGCAGGCTCAATGAAGGTCTCTTGAGTTTCACCCGACTGAAGCACAACAGACCCGCTTTGCGACCATGCCTCCACCGAAGGTGTGGTGCGCGAGTTGATCGTTGGCTGACGATATGACGTTCGAACTTCGGAACGCACCGAAAGCAGGCTGCGTTCCCACGACAATTCGCGAATGTCATCAAGAGTGGTGATCGCCTGTACTGGCGACCTCTCATACAAGCTATCGGCAGAAAGACTTGTGGCGATCCCAGTTTCACTAATCCACATGGGGCGCAAGGTCTTCTCCCCAATATCCTGCAACAGCTCCTTGGCGGTGATGCCGTTGACAGCGGGAAGAACCAGAGCACCAGTATTGGCCGCACCAGTCGTGACAATCGCAGTCGGAACGTGCCCAAGGGATGCGAATTCGTGAGCCGTCGTTGTTGGGTGCGAAACCTGAACTCCGGCAATTCTCGCATTCACGTCACCGGCTGTCACGATGCTTGTCACGTTTCCTGTAGCACCAACAGCCTGTGTGACGCTTACAGTCTGCCCTTGAGAAGTCTTGAGAGTGAGTACACCGTTCTTGTGGAGCAATTGGCATATCGTGTCCCCTGAGCAGGGCACCGAAGTGACCGTAGCGTTATTGACACGAATAAATGCGCCGCTTGCGTTGACATGCAGTTCAATTGACTTGGACGCAGAACCGTACTCGACTCGCACGTATCCGAAAGCGCTGCTACCCAGCCCATGATTTGCTGTGCGCATGATGGTCAACTGGACAGGCGAAGTGAACGGTTGCGCAACTGAAGGCTCATACCTTGCGGTAAAGTCGCCAATCGCAGTACCCCACGAAGCGCCATAAGAGTCTGGTGCTTGTGCGGTATCAGACCGCTTAGAGCAGGTGATGACTTTCCCGCGCAGTGGCCACATGGATGACTGCATCGGTACATCCAGTACGCAACCCCACTCCGGTTTCGGGGTGGAGTAGAACCCGGACATTCGCAGTGCCGTGTTCTGGTGGAAGCGTGAGGAAACACCTACGCGCCGCCAAGCTCCGCCCTCGGTCAGTGGGGGCATGCCGGTCATCAGAGCAGGGATATCGACTATCGCTGACAACTTGTCAATGTCATCAACCAAGGACGACTGTATTCCGCCTCCGATGGATCCGTTGGTCTTGTCGATGAGTCCAGTGAACTGCTTCCACTCTGCGAGTCCGTCACCTACAAAAATATCGACACGGTCACCCTCGGCAGGTATCCAACCTGTAGATGGGTTCCATGGGTTCAGTGCACCTGATTCAACATCTTTGGAAGCCCATTCGATAGTTCCCGTAGCTTGGGATACTCCCGAACCTCCAACTACCTGCGCTGGAAGGTCATTCGTGATTTCCCGATCAACAGACCAAGACAAGATCTCCCGCTGTACTCCGTTCACAAGCACGCGAGTCTTCAAATCCAGAACATCAGAATTTGCGGGCACCCGGCGTAATGATGCCGAGTTGTTGACTGTCCCGGCCCATTCTAAGTTGTACAAAGGGTTGTTCGCCGTTGCACCGCTGAAGAATGGCACATCCTTGTTCTTGCTGATGATCATGTTGCGGAACAAGAAACCCTGACCAACAGGAATACCGGACTGTTGCGGGCGGATGCGGTAGTCAAAATATGATCCAGCGGGCGCAGCGGTAATGACAGACTTCGCGTAATGACGCACCCATCCATCTGCTGGAACCTGTGGGGTTAGGGCTGCGGTGGTGTCTTCGTTGCCGCCAGCGTAGAAGCTCACCGTGGCTTGCACAGTCATCGGTGTGGTTACGTACACTTCTGCTGACCAGTAGACAGTGTCCCCGACGCGGAATCCTTCAACGTCTGAGTAGTAGCGTTTGTCGATGACCATTTCAAGTACATTCGCGGTGGTCGCGGTGGCTTTGATCGCCGTCACACCACCAACGGTGGCCATGCCCAGGGAACCGGTTGAACGGTACAACGCCGGGTTGGTTGACAGCGGGTCAAGGGCGAGGTTGGTCGCATCAACAGTGCCCTGATTCAAAACGCCAGCCTGCAATTACCCCACCTCCGTCACAGCGAAAGACAGGTTCCCGTAAACGGAACCAAGAGTTGCCATGGTCAGATCCTTTGATGCCGCGTGCACGACAGCGCTTGCGCATCCTTCGCCGACAGCCCACGGCTGAACAGTGTTCGTCCATGTCAAGGCTGGGCGTGTGGCACCGACCGAGGACGTGACACCAACGCGGGCACCAACGGCCCCAGCGGGTACGGTCGCGGTGATCACTGCGCGGGTGTACGCCAAGGCTGTCCCGCTGGATACCGGGCCAGTGACGGTCAGGAAGTTCCCGTTCGCGTCGTAGAAATAGATGCGCGCCGATGCACCCAAACCCTTCACCCACGCCGAACCGGTGATCACCTGTCCCGGTGTTACCGGGGACATCTGGTAATTGAAGTTCACCGAACCCGTGCCGTCTGAAGCCCAAGATGCTGAAGCCCACGAACCGTCATCCAACATCACGGGACCGCCCGGATAAACCGTCGTTGCGCCTGGGAAGGGGTCTTGGCACAGGGAATCTGCTGGGGTGAGCATGTTGACTAGCGGTGCATCAGCGGAAACGAAAACGAACGGCCCAGCACCCCAGGCACCCTGAACGAACGCAAGCAGTTTCGCATGGTCTGCCGGTGTGTTTGCTTCCGACAGCGAGCCTTGCCAGACGCGACGGCCAACAGGGCGCGCTTGCGCTTTGACCCTTCCCTCCAACGTTGTTTCAGTGGAGTACCGGTCTTCAAAGCTGACCTGCTGGGAAGCAGGGCACTTGATCCCAACCATGCGCCCCAACGTTCCGAGATAAATCAAAGTGTCGCCCTCCTAAGGCATAATTCGAGTCATGATCAAGTACCGCGTAGAAATTGTTGCTATACCTGAAACTCGCGAGGAAGCTATGGGGCTGTATGACCAACTCAAAGAGCATGGGGAACTACTTACCGTCTCGTCCGCATCAATCGAGCATCAAGATTCGTGGCAAGTCCGGTTTGAAACTGATCTTGGTGAAGATGACCGCACCATCGAACAAGTGCAAGAGTTCGTTGACAAAATCAAACACGCCAGCGAGGCGGTGGGGTCACTGGAAGCCGAGTAACCCCACCGCTGCATCACTTCTGTGCGAAGAATGGCGCCGCTGGCCTTCCGCGAGTCGCAGCCTTCTGGATGTCCGCGATTCCCTGTCCAAGCTTTGTCTTGTCCAAGTAGATCGGGACTTCAACGGGTGTGGCTCGCGCCGCCGCGATGACCATATTCGTTAGGCGCTCATAGTCAATCGGTGCGGCCTGTGCTTGCGCGTACCGTGACACCTCATACGACGGCGGGACGGTCAGCGATGGTGGGGTCATGAGTTGTTCTGCCGCTGATTGAACATCGCCAACCTTCGACAAAATACCCAACTCTGCACCCTCGCCAGTGTTCACGCCAGCGCCGAACATGACCTTCGAAGGCGAATGGATTCCCAAAGACTTCTTGAATGCTTTCTCCGCGTTCTTGCCAAGCTTGTAGAACGCGTCCTCAACATCCTCAGTCTTACCTTCCAATCCACGTACCAGCCCCTCAGCTGCGTCGATGCCACCGCGCTCCATAGAACGGGTAACCTCTACGCCAGCCTTCCCAGACCAGTAATCCATGGACTTGTACGCATTGTTGAGCTGGTCGCGTTCCTTGCCAGTAGCACCAAGCAAAGCGTTGCCGACCTGCGTGCCCTCAGTGGTGCCAAGATCAGCGATTTCTTGGATGATCGCTTCGTTGTAGCCCTTTTTACGGAGCTTCGAAAGCATCACGCCGAAACGCTTAATCTGTGCTGCCTTGCCCTGCGCTGACTTCACGAATGACCCAGCCGACAATGGGCCCTTCTGATCGCCTGAAAGCAGATTAGAAAGCACCCCGCCGAGCGAGTATTCACCACGCAAACCGGACGCAACCGACTTGCTAACTTCTAGCAGTCGGTCACGGGCCTCGGTAGCTTTCTCCAGCTTGGTTTTCAGCGACTCAGAACGCTTCTCCAACGAGAGCAACTGCGACTCGATGCCATACGCAGTAGACCGCAACGAAGAACGCTTACCCTTGGACAAGTCCTTGTTGCTCGACTGCTCAAACAACCGGTCAACAACCGACATGCCCGAACCTGAAGTGAAGCTGTCGGTAATCTCGCCACGCTTCAAATCACGGCGCAAATCGAATCGCGCCTCAGACAAACGCGACTGACGCTCACGCTCCGCCTTACGCGCCTCATCAGCTTTCTTCTTAGCTTCCTTAGCTGACTTCTCAGCCGCCTTCACAGAAGCCTTGGCCGCCGCTAGCTCCTTCTTCGCAGCGTCCAGATCATCCTTCAAATCCAGCTTGCGATTCCGGTTAGCCTTAGAACCTGACATGCGCGAATACTGACGCTGCAACCGGTCAACCTTGTCCTGCGCACGACCAACAACACCACCAGAAGCAAAGCCTGGAAGCTCGATAGTCGCACCATTGTTGATCGCCTGAAGAAGCGGCAGGTTCTTGCGTGTAGCCTTCTCGTTGACGACCATCTCGCCAGACCGCAAACCAAACGGCTTACCATTGACCATCGCCAGCACGTTATCGCCCTGCGAGTTCAACGGAATCTGACCCGGCACAAGCCCACCATTAGCGCGACCCTGAATCAGCCGGCCAACAAGACCACCCGTGTAACCTCCACGAGTAGCAAGAGCGTTCAAAGCAGCACCAGCAGGACCGCCAATGACCGCAGCAGTAATGTAAGCGGTACGATTACGAGCCACGCTCGCCAGTGCGCTTTCAGCACCACCGGTAGCAGCCGTGGCAGTGATCGTTACGTCTTTGCCCTTGATGCCGTTGATCTCGCCCTGAGTGCCGTAGACCGTGCCGTCGTCACCGACATAAACAGGAACGTCCTTGCCGTTGATGTTCGCGATACCGGTCTGAACATTCTTTACAGTGCCGTCATCATCAACAAAGATGTACTCAGTCTTACCAGTGACAGAATTAATCCGCGACTGAACCTGACCAACAGTGCCATCCTCAGAAACAGCAACCGAAACCTTTGTATAACCAGGAATCAACTCAATAGCATTAGCAGTAGCCTCAGCCATCGCCTTAGCACTGTCATCCATCCAAGTCTGAACATCAACACCATCAGGCACACCAATAAGCTCAGCAGCAAGCGCCTTCGCCTTATCACCAGTAATACCAAACTGACCCGCAGCACTAATCAACGAATCATAAGTACCCTGCATCGAAGCCTGAAGCTCCTTCTCAGAAGCACCAGACTGCGCCAAAGACTCCGTATACGCCTGACCAGAAGCAGCCAAACCATCCAACGCCGCCTGATTATTACGACCCTTCTCAGTCGTAATATCAAGCGTCTTGCCGTTCTCAGCAATAGACGACGTGACACCGTCAATCGCGGCCTCAAAATCAGCCTCAGCCGAACGAACATCACGAGTCAAAACACCTAGCTCAAACAACGAAGCAATGATGTTATCCAGCGAAGCTGCGGTTTCCTCAGCCTCGCCGCCAACACCAGCAAGCGCACCTTCAAGCTCACCCGTACCACCAGCAGCGCCAATGGCAGCCGGTGCGATGCCAGTCATAGCCCACTCAAGAAGTTGCTGATCGTTCAGCACAACCTCAGATTCTGAGGCCAAACTCCGCAGGTGATCCAGATATCGCGGGAACGATTCGGCAACCACATCAATGCCAAGACCTTGAGCTTCAGCCGCAGCCGCAGCATCACGGAAGGCCGACGCGGCAGCATCAGTATTACCGCTCGATGCCAGACCAGCCGCCGCCGTATCATACTGGCCAATAGCTTCTTCAACCGCGTTGATAGAGGACTTGTAGCCAGACAGATTGAAAACAGCGTCATTGACCCAATCGCCAAACCCGCCGCCCTTAACACGAATATCCCGGATCTGCGCGAACGCATCCTCAAGGCTCTTAACAGCATCAGATCCAACGAAGTCGATGTTAAAGAAGTCCTCATTGAACGGAGACTCACCGCTACTCGCATCCTTGGCGCGGAGGACCGCTTGCGTGTACTCATCGACAGACTTTGCCGTGTCCTGGAACGATGCAAGGAAGCCTGCCGTAGCCAGTGCAGCACCAACACCACCAATAGCACGGCCAACCATCTTGCCAGCAGTCGCAGCACGACGCATGTTCTTATCAGTACGAGACATGGCGGCATCAATGGTGAGTAGCTTAGGCGCGGTAGTTCCAGCCTGCTTACCAACACCGCGGAGCACATCGCCAGCCCGAGTGCCAGCCGGAATCATATCCTTGAGGGCACCATGGGTATCCCTAATTTTTGGGATCACGTTGATAGCGGCACCACCAAGCAGGGCAGCCCCACCGGCAACACCAGCTAGCACGGTACCAATCCCAAGCACTGGTGCCGGGATATTTCCGATAGCATCCACAAGGCTCTCTGCGCTCTGCACAAGCCCACGCAGAGCCTCGTTTGCAGTTCCACCAGCCTGAATGAATACAGTGTCGAACGCCCCGCCCAGCTTTTCAATATCGCCTGCCAAGTTGTCCTGCATAATGGATGCGGTCTCAGCCGCGAATCCGGCATCGTTGACTTGGTCAATCCACGACTGGATACCCTTAGCGCCCTGCTCGTAGAGAACATTCGATGCACGAACAGCGTCAGAGCCGAACATCACCGACATGGCCGCGTTGCGGGCCTCTGGGGTAAGCTCAGCCATCTTCGTCTGCAACTGGCCAGCAAAGTCAGTCAGACCAACAAAATTGCCCTGAGCGTCATAAGCGGAAATACCAAGCTCATCAAACTTCTGCTGAGCTTCCTTTGACTGCGGGGTGAGTCGCTGAAGCATCGTCTTGAACGACGTGCCAGCATCCGAACCTGTCAACCCAGCAGAAGCGAAAGCAGCAAGACCGCCCGTGGTCTCCTCAATCGTCAAACCAGTAGCGGAAGCCACAAGACCAGCCTGATTCAACGCTTCACCAAGATCATGAACAGAACCCTGAGCCTTACCAGCACCAGCAGCGAGCAAGTCAGCCAAATGCGGGATCTGATCACCAGACAACTTGAACTGAGTCATCGCCGATGCTGAGATTTCGGCAGCGTCACTCACATTTAGGGCACCAGCCGCAGCCAAATCCAAGGCACCATTCAGCCCGCCCGAAAGAACATCCTTGGTGGAAACGCCGGCTTTAGCCAGCTCCTCGATACCCTGGGCTGCCTCGGCGGCCGAGAAAGCGGTATCAGCGCCAGCATCAATAGCCGCCTCACGCAGAAGTTCCATGTTCTCCGCAGACTCATGCGAAGCGGCCCTGACCGAACTCATGGCCTTGTCGAAGTCCGCGAAACTCTTCACAGCAACGGCCACACCAGCGGCGGCAACAACACCAAACGCTGTCATGCCCTGACCGACGGTATTTAGCGAATCCTCATGAGCCTGCGTCCACTTATCGAACTCACGAGCAGAATCCTGAGTAGCTTTCTGAGCCGTCTTCAGACCATTAACGAGACCTGTGACCTTGGCATCAATCTCTAGCTTTACCGTACGAGCCATAAAGGGGATCTCCTTAAATGAAGAAACCCCCGATAAGATCAGGGGCATGGGAAAAAACATTAATGTTCAAGAAACAGCAACCGATCGCGTAATCAAAAGCGGAGACGCAATGATCGGCATCGGAGCCGTACTGGCGATCATTTTCTTGGCGCTAGGGTTGATCATTGGCGCCAGCGGCGGAAATGCCGTCGTTCTTGGCCTTGCCCCGTTAGGTCTGCTACTCATGATCACGGGCTACCTAAAGAAGTTGGCGCAAGTAAACTCAGCTCTGCTAATACTCGCTGAAGAAGAGAGAGCCGACCGTATCGCACGTGGCTAAAGATGCGTGTGGACAAGTAAAGCCTGACTGTATTCGCGCTTATCCCACTGCCCGTCACCATTCATATACCGAAGTTGCGTCGTGGTCTTATGGCAACGCGTAGGAGGATCAACCTTGAAGCGCATCTCGTTATCAGGGTCCAGGCATTCCGATTTCGGCCCACCACACAAAGGGCATAACATCGTGTCCTCATACAGCTTGAGGGCGAACATCTTATCTTGTTCGCCCTCAGACCACTCTGAACCATCGCCATCCCAGCCGAGAAACCGCCTATGCGAGATCCCTAACTGCCGGGCTACTTCGACTTCGCGGCGGAAGCCTGGATCTTCTTGTATCCGGCTGACGAAAAAGGGACAAGCTGCCGACCAGCATTTAGCTCAACTAGAGCCTGAGCAAAGTCACCCCACTGTCCATCAGTCAGTTCAGAGGCAATTTCAGCCCAATCCTCGGCGGTGAATTCCACTGGCTCATCAAGCTGAGTTACTTCGTCAATGGTTCCCTCAGCCAGCATTACCGACTCAAACAAGGTGGAAGTGTTGAAGCCGTACTGCTCATCAACTTCGTGACCGTTACGCGCAGGGTGGGCAGTTTTCAGCTCATCCCACTTGTGGCGGGGGAGTCCACGAAGCTTGAAAACAATGGTCTGCTCCTGCTGGGCCGCATACAAATCAGCGTGCCGCTCCTCAAGGGCCCGAACTGGCGAACCATTCAATCGCTGATCGGCCTTAGCGGCGCGAAGAGCCTCAGTTAACTTGTCCTTGACCGTCTCGAACTCGGCGGTCAGATCTCCATTCAGACAAACAGAAACAAGCCGGGTAGGACGCTTCACTTCAAACTTCTTCTCAGCCAAAACAGGCTCCTAAAAAACTATTGGGACAGGTAACAAGGGTTTAGAACCTGCCCCGCGTCACACCCTGTCAAGATGACGCGGGACAGGAAGAACTAAGCGACTACAGTGCCACCAACAACGACATCGCCAGTGATAAACAGCTTGGAAGTCGAACGAGTCACCGAGTTAGCCTCAGCGGGAACCTCACGCATCGCACCAGTGCGGAACGGGTAAGCGTTGTACTTCTGACCAGTCGCAAACACATCCTCAAACGGCAGGTTGCGACGAGTCACCAGAACTCCAGTGGTGCCAGGAGCCAAAGCCTCAACAGCTTCGTTGTACTCGGTCTCGTAAGGGCCGTTGGTGTTGTCAATGAACGTGGTTTCTACGCCGTACTGGACACGACCCGGCTGCTCGAATGTCTGACGCGAGCACAGGCGCTCATCGGTGATGACCTGCTCATCAACCGTGATGGCCAAACCGTCACCAGTGAAGTAGCAGGACAAGTCAGTTGCGGTCGCACCATTCAGAACGGCAGCACTCAATGCGGTCAGGTCAGCTTGGTCAGCAATGATGACAGCCTTGTAATTGCCATCAATCGGCTGTGCGGGAACCTTGTAGGCCATTTAGGACTCCTTCGTTTCTGCCGCTGTAGACGGCTTCTTAGCCACGCCCTTGGATTCGACGTGGTACTTGGACGGACGCGGCAAACGCGAGTCCGGGTATTCCTTCTTGTTGACAGGCTTGAACACGTCACCGATACGCTTGTCGGTGGACAGCACATCGATTTCGTTGCCGGTCACGGTGTCTTTCACACGCGTGTACATGTGGACTCCTTCAGGTTTTGGGCATAGAAAAAGGAGCCATACGAAAACGCATGACTCCTTATTGGAAATATTTAGTTAGTGCATGACTTGCCACTCAGTGACAACAAAAAACGGTGACTGACCAGACGCAAGCTTCACATCCAAGTCCTCATCGATAGGAACACCCGTAGGTACTTCCTCGACCCGTTGAAGATTGATCCTGGCACCCTCAAGCACCTTACGAACCTGCGCATCAACAATAGACACCGAAGCATGGGACAAGCCCACAACAGTGAGCCGCCAACGAGTGGCCTCAGCGTGCACAGTACGATTCAACGAACGCTCAGACACGCGAGGCGTAAACCCACGCACCAGAACATAAGGGAACCGGAGAACCGGCTTAGGCGGCTGATCGCCCTCATTCGGGACACGCTCCGGATAAACCGCAGCACCACTAGGCAACGTCGCCAACAAGCCAAGGAAATCAGACTGATTACTCAAGCTGACCACCCCACCTATCAACCAACTTACCCAACTCACGCTCAAGATTCGGAGTCTCACGATCCAACGGACCATCAAGATCACCAGTGCCACCGCCACGGCTAGTGCCGAAGTAGTAGATATTGCCCAAAGGCCCGCCCGGCCTGGATTTGTCCGGCCCGATCTCATACTTCGCATGACCAATGCCATACATCGAGTCATAAGAAATCGATCTTGCCAAGTTAGCGCCAAGCGTTCGAGAACGCTCAGCCTCCGACACCAGATCATCCTTGATATTCTGAGCGCCCCGTTTCAGAACCGAATCAACATCAGGCAACGCCTTAGACGCGATCTTCCCCAAATCAGCAGCAAAAGCACGAAGCTCGTCAGCGCCACTCATCCGGTCACCAACTCGACGTTCCAACGGTCCGCAGTACGGTAAGTGCCACGCGCCAACTCGGTAAGCCGGAACGTCGCACCAACCAGATCAGGATCCATCGTTGCGGTAACAATCGTCACCCGATCATCAAGCCGCGACTGAGCACTAACCGGCAGGTGAATCATTAGCTGTTCAACCGTGAAAACATGCCCACCAGCCACAGGAGACGAAGCCTGAGCCTGCCTACCCTGCACCTTGCAAACACCCTCATACACCGTTTCCCAACCGTCAGTGACAACACCAGTCACCGGGTCAGTAACCTCACCAGTGGCCCGCTCAACACGACAGGTGTCGATCATCAGCGCCTCCGCAGCCAACCGACCACGCAACGTCACAGCCTCAGCACTAATCATGGGTACGGAACCCACTGATCAGGATGAACCCACCAACCCGACAAACGATCAGGCGCACCATACGAACGAATACTGAACGCATCCCCAGTAGCACCAGGAATAATCAACGCCCACTCATCATCTGACAAGTACAACAACCCAGCAGAACTAGACGAATCAATCGTTTCAGTCACCGAATAGTCATCAATCGACTCGGTACGTTGCCGCAAACCGCCCGGATTCCTAAGAACCCTAATGATCGCCGAGCAAAACACCGACTTCACAACCGCCGCCGAAATCTCCCCAGCATCAATCCGCGACTGAAGATCCGGGACCCGCTGCAAAACAACAGCTTCCAAATCCTCAATCCACGCCTCAACCTGAGCAGCCTCAGTGACAGTCAGGGAGCGCCCCATACGCGCCTCAACATCAGACACCACGACAAACGCCACGGCGCACCCCCTAACTACTCAGCAGACTTGCGAGGACGGCCCTTGCGAGCCGGGGCAGAACCCTTGGGCTCCACCACTTCTGATTCCTGCTTCTTGAAACCAGCACCGAGAAGCTGATCAACATGCTCTTTAGGAGCATCAACCAGCTTCCCGGTAAACGGATTCACCAACAGCATTAGTCAGCCGAAGTAGCGCCGGTCAGCTTCACGAAGTGAGCACCGTTGCGGACAATGAAGCCGACTTCAACCTCAGCGCGGATCGCAAACATGTTGCGCTGCCAGAGGTTGATCTGGGTTCCGCCCTTGTTCACGGTGGCCTGGTTGCTGATGTCAACCTTGATGCCCTCAACCGAACCCCAGATAGCGGAGTTGGCGAAGTCGCCGGCGAAACCAACAGTGTCCGGTGCTGGGTCAGTCGGGTTATCGTAGACAGCAGCCGACTTCAGCACGTCGCGACCGTAAATGGAGCCGATAGCTCCACGGTCAGTGCGTGCATCACGCAGGAACGCGTAATTGCCGGTACCGTCCTTGGCGGTCATCACAGTGCCCTCAGCCTGTGGCGAGATCAGCCAGTGCGACAGGTCGCCACCAGCAGCGCCAACGGTAGTCAGCGCGGTTGCCAGATCACCAATAGTGTCGGTGCCATCCAACGCAACAGCGGTCGAGCCGGTCAGAACATCGAAGTTCGAACCTGGCGCAGTGCCATGCAGAATAGTCGAGTCGAACTTGCGACCCAGTGCCGACGGAAGTCGGCGAGCCAGCTCAGCGTACAGTCCCGGCAGGTCACGGCGGAACTCATCAGAGAACAGCTCAATGACAGCCAGCTTGTAGGGGGTGATCGACTTATTACCGACAGTCGCCTGAGATACAGGCTTCTCATCGGTCTCATTCACCCAGTCAGCCTCAGCATCGCCGGTGATAATCGGGATAGTGACGCCCGACCCTGGAAGGTTGATGCGGCGTGCAGCCTGCATGATCACCGAATCGTTGACAGCGTTGCTCCAAATCTCCTGCGAGATTTCCTTTGGAAGTAGCGCCGCAACGTTGGTGGATGTACGGTTCAGGTCAATACCTGCCATAGCTTTTCAGCTCCTTATTTTGCGAGATTGCTATTGAAGAAGTCCTCGAACTGCTGACCAGTCGAAGCTTTCTTGTCCGAACCCTTCGCACCTTGCGAAAGGTCTGGCTTCGGGGTTGATGCCACACCTGCCTTGGCGATGCGTTCCGCAGTGCGTTCGCGAGTCGCCTCATCAGGGATAGCTAGAAGAATTTCCATGTCAGCTTCATCGGTGATGCCGAGCTTCGCGGCCAGCTTGTAGGTAGACAGCTCACTCGCTGCCTTGACACTGGCCTCCAAAGCGTCCTTAGCCTCAGCCTGAGCGCGTTCAACCTCAGACAAGTTAGCCTTCGCAGCTTCTTTTTCCTTGGCTTCAAACTCAGCTAGTCGCGCTTCAGCAGCTTTGCGTGCTTCGCGCTCAGCCTTCAGCGCTTTCTCACCGTTCTCACCAAGTGGCTTATCATCTTGCGACTGCACCTGTTCAGTGGCCGCAGTAGCAGCATCAGTGTTTTCGCTGGCTTCAGTGTTCACAGCATCAGACATGGATTACTCCTTATTGGTAGCCGCATCGCACGGCAAATAACCCCGGCGCATCGCACGCAAGGGAAGAACAAAAAACTTGATTAGAAAACCTGGCCGCCCGTGGCCAACCAGCGCCGGAAGTCTTTCTCAACTTTCGCGGCAATTTCAGGGGTTAGAGGCTTCTTCGAGCTGTATGGGTTACGTCCTTCGCGGACTGCATCCCAACGCAACTGAGCATCGAACAAGCGGCGTTCAGCCTCGGTCATGTTGTAGCGGTCATTCGGCTTACGTTCACCCGTCCTGCGCGCATCCAGTACAGCCTCACGAGCACCAACACGAGTACCACCACGGCCCAACGCGCCAAAGCCCTCGCGTTGACCGCGAATCGAACCCAAAGGATCTTGGCCACCCGGCAGGATGTACCCGTTACGCTCAAGAGCTTTCAGAGTGTCAGCGCGAGAAAGGTTCTGCGCGTAGATACCTTCGGGGGTCAAACGTGGACCGTTACCCCGCCCAAAGTTGCCACGGCGACTAGTACCCTCAGTGGTAACCAGCCCGCCCGGCTTCATTCCACGGCGCGAGTTCACCACTTGGAACAAGTCAGCGCCATCGCGAATCGCCTGCGCCCCAGCCTTCGTATAAAGGCGATCCTGCTCAGCCTCAGACAAGCTCTTGAAGTATTCGTAAGGGTCATGAATCAGCCCCTCGGACTCACCACCATGCACAGCCTTCTCAGTCGAAGCGACATGCACACAGTCACAACCAGGATGCCGGCGAAAGCCAGCATTCCAACGGTAGAACTTGCCCGCCAACACCGAACATCGAGAGCACGACGGTGGATTCAACATGCGCACATAACCAACACCACGACGAGAAGCAATATCCACGCCAGCAGCACCACGCCCAGCATCAGCAACAGTAGTCTTCGCCAACATCTGCACATGCTTAGCACCAGCACCCATAGCCGTCGCAACGTCCATACCGCCACCGATAAGCGACTTCACATAAGGAGCCGTCGAATACAACAGCCCCTCAAGTGAACGCCCATCAGCAGCGATGCCAGCAAACCCGGCAGGATTGACGAACGCTTCAGGAGGCTCATACAAGCCCTGCTGAGCCAACGCATCAGCCGAATAGCTTGCACCCGCCGTAGCGTTCGCCAACTGCCCAGCAGACACCGCAGTAATCAATCCCGAAGCCCTGAGAATCGATTCCCATGACTCTGAGATCGACGCCGGCTGAACCTGACCCCAAGCCCTGCGAGCCGCGAGAGCCGCCTGAGACTGCAAACGCTGACTAGCCTTGTACTGAGAAACAACCGCAGCAGGAACCGACATTAGAGCTCCTGTTCAACGTCCTTCTCCAACATGCCCAGGCTCATGCGCGACTCACGCTCACGACGTTCCCACTCACGCTTCTTCTGAGCCTCAGACCAGCCCAACGAATCCCAAGCAGACTCCAACGACAACAGCCCATTGCCGCCGGCATACATCTTCGTCACCGCATCGGCTGTCTGTGCCTGAGTCGGCGTAGCCGGGTTGTACCACTCCGTAGCGATCCGGTTACCGTTGACCCACTCGCCGGTACGGAAACGCTCATACAAGCCCATAACCCAGCCCCACGAGTCGCCATCCTCAGCGTTCTTAGCTTCAACATTCTGGATCAAACGCGACTCATCAGCGATCAACGCACCCTCAGCAGGCGGATTAGCCGTATTCTGCCCGAAATAACGGACCGGCAAACCAGTAATACCCGAAATGAGCTGCATGTAATGGTTCGTCGTCTCGTGGAAGTTCTTCAGATCAGACGCCGCGAATTGGCCAACCTTCGCGTCCTTGTTCGCGTTCGCCCAAATCGCATTGAAGTATGCCTCCCACGCCGGGATCGGCTTCCCATCCTTATCCACAAAATCGCCCTTAGACATGCCAAGAACATACTTCTGAGGCACAGAATGAGTCTCACCAGCCAACTGCAAGTTAGTCAGCGTACGAGCGACCGCATCAACCAGCGGGATAACGTCTGCCATCTCCGAAACACCGTTCCAGCGCCCCAGACGACGACGATTCAAGAACATCACCAACGGCACGCGGCCAAGCTTGTGATCATCCCGATCAACGACGTTCCAGCCACCAGTGCCACGCTCCAACCAGAGCGTCTGATTCGGCAGATACAACGTCGCAAACTCAGCCCGCCCAGGCTCCACGGAATCGCCGTAGAAACGTGCAGCAGCATTCATCCGACGATGACGCACATCCACATCAACAGCGATCTCACGCGGCGACTCAACACGAATCAAAGGATGATCAGGATCCTCCTCATTCGTGCCAACAGACACAAACCCGCGACCAAGGATCAACTTCTCCTTGCTGAGCAACTGCGACTCAGAATCAAGATTGTTCGCATCCCAACCATCACGCAACTCAGCCGAAGCCTCATCAGAATCAGGAAGATAGAACGTCTTCAACTTCTGACGATGCGCCACCGAATCAACCGTGATACGACACGCATTAGCCGAAGTCTCAAAACGCCGAAGCTCAGGCGGCACAGCCAACCCAATATGCTCCAAACGCTGAGCGCCCTCGTAATACCTGTCATTCAGCAAATCCTTGCCAGACAAAGCCGAAAGCTTATCCTCAAGACCCTGGACAAGAGAGGTCATCTCATTGGTCAACGCCAAAACGGCCCCCTATCCAAAACACCACATACGGTTATCGGTTTCCTCGCCCCAACCAGCAGTGTGAGCGTCCGCCGCAGCGGTATGAGCAAGAATGGAAGACATCGCAACATCGATCTTTTGATGCTGCGTAGGCTTCCCAAGAATGTATTTCTGACCCGGTTTGGCGATCTTCCGTGCGTTAGCAAACGCCATCGCCGCATACGGGCAACCATCATGAGTCATGCGTTTCTCACGCAAATCTGTTTGAAATCGCACAATTTCCTCGAACATGCGAGAAATACGGGAGCAATTCCATTCAAAAACAACGTCATCGCCATACGTGACCGACCAGTTGCCGATCTCCGTATACCAGCCGTGAGGGTCGCAATACATGCGTTTCACCTTGAACCGGGTCATCAGCTCATCAACACAAGCGTCAACCTCGCCACGCGGGATCTCCCCACCCCACTCGGCAGGATTCCACACGGCAGGACGCTTATCAGGCCCATAACGCGGAGTGAACTGATGACCGTCAATGGTCTCGCCACGGATGGCCGTCCAGTCGTCGTTCTCGGAACCATCGAGCCCAAGCGTTATCTGAGTGCCATCAGGCGGACTCGGCAACCAAGTTACCTGCGTAAGCTGCATCCCACAGACCGTCCTTCAACCAAGCACCAGAACCAGACACCAAACGATTCCCGAAGAACCGTTCGGCCTGCGCCGGGTCCGTTTCAAGCAGTTCGACAGCCTCAGCCTCAATGTCATCCAAATTCACCCAAGGCGACCCGTCATAAACATGCGCATGAATCCGCTTGCGCTCACGCTTATTCCGATACGACAAATCAGCAGGCGGCTGACGATAAAACTTGAAAATATCCGGCGCCTGAGACTCAAAAGTCTGCTGAGCCAACGAAGCCTCAGCAGGATCCCAAGCATTCGTAGTCTCAATCGAACGACCACCCATACCAGCAAGACCACGACGCTGAGTCTGAGCAACCCGAATCAGCTTGTTCGTCTTCGTATAAGTACCCGTCTCATCCTGCAAAGCAAACGAGATCGGGTTACCCAGGCGAGAAGCAGCAGACGACGAAACAGCTTCGATCTTGTCGAAATCCTCGCCACCCTCACCGCCAAGAATGCGAATGAACCCCTCGCGGACTTTCATCAACGAACCAAGCGGACCCAAAAGGATCATCGCCTTCAACGGCCCATAAACGTTATCCACCTGATCCTCAGAAGTAGCAAGCATCTGAATCAACGGCGACGGCTGGCGAATACCCATAGGCTCACCAGGCTCATACTCCCAATACCAGCCACAAGGACAACCAAAGTCCTCGCAACGGTACACGTCGCCCTTCTCAGCCCAACCACCAAAAAACGTAGGCCCAACAGCCTCAGCCGCAACAATCGACGCTGACCAAGGCCCCTTGCCTGTCTTCTGCGGGGCAACAATCTGAGAACGACGATAATGGAACGCCTGAGCACGCAACGGCTTCACAGGATCCCACTGCGCAGTGTCCTTCACCCGATAGTGATTCGCCGTACACCAAAACTGCCAATCAGACTCCACAAACGAAGCACCACGATCAAAACCATTCGGAACCTTGCAATGCTGAGCAATCCAAGCATCAACAACGTCCCCCAAGGTCGGAAAATCAACCTTGAAATCAGACACAAGATCACCCCCTCAAACGACGCTGGGGGCGCTCCTGCTCCGTTTCGTCAATAACTGACAAGCTAGGCTTCTCAGAACGCTTCATATCAACCTCGCTACGAGCAATCGCCCAACCGTTCTCCTTTAGACCAGCAGGAGTAAGTCCAAGCTGATCACCAAAACGATGCAACGAAGCCTTATCAGCAGCCTTAGCCTCAGGGCCAGCACAAACAAGGAACGTACGGACATAGAGGGCAACGATGTTCCAACGCCATCTGTCTAGTTCCCAGGCGCAAGCCTGCGGATAAGTCCAAACCTCATCCCAGAGGGAAAGCTCAGCCTGACGACGATCCTCAGTAGCGCCCTCATCAAGCTCACGAGAAGGCTTACCATTCACAATTACGTCAATGTAGACAGCCGGCGAACCCAACGGCCACGCCAAAGGAGGCTCACCAGAACGGCCCTCATTAGGCAAAGCGTCAAGCTTTATCCCACGAGAATCAGACCGACCAGACGAAGGATCAGGCTGCGGCCCCGAACGATTACGAGAACCACCAGAACCCATGCGATCACCACCTCATAAAGTGCCTAGTCAGAAAATCTTGAACCCTCCGCGCATCAGAGCCACCTCACCGGCGGTCAGGTCAGAGGGGGTTTGAGGTGCCCCCGGGTGGGGGTTGTGCACAGGTTTTCCACAGGCTTAGGCTTGGTTGGTTCTGCCTTTGCGTCCACCGTTTGAGCGGTTGCAGTGCACGTGCTCAGCGCCTTTGTATGCGGTTCGGTCGTCGGTGTGCCCGAGGTCGAACGGTGCTTGCGGGTGGATTGGTAGCCCGCATGATGCGCAGCTAACTCCGCCTCGATCAATACGTTCACGCCATTGCTTACGTAGTGTTTGATGTTTGGAGTCGTATCCGCGTTGGGTGCTGTTGCCTCGTGCGCGTTCGTACTCTCGCTCATGCTCAGCGCAATAGCGTTTAGTTGCGGGTTGTGGGCATCCTGGCTTGGGGCAGATGCGTTTGGCTCGTGCCACAGTGTCACCACCTCATCATTGCTACCCGCGTTGGTTGTCCGGGGCTCTGCACGCCCGGCGTTGTGTCGGTCCAGTCGCCGTCACGCGACCCCATCATGGGCTGTGTAAGTGTTGCCGGGCAGGTCATGGTCGGGCCTTTATACACGCCGTCTTGCCATGCCTTCAAGCTTGGGCTTGTTGACCCGTCGTGGGAGTAGCAGGGATTGCACCTGTCGCAGTTGGGTAACGTCTTACCCTTGCTAGTCCTCTAGGAACTCCCGCAGTGCGCCCGTGCTGTTGAGTCAGACTCTCTGGCACGAGCACACGCAAGGCGGATATCTTTCGATACCTGCATGCCGCAGTTAGCCAGCCATACGGTGACACCCTCGAACCAGTCCATGCGTTTCCGTTTAGGACTCGATAGCTTGCAACGTGGTAGCTTTTCCCGTTCTTTGCGACGGGTGATACGTGCACGCATCCGGCAATCCATCACTTGCAAGTCGTGCGCTGCCGGGGACTCGAACCCCGGTAATCACGATGGATCACTCCGGTCAGCGCTCCCAGTCTCGTGCGACTGGGCTATTCAATTATTCAGCCCACGCAACATCAGTTGGTCTGGGCTTTGTGTGAGGGGTTGTGTTACCGGTTCGCCCCTCAGCCGGTGTGGTACCACTTTTGGGTACAAAAAAAGAGCCACCCAAGTGGGAAGCTCCTGTGCGAAGGTACGACGAATCGCCCTTCTTGAGTCACTTTACATGATTCTTTCCGGGATTAAAAGCTGAATTTCACAGTGTCCATTCGTCTTTGTAGTCGGGATGGTCAGAGTATATGGCGGCGAGGGCGCGGAGAGTATCGCAGGAAATGGACTTCATTTGTTCGTCATGCGCATCGCATGGATCGATTGGTGAGTGCAGGTCAACGATAGCCAGCTTGACTTTGCATTCTCCGAGCATCCGCGTCCATCGCCGCTTGCTCACGTCTTCGCCGCGCTCATATTGGGCGAGGCAGGCTTTGGCTTCTTGCTCATCTTCAGCGATTCGGACTTCGAGGAATTCAATGATGTTCATTGGTTTCTCGTTTCTTTGTGGGCTTGCACGACTTCGTGTGGCCAGTAGGTTGGTTGTGGTTCGCGTTCTACTGGGTGGAGTTTTCCGCGTGATGCCCAGTTTCGGATGTCTTTGGCTTTGATTGTTAGTTTAGCGTTTGTTCGTAGCCAGGGCACGAGTTGTCGTGTGGGCATTGGTGGTGCGATTTCTTTGACTCGTTCGCGTATTGCTTCGTGGTCTGGTTGTGGTTCGTCTTCGGGTAGGTCGATGGCGTGTTCTGCTCGTTTGAGGATCTTCGCGAGTAGGTTGATGAATCCGCCCGCGTATTGGTCGTGTGCGAGTTGTTCGGCGTTTTGGTTTTCCCAGATGCGGAGTGATGTTCTGAGGTCTAGTAGGTGGTCGTTGACTGGTTCGCGTGGGTCTGTGCTTGTGCCGTTGCCTCCTTCGTTGCGTGTTGGTCGCATGTTGTCGAGGTTGCCCATGGTGATGAGTAGTTCTTGCATCATGTCTGGGACTTTGTTGATCCATGCTTGGAGGTCGTTGATGCATTGGTTGCAGATGTAGAGGTTTGCTTCCATCCCGCAGTCGGGTGTGGTGCAAGTGGTCACTGATCCTCCTGGATGGTGATTGGGGTGTCCAGTCTTTCTGGCGGGTAGTCACCGATGAAGTGCCGGTCAATGCTGCTTACGTCTTGGGCTCCTTTTTCGACGGATTTTGGATTAGTTGGTTAGTGCATCGTGGATGTTTGAGTAGTGGCCTTGGAAAACCATTTCGGTGTCGCCGGCTCGTCCTCGGCGGTTCTTCTCTACGTTCATGAACATGCGATAGGACTCGTCGCCTTTTAGTTCTCGGTGCAGGAGGATGATCACGTCTGCGTCTTGCTCGATTGATCCGGAACCTCGCAGGTCTGATGAGCGTGGAACTTTGTCTTCTCGGTTAGCGCTGCCACGGTTCAACTGGGACAACAGGACAATCGGAATGTTCATTTGCAAGGCCATGAGCTTCAACTGCCGAGTTACTTCTGATAGGAACTCTTGATCAGTCATGCGCTCGCCGGATTGATTGATCAACTGCAGATAGTCGATCACCACACCTGAAAGCTTCTCGGTCCGATCTACGTCGCTGATGAATCTACGAATGGCCGGCATTGTCGCCGTGTGAGGTTCTGACACGTAGATGCGCCGTTTCTCCACTGTGGGCAGCCATTCGGCCATGCGGCGCCAGTCCTCGGACGTGAGGTTCCCATCCGTGAATCGTTGATAGGGAATTTTCTTCTCGTTGGATATGAGGCGATCCATGAGGTCGCCTTCGAGCATCTCCAAACTAATGAAAGCCACTGAACCGTGAGCTTCCAATGACTGGGCAAGTTGTAGCCCTACCGCTGACTTGCCTACGGACGGTCTTGCGCCGACCACGTAGAGGGCGCCTGGCATGAGTCCGCCGATAAGGTCGTTGATTTGATGCCATGGTGTTTTGTAGTAGACGCGCTCCTTTTCCAAATTGTCCACGTAGGTCTCAATATCTGAACCGATGGGTGCAATCTTTTGAAGGCCGATGCTGCCGCGAGCATTTTCGAGTGTTGCTTTCGCCTGCTCGATGACATGTTCGGGGTCCACTCCACGTTTGGCTTGAGACTTGATCCAGTCGGCGGTTGCGGTGAGGTTTCGCCCCGCGTGAGCATCGGCAACGATTTTCGCATAGTAAGCCACTGTGGAAGCTGTAGGAGTGACGGACATGGCTTGGTGTAGCAGTGTCGCATCGACTCGCTGCGCATTGGTGAGAGCGTATTTTGGCAGGGTTAGTACGTTGATTGGTTCACCGCAGGCCTTCATGCCAAGCATGAGCCGGTGGATATCCTCTAGTCGTTTGTCTTGGTAGCTCGATGGATTGAGGTCAATCTCGTCGAGGGCTTTGCCTTCAGTGAGAAGGATTGAGCCAATGATGGATAGCTCCGCGTGTTCGAGTGGTTCACTCATTTCGTAATCGCTTTCGGCATGTTCGGTAGAGCGAAGGTTCCAGCGTGGTATGCGTGGTACTGCTCGGGTGTGAGAGCGCCGGAGGCTACGAGGTTATAGAGGTGCTTTTTGCGGGCTACGGAGAGTTTGATGTTGTCGTAGTCTTCGTCTTCCTCTCGGATGCGGATGTCTGTGCGGATCTCCCCGATGCGTGCCTCGCGGATCTTTTTCACGCCATAACGAATATCGGAGGGCATGATCCATTCTTTGGATTCGCGGAAGTAGTCACTTACGGCGCTTAGCGAGTCCGTCAGGTCTAGGTCTCCAATGGTGTCGTGCCATGCCTGGATTGCTGGTTGGTCGAAGGTGCGGTTGTTGAATGCCTGGATCTTGGCGAGAACCATGGCGGTATCGGTGATGTTCATTGGGTGATTGCTCCCTGGTTGCGTTGTTCTAGTTCTTGGGCGAGCAGTAGCGTCTGTTGCATGCGGTGCGAAGTGGATTGCAGCGACACGTTAGCTTTGCTGTTATAGCCGTCGATGAGCTGACCGAGTGTTGTCTTGATGATTGGTTTTCCAGCTCGGTAAGTGTCAACGATTGCTTGCACTGCTTGTGGTTCGGTGAGGTGTCTATCTCGCAGCATCCATTCGGCCAGCTTCATTACGGCGACGTAGTTGAATGCTTTTCCGACTGCTTCGTAAGCCTCGGTGGTTACTCGCTGGGCTGGGCTGATTTTCGAGGGTTTCGACTCGTCGAAACGGTTCTTTGGGATAGTACTTTGGGATAGAAAGGATATGGGGGTGTCGCTGTGACCGGTAGGGTTTTCGTTATCCACAGGGTCGCTTCCCATATCTGGCGCGGATTTTGGTTCCTTTTCGGACGGTTTTCCCCTACCCGTCACTCTGACCGGTTGGGGGGTGTCACTGTGACCGGTAAGCCCACCCTTATCCCTATCGGTCACGTTGACCGGTAGGACGTATCGATCTGAGGTGCGCGAGCCGTTTTCCCGGGTCCTTCGCTCGCGAATGATCAGCCCTTCATCCTCCAGAGTCTTTAATGCACGGCGCACACTGGATTCTGATGATCCGACGGTCTCAGCAATGTGCTTCTGCCCCGGAAAGCAAGAGTGACGCTCGTCTGCGTAGTCTCCTAAGACAACGAGCACGAATTTGGGGATTGTGGGGAGCTTTTGATCGAATGCCCACTTGAGAGCTCTGATGCTCACTTGATCTCCTATCAAGCGCACGGCGGCAGGAAACAGTAATTGTTTCCTGCCGCCGAATATCTACTTGTATCGTTCTTGATTGCTTACCTTCGGGCGAGCATCAACGTGTAACGCAACATGCAATCAGGACAGGTATAAGACGTTCCAGAGCCGGCCTCGTGGGTGCCACCGCTAGCTGGAACGGCTGCTTCTCCGCAGAGTGCCACAGTGAAGCGACCAGCATCGATATCAGCTTGAGGCCAATAATGCAGCACTATCGGGGCAACAGATTGAATGGAGCCAGTTGGGGCTGTCATTGGACTAGGCATTGTTGATGCCCCGCTTGTTGTAGATGTCCATGTAAGCCTGGAAGGTCTGAGGAGTGTCGAGATTGTTTTCGTGGGCGAGCCGCGCCAGCTCTTGAACGGTTACGGCCTCCTGAAAGTGCTCCGGGTGCCTTTCAAAGAACTGCTTAGCTGCCTCGTAGTCGATCTTGCTGAGAACCTGCTCAATCATTTGCGGAAGGCGCTTCAATTGTTCGCGGGTCCACGTCTTTTCGACGTATGGGGCATCATCTGCGTCACTGGTGTACCCGTGGTTTGAGACTAGAAACCTGATCCCGTCACTAGCGCTCCAGGAACTGTTCACTTGACATCCACTCGCATCGCCTAGGTGAACACCGGGGCCAACGTAGCTGTGGCCAATGGTTTCGCATTCTGGCTCCATGGGGTCGTTTGGTGGGCATTCAGCTCCACAGCTGCAAAAGTATTCGAGCTTGAATCCGGCTGGCGGTTGGGGAAAGTTGGTAACATTGCTCATAACTGGTTCCTTTTCTGGGTAATTGGTTGGGGCTGCGACGTTGACTTTGGCGAGTGCGTCGCGGCCTTTCTCTATTGTTGGGGCGTCAATGGATCGCTGTCCGTTGGTATCCCTTTTTTGTTGGTGAGCACTGAATGTCAGGTTCATGAGAGTTCGTCCATCAGGCTAGGCTCGAATAGTTCCGCGTAGTGATCGTCCCAAACCTGATCGAACAATCCCCGGTCACGGTTTGTGTAGGCGTTGATCTTTCGAATTGAGCCGTTCACTTCGTTCGTTGCTTTCTTTGGTGCTTTGCCATGTAGCTCTCGGTAGGCCTTAGCCATACGCCGGCCAAACATGGAACGCTCAGACTTGATCTCCGATGCCTTCAAGCCCTTACTGGTCAAGTAATCGTCCGCGTGCAACGGTAGGTCCAGCGGGTCAATCTCCGGTTCCTCACCAAGTGCACGCGCAACAAGCAACTTCGCCTTGGATTCCAGGAACTTGGGAGACAAGAACGGCGACAAGGCCTGTAACGCTTCGCCCTGCGCCTTGACTGTCAGGGCGATCCGGTCCAACTGGGATGCAGTCGCGTTTGGGTTGATCGCACCACCCTCATGGAAATATGAGTCCAGAGCGTCGGCTGCCTCGTTCTGGAAGGCTTCGAGTCGCTGGCGAACCTCCACGTCCTTGATTCGAGAAGTTTCCACTGTTGCGAGCCAGATCGTCATTACACGACGGTCGATCATGGTCATCTGATAGTTTTTGCCGTCAGATCCAGTCGCGGTCATCATGACCGCACGTCCCCAAGCGCTTCTATTGATTCGCTTGCGCTGGCTTTCAACGTCCAAGCCGATTGATTCGCACATGTGACGAAGGCTCACGAGTGGCTTGCCGTCTTCGCTGGTGACGTACAGCGCAGTGTTCTTGAATGGAATTTCAACCAAAGTGGTCATCTGATTCTCCGTTTCACATAGAAAAAGCCAGCCGCGTCGGGCTGACTCTGAGCGTGGTGTTTTGCCGCGATAGATTGCGAATTGCTGTTACGGCTGTCGGGTCCTGATGGTTGAAGAGGATGTAGAAATCATCTGGACCCATTGACATTAGGTACCTGAGATTCCGTTCAAACCAAGATTTTGATTTGTGTGGGAACTCAGCCCTGAGAAGAGAAACCGCATCCTTTTTGGAAAGATTCTGCAACGCCATCTGAAGCGATTCGATATTCGCCTGTTGGCATGCGATACGAAACTCATTGATTAGGTCATTCGCGATCTCAACCTCCGACCGTGGGCCAGTAGGTGTGCTATTTCCAACCTGTTCGGGCTTACTTTGCATCGCTTGCCTCGAACTGTTCATTGATCCAGTCGATTACGTCTTGTTCGCGGTACATGATGCGCGACCCAAGAAGGGCTGAGCGCGGACCTTTGGTTCCCAAGTGCCGGTAGTACCGGAGTGTGTTTACAGGGATACCGGTCATTTCGGATACCTCGGCCATTGTCTTGAGAACGGCGATTGCTACCATTTCGCGATTCCTATTCATTCTCGTATGGGTGCTTCGTTAATGAATATACACGATTTTGTTGGGGGTGCAACAGCCATGTGTGACAATTGACGGTATGGGAGAGCAAAACGACAAGGGGTTACCGAAGATATTCGGTGACAATCAGAAGCACCTAAGGTTACAAAAAGGCTGGTCACAGTCGGAATTGGCGCGTCATATGCAAGCCGTTCCAGGATGGGAAAAATATAACCAAGTTGCCGTGTCGAGAACTGAAGAAGGGGAGCGTGTGGTGCGCCTCGATGAGGCTATCGCTCTATCCCACGTACTTGAAACGACGGTTAACTACCTAATTTCCCCTCCTGATAGTTACGTGACTTGGATCCAAGAACTGGACATCCAGTCCAAGAAGGTCGTTGATTCTGCGAAAAATCTCAATGATGCAGCTCGTTCGTATGAGAACGCTCGAAGTGACGCGCTGTTGGCCGCTGGGGCGATTTCGAAAAGGCGTGAAACGCGGAAGGCTACTAAATCCCTGAAGGAGAAATTAGACAAGAAGATTGGGCAGATTGAGAGTCTAGCGAACCTGAATACTTTCCAGCTTCTGGATTGGATCGAGGATGAGCAGGACCGGTTAGATGATGAGAAATTCAATGACGAGATCTAGCAGGTAATCATGGCCTCGAATAAACCCAAACGTACTCCAGGTACGACTAATTCGCGTCGACGTCCTCCGTCTGCGCGCTTTCCTAAGGGTGGCTGGCTTGGAACTTATGTTGATCCTGAGGGCAAGGAAAAGAGTAAGACTTTCGCCCGTAAGATCGATGCTCAGAACTGGGCTGAGGGTGAAGCGGTTAAGATCCGCACTGGCGCTTACATCAGCCCAACCGATGCGGCGACAACAATGCTTGTCTGGTCGGCGCATTGGCTGAAAGGCTACGAAGTCAACCGTCCTGGCTCAGTAAAGCAAGCGAAGACGCACGTGAAGCGGATCAATGCAGTGTTCGGTGATATTCCACTAAAGGACATCCGCCCTACGGCGATCAAGAATTGGTTGGCTGCGCTCAAAAAAGAGGGTTTGGCCGATTCTACGATTCATGCACTCTACCGCCGATTGGCTCATTTGCTCTCTGACGCGGTAGAAGATGGTCTACTGTTGCGCACGCCCATAAGTCGGAAAAATGCGCCTCCCACGGGCAAGCAACGCCCCTACGTGGCTACTGAGCAACAGGTCTGGGCGCTGTATGATGTGATGCCTGAAGGAATGAAGAATGTCATCCTGTTGGGTGCTTTTGCGGGGCTGCGCGTGGCAGAAATTTCGGCGTTGCGAGTTCAGGATGTGGATTCGTTGCGGGGATTCATCACGCCGGCTATTCAGTATCCAGGCGTACCACTGAAAACTGAGGAGTCTAAGAATCCAATCCCGATTCCGCGTGATCTGGCTTTCGAGCTGAATAAGAATCCTGCGCGGTGGGGGAGTGAAACTTTCGTGACTCTGGAGAATGGCAGACCTGCTGCGCCGTACACGATCGAAGCCAGGTTCAGGACTGCACGTGCCACGGTGGAGGGTTTGCCTGAAAATTTCCGGATCCACGATCTGCGGCATTTCTTCGCGTCGTTCCTGATCGCATCCGGTGAAGATATCAAGAAGGTTCAATCCGCGATGCGTCACGCCAGCGCTAAGACAACTCTCGATGTATATGGGCATCTCATGGAAGATGCAAAAGAGTCCACACGTGCTGCCGTGAGCAATGCTCTGGCAACTCGTGCGGACTCTCTGCGGACTAAACGGGCTTGATTCCCGTCAGCTAGCTAGCAACCGTAGTACAGCTCGAACTCGTATGGGTTCGGGCGCAGGCTCAGTGGCTTGATTTCGTTTTCACGCTTGTACTCGATCCAAGTCTGGACCAGGTCCTCGGTGAAGACGCCGCCTTCGAGCAGGAAGTCGTGGTCGGCTTCCAGTGCCTTCAGGGCATCTTCAAGGCTCTCCGGAGCGCGCTGGATGTCCTTGGCTTCCTCGGCAGGAAGCTCGTAGAGGTCCTTGTCGATTGGCTCTGCTGGTTCGATGCGGTTCTTGATGCCGTCCAGGCCAGCCATCAGCTGGGCTGCGAAAGCCAGGTAAGGGTTGGAAGAAGCATCCGGTGCACGGAATTCGATGCGCTTCGCCTTGGGGTTCGAACCGGTGATTGGGATACGGATACCTGCCGAACGGTTACCCTGCGAGTAAACCATGTTCACTGGAGCCTCGAAGCCCTTGACCAGTCGACGGTAGGAGTTCACGGTTGGGTTGGTGAATGCAAGCACTGCGTCAGCGTGCTTCAGCAGGCCACCGATGTACCAGCGAGCGACGTCGGACAGGCCGGCGTAGCCCTTTTCGTCGTAGAACAGCGGGTCGCCGTTGGACCACAGCGACTGGTGCACGTGCATGCCCGAACCGTTGTCGCCGAAGACTGGCTTTGGCATGAAGGTAGCGGACTTGCCCCAGGCGTCTGCCACGTTCTTGACTACGTACTTGAAGAGCATCAGCTCGTCAGCGGCGTGAACCATGGTGTTGAACTTGTAGTTGATTTCGGCCTGGCCAGCAGCGCCAACTTCGTGGTGGCTGCGCTCGACCTCAAGGCCAGCCTTGTCCAGCTCAACGCAGATAGCGTCACGCAGGTCAGCCTGCTTGTCGGTTGGTGCAACTGGGAAGTAGCCGCCCTTGAAAGCGGTCTTGTAACCCTGGTTGCCGCCTTCTTCCTTGCGGCCGGTGTTCCATGGAGCTTCATCGGAATCGATCGAGTAGAAAGCGCCTTCTGGCTTCGACTCGTAGCGAACGTCTTCGAAGATGAAGAATTCTGCTTCTGGAGCGAAGAATGCGGTATCGGCGATTCCGGTGGACTCGAGGTAAGCTTCGGCACGCTCTGCAACGCCACGCGGATCGCGGTGGTAAGGCTCACCGGTACGTGGGTTGATGATCGAGAAGTTGAATGCCAAGGTCTTTTCGATGCGGAATGGATCGATGAAACCGGTGGTGACATCTGGGATCAACTGCATGTCTGATTCAGAGATGCCAGCGAAGCCGCGGATGGACGAACCATCGAAGAGCTGGCCGTTGACGAAGAAGTCGGCATCTACAGACTTTGCTGGCACGTTGAAGTGCTGCTGTACGCCTGGAAGATCGGTGAAACGGATATCGACGAACTTGATGTCCTCATCGGCAATATATGCCAAGACTTCTTCTGGACTGGTAAACATGTGCAGGTGACTCCCTGGTGAGATATGAGAATTGGTAAACAGAACGATCAGACAGAATGAGCTGGCTGGTTCCCTTGCTTACGTATAGAGCTTACCCACAATCCATTTCTGAATGGTGTCTCTATTGTTTCCAGCCTGTTACAAGGGTGAGGCTCGGGCGTATCGTATTGCGCTGATTTGGGACGATGCAGTTCGTAACAAACTGACTTGGAGCCTTGGCGGGCTCAGGCAGGGCAAATTGAGCCCGAACTGATGCACAGAATCCCTCGATAGACTGTAGCGGTGGAAAGAAAAGACTTCAGTTCGTGGCTTGAAGGCCCGCCACAACATAACTCGCAGGAGTGGCCTGGACAGGATCTAGGCCGACCGGACAAGGGCCCCGGGTCAATCGGAAGATTCCCTCGCAGGATTGGAGCATTGTGCATCGACTGGGGACTGTCGATGCTGCTGAGCTGGTGGCTCTTCAACTTCAATGACCTTGCAACCCTGTTGCTGTTTTGCGTCGGGCAGATTATTGGCGTCGGATTCACCGGTCATACTATTGGCCATCGGACCTTTGGCCTTCAAGTGCAGTCAATGGACGGCAGTGCGGTGAAGCCCCTGCAGGGGTTGATTCGCTCGCTGCTGCTTTGCCTGGCCATCCCGGTCTTTGTTACCGATAAGGATCAGCGGGGATTGCACGATCGGCTACCGAAGACCATCTTGGTCAACATCAGATAATTCAATTGGCCCAGGACAACGAAGAAGCCGCAACAGGGAATCCTGTTGCGGCTTCTTATATATTGAGGTTTCTAGCGACCGCGGGTTGCGCGGCGGTTAGGCCGAACGCGGGTGGGGTCTACGCCCTTGGGGATCGGCAGGCGATTTGCAGTCAGGGTGCTTAGTCGCTTGTCGATGGCACTGACCTCGAGCTTGGTGATGGACTTGGGAAGCTTCTTCATTTCTTTGCTGACATCAACCAAGCTGGTCTGGTCCGCGTCCTGTCCTGCATGGATCACGTGAACTGGCACGTTCGGCAGTACACGGGCAATGCGCTTGCGTTCCGAGGCGACGAGTTCGCGAACTCGCGACTTAGGCCCTTCAGTGACCAGGACGATGCCTGGGCGGCCAATGGCGAGGAAGACCAAATCCTGGTGACGGTTATAGGCGACTGGTTCCTGCTTGAGGATCCATCCGCGACGCAGCACGCTCATGGCTGCACCTGCAGCACCTGGGCGTCCTTCTAGCTGGGAGAAGGCAGCTTTTTCAGCCCGGCGGGACATGATGAACATCGCCGCAAGAAGAGCCAACGGAATGGAAATGATCAACATGGTGATCCAGTTGTTGATCAAGATACCGATAACCAAGCAGACTGCGATTACAGCCAAGGCAGCCAGTGCCATCCACCAAACGACCATGGGGTCGTTGCGGCGCGTCATCTGGAAGACTTGGCCGATTTGCTTCAGCCGGCCTGGTTCTTTGTTCTTTTTCTCAGCTTTTGGTTTACGCGAAAACAAACCGCGCTTTGGTTGCGCGGCAGCGTCGTTGTCGGAGTTTTTGGCCATAGTGCCTCAATTCTACGCGATGTTGACGATAGTTCTAAGTCGCGCTGGATCACGAGCGAAATTTTTTGGTGCATATGTCGCTAGCAAGATGGCAGACAACCCCGCAGCCATGGCGTGTGAGATGCCAGGGGCTGCGGGGTCGTGGTCTGCGGAACGTTCAAGCGATCATTATTTGATCAGGGATGCTGCTTCCTGACGCGTGTTCCCGGAAGACTCGATGTGGGAGAGTGCCTCTGGAATTTCGCGGCCCTTCTTGCGCATCGCTCCGGCCCACAACCGTCCTGCACGGTAGGAAGAGCGGACCAGCGGACCAGACATGACGCCGGCAAATCCGATTTCTTCTGCCTCTTGCTGCAGTTCAATGAATTCTTGTGGGGTGACCCAGCGGTCCACTGGAAGGTGGAGATCGGTGGGGCGAAGGTACTGGGTCAGGGTCAACAGGTCGCAACCGGCTTCGTGCAGGTCGCGCATGGCCTCGGAGATTTCTTCGCGGGTTTCGCCCATACCGAGGATCAGGTTCGACTTGGTGATCAGTCCACGCTTGCGCCCGTGCGAAATGACGTCCATGGAACGGTCATAGCGGAAAGCGGGACGGATGCGCTTGAAAATACGAGGAACGGTCTCGACGTTGTGGGCGTAGACTTCCGGGGCCGAATCGCAGATGGCGTCCAGGTTCTCTGGTTTTCCGCTGAAGTCCGGGATCAGCAATTCGACACCGGTGGTTGGGTTCATCTTGTGGATCTGGCGAACCGTCTCCGCATACAGCCACACGCCCTCATCTTCGAGGTCATCGCGGGCCACACCAGTAACGGTCGCGTAGCGAAGATCCATCTTCTTCACGCTCATCGCAACCTTGAATGGTTCGGAGCGATCGATAGGTGATGGTTTACCGGTAGCGATTTGGCAGAAATCGCAGCGGCGGGTGCACTCGGAACCGCCGATGAGGAAAGACGCTTCACGGTCTTCCCAGCATTCAAAGATGTTTGGGCAGCCTGCTTCTTCGCAGACGGTGTGCAGTCCTTCGGACTGTACGAGATTCTTTAGGCCTACGTATTCGGGACCAATGTTTAGTTTGGCTTTGATCCACTCGGGCTTACGCTCCACTGGTACGGCAGCGTTGCGCTTTTCAACGCGAAGCATGCGGCGGCCTTCAGGTGCGACGCTCATTATCGGCTCTTTCTTTCGGAGGGAATGATTGTCTAGACGACTTGTGGGGTGAGGAGACGTTCGAGTTCGGTCTGGACTCGGTCGACAACGTCTTCCGGGGTGACGGTTCGGCCGAGCTCTTCCGAGATGGAAGTGACTCCTGCATCGGTGATACCGCAAGGAATGATTTGTTCGTAGGCTGCTAGCTCGTTGGAGCAGTTCAACGCAAAACCGTGCATGGTTACTCCGTGGCTGATACGAAGTCCGATAGCTGCGATTTTTCGGTCTTGTTCGCCGTTTTTGCCGGGAACCCAGACACCTGAGCGGCCCTTGATCTGCGCCGTGGCAATGCCCATGTCGCTCACGACATTGATCAGCGCTTCTTCGATGGTTTCCACATAAAGTCGAATCGCACTCATTTTGCGAAGTTTGACGATGGGGTAGCCAATAAGTTGTCCTGGCCCGTGCCAGGTGAGCTTGCCGCCTCGATCCACGTCTACGACAGGGGTTCCGTCTAACGGGAGGTCTTCGGGTTCAGTTCTTTTGCCTGCGGTGTATACCGCTTCATGCTCCAGGAACAGGACTCTCGGGGACTGTTCGTCCGCGGCTACCGCATCATGTAACTGGATTTGGTAGTCCCAGGCTTCCATGTAGGGCACAAATTTTGAGCCAAGTCCGACTCGTTCGAATTCGATCGCCATGAGGGTTACCCTACGCCGTTGTCCCGCTGGTCGCTAATTCGATAGATGACGGCAAACTTGTGGATAACGAACTTGTGTTTTCCGTTTTTGAACTACAACGGAGCTATGAATGAATCAACAAATGTCCTTGCATGGCCTTTGAGCTCTGGACATGTCACAGTTAGACCATTAAGTACCAAGTCACCATGTAAAGTTTGGCTAATCCGCAGGGAGAGTGACCAAACTTACATGGTGCTAAAACTTAGTTTGACTATGGAAGATGTCTCGTCCTTGAGGCAGAATTCGGTCACTCGGACGCGGAAATATGTCGTTGATTTTTACGGCACGCTCTCGACCCAGCTGGGTGATGGTTTGATCATGGAATATTGCCCGGGCGGAAGCATCGGCGACCTCGTGAACAGTCGAGGTGTTTTCAGCCTGGGCGAATGCATCACTGCGTTGGCTCCGGTGGCGCAGACGCTATCGATGATGCACGCAGAAGGTATCCGCCATGGGGACATATCACCGGCAAACGTTTTGCTGACTGCTAGCGGCATGCCAAAGATTATTGACTTTCAGGAGTCCGCCTCAGATGCCCAATCGTTGTCGGGCGCTGGCACGCCAGGATTTATGGCTCCAGAAATAGTTCCTGGCGGACGAGAACTATTGGTGGGGGAGCAGGACGTCTACTCCCTGGGCGCCTGCTTATGGTTCCTCTTGGCAGGCAAGCCACCGGATGCGCAAAACATTCGGCCACCGGTGCAGGTCAAGTTTCCAAGTATTCCGCAGATCATCCAAGAGCTATTGATTGATTGCCTCAACCCGGATCCACATGAACGACCAAGCGCCGAACAATTCGCGAGGACGCTGTTCTCCAGCGCCCAGGCTGAACCTATCAGGTGGGAAGGCCACGTTTCGCCGGAAGCTACCCATCTGATGGAAACCATTCATCCAGATATCCCGACGCATCATAGGGCAGGAGGACGGAGGGGGAGGAAACAAGCATCATTGACACCACAAGACCAGGGACAGCCTGAAAATTGGGCTGTTCATCCGCTGCGGCGGACCCCTGGAGCCATGAAAATTGTTGGTGCCGGCGTGCTGGGTATTGCGGTATTGGCCGGAAGCCTTGTGGGCGTCAACCATCTCCGCGCGGCGACAGCCTCTGATGCGGGATCTGCACCGTCGGCACCGGTTGAATCCTCGTGCCGCATCAATGATGTCGCCCAAGTTCCAGCGTGTGCTTTGAACCAGGACACCATTGTCTCGGCCTTCCTGAGCCTGACGCAACGGCGTGATCAGGCCATGAGCAAATTGGCGGCTGGAGACTTGAAAGCCATTTATGCACCTGGCTCTGAGCAGCTGCAGCGGGATCTGGAAACGATCAAAACGCTGCGGGAAATGGATCTGAGTTTTAAGGGGTTGGCGACGCAGCTTCGGAATGTTTCCGTTGTTGCTCGTGGCCAAGGGGATGCCGTGATTCTGGCTGCGGATTCAACCCAAGGCGAATACCATTATGTGGATCGCAAGGGAAAACAAATCCACACGGTCAAGGCTGCCCAGACTCAGCGGATCGAAATTGAACTGGTGCTTTCAGAGCACGGCTGGAAAATCGGCAAGGTTCTTCGCCATTAAATGCAGGAACCGCAATCCAATGCATGCTCAGTGCATAGGATTGCGGTTCCTGCAGCGGATCCCAATAAGGATTAGGACCAGAGGGTCGCCACCGCGATATTGATGAAGGCCATGCCTCCAACAGCGTGAGCAATGCCCGTCGATACTTCTTCGCCAGCCTTGATCTTCTTGCGGCCGATAAACGCAGCTACAGCGATCACGATGGCGATGACCAGCTTCACGCCAATCTTTGCGTGGTTGACTGGGTCAGTGCCGGCTTCAGCAATACCCACGAGTGCCAATCCGGTCACCAGCTGAACGAGGGCACCGTACCACTGCCAGACACTGACGGTAGGGGTCTTGAAGTTAGCTAGCCAGCCACCGAAAATCGCGGCTGCACCAAGTACATGCACAAATACCAAAATGAGTTTCAGGAATTCCATAGTCCTAGCCTAATCTAAATTCGACTGAACGTAGAAAAGCGACGATCGCCCCTGCTGATTCCTCAACAGGGGCGATCGTCGCTACGGCTAGAAGCCCTATTGGGAGCTTAGAGTCCCAAGTCTCCCTCGAAAGCGCCACCCTCAAGGCGAGCCTTGACGGTCTGCAGGAAGCGGCCTGCGTCAGCGCCGTCAACCAGGCGGTGATCGTAGGTCAGGCACAGGTACATCATGTGGCGGATGGCAATCGAATCGTTGCCATCTGCATCGGTGATGACCATTGGACGCTTGACGATCGCACCGGTGCCCAGGATAGCTACCTGCGGCTGGTTGATGATCGGGGTGTCGAACAGTGCGCCGACCGAACCGATGTTCGTGATCGAGAAGGTGCCGCCGGACAGCTCATCTGGACCGATCTTGTTGCTGCGGGTACGTGCAGCAACGTCGGCGATGCGCGAAGCCAGGCCAGCCAGGTTCAGGTCACCAGCGTTCGAAACCACTGGAACCAACAGGCCCTTGTCGGTATCGACTGCGAATGCCAGGTGCTCGGCATTGTGGTAGGTGATCTGCTGGGTCTCTTCGTTGTACTCAGCGTTCAGCTTCGGGTGAGCCTTCAGGCCTTCGGCAACAGCCTTGGCGATGAATGGCAGGTAGGTCAGGTTCACGCCGTTGGTGGCCTTGAAGCTGGCCTTGGCCGAACCGCGCAGCTTGACGATGCGGGTCATGTCGATCTCGTGGACCTGGGTCAGCTGAGTCGATACGTCCAGGGACTCGCGCATGCGACGGGCGATGACCTGACGGATGCGTGGAGCCTTCTCGGTGGTACCGCGCAGCGAGGAAACCTCAACCGCTGGCGCAGCTGGCTTTGCAGCAGCTGGTACGGCGGCAACAGGAGCGGCCGGCGCGGCTGCTTCCTTGGCGGCAACTGCGTCAAGCACGTCTTGCTTGCGGATGCGACCGCCAACGCCGGTGCCCTTGACCGAAGCGATGTCGATGTCGTGCTGGTTGGCAAGGCGGCGAACCAGCGGGGTTACATAACCCGACTCGTTGTTCGACTCGGCAGCTGGAGCAGCTGGAGCAGCTGGAGCAGCTGGAGCGGCCGGAGCCGGAGCAGCTGGTGCCGGCGCTGCAGGAGCGGCCGGGGCCTCTTCCTTTGCAGGCGCTGGAGCAGCAGCTGGTGCTTCTTCCTTGGCTGGGGCAGCAGCAGGTGCAGCGCCAGCGGCACCGATCACTGCGAGCACGGCGCCAACTTCAGCGGTCTCGTCTTCTGGAACGCGAATTTCCAGCAGAGTACCGGCTACTGGCGAAGGAACTTCGGTGTCAACCTTGTCGGTGGAAACTTCGAGCAGCGGCTCGTCAACGGCGACTTCCTCGCCAACTTCCTTCAACCAGCGGGTAACGGTACCTTCGGTCACCGATTCGCCCAGTGCAGGCAAAGTGACCTCGGTGCCGGAAGCGGAGCCGGCTGCAGCTGGTGCAGCAGGTGCTTCTTCCTTGGCTGGTGCTTCCTGTGCAGCTGGTGCAGCTGGAGCTTCTTCCTTGGCTGGTGCTGCTTCGGCAGCTGGTGCAGCTGGAGCGGATTCGCCCGAACCGGAACCATCGCCAATGCGGACCAGAGGCGCGCCAACTTCAGCGTCCTCGTCCTCTGCGACAAAAATTTCCTCGATGACGCCAGCTACTGGCGAAGGAACTTCAGTGTCTACCTTGTCGGTGGAAACTTCCACCAACGGCTCGTCTACCTCTACACGGTCGCCAACTTGCTTCAGCCAGCGGGTTACCGTACCTTCGGTAACGCTTTCACCCAGTGCGGGTAGGTTTACGGTTTCAGACATCGTCCCGTATCTCCTTGGTTTTTAAAACTTGAATTGTGGGTGGAGGCGGAGCCTCCGAGCTTTGCGGACTAGGCAGCGCGTTGCAAAAACGCGCTGCCTAGGTGAGCCAAAAGCTATTAGCCGTGCAGTGGAGCACCGGCGAGAGCCATTGCGGCTTCGCCAAGGGACTCGTTCTGAGTTGGGTGTGCGTGAATCAGCTGCGAAACATCCTCTGGGTAAGCTTCCCAGTTGACGATCAGCTGGGCTTCGCCGATCTGCTCGCCGATACGGCCGCCGATGCCGTGAACGCCCACGATTGGGCCGTTCTTGACGCGAACCATCTTGATCAGGCCGCTGGTGCCCAGGATCGAAGACTTGCCGTTGCCAGCCAGGTTGTATTCGGTGGTTTCGATCTGGTCGGCGCCGAACTTCTCCTTGGCCTTTGGCTCGGAGTAGCCGACCGAAGCGATCTCCGGCTCGCAGAAGGTCACCTTCGGGATGTTGATGTCCTCGATGATGGTTGGCTTCATGCCGTGGATTTCCTCGGCAACGAAGCGGCCATGCTGGTAGCCGCGGTGTGCCAGCTGTACGCCTGGGACGATGTCGCCAATTGCGTAGATGTTGCCGACGCCGGTGTGCAGGCGCTCGTCGGTGATCACGAAGCCGCGATCGATGGTGACGCCCTGCTCCTCGAAGCCCAAGCCTTCGGTGACTGGGCCACGGCCGACTGCAACCAGAACGATGTCTGCTTCCAGTACGTTGCCGTCAGCCAGCGAGACCTTGACGCCGTTGGCATCCTGCTCGACCTTTTCGAAGAAGACGCCGGTGTTGAACTTGATGCCGCGCTTCTTGAAAGCGCGCTCCAAGGTCTTGATGATGGCTGGGTCTTCGTTCGGCACGAGCGAAGGCAGGCCTTCAACGATGGTGACATCGACACCGAAGGAGTTCCATACCGATGCGAATTCAACGCCGATGACACCGCCACCGAGCACGATGGCGCTCTTTGGCAGGTCTTCCATGTTCAGCGCTTCGGTGCTGGTCAGCACGCGACCGCCGATTTCCAGACCGAAGGTCTTGGAGGTGGAGCCGGTAGCCAGGATGATGTACTTGCCCTTGTAAACGGTGCCATCAACGTCGATGGAATCCTGGGAGACAAGACGGCCGTTACCAGTGATAACGTTGACCTTCTTCATCTTGAGCAAACCCTGCAGGCCCTTGTGCTTTCCAGCAACAATGCCTTCCTTGTACTTGCGTACGCCAGCCAAGTCGATCGACTCCAGCGAGGTGTTGATGCCGTACTTGGCACCCTCGCGAGCGTTTTCAGCCAGCTCTGCAGCGTGCAGGTAGGCCTTGGTTGGGATGCAGCCGGTGTGCAGGCAGGTGCCGCCCAGCTTTTCTTTTTCAATCAATCCAACGGTGTAGCCCAGCTGGATGGCACGCAATGCTGCCGAGTATCCAGCGGATCCACCGCCGAGGATGAGGACATCAAATTCTTGCGTTGCTGCCGAATCGGCCACGTGAACGCTCCCTCGTATTCGCTAAGTGTGGCCGGCTTTGGCCGACCAGGGGATCGGTCGCAGATCATTGGGAGCATGACGCCTGTTAGCGCGCACCATTGATCCACGGTGATGTTTCAAAACTTACCTTAGTACCGCTAACCGGAAAGAGTCACCTTCGCGGGCGTAAAAGTCAGGCATGTCTCTTATTTTTAATCTGTTCCCGGCAGCAATCGCAGGTGCGCGTTGATGCCGGGAACACTTTTGTTTCAGCGCAGCCCAATCAGTGAGCTGTCAGGCGGTCATTAATTTGAGGCCAGCTGCTCTGCGTAGGCTACGAGAGTGCGCACCTGCGAGCCGGTGCCGTTCTTCGGCGTGTAGCCCCAGGCACTGCCTTCATTGAATGCAGGACCAGCGAAGTCAATGTGAGCCCACGGAATCTTCTTGCCGTCGACCTCGCCAACAAATTCTTCCAGGAATACGGCGGCGGTCATCATGCCACCCATGCGCTCACCAATATTTGCCAAGTCGGCTACCTGGGACTCAATGCTTGGACGCAGTTCCTCGGGCAGCGGCATGCCCCAGGCCAATTCGCCAACCTTGTCCGAAACGGACACGAGATCGTCCCGCACCTGCTCATTGCCCATGATTCCCGCGGTGCGCAGACCCAAAGCAAGCATCTGGGCGCCGGTCAGGGTAGCGATGTCGATCATGACATCCGGCTTTTCCAAGCTGGCGGCAGCCAACCCATCGGCCATGACCAGGCGACCTTCTGCGTCCGTATTCAATACCTCAACAGTCTTGCCGCCGAACATGGTCAGCACGTCCCCCGGACGGGTCGACGCGCCACCGGGCATATTCTCGGCCAGGCACAGCCATGCGGTGACTTTGACGTTCAACCCCAACTCCGAGATGGCAGCGACGGCCTGGAAAGCCGCAGCGGCGCCGGACATGTCCGACTTCATGGCGTGCATGCCGGCAGCTGGCTTCAGCGAGGTGCCACCGGTATCAAACGTGATGCCCTTGCCGATCAGCGCAATATGCTTAGCGGCCTTGGCGGGGGAGTACTCGACCTTGACCATGCGAGGCTGGCGCACCGAACCGCCGCCGACGCCAAGCAAACCGCCAAAGCCGTCCTTGGCCAAGCGCTTCTCATCGAAGACCGTGACCTTCAACGGCAGTGGCTTTGAGTAGTCCTTGACTGCGGTTGCGAAGGATTCCGGGTACAGCAAGTTTGCCGGGGCATTGATCAAGTCCCGCGTGCCGCGCACTGCGCGGCCGAGAATGGCAGCGCGCTTGAGCGCTGCGGGGACGTCCTTGGAAGTCGCGACGGCCGTGGCGATCTGCGCCTCGGCCAGCACCGGCTTGTCGCTCTTCTTCGAGCGCTGGTTCTCGTAGCGGTAGCTGCCCAGGGCAATGCCTTCGGCAATAGCCGCCACGCGCTCGACGCTTTCGGAAGGCAGCGCGAAGATGGCTGTTTTGGCATTGCTGAGCTGACGTGCAGCTGATCCGGCCGCACGGCGAAGCTGTTCATCGGTCAGGTCGGGCAATTTCGCGATGCCCAGGCCAATGAACAACAGGACCTTTGCCTTAGAACCCTCTACTCCTGGAAGCAGGGTAACTTCATCGGCTTTCCCTGACATCCCCAAGGCAGTCAGTGACTGCTCTAGCGACGATGTGGTTTCCGAGGTGAACGGTGAAGCTGCGATGGTTGCTTTTCCATCGTTCTTCAGCACGCCCAATACCAAGGTGTCGGCGCTCTTGCGTTTAATGTCAGTGCCAATGGCGCTCAAAGTGAGGTCACTTGAGTTGATCACAAAATCATTCCTTCTGTGCCTTTGTAGGGTCTAAGGTCAAGAATTCCGGAATGGTAATCCGGAAGGTAGTGCATGCTCGCGGGCAACGCATCTGCTATCTCCGATGTTATCCGAGGAATCAGTTCATCGTGCGTCACTTCACAGCGAGCGTAAGCGCAGAAGCGATAGTATGTAATATCGCTCTGAATATGGGGTGCCAAGCAGTGTCTAGTGGTGCTGAACTCGGGTTTTAGGGAGTTCGGCATCGAATCGAGGAGAAAATGTCCAAGGAATCGTTGATGACGATGGTCGCAAACGACTTGGATGATTCACGCCTCCAAGGACTTGGCATGTACGTCCTGCTCAAGAGCATGAGCGATGCCGGGCAGACGCATTCCCAGGTGACAAATGAACTTTTCGGGCGCCTCGATTCCAAGCTCTTTGCCACGTTCGACGCCGATGAATTGGTTGCCTACACCTCTCAGCGACCTCGGCTGACTTTCCTCGGTGACCACTTTGCCGGATACCAGGCACCTCGCATCGAGATCTACTTGATGACCGATGAGATGGACCGCAACTTCTGGTTCTTAACCGGAGTGGAACCTGACCTCAAATGGGAGCGGGTTATCGCCGAACTCCTGGGCTTCATCGAAGCCTTCAATGTCTCTCTCGTTGTTGGATCAGCATCGCTTCCAATGCCGGTTCCGCACACTCGGCCTGTGGGCGTGACCGCTCACGGAAACCGCAAGGATTTGATTGAGAACATTTCCACTTGGAGCCCCACGGTGGAATCGCCAGCCGGGATCACATCCCTGTTGGAGATCCGGATGACTGAAATTGGCAGAGACATCGTAGGATACTCACTTCATACGCCTCACTACCTTGCTGAATCCGAATATCCGGCAGTTGCCGTGGCAACTTTGGAATATGTTGGAGCAGCACTGAAACTCGCACTTCCAACGGACAAGCTTCGTGAAGCTGGCCGCCTGGTCGATCAGCAGCTGGCTGAGCAGCTCGAGGCAAATAATGACGTGCGCCAGATGGTCGACGGATTTGAAGAACGCTTTGATGCGCATGTTCAGGAACATGAGCCCCGTTCACTATTGCTTGACGAAGACAAGCAAATGCCGGACGCAGAAGAACTGGGAGCCAGCGCTGAGCACTTCCTGGCGGCCATCGAAAATACCGATGACTGGTTAAGAAACGGACAAGACGATTCGTCGTCAGGTGATCAAGACCAGTGAGCCAACCGCATTTGAATTCGACCAAAGCATGGTTGGTTTATGGCTTTGCCATCGTTGCCTACATATCTGCAATATCCCAGCGCACTAGTTTCGGCGTGGCAGGCATTGAAGCAACAGAACGTTTTCACGCCAGTGCTCAAATTCTCGCGACCTTCTCCGTCGTCCAGCTAGTCGTTTATGCGGGCGCGCAAGTGCCAGTCGGATTGCTTCTGGATAAATTCGGCCCGAGGATCCTGATCACCTGCGGTGCGTTGCTGATGGCTGCCGGGCAAGCTTTCCTTGCCATCTCAGTGAATGTCCCTATGGGATTGATCGGCCGCGTGATGGTAGGCATGGGCGACGCGATGGTCTTCGTCTCAGTCCTCAAGCTCCTGCCGCTATGGTTCTCTGGATCGAAAATTCCGGTCCTCACCCAGCTCACCGGAACATTTGGCCAGCTCGGCCAGCTGATCAGCATTTTCCCGTTCCACATGATGTTGCTGAACGCCGGATGGTCTACCTCATTCTCGGTCATGTCGGGTTTTGCTTTCGCCACATTTATTACCACGATCGCCTTCGTGCGCAACGGCAACGGCTGGGCTGGTCCTTCACACGGAACACACTCTTCCAGGTCGCGCATTGCGCAAGCGCTCAAGCAGCCTGGCACCCGACTTGGTTTCTGGACGCACTTCACCACCGCGTTCATGATTAACACGTTCATGATGACTTGGGGATACCCCTTCCTAGTTGAGGGCCAAGGCCTGGATAGCGCGCTAGCGTCGGGAATGATGTCGATCTTCGTCGTCGTAGCTGTTGTGCTAGGACCTGTACTTGGCGCCCTTACCGCGCGACGTGCCGAACACCGTTCGAACTATGCTCTGGGCATCATTGGGTTGATGCTCGCCATGTGGGCAGTAGTCCTGTGCTGGCCAGGACAGGCTCCGCTCTGGGTGCTCATCGTATTGATGATCAGCGTGGCAGCAGGCGGCCCCGCATCGGTCATCGGATTCGATTTCGCCCGAACTTTTAATCCCCCACGTGTATTGGGTACGGCAACAGGGCTAGTGAACACCGGCGGTTTCATTGGCGCATTCATCACTATTTATGTCATTGGATTCATCCTCGACATGCTGAACAAAGCCAATGGTTCTTCAGGTGTGCTGTACAACCTGGGGTCGTTCAGAATTGCGCTCTCGTTCCAGTTCGTCATGGCAGCGCTGGGCATAACCTTCATGCTGATCGAACGCCGGAAGGCACGGCGCTACCTGGCGGAGCAGTAAAACCTGTTTCAGGGCTTCGAAGTTCTCCACAAGTAGTGGCGGGAGCAGCACCTGATGATTCATGCTCGTGCACCGTGGATGCATGACAACTACTCCAGAACGCCAGCCAATTTCACTGTCCAGCTACAAGGACATCTTGGCCTATGTGCCGCATGCTTTGGGATTTCATCCACGCAATTCAGCGGTATTGCTGCTAATCGACGACGATCGTCTCGAAGCGACTCTCCGGGTCGATCTACCGCCTACGGAACATGCGCCCGATCTTGAAATCTGGATCGGCCAGGTCTGCCGTTTGCTGCACCGTATTCCGAACATCGATGATATCGCTGTAGTCATCTATGTTTCAGGCAATGCCGGTGGCTCGCAGGTTGTGCCGCTATCGAGTCTAGTTGCCAAACTAGAGACCGCTCTGACGCATCAATCGATTCGTTTGCGACATGCTTGGTGCCGGCAGGATTCCAGAATCTGGACCTACGGCACCGAGGACGGGCCAGATGTGCAAGATGTGCCGGCGCTCGATACAAATGAAACTAATCTGTCCATGGTCCTGGCAGGCTCGGCGCCGTTGGACCAGCCATGGGATGGCAGTGGCGTACCGGAATGGTCGAACGCTGACGACGTGCTCCAATTGGTGGGTAACCAAGACGCCAACATCATGGTGTCTCTCGATGCGTGGCACGAATCATTGTCACAGCCCGCCGCCATATCAACAGCCGAGCTTCATTCGGATCCGCAGCGGGCGGCCATTCACGTGGGATCGTTGCAAACAAAATTAGTCAGGGACCTGTTGCCGTTTTTGGCGGGTGAGGGTTTGGAAAGCGCGCTGGACATTATTTTCGGGATTTCAGTCGACGAGCGAGAAGGCGCAGTCGCCCCGTTGGCCGATTACCTATTGGGCCGCGGATGGTACGCGCCGGATTGGGAGAGAGTTGACCGGTTGTGGGAACTGTCGCGTGATCTATTGGGCGTAGCCCAAGATGAGCCACGGCAGGCGCTGCTGTGCATATTGGCCTGGATTGAATGGGCGCGAGGTCGTGGTTCGATGGCGCTGGTGCTATTGGAACAAGCAGTGCTGGAAAACGAAAAGTATGAACTAGCCATGCTTCTCCAAAAGCTTATGGAACACGGAGTGATGCCCTCATGGGCAACGGATCAACTGCGGGCGTGGCGCGCGAACTTTTCCTGAAACTCGGTCCTTGGGGTGTCTCAAGTGGTGTCTGGGTGGTAATTCATGGATAATGAGATAACAGACCCGGTTAGGTTCGAATTGCCTTCGCCTGAAATCTATGGATTTTGGGAACATAAGGCGGGCTTGAAGCGTTGATAACAATGTGCCAGCCCTGCGGCGTTTAGTCAGTGATTAAACGTCATCGGACTTGACAGGGTCATAGTGGTGTTACCGGCAGGTGCATCCGGAACGCATCGTTAGAAAGGTTATTCGTGTCATCTTCTGAGACGAACGCTAATCGTCAAGCAACTGAAGCCGAGGTCAACGAGGCTGAAGCATCGGCAGAAACTCCTGCGGCGAAGAAGCGTGCTACCAAGGCCAAGCCTCGGACCAAAAAGGTAGCTGCAGACACTGCAGCACAGGACGAATCAACCGCAGCGGTGGCAGAAGGCGACGAGGAAGCCGAGGCTGGAGCCGATTCCAAGCCTGAAGACGATTCCAAGGGCTTCACGCTTTCCACCGGAGATGACGATGCCCCGCAGCAGCAGGTCATGGTTGCCGGCGCAACCGCTGACCCCGTCAAGGACTACCTGAAGCAGATCGGTAAAGTCGCCCTGCTGAACGCAGAGCAGGAAGTCGACTTGGCACTGCGCATCGAAGCTGGCCTGTTTGCAGCAGACAAGCTGGAAAAAGACGACGGCTCAATGGATCAGCGTTTGCGCTGGGACTACGAGCAGATCATTCACGACGGCAAGATCGCCAAGAACCACTTGCTCGAAGCCAACCTCCGCTTGGTTGTATCGCTGGCAAAGCGCTACACCGGCCGCGGCATGCTCTTCCTGGACCTGATCCAGGAAGGCAACCTGGGCCTGATCCGCGCGGTTGAAAAATTCGATTACACCAAGGGCTTCAAGTTCTCGACGTACGCAACTTGGTGGATCCGCCAGGCAATTACCCGTGCAATGGCTGACCAGGCTCGCACCATCCGTATTCCGGTTCACATGGTGGAAGTCATCAACAAGCTGGCTCGCGTACAGCGCCAGATGTTGCAGGATCTTGGTCGTGAACCAACCCCTGAAGAGCTGGCCAAGGAACTGGACATGACCCCTGAAAAGGTTGTTGAAGTTCAGAAGTACGGTCGCGAGCCTATTTCCCTGCACACTCCACTGGGGGAAGATGGCGACTCTGAATTCGGTGACCTCATTGAAGACTCGGAAGCTGTCGTTCCAGCAGACGCAGTCTCGTTCACGCTTTTGCAGGAGCAGCTTCACTCCGTTCTGGACACGCTCTCAGAGCGTGAAGCGGGCGTTGTTGCAATGCGCTTCGGCTTGACCGATGGCCAGCCTAAGACTTTAGACGAAATTGGCAAGGTCTATGGCGTTACGCGTGAGCGTATCCGCCAGATCGAATCCAAGACCATGTCCAAGCTTCGCCATCCGTCGCGCTCCCAGGTGCTGCGCGACTACCTCGACTAAGGCAACATGATCATATGGCCAGCGGAACAGACTGTTCCGCTGGCCATATTTTTATTCGCCATTTAAAAAGAACTGGTGGCTCAACGCTTGTTGGGCCACCAGTTTGCAATTAGTCTCGAACGGAATCAGTCGTTGGCTTCGACCTTCGGCTTTTCGTAGAGTCGCGAAGATTCGTCCTGCCAAACTGAGGACTGCGGGCGCAGCTTTGGTTCCACATCGCGGGCGTGGTGAGCGCAAAACAGCAGTTCACCGCCGGTTGAAGCCAGCACGGCTCGCACATAGGCCTGTGCGCCGCAACGGTCGCACCGGTCGAGTGCGTTCAATTCACGACTAGCGGTCGTAGTAGTCATTGCCAGCCTCCTAAAGTTGATGGTTACTCAATAGAACCAGTTCGAGCCCTGACTTTATCCCGAAAACCGGTGTCTTTCGCTCACCGCGTAGTAGATGTGGATAAGGTCATAGCTATCGAAAGCACGCGAAGACAGCGGAAAATGGCGGATATTCGAACACATTAACGATTAGAATAGGACTCACGACGTCCTTTCTTATGTAGGTAGGAGACAAAGGCCCAGTGGCTTCATCCGACAATTACAACGCTCGACACCTTTCAGTCCTTGAAGGATTGGAAGCGGTCCGCAAACGTCCCGGCATGTACATCGGATCCACGGACTCGCGAGGCTTGATGCATTGCCTCTGGGAAATCATCGATAACTCGGTTGACGAAGCATTGGGCGGTTTCGGCCAGGCGATTGGCGTAGTCCTGCATGCCGATGGCTCCGTTGAAGTCCGCGATGATGGCCGCGGTATCCCCGTGGATATCGAACCTAAAACTGGACTGAGCGGCCTGGAAGTCGTATTCACCAAGCTTCACGCTGGTGGAAAATTTGGTGGGGGATCGTATAGCGCCTCTGGAGGCCTTCACGGCGTCGGCGCTTCGGTCGTTAACGCACTTTCTGCACGTCTAGATGTGGAAGTGGACCGCGGTGGTAAAACGTACGGCATGCAGTTCCGTCGTGGCGAGCCAGGAAAATTTGCCGACAAGGGGCGGAAGAAGGCTGAGGCAGAATTCACTCCCTACGAGGCGGCAACGTCCCCAGAAGTCATTGGTAAGGCCAAGCGCGGAGTAACCGGTACACGCATTCGGTACTGGGCGGATAATCATATCTTCACCCCCGATGCGAAGTTCTCGTACAAGGATTTGCAAGACCGGGCGCGACAGACCTCGTTCTTGGTTCCCGGCCTGCGCATCACGCTTCGTGACGAACGGGGCCTGCCGGATACACCCGGTGCGGATGGGCCGCATGAAGAGATTTTCCAGCACGACGGCGGCATCAGCGAGTTTGCGGAATATCTCAGCAGCGACTCGCCAGTAACTGATATTTGGCGTTTTCAGGGAAGCGGCTCTTTCCATGAGAAGGTTCCTGTCATTGACGACAAGGGACGCAGCCACATCGAAGACGTACAGCGCGTGTGCGAGGTCGACGTCGCGCTGCGGTGGGGGATCGGCTATGACACTTCGCTCCGCAGTTTTGTCAACATTATCGCCACCCCCAAGGGCGGTACGCATAGCGCCGGATTCGAGCAGGCGCTGCTCAAGTCATTCCGCAAAAACGTCGAGGCAAATGCCCGAAAGCTCAAGTTCGGGCAGAAAGACAAGCTAGAAAAGGACGATGTTCTAGCCGGGCTGACTGCAGTTCTTACGGTCCGCCTCGCCGAGCCGCAGTTCGAGGGTCAGACGAAAGAAATTCTGGGCACCCCGCAGGTACGCCAGATCGTCTCCAAAGTCGTCGAAAAGGCGCTTAACGACCGGCTGGGCTCCAGCAAGCGTGCGGAAAAGGCTGAGGCATCCACTTTGTTGGAAAAGGTGGTTAACGAGATGAAATCTCGTGTCTCCGCCCGGATGCACAAGGAAACTCAGCGACGGAAAACCGCTTTGGAATCCTCAACGCTTCCCACAAAATTGTTGGACTGCCGAAGCAAGGAAGTCGGCAAGTCTGAACTGTTCATCGTCGAAGGCGACAGCGCCCTGGGCACGGCACGCCTAGCTCGTTCCAGCGAGTACCAGGCGTTGTTGCCCATCCGAGGCAAGATCCTGAACGTCCAGAAGGCCTCCATCTCGGATATGCTCTCCAACGCGGAATGTGCTGCGATGATTCAGGTCATTGGTGCCGGCTCGGGCCGGAGCTTCGATATCGAGCAAGCCCGGTACGGAAAAATTATTCTCATGACCGATGCCGACGTGGACGGTGCACATATCCGCACGTTGTTGCTCACGCTCTTCTACCGCTACATGCGACCAATGATTGAGCACGGTCGTGTCTATGCTGCTGTACCGCCTTTGCATCGCATCGAAGTGATCAATCCCGGATCGAAACAAAATGAAGTGGTGTACACCTATTCAGAAGCAGAGATGAACAAGCTGCTTGCTCAGTTGGAGAAGGACGGCAAGCGATACAAGGAGCCGATTCAGCGCTACAAGGGCCTTGGCGAAATGGATGCCGATCAGCTGGCAGAGACCACCATGGACCAGCGTCATCGAATGCTGCGCCGAGTGGGGATCGAACACGCCCAGGCTGCTGAAGAAGTCTTCGATTTGCTTATGGGATCTGATGTCGCACCGCGCAAGAAATTTATTATTGACGGTGCGGACGATCTGGAACGCGAACGAATCGATGTCTAGGCATTAAAAGTCGAAGCCGTTGGCTTGGGCAATTCTGCTCAAGCCAGCGGCTTCATGCATTAACGCGAAAACGACAAGACCGCTTCATTACGCAAGCAGCCTCGGCGCCACGAGCAGGACGGTCGGGCAGACCAGCAAGAGAATCGTGCAGGCTAATACGAGATAGCGTGAGGCCCATCCTAGCGGAGCAACTGGCGTCAGCAGGCGTTGCAAGCGTCGTGACGAAACTTCACCGCCGGGCATCCCCACCATTTCTGCGTTCGATGCGTTTCGCTGGCCGGATACTCCATCAGCGTCTGCTGCGGCGGTGGCTACCGCAATGATGGCCTTCAGGAGGGTTTGGCGGTTTACCTTTTCCAGGGCTTTATCGTCGGCAAGCATTTCAATTAGCTGGCGCACTGCCTCCAGCGAGAGCTTAGACGTTGGCAGCCAAGGCAGGGCTTCGTTCCATGCTGTGAAAGCCAGAATTAGCAAGTCATGCCGCTGATCCAGATGCGAACGCTCGTGCGAGATGACTGCTTGTTGTTCTTCGGCAGTGAGTTGTGTGATCAGTCCACGCGAGAGAACAGTCACGGATTGCGAGATGCCCGGAACACAGTAGGCTACTGGCATATCGTGATCAATGACCAAAGTATTGGGGCGAGTTTCCGAAGGGTTGCTGAGCAATCGCAGGAGGTGCCGGTGTTTAGCCCGCTGCCTGGAAGTTCTCCAGGCAGCGCGAATCAGGGTCAACACCAAATGAAACCCGAATAGAAGCGCCGTGCTCAGCGCAAAAAGATGGACGACACCGGGGTAACGTACGGTCGGATCGCCTGTGAGAAGCCGCCAGCTGCCGTGTATAGCCGAGATGAGATCATCGCCCAATGGCGTCAGTCCCCAGACCAGCATCGATCCGATCATGGACAGGCCACCGCCCAAAGCGATGGCTTGCCATAGGAGTACGGCCTGGACTGGCGCGCGAGTGGTCCATTTAGCCTTTGATAGGGCCAACGGCGTCGGCCAGGCTAATGCGATGGCCAACGCCGCTAGGAAGTATGAGGTGAGAAGCACTCAGTCCCCGAAGTGTGAATAAATTATGCGGACTTTACTGAGTCCAAGATAGCACGCAATGAAGCTGCTTCATCTGCGGAGATTCCACCGATGAATCGGGCAAGAACTGCTTCGCGATCCTGGGCTGTGCCCAATGCTTCGTTAAGAAGGCCAACGGTGTGGTCTTCTCGAGAGGATGAAGCAGCGTAGCGGTGTGGGCGGCTAGAGCGCTCGCGCTCAACCAAGCCCTTCTTTTCAAGGCGCGCAAGCACAGTGAGCACCGTTGTAACTGCGAGTTCTTTCGCGTCGGTGCCAAGTGCCGCGAGCTCATCGCGAAGGTCGTTCGCGGTGAGCGGTTCTGTGGAATCCCACAGCAAATCCATGACGGAACGTTCTAGATCGCCAAGGCTGGCCACTAGGTCTTACCTCACTTGCATTAGTACTTTCGCCGCATGCCCCGGGACTAGTCCTAGGCACACTGCTTGAAACACCTATTGTAGCGATTTTTGTTCGAGATTTCTACGACACGTAAAAGAGTGGCAGATTCAGCTTTCTGCTTGCCGCCGCCGGGCCAATGGCCGGCTTCTACCTGCACTGCGAATGGATGCCGAACCCGTAAGGGCCCTTCGGATTGGTGCTTGCTTTCTTCGGGTGGGACCGGGTCTTCGCGATGTGGCTGGGATCAACGTCCCGCGACTTCTACAAGCTGTCGAAATGGTCTATGGTGATACTTGAAGGCATTTCTACGGAACGTAGAAAAGTCTTGGAAGATCCCAACACGCAATAAATTGAGGATTCAATGGATGCACTAGAAATTGCCCGCTGGCAGTTTGGCATAACCACGGTTTACCACTTCCTGATGGTTCCGCTGACCATCGGGCTGGGACTAACGGTCGCCGTCTTGCAAACTATGTGGCATCGCACCGGTAACGAACACTGGCTGCGGATGACAAAATTCTGGGGCAAGTTGTTTCTGATCAACTTCATCATGGGCGTGGCCACCGGCATCGTGCAGGAATTCCAGTTCGGAATGGCTTGGAGCGAATACAGCCGCTATGTCGGCGACGTATTCGGTGCGCCACTGGCCATGGAGGCGCTCCTCGCATTCTTCGTAGAATCCACCTTCCTCGGGCTCTGGATTTTTGGCTGGAAAAAATTGCCGAAGCGCCTGCATCTGGCAACTATCTGGTGCGCGTCGCTGGCTACCATGGTCTCGGCGTATTTCATTCTCGTCGCGAATTCGTGGATGCAACATCCGGTCGGCACCCAGATTATCGATGGTCGCGCCGTAATGACCGATGCCTGGGCAGTATTCACCAACAACACAGCGCTGGTCACCTTCCCGCACACACTTTTCGGGGCGTTCGCCGTCGCAGGTGGATTCTTGCTTGGGATCTCCTGGTTCCACCTTTACCGTCGTCGCAAAGCTGGAATCGACACAGTTGATGCAAACGGCCGAGTGATCATTGGCGAGGATCTGAGCCGGGGGAAGAACCGCGACAAGACCGACTACCAAGTATGGATCAAATCCTTGCGGATCGGTGCAAGCGTTGCCGTGGTCGCATTCCTCGGCGTCGCGTTGACCGGGCACGAACAGGCCAAGCTCATGTTCGAGCAGCAACCGATGAAAATGGCCTCTGCTGAAGCTGCATGCCACGACGGGACGGGTTTCTCGGTCCTGTCACTGGGCGATATTACTGCTCATGGCTCAACCGACTGCGACGATGTCGTGGCAGTATTTGAAATCCCTGGAATTCTTTCCTTCCTTGCCAACGGAGATTTCACCACCGAAATTAAAGGCGTCAACTCACTGATTCCGGAATACCAGGAAAAATACGGAAAATACTACCCCGAGGATGAATCCTTCGGCCAGTATGCAGGGCAAGAAATCGACTACCTGCCAGTCATGGAAGTTACCTACTGGGGTTTCCGCTTGATGATCACCTTCGGCGGGCTCTCCGCAGTTGCTGCCGCTATCGCGTTATGGATCACGCGCAAGGGAACCGTTCCAGATAATAAATGGATCTCCCGACTCGCAGTGTTGGGAATTGCGGCTCCCTTCGGAGCCAACGCCACCGGGTGGATCTTCACCGAAATGGGCCGTCAGCCATTCACCGTGGCACCCAACCCTCAAATGGGAGGGGTTGACCAGGTCTTCATGTACACGGCGGCCTCTGTCTCGCCCACGGTAAGCGCTGGAGAACTCTTGTTCTCGCTGATCTCCCTGACTTCGATCTACGCCGTACTGCTCGTTGTGGAACTGGTGCTTTTGACCCGTTATATTCGCGGCGGAGTAGCTTCTGCCATGCCGGAACTCGAATCAGCAGAAAAGCACGATGATACCGGCGCAAAACCACACGATGGCAATGACGACGATGACGTCTTGGCATTCGCCTACTAGCCTCACGGACGAAGGAGAAAACCATGGAATGGCTACCAACACTCTGGTTCATTGTCATTGCGATACTTTGGTGTGGCTACCTCTTTCTTGAGGGCTTCGACCTCGGCGTAGGCATGCTTATCGGCCTCGGTAAGAGCACCGAAAAACGAAAGCGTTTGCTGCTCAACACCATCGGCCCGGTATGGGACGGCAACGAAGTATGGCTGCTTACTGCCGGTGGTGCCACCTTCGCCGCCTTCCCGCATTGGTACGCTTCGCTCTTCTCTGCGCTCTATATTCCGCTCACCATAGTGCTGATCGCCTTGATCTTCCGTGCCGTTGCCATCGAATATCGAGGCAAGGCAATCACTGCGCTGACCCGCAAGGCATGGGATCTCGCATTGGGCCTGGGCTCCCTAATTGCAGCATTTGGCGTCGGCGCTATGCTCGCGTCCACCACGTTGGGCCTGCCGCTGAACGAAAATGGGGACCGCATCGGTGGCGCTTTCGCTTGGCTCACGTGGCATGCGGTGCTCGGTGGAGTCGCGGTGGTGGCGTTCTGCTGGATTCATGCACTGGCCTTCCTGCGGTTGAAAACCGATGGACCAGTACGGGAGGAAGCCGGAAAGCTTGTGGGACGCTGGCTGCCGGTAGCTGCACTTCCAATGCTGCTTTGGGCTCTCTGGGTGCTCGCCAACAACAATTCAACACTCGCCTGGGTATGCCTAGCGCTGTCAGTTGTGGCGCTGATCGCCGCAGGTGTCATGGGCCGGTCTGGAAAAGAAGGAAAGTCCTTCATCGCGCTCGGAGTCATGCTCCTGGCAGCAGTTGCAGCGATATTCGTCGCGGCCTATCCAGTGGTATTGCCTTCAACGCTGGACTCGGCGTTTGATCTAACCGTTGACAACGCATCCAGCACTCCCTACACGCTCAAGCTGATGAGCATCGTGGCTGCTTTTGGCGTGCCATTGGTTTTGGCCTATCAGGCGTGGAGCTACTGGGTATTCCGCAAACGGCTGCGTGAGGAACATATTCCTGAAACTCACCACGTGACTTCAATCGTTAAATAATTGAACCGGACCTGAAAGTCGAGCTATGCCAGCCCCAAGATTCCTTCCAAAAGAACTGATTTCACCACGCCAATTCGCCGTGTTGACGTGTTTTTCAGTCTTCAAGGTCTTGGGGCTGGTGCTTGTCGCCTACTCGTTGGGAACGTGGATTGCGACCATGGCCTCCGGTGCAAAGAGCGATCCCCAACTTTTGCTCGTTGCAGGCGCTGGCGCCATACTGCGCGCACTCGCCGCGTGGGGATTAAACGCGGGCGCGAGGCGTATGGGGATGGGAGCCAAGGAACGGATGCGGATGCAGCTGCTAAGCTCCGAGTCCTCGCACCCTGTGATTGTTCCGGCAACGCAAAACTCAATCCCTGTGGTAGCCACACTGGCCAGCCATGGAATTGAGAAGCTGGACGATTACTTCACAAAGTTCATTCCAGCTCTCATTGGCGCCGCTGCTGTTCCCCTTTTGCTCGGCATCTACATTCTGCGACTCGACTGGATCAGCGCGGTGATACTGCTACTGACGGTTCCCTTGATTCCGGTGTTCATGGCGCTCATTGGAATGCATACGCAAGACACGCTCAAAGAATCACAATCATCCCTCGACAGGTTGGCGAGCCAGCTCTATGAACTAGCCCAAGGACTACCTGCGCTCCTAGGCCTGGGACGGGCACGTCAACAAGGCAACGCCATCGCGCAGGTCGGCGAGAAGTACCGTATTGCCACCATGGCCAACCTCAGGACCGTGTTCATGTCCAGCTTCTGGCTGGAACTTATTTCAACGCTCTCGGTAGCAGTGTTAGCGGTATTCATCGGCGTGAGACTCGTCAACGGCTCGATGGAACTGTCCGCAGGATTGACCATCCTGATTCTGGCGCCGGAGCTCTTCTCGGCCCTTCGTGAGGTCGGGTCTGCCTATCACGCAGCCGACGACGGACTGGCAGCCTATCAGCGGTACCAGAACATGACTGCAGCTGCTCCAAGCACTACCACTATCGGTGCCTCGCCAGCGCGGGCATCCAAGGTTCTGGAAATTGAGAATCTCAGTGTGCGATACGAAGGCAACGAACCAATATGCAAAAACCTGAACCTCAGCCTGGGCGCGGGGGAGCGGAAGATCATCGCTACGTCGAGCGGTACGGGAAAGACAACTCTGATCACGCTGATCGCGGAAGCAAGCTGCAGCGACAATGCTTTTGATCCAGAACTCGTTCAAGGCACCATTCGAACTTCGGGTTCCATAGCTTTGATCAACCAGCATCCGCGTTTTGATGCGGAGACCGGGGAAGAGCAACTAGCTCAAGACATTCACGCACCTAGGCCCGGACTTGTCAGTGAGCTGGCAGAACGCCTGTCGATGGATCACATGCTTGGACGCAAAATCGCCGAATACTCGCCCGGCGAACTACGCCGATTAGAAGTACTGCGGGCCGTGGCACGCCTGCACAGCGACCCCCAATGCACCTTGCTCCTGGCTGATGAGCCGACGGCTCACCTTGATGACGATAACGCGTCGGTGGTACGCCAATTGCTCAGCGAAATCCCTGCACGCTGCGCAGTTCTCATTGCAAGCCATGATCCATTGATCGACAACTCGCAGGGACGTGGAGCCAGTATCACGCCGAAACCAGCATGGCCGGGCCAGGAATCCGAGCATCGGGCTAGCGGCATTCAAGATGCAGTGCCCTCCACGGCATTGGATCAGAGCCGACAGCGGTTTAACCCTCGTCGAGAACTGCTCAGAGGCTACAGGAGCGCGCCCAAAGCCGTGGCGTGGGGAACGATCAGTGTCTTATGTGCCGTCGCCTTGGCGGCATTGAGCGGATGGCTGATCGTTGAAGCCAGCTATCAGCCACCGATCCTCCACTTGATCGTCGCTTTTGTCATGGTCCGCGCCCTGGGAATCGGCAGAGCAGCTTTCCGCTACTTGGAACAGCTGGCCATTCACGATGCGGTCCTCGAATACGCCGGGAAGCTTCGCGAAAAAATTTGGAACGCCATGGTGGCCGACCCGGCCCGCTGGGGACTTTTTAGCCGGTCGTCTGTCGTATTGCGTTTCTTCCTGGCCGAAGTGGATGAACTGCGTGATCAGCTTGCGCGAGTGGTTTTCCCGCCACTCTCAGCCATTACCCTCTGGGGCGTTGCAACCGTAGCCTTGTTCCTCATCCAGCCGGAATTCGGATGGACAGCGGTCATCGCTGGCATTCTCCTGGCTTTCCCCGTTAGATGGCTGGTCCAGAGAATTGAGGGACAGCATCTGGTACGCCAAATGACCCATCGAATGGCCATGAACCAATCCATTCTGGGAATCTTGCGGCACAAATCAGCATTGCGGATTAACGGTTCACTCAACGCGGCTCTCGCTTCAGTCAATAGCGCCGAACAGGAAAATACCAAGGACGCGCAACGCCACGCGCTTGGCCAGGGGAGTGCTCCCGCGCTCGCCGTATTGCTCAGCGTGCTGATGGCGATCGTGGTGGCCGCGGTTTCCCAAAGCTCGGCATCGTTGACTGCGTTGGCCGTGCTGCTCAGCCTGGCCTTGGGTGATAGCGCCACCAGCGCCCTGCTGGCGGTCCAGCAAGGGCAAGCCTTGAAACAATTGGCTGGGCTTCTGGGGCAACACGGGCTATCCAACCAGGATCAGCAAGGCCGCGAAAACGATCACGCTGCCAGTTTCACCCCGGAGGTTGCAGGATTCGAGCTGGACGAAGTCAGCCTGGGGTACGGCCATGGACCAAATGTGGTCGACAAGCTGACCGCGACCATTCCGCAACGCCGATGGACGGCAATCGTTGGTCCTTCCGGTTCCGGGAAGTCCACTCTTATGACCGCATTGCTTGGGGCCTTGCCGGTGCGCGCCGGCACCTTGAGCCTCATTGACGAACACGGCATGCGCAGTCCGATTCACGGGGCCAAGCTGAACTCCGTGGCCTGGTGCCCGCAGGAAGCCCACCTGTTTGATTCCTCGATACGCCGCAACCTGATGCTCGGCGTAGCCGAAGGGGAGCAACGCGAGGATGCGCAACTTGTCGAGGTGCTACAGCACGTAGGATTGCACTCCTGGTATCAGCAGCAAGCCGAGGGGCTGGAAACAAGGATTGGTTCTGGCGGACATCATCTTTCAGGCGGCCAGCGCTGCAAGATGGCCGTTGCCCGTGCCCTGCTTGGCGGACATCAAGTGGTTCTGCTCGATGAGCCCACAGCGCACTTGGGAGCAGACGAGGCCGCTGAACTGATGGATACGCTGCGCCGTGCTCTGCAAGATCGCACGGTCGTGCTCATTACCCACGATGAGCGATTGGCCGAACAGTGCCATGAACGCATCCAGCTGGAAGCCAAGGTTGCTGCTTGATCCAACTAGAAAGGTGCTGCAACAGATCGCGAATCTGTTGAAGCACCTTTTCGGTGTCGAACCCAGCTGCCTAGAGAATTACTCCGCCGTCGTCAAAGGGCAAGGTATCTTCGCCCGGGTTGAACGCCGGGGCTGCCTTCGGATGCTCGTCTTGAACTGCGTTGCCCACTGGTGCGTCGGCAGGTGAGTCCGGTGCCTGGGCAGCGGATGATTCGGCAGCGCTCAAAGAACCGCCAAGGATGTTGACGGTCTGCGCAAGCGGTGCCCCGGATCCATCACGCTTTCCGAACTCTGTCGGCAAGGCCCGAACCACACCGGCACTTGAACTAGCTCGCGCTGGTCCCTGCCCGGCAAAGGCAAGCTGCAGGTGGTCTTCACCCTTGATGAAACGGTGGGCGCGAACACCGGCCGTGGCACGCCCCTTGGCGGGGAATTCGGCAAACTCGGTGAGCTTCACCGACTGGCCAGAAGTTCCAGGCAAGGTTTGCGAACCCGCTGCAATGGTCGCCACTACGGCATTCTGTGCCGACGAGGGGACGACACCAAAGAAGATGACGTGGTCATCGGCGCTGAGCTTGATTCCGGCCATGCCGCGACCGGTGCGCCCCTGCGGGCGCACAGCAGAGGCAGGGAATCGCAGCAGTTGCGCACCGCGGGTGAGGAAGACCAATTCGTCGTCTTCTCCAGCCACCGCAGCGGCAACCACCGCATCGTCGTCCTTGAGCGTAATGGCCTCGAACTCGTCACGGTTCAACGGGTACTCCGGGGTCACTCGCTTCACGACGCCCTGACGGGTACCGATGGCCAGGACCTCATTTAATGGAACGAGCGCGATGACCGTTTCATTCTTGGGAAGTTTCAGGAACTCGGCCACCGGAACACCCTGCGCCAGCTGCGGGAACCCGTGGGACTCAGGCAGCACGGGCACGTCAATCAGGGAAATGCGCATGATCCTGCCGGTGCTGGTTAATGCGCCGATTTCGCCACGGGCACTGGAGGCCACCTGGGAGATCAGCACATCGTGCTTAATTCGGGCTGAGGCGAAGTCCAGCTGGGCGCGATCGTGGGTGCGAGCGATCTGGCCGGTGGCTGAGAGCAGCGCCCAGCACGCGCTATCGGAAATCTCCATAGTCAGCTTCACCTGCTTGCCGCTGCCGACCGCTTCCGGCAAGGCGGTGCCCTTGAGCGGAGCGAGCTGCGCGGACTTGAGGAGTTTTGTCCGACGAGGCGTGCCGAAGGTCTCCGCCATGGCTTCCAACTCCTCGGAGACCACGGAACGCAGCAATTGGTCGGATTCCAGGATGGCTCGCAGCTTCTCGATTTCCTCGCGCAGCTGCTCTGCTTCGGTTTCCAGCTCAAGCTTGGAATACTTGGTCAGCTGGCGCAGGCGCAGTTCCAGAATATGGTTTGCCTGTGGCTCGCTGAGGTCAAAGACCGTCATCAGCCTCTGGCGTGCTTCATTGGTCTGTTCCGACGAACGGATGATGGCGATAACGTCATCAATATCCACGATGGCGATCAGCAAGCCCTCGACCAGATGCAGGCGGTCTTCACGCTTGGCCAAACGGTAAACGGTGCGTCGGCGCACGACATCAAGCCGGTGGTCGACATAGACCGTGAGCAGTTCACGCAATCCCATGGTCCGCGGTTGCCCATTGACCAGGGCAACGTTATTGATGCCGAAGGAATCCTCCATGGGGGTGTACTTGAACAGGCTAGCCAGCACCGCATTGGCGTTGAAGCCATTCTTCAACTCAATGACCAGCTTCAGGCCGTGGTGGCGATCAGTCAGATCAACAACATCAGAGATGCCGACGATCTTCTTGTTGTTGACGCCGTCCTTGATCTTTTCGATCACCTTTTCGGGCCCTACGCCGTACGGCAGCTCGGTGACCACCAGCGCCGACTTGCGTGCCGAGACCTTTTCCAGCTCTACCGTAGCCCGGGTGCGGAACAGGCCCCGCCCGGTGCGGTACGCATCTTTAACGCCGTCGAGGCCGATGATGCTTCCGCCTGACGGCAAGTCAGGACCCGGGATGAACTTCATCAGTTCTTCGACCGTGGCTTCGGGCTCAATGAGCAGATGCCGCGCGGCCGCGATCACCTCGCCCAGGTTATGCGGTGCCATGTTCGTTGCCATGCCCACCGCGATGCCGGTAGTTCCGTTAACCAAGAGGTTGGGGAAAGCCGCCGGGAGCACCTCGGGCTGCATGAACTGGTTGTCGTAGTTCGGAATGAAGTTCACGACGTCTTCATCCAGGTTCGCCGTCATCGCCACAGCGGATGCGGCCAGTCGCGCCTCGGTATAGCGTGGCGCCGCAGGTCCATCATCCAGCGAGCCGAAGTTGCCGTGCCCATCAATAAGCGGCAAGCGCAGCGAGAAGTCCTGGGCCAGTCGAACCATCGCATCATAAATGGCGGCGTCGCCATGCGGGTGCAGCTTTCCCATGACTTCGCCCACCACGCGGGCGGACTTGACATGGCCCTTTTCGGGGCGCAGCCCCATTTGGGACATCTGAAAAAGAATTCGACGCTGTACTGGTTTCAGTCCGTCACGGGCGTCGGGAAGGGCACGCGAATAGATGACGGAATAGGCGTACTCCAAGAAGGAGGATTCCATTTCATTGGTGACGTCGATATCGACGATATTTTCAACGAAATCCTCTGGAATCTCTTCAGACTTCTTACGAGCCATTACTCTATTTGTCCTTCATCTGCTGTGGTGCGGCCGGGGCCGTCGATACTTCGTGTTGCGTCTGGGCACATCACCAAGGTCGCGACTATTCTAAGCCTATGGTGGATCGTAAACTTTCGGCGGCATATCCAGCGCATTGGGAAGCAGATGTTGTGCTTCGCGACGGAACAACGGCACATCTGCGGCCCATCACCCCAATGGATGCGCAGGCCCTGCAAGAGATGCACAAGCATCAATCCGAAACCTCGGTCTACCTACGCTATTTTACGTACAAGTCCTCCCTGACCCCTAAAGAGCTCGAACGGTTCACCAACGTCGACCATGTGAATCGAGTCGCCTTCACCGTGGTGCGCGGATCAAGGATTATTGGTGTTGGCCGTTATGACCGGCTCGATGATCCGAAAGAGGCCGAAGTTGCCTTCAACGTCTCCGACGAATATCAGGGGACTGGCATTGGCTCGATCTTGCTGGAGCACTTAGCAGCAGCAGCCCGCGAAAACGGCATCGAGAAATTCTCGGCCGAGGTACTTCCGGAAAACCGCAAGATGCTGACGGTCTTCTCGGACGCAGGTTACGCGGTGGCCAGGCACTTTGAAGACGGGGTGGTGATGCTGGAATTTTCCATCAGCCCCACCGAGAAGTCTCGTGAAGTCACCGAGTCCCGGGAGCACCGAGCGGAAGCGAGCAGCGTTGCAGGCCTATTATCACCACAGTCGATAGCGGTGATCGGTGCAAGCCGCACCTGGGGAAAATTAGGCCATGACGTTTTGGAGAGGATCGTCGAGTCCGGTTACACAGGCACCGTCTATGCGGTGAACGATGCTGCCCTTGAAGTTGGAGGGATGGTCGCATATGGCAGGGTCACCGAACTTCCCGGCGCCGTTGACGTGGCGGTCCTATGCATCCCAAGAGAGCGAGTCCTGGAAGCCATCCAGGACTGCGCCAAACATGGGGTGAAGGCACTGGTCATCATGTCCGCTGGGTATGAATCTGCTCAAGGGCTCTCGGCCCAACGCGAATTGGTTGCTTTGGCCCGGGCCAACGGCATGCGTGTGGTGGGGCCGGCATCCCTTGGACTCATCAACACCGATCCCTCGGTCAATCTGCATGTTTCGGGTAGTCCCGGTGTTCCGAGCCGGGGCAATGTGGGTTATTTCAGCCAATCGGCAGCCATGGGGATGATCCTCCAGGGCGTGGGCATTCAACAAGGCGTCGGCGTCAGCAGCGCAATTTCTGCCGGCTTGCGCGCCGACGTGTCCGGCAATGACGCCATGCAGTTTTTCGAGGATGATCCGCGCACGGACGTTGTTGCCATGTACTTGGAATCCTTCGGCAACCCGCGAAAATTTGCCCGTATTGCACGCAGGCTAGCGCGTCGCAAGCCGGTGGTCGTGGCCAAGACTGATGTCATGGGCCGCCGGCTGCCGCCAGGCCACTCGGTACGTGTCGGGCAAGCGCCAGCAGGTGCGATGAATGCGATCTTGCGCCAATCCGGTGTCATTCGCGTTCGCTCATCGGAAGAATTATTGGATGTGACGTCCTTGCTGTCGGTATTCCCGCCACCCCAGGGGCCAAATGTCGCAATCATCTCGAATTCTTTGACCATCGCCGAAGTTATTTGCGATGTCGCCGAGGACCGGAACCTCAACGCCGCCATTCACGGCGAAGAACTTGATTACAGCATCGGGCAATCACGGGCCATTCCCATGCTCCGGCGGCGGCTCAAAGAGCTCGTTGCGGACTCGGATGTGCATTCTGTGCTTCTTGCGCACCTGCCCTATTCCGGACTGGAAACCTCAGCGGTTTTAAAAGTTGCCCGCGAATTCCTTGACCAGCCGAAGCCGATCGTGGCTTTGGTGCCAGGCCTGTCAAGCTCTGAAATTACCGGCGGCGTGAAGCAAGGAGTTCCGCTATATACGTCGCCCACTACGGCCATTGGCGCCTTGGCGAAAGCGTACGGCTATCAGCAATGGGTGGATGTTCCCTACGAACCCATCGAGGACCCGGACGGAATCGACGCCGAAGGGGCGGGCGAATATCTCGCAGAACTAGTGGCCACGGTTTCAGGCACCAACCTGCTTGAACTTTCCGAAGCCCAAGCGCAAAAGCTGCTGGGGTTCTACGGAATTCAGATCTACGGTTCCCGGGTAGTCAACACGGTTTCAGAAGCCATTGAAGCGGCGGATGAACTTGGCTGGCCAGTCGCCCTGAAAGCCAACGATCCAGACCTGCGCCAAAGACTGGACCTCGGAGGGGTCCGCTTGAGCATTCCAGATAAGCAGAGCCTGGAGGCAAACTTCACCCATATGAAGCTGCTGATGCGCAACTACGGCGTCGATGCTCTCGAGGTTCAAAGCATGGCGCCGGCCGGGCAGGCCTGTGTAGTGAAAGCGGTCGAGGACCCATTGCTTGGCCCAGTGATCTCCTTTGGGCTCAGCGGCGATCCCGTGAACCTCTTGGACGATTGGGCCCACGGCGTGGCACCCCTCTCAACACATGATCTGGAGCAACTGATTCGTCGTCCCCGAAGCAGCGTCAGGCTACTGGGATATCAAGGGCTTGCCGCGGTGGATCTGGAGGCATTAAAGGATTTTGTTACCCGCGTATCGCTCTTCAAGGACAATCATCCTGAGGTCACTGTCGCAAAGTTCGCTCCAATCTCGGTCTCGGCCAATTCGCTGAGTGTCTTGTCAGTTAATATCCAGATCAGCAACGCTGAGCAACGGACTGACAGCGTGCGCCGAGCATTGCGAAGCTGAGCAGTTGGGCAAAACGTGAATTGGGCGTAGCTACTGAGTAGAATTGGCTTATGAGTTCTCCAACATATTCGACTGCTCCGGGCGCTGAGCTTCTCGACGATCTGGTACGGGCGGGCTTCTACCCGCAGATGGTTCAGGATGTCCTTGCCGAAGCAATGACCGGGCAGCCAGTACTCGACCACTATGTACATCTGGAAACTCATTTCGACCACACCGAAGTGCACCGCCATATTACGGTCATGGTGAAGAGCGAAAAGGTGCTTTTCATTTTGCACGTCGATGACCAGCAGCTTGATGACCATGGCAAGGACGTTATGGCTCAGGTTTCCGTTGAAATGATTGCACTATCACGTATCTCGTCGGTAGCAACGAGCTATGTGTACCACCAGCCACAGCACTATTCATCCGGGGATCCAGTGAAGGAATTGACCTTCGGCATGTCCTGGGGCGGCACCAAGCGCATTGACCTGGCTCCGGCTGCCTGCGGCGATCCCCAATGCGATGCCGACCACGGGCTCAACGGCACGTCCCAGCCCGAAGACCTGGTTATTCGTGTCAGCGCCGAGGCTGATGGACAGCGTGCTGTCAATAAAGCACGCGAATTTGCGGTGCGACTGCGATTGGCTACGATCGCTTGAGCATGAACGAGTCGCTGAACGCAGCTGATCTTTCGGTGCCAGCACAAAAAATCCCGGATGCGCCGCAGTATGGCCAAGCGACGCTATCTGAAATTCTTCCCTCGGCTGCAACTGCCTTGGGGGTTCCTGGATTCAGCAACGCCCTGGGGCTCCAACCGACTAAGCGCGTTGTGGTGATCATGGTTGATGGCCTGGGCTGGAACCAGATCAAAAGCCACGTTGGGCATGCACCGTTTTTGCGTTCACTATTTGCCGAAGGCCGCAAGCTTGGAACAGGATTCCCCTCGACCACGGCAACCTCTCTGAGCAGTCTTGCCACCGGCGTTACCCCGGGCGAACACGGAATGCTCGGCTATGACGTGGTGGATCCGGCCCGGCGTCGCGTTGTCAACCAGCTTGGCGGGTGGCCTAGCGACCTCAACCCGGAAGCCTGGCAAACCCGTCCTACGGTTTTCGAAAAGGTGGCGGAGCACGGCATACATGTCGCAACGGTGTCCATCCCAATGTTTGCGAAGTCCGCATTAACCAGGGCATCGCTGCGCGGGCCTAAATTTGTGGCCGCGAATCAGCCGTTGGCACGGGCGCGAGCTACGCACACCGTCTTTGAATCCCAGCGCAATGCGCTGGTGTACACGTACTTTAATGAGCTGGACAAGACTGGCCACAAATTCGGTGTCGATTCCAGCCAGTGGCGCGACACTTTGGAAGAGCTTGACTACGTCATCAAGAGCCTCGTGTCACGGTTGCCGGAAGAAACCACGGTGCTGATTACGGGCGACCACGGGATGGTGGATGTTCCCGAATCGCAGCGGATCGACTACAGCCGTTATCCGGAACTGGTTGATGGCGTCGAGCTGACGAGCGGGGAACCGCGTGGAGTCCAGCTGACCTTCGCACCGGGGACAGACGAAACCAGCAGGCTCAAAGTCAAGCACGCATGGCATAAGGAATTTGGTTCCAAAGCGTGGATCTTGACCCGCCAAGAGGCCATCGATCGTGGCTATTTTGGGCCGATCACCCCAGAACATGAAGCCAGGCTCGGGGATCTGATGATCCTGGCTGCGGAATCCATTGCTTTTTACGATGGCCGCAGGGTCGCTCCCATGGCTTTTGAAATGGTTGGGCAGCATGGCTCTCTCACATCGGGGGAGCGATACGTTCCGCTGCTGGTGCATCGAACCAAATAGAAAATGCGATCGGGCAACACCTGAAGGTGTTGCCCGATCGCATTCAAGCACGGCTGGTTCCGGATTAGGAATCCGTATCCTTCTTGCGCTTGCCGAACATGATGTCGTCCCAGCTCGGTACCGATGAGCGCTTCGCCTTGCGCGGCGAGGAATCATCGTTGTTCTGCTCGCCTTGCTTGTCCTCGGCGTCGGAGTCACCTTGATCGGAATCGGTGACGACAACCAACTGCGAAGTCCGCGGCGAAATTCCCTGCGGAAGGTGAGGCAGCGAATCCTCTTCATCAGCGTCGTACTTGCTCATGCCGCGTTCAATGATGTCATTGAAACGGGATTCGCGTTCTGGATCCTGATCCTTTGGCCGCTGGCCTCGACGAGCATTGAGCAGTGTTACCAGCTCTTCAGTTTCATCAGCTTCAGGGGTGTTGGTCGCAGGCTGCTCTGGTTCCGGCTGGCTTACTGCCGAGATCGGGCGAAAGTATTCCGGCGCGACCTGTTCGCTGAGCGTCTGGGCCCAGCGATTCAGGTTCTTCAACGTTTTGCGTGCCGGGGCAAAGGCCCAGCGGGCGACGTTCCCGGAAACCTCAGAGGAGTCAGCTCCCAAGGATTCAACATTTTCGGTGGGCAACGGCGAATCGAATTCAACGGTAATGATCCACTGGCCTTCTGGATCCTTCCACGAGTTCCACCGAGCGGTTTCGCTATCGATGTGCAACTGGTTGAAGCGGTGCACGACCATGGAGCCCAGATCGGCAGGTTCTTCTCCAAAGACTTCGCGATATTCAGCATCGGTCTGAGGACCGGAGACCTCCACACGGCGAGCCAGCTCGGCTATGTGTTCGCGCTCGGCAAGCACCGGACCTTCGTACTTCACGATGTCCTCAACGGGAATATCCCATTCAAGGGACAGATCGTAGGCAGAAGCACCGGCACGCACGCGGGCCTGAATTTCACGTGGCGAGTGGACCGAGGACTCTTCGCGATTTCTCGGAGCCCGCGAGCGAGCTATTTCTGCCATTGCACTGCGCAGTGCATCGTCAACGGGGAGCTCGTAGCTCATCCCGTCGTCGCTGCTGACCTGCAGGCTGGAACCATTTTCATGAATTCCTACCAGTCTCAGCTGACGCATTAATACCCTCCACACGCTATATTTCCTGAGTAAAACTCTGCCACCTCGAAGGCTGAATTCCTACCACCGCCCCGGGTGTGGCGCAAGAATAGTCATCAACTTCACGCCTTATTTCCCGATAACTTCAGCCGGTGGCTGATGTCCTGCCCCATGGGAATGGATTGCCCGGAAGAACGTTATACTTTTAGGCCGGTGTGAATTTTTCACGTTGTGGACCTACCGGCTCGATTGAATACCTGCAGGAAAGAGCGAAAAACGATCATGGCAATTGAATCTGCTGCACCAGCCGTTATCTCGGAAGAGGATCGCGCCAAGGAGATCGCTGAGCTTAAAGCGGGCAAGACCGCTGAAATGGCAAACCTGATCGATGAGTCTGAAGCTTCGTTGGCCGAAGAATATGTGTTGCCGGGCGGAGAGGCAGCCCAGGAGGAAGCCAGCGTAGAGATTCTTAGCGAACAAGCTGATGAATTCACATGCGCGTCCTGCTTCATGGTCCGGCACCGTACGCAGCTGGTGCGCGAAGAGAACGGCCAGAAGTTCTGCAGCGAGTGCGAAGGATAAATCCCCAACACTGATCGTTCAGCATTGGGGATCTTCTATGCGGATATTCCTGCTCTGGCGGCCTCGAAATCAGTCTTCAGGAGTCAGCGGAGAGTCTTCCCCGGCTTCGGCTTCTGCCTTGCCTTCTTCGGTGAACTCATACATGACTCCGCCTAGGGAAGCTGCCAATTCTTCGGGGCGGCGGGTGGAAGTAAGCCAGTACGGAGTGGCATCCCGCTCATCGGTAACTTCCATTTTGACCACGCCATCGAGCCATCCGCGCAACAACATGTAAGCCAGGCCGTGCAATTTCTGCCCACGCTGCTTGAAGGCTTCTTCGCCGCGGTAGCCCACTACTTCACCGACAAACTGTCGTTCGATGCTGGCACGGCCGACAGTTACCGTCGAATCGGTGACTTCGATGCTCGGCACGCGCACGAGGAAAATGACCACGAGGGCAACGAGCATTGCCGCTCCGATGCCCCAGCCGAGCGGGGCGCTGATCGGCGCAACAGCGATACCGGCGGTCAACGCGATAATGATTGGCCAAATCCAGGTGCTGGCCGAAGGCCAAAGTTTTTCGCTGTACAGGACGCTCGATGCCGCAGGGCTGGTGTTACTCATGATTCCAAGTCTAGGCAATAATTCTTTGAGCCAAGAACGGGGCGCATGTGACAGCCCATTCCTAGCCGCGCACGATAGAGTTAACTCAACAAAACTGTCGAACGACCACTTCACAAAACTCCCGGGGGATAACCAAACTGATGAGTGAGCCAACAATCTCGATCGCCATCAAGATGCTAGACAGCGAATTGCCAGTGCCTGGTTATGCTCACCCTTCGGACGCTGGCGCTGACTTGCACGCACGCGAAGGACTGGTGCTTCAGCCAGGTGAACGCGCACTGGTTCGTACAGGCATCGCGTTGGCTATTCCCCATGGGTATGTCGGGCTGGTGCACCCGCGCAGCGGGCTGGCTACCAAGCATGGGATAACGGTTGTTAATGCCCCGGGCACTGTTGACGCGGGGTACCGCGGTGAGATCATGGTCACGCTGTTGAATACCGACAAGACGGAAGCCTTTTCGATCAACCGCGGCGACCGCATTGCCCAGCTTGTGATCCAGAAGGTCGAACAGGCGGTGTTCACCCAAGTCGATTCCCTCGAGGAGACGGCCCGTGGCGTCGGTGGCTTCGGATCCACTGGTGGATTCAGCGCCAATTAAGCACTGATTGACAATCAGCCAAGTTTTCTAAGGAAACCATGATTTTTAAGCGCAAGAAAACCAAAGAGCAGGAAGCCCCGGTTGAATCGAACGAGGTTTCCGCCAGTTCTGACGAACCAAAAACTGGTCCTTACGACATCAACGATGTGGCGGACACCAATGAGTACCTCGACTTCGGTTCGATCCTGATCAAACCGGTGAGCGGGCTCAAGGTTCGAATGGACGTCGAAGAATCCAATAAGCGAGTGATCGCGGTTTCGCTGGAAATTGCGGAGTCGCGAGTACAGCTCATGGCCTTCTCCTCTTCGAAGTCCGAGTCGCTATGGCCTGGCATCAAGGACAAGATCAAGAGCGATATCACCGCGCAAAACGGCGAGATATTCAAGCGCGATGGCGATTATGGAGAGGAGCTGCTGGCCAAAGTTCCACAGCAGTTGCCAGATGGCCGTGCCGGCCACGTCGCACTGCGTTTCGTGGGAATCGACGGACCTCGCTGGTTCCTTCGTGCAGTCATCGGCGGCAATGCAATTGCCAATGAAGAAGCAGCGGCAACCGTGGATGGGATCTTGCGCGATGTCATCGTCAACCGCGGCGACAAGCCATTGCCTCCCGCAGAATTGCTGCCCTTGAATGTGCCGGCAAATGCTCAGACCCGTCCAGTTCAGGAAGACGCTCAGCCTGAGATCAAGCGGCCCGAGCGCGGACCAGAGATTACCCAGATCGGCTAATCATGTCGTTGAAGGATAAGCCGGTCGCGGCGCATCTGGGCCCATCGGATCCGACATTGAACTATCAGTGCCTGGATTCGCTGGACCAGTTGCCCGTCAAAGGCAGGGTCAAGCACACCGGGTACGTCCAATCTGTCAGCTACTCCGCGCCCAACGAGGCGCCATTGCTCAAAGCTGTGGTAGTCGACAAGCTTGGCAGCGTTGCGGCTCGACGTGGCACGGTGGCCCATGTGCGTTTGATCTTCATGGGGCAAAAGTCGGTACCGGGTATCAAGCCCGGGGTGAAAGTTACCTATTCTGGGATGGTCGCTCCGGTGGAACAGATCCCAACGATCTTTAATCCGCGTTATGTAATTGTCCCGGTACCCCGCGGGTAGCTGGAGACTAATTTCCGCAGTGGCGGGGCAGCCTGTGTGCTGTTGGAAATATGGAAGTGGGCATCATGCACGACGAGGAATCCGGGCGCGACGGCGACCAGCAACCTGAGCCAGAGGCCAAACCGTCTTTTGCCTCGATGATTGGCGCGAATTCCAATATCGCCCAGAACGCGGATGGCGGGATCGATCTGCTGTCGACCGTCGGCGGCGTACGCGGAATCCTTGAAACGGTGCTGCCCGGTTTTATCTTCATCATGGTTTTTGCCTTGAGCAGCAACCTGACCTGGGCACTGTTTGCCTCGATCGGCCTTGGAGTGATTTTCATGGTCATCCGACTGGCCAAGCGCTCCACATTGATTCAGTCCGCTTCTGGCCTGATCGGCATTTTGATTTGTGCCTTCGCCGCCCGTCATACGGGCAACGCGAAAGACTACTACATCCCCGGGTTCTATACTTCCGGCGCCTACCTGCTCGCCCTGGTTGTCTCCGTAATTCTCCGCTGGCCGTTGATTGGCCTGCTGTTCGGATTCATCCGCAATGAAGGCGTCGAATGGCGCAATAAGGCCGATCGGCTGCGCCGCTACCAGATAGCGACGTGGATCATCATCGGGGTCTTTGCCTTGCGCCTCGCGGTGCAACTGCCGATGTACTACACCGATCATGTGGTGGCGTTGGGCGTTGCACGGGCCTTGATGGGCGTTCCCCTGTACGCCGCCGGGCTGTGGTTTGCCTGGCTCTTGTCCAAGCCAGCTGAAACCGCAACCGGCGACTCCTCGGGGGCAGTGGCGAACTAGCGGGTGGCTTCGCGCAAGGTCCGGCGCAACAGCGGTTCTGCTTGGGGGGTGGTGATGAAGAAGATTTCATCGCCACCCTCAACTACGTCATCTGCACTTGGCGGGAAGGGCGTCTTGTCGCGGACCACTGCCATGAGCGTGGTGTCCTGCGGCCAGGGAATTCGCCCGATGGTGCGTCCAATGAGCGCGGAGTCGTGGGGAACGGTAAATTCCACCATGTAGACCTCGCCGGTTTTCAATGTCAGCAGGCGCACCAGGTCGCCGACTTCCACGGCTTCCTCGACCAGGGCGGTCATCAAGCGCGGGGTGCTGACCGCAACGTCGACTCCCCAAGCATCGTCGAACATCCACTCATTTTTTGGATTATTCACCCGGCCTACGGTGCGACGGATGCCAAATTCGCTCTTTGCCAACAGCGAGACAACAAGATTGACCTTGTCATCACCGCTGGCGGAGACCACCACATCGTAATCCTCTAGATGCGCTTGCTGCAGAACCGCAAGCTCGCAGGCGTCGCCGATCAGCCATTTCACTCCTTGGAGATCTTCGCGCTGCGCCATCTCGGGCTGGATATCGATGAGCAAGACCTCGTGGTCGTTGATCAGCAGTTCGCGGGCGATGGAGGAACCGACCGAACCGGCTCCGGCAATCATGACCTTCATGGGGTCCTCTCAGTCAGTCGTTGGGCAGGGGAGCGGGAGGGCTGGCAAGGATCTTTTCAACGTCCTTGAGCTGATCTATGCGCATCATGACATGGACCAGATCCCCGCCCTGCAGGCGGGTGCGGTTCTGCGGAATAGTGCCTTCGCCAAATCGAGTGAGATAGGCAACGCGCACGCCAGCGGCGGCTTCCAGATCCTTGACCAGGCGGCCGTACCAGTCCCGGTTCAGTGCTACTTCAGTGAGAACCAAACGTCCCGACGGTTCCCGGAAGTCCCCGCGCATCGAATAGTCGGGCAGAATTCGGCGCAATACCTGGTCGGTGCTCCAACGCACCGCAGCAACCGTGGGTATGCCCAGGCGCTGATAGATTTCGGCGCGTCCCGGATCATAAATACGGGCCACCACATGAGGAACGTTATAGGTTTCGCGGGCTACTCGAGTAGCGAGGATGTTGGAATTATCACCGCTGGATACGGCAGCAAACGCATAGGCGCCATCGATTTTGGCCGCTTCCAAGGTGTCGCGGTCAAATCCTCGTCCGGTCACCGTAAGGCCGGCGAAGTCCTTGCCCAGACGGCGGAAAGCATGAGGGTCTTGATCGATGATTGCCACCGAATGTCCCGCTGAATCCAGTGTATGGGCTAGCGAAACGCCGACGCGGCCGCACCCCATGATCACAAAATGTGCCACCGAGAACTCCTTGGATTGCTGCTTGCGATGATTAGTCCGGAGCACCGCCTAACGGTGCTCCGAATGCAACAATAGCGCTGTTCGGTCCCAGATTATTGGCGGCGAACCGCCCGTGTGCCTTGCGCACCTGCGATAACGTTATGACGTGCCTGCATTATTTGATGGTCTCAAGAGGATTTTGGTGGGACGGCCCTTCAGCACCGAACAGCTGAAAAAGAAGCCGTTGCCACCGAATGTTGCGTTGCCGATTTTCTCCTCCAGCGCCTTGTCGTCATTGGCCTATGCGCCAGATGAAATTCTGCTGACCCTGGCCATGGCCGGCATTGCTGCAACGATGCTCTCCCCGGCGGTGGGCGTCGCCGTTTTGGCCGTACTGGTGGTATTGGTGCTTTCCTACCGTCAATCGGTGGTTGAGTATCCTTCTGGCGGCGGCGATTACGAGATCGTCAAAAAGAATCTTGGCGCACGCTCGGGCACTGCCGTAGCTGCCGCCTTGCTCGTCGACTTTGTGCTGACAGTTGCGGTCTCCAGCTCTTCGGCGGCCGCGTATCTCAGCGCAATATTCCCGTTCCTGGGCGAGCACAAGGCCTGGGTTGCGGCCGCTCTGGTGGCCTTGCTGGTGGTGGGAAACCTCCGTGGCACCGGCCAGGGGCGGTGGACCCTGGCCATTCCGGTGTATCTCTTTGTTGCCGGGATGCTGTTGCTCATTGCCATTGGCGGCGTCATGGCTCTCACCGGAAACCTCGGCCTGGCGCCCAGCGCAGAATTCACGATCGTCCCCGAAGCGGAATTTTCTACCGGTTTGCAAGGGATGGTGGGCGCACTTCTGATCCTCCGTGCCTTTAGCACCGGATCGGCCGCCTTGACCGGTATCGAAGTGCCGATTTCCAATGTCCAGACACTGGCCAAGCCCCGGGCCAAAAACGCCGGCCGGATCCTGCTGGTACTGGGCTTGCTCTCCGGCGTACTCACCCTTGGCACCCTGATGCTTGCACGCGCCACCGGCATTAAAGTGGTCGCCGACCCGCACGAATCATTCCTGCTCCACGGCGGACCGATCCCCGAGGGCTTCGTCCAGGTGCCGGTATTGGGGCAATTGGCCCAGGCGGTCTTCGGAGACTACACGCTGGGCCTCATCCTCGTGTCGGTGTTGACTATCGCGGTGCTGCTCCTGGCTGGAAACCAGGCCTTTAATTCATTCCCGTCGCTGGCCAGCCACTTGGCCACCGACGGTTTCCTGCCGCGCCAATTGCGAACCCGCGGAGACCGGCTGGGGTTCTCCAACGGCATCCTGTCCTTGGGCGTGGCCGCCATTGCCCTGGTGCTGCTCTTCCAAGGCGACGTGACCTTGCTGGTGCAGCTCTACGTTGTCGGCGTTTTCGTCTCCTTTACACTCAGCCAGCTGGGCATGCTCAAGCACTGGAAGCGTGTTCTGGTTCCCGTCGCGGACCGGAGGATTCGCGCTGCAAAACAGCGCAAGCGCATGCTGAATCTGGTCGGCTTGATCCTCTCGGCCCTGGTGCTGGTGGTCGTCCTGGCTACCAGGTTCGTGCACGGCGCGTGGCTGGCGCTGCTGGGCATCGTGGTGCTGATGCTGATCATGGATTCCCTGCAGCGTCACTATCAGAAGGTCGATGCGGAATTGGCAGTCGACGAGGATTATGCGGCCACCGCCTTGCCCTCCCGAGTGCATGCCCTGGTCCTGGTCTCCACGGTGCGCAAGCCCGTGCTTCGCGCACTGGCGTTCGCCCGCGCTTCCCGGCCTTCGAAGCTGGAGGCAATCATCGTTGACGTCGAGCGCGCGAAGACTGAAAAGACCCTTGAAGACTGGGAGCGTTTGGGCATTCCCGTGCCGATTACTGCCTTGGCTTCGCCCTACCGAGACATCCCCGGTGCGCTGATCGAACACATTCGTTCCATCAAGCGCGAGTCGCCACGCGAACTGATCGTGGTGTACATCCCCGAATACGTGGTCGGGCATTGGTGGGAGCAACTGGTCCACAACCAGACCGCGCTGAGAGTAAAAAATCGCCTGCACTATGAACCAGGGGTGCTCATCGCCTCGGTGCCCTGGCGCTTGCTCAGCGCTTCGCGCGCTGTCGGTGGCGGGGCCACCGAAGAATACTCGGCACACCGCTAACAATGCTTCTGACGAAAGACGAAAACATGACTGAATCACCACTGCTGCAGGTTCGCTTGGGCAATATTGCCCATGGAGGGCACACGGTGGCCCGCCACGAGGGTCGCGTGATTTTTGTGCGCCACGGCATTCCCGGCGAATTGGTATCGGTTCGGCTGACCGATTCGGCGCCCGATGCAAAATTCTGGCGCGCCGACGTCGTTGAGGTGCACGAGGCCAGCGAGCACCGGGTACCGCATTTCTGGGATGCAGCTGACGCGCTGAAGCACCGCGACCCGGTGGGTGGCGCAGAATTCGGCCATATTTCGCTGGAGCATCAGCGCGAGCTCAAGGCGCGGGTGGCCGCCGAACAGTTCACTCGCCTGGCCGGGCTGAAGGCAGAGGACTACAACTTCCCGCCGGTTCAAGCGGTCGCTGGAGCAGCCGATGGCCTGGGGTGGCGTACCCGCATGTCGTACTCGGTGGATGGCTCGGGCCACTTGGCGATGAGCGCTTTTCGCAGCAACAAGCTCACGAGCATCGAGTCGATGCCCTTGGCGCATTCCGCCATCGAGAGCAGCGGGATCTACGCAGTGGACTACACGGGCATTGACCGCGTGGAAGTTGCGGTGTCCAGCGCGGATGATCAAACGATCCTGGTGCTGCTTTCTGAAGCCAAGCAAGGTGCAGCCGCCAAGGTAGCCAAGCAATTCCCCGAAGGGGTGAATGTTGCCTCTTTCAGCCAGCATGGCGGGTCGGCGGCAGATGGCAAGGGATCATTGCAGGTTTTGGCCGGCAACCCATGGCTGGGCGAAAAAGTCCTGGGGGAGAAGTACCGCATTACCGGCGAAGGTTTCTGGCAGGTGCACCGTTCAGCAGCCAGCTTGCTCAGCGAACGCGTTCTCGACTTGATCGAGCCGGCGCGCGGTGAGCAGATCGCCGATCTTTATGCCGGAGCAGGATTGTTCTCGTTGCCTTTGGCTAAGTCGGTGGGACAGCAAGGACGGATTTTTTCGATCGAGGGTGCCCCGGGAACCCACGCCGATGCGAAGAAAAATCTGAAGGCGTTCGGGCAAGCTACCGTGATTCGCGGCCGCGTTGAGCGGGTTTTGCGCCAGGTGTCGCGCGATGCCCAGTTGGACGCGGTGGTGCTTGATCCGCCGCGTGCAGGAATCGACAAGCAAGTCGCCGCGGAACTGGGCTCCAGCGCTGTATCGCGCATTTGTTACGTCTCCTGCGACCCGGCGTCTTTTGCCCGGGATATCGCCAGATTGACGTCACGCGGCTATGAATTAGAGCACGTCGAGATTCACGATTTATACCCGCATACCCACCATATGGAGTCCATCGGGCTCTTTGTCCGCCAGTAACGAGCTGAAATCGTACATTCTGACACGAATTTCGATGAAAGTTTATTCCGAGGAGTCTTTTTCCCACAGTTGGCGATAGACTGTTTTTAGCTCTGCCGCGCTAGGAACCTGACTATCTCAGTTAGGAACTCCTAACTGGAATTACAGTGTGCGCGTGCAACAGAATGAGTGTCTGGCGAGAGGAGTCCCACGTGAGCAATGTGGACAGCTTCGGTGCCAAAGGCGTACTTGACGTCAATGGAACCGAATATGAAATTTACCGACTGAACAAGGTTGAAGGCTCAGAAAGCCTTCCCTACAGCCTTAAGGTTCTGCTGGAGAACCTGCTTCGTACCGAAGACGGCGCGAACGTAACGAGCGAGCATATCAATGCACTGGGTCAGTGGGATGCTTCGGCTCAGCCGAACACCGAAATCCAGTTCACCCCGGCTCGTGTCATCATGCAGGACTTCACCGGTGTCCCTTGTGTTGTCGACCTGGCAACCATGCGCGAAGCCGTTAAGGACCTTGGTGGCGATCCAACCCGTGTGAACCCATTGGCACCTGCCGAAATGGTCATCGACCACTCCGTGCAGATCGACACCTTCGGTTTCGAAGGCGCTGTCGAGCGCAACATGGAAATCGAATACCAGCGCAATGGCGAGCGTTACCAGTTCCTGCGCTGGGGACAGACCGCATTTGACGACTTCAAGGTCGTCCCGCCGGGAACCGGCATTGTGCACCAGGTCAACATCGAATTCCTGGCTCGCACCGTCATGACCCGCGAAGTGGGCGGCGTACTGCGCGCTTACCCTGATACCTGCGTCGGCACCGACTCGCACACCACCATGGTCAACGGCCTGGGCGTGCTGGGCTGGGGCGTTGGCGGCATCGAGGCCGAAGCAGCAATGCTCGGCCAGCCAGTGTCCATGCTGATCCCGCGCGTTGTCGGCTTCAAGCTCGCTGGCTCGATCCCAGCTGGCGCGACCGCAACCGACGTGGTTTTGACCATCACCGAAATGCTGCGCAAGCACGGTGTGGTCGGCAAGTTCGTCGAGTTCTACGGCGAGGGCGTGGCAGCTGTGCCACTGGCCAACCGTGCAACCATCGGCAACATGTCCCCAGAATTCGGCTCGACCGCCGCAATGTTCCCGATCGACGATGTCACCCTCGACTACCTGCGCCTGACCGGCCGCAGCGAAGAGAACGTGGCACTGGTCGAGGCTTACGCCAAGGAACAGGGCATGTGGCACGATGCAAGCCGCGAAATCCGTTTCTCGGAATACCTCGAGCTGGACCTGTCCACCGTTGTTCCATCGATCTCCGGCCCGAAGCGTCCGCAGGACCGCATCGAGCTGTCCTCTGCGAAGGAGCAGTTCCGCAAGGACCTGCACAACTACGTATCGGACTCCGAGGACACCCAGGGCGCTGGCCGCCCATCGGTAGCCGTGGACGTGACCAAGGAAGATGGCACCCAGTTCACCCTGGACCACGGCCTGGTTTCGATCGCTTCGATCACCTCGTGCACCAACACCTCCAACCCTTCGGTAATGCTGGCCGCAGCCGTTCTGGCTCGCAACGCCGCCGAAAAGGGCCTGACCTCCAAGCCTTGGGTCAAGACTTCGGTCGCACCAGGCTCGAAGGTTGTCACCGAGTACTACGAGAAGTCCGGCCTGCTGCCATACCTGGAGAAGCTCGGCTTCTTCGTTGTCGGCTACGGTTGCGCAACGTGCATCGGCAACTCCGGTCCATTGGATGCCGAGATCTCCGAAGCCATCCAGGCCAACGACCTCGCAGCCACCGCAGTCCTGTCGGGTAACCGCAACTTCGAAGGCCGCATCAACCCAGACGTGAAGATGAACTACCTGGCTTCCCCGCCACTGGTCATCGCCTACGCACTGGCTGGCACCATGGACTTCGACTTCGAAACCGACGCACTGGGCCAGGACGCCGCGGGCAACGATGTCTTCCTGAAGGACATCTGGCCATCGCCTGTCGAGGTCCAGGAGATCATCGATTCGTCGATCGACAAGGACATGTTCGCCAAGGGCTACGAAGGCGTCTTCGACGGCGATGACCGCTGGAAGGCACTGGACACCCCAGAGGGTTCGACCTTCGCTTGGGACGAGAAGTCGACCTATGCGCGCAAGGCACCATACTTCGAGGGCATGACCGCTGAGCCACAGCCTGTGTCGGACATTTCCGGCGCTCGCGTGCTGCTGAAGCTGGGCGACTCGGTCACCACCGACCACATCTCTCCTGCAGGTTCGTTCAAGTCGGAGACCCCGGCTGGCCGCTACCTCATCGAGAATGGCGTGGATCGCAAGGACTTCAACTCCTACGGCTCGCGCCGTGGCAACCACGAGGTCATGATCCGCGGTACCTTCGCGAACATCCGCATCAAGAACCAGCTGCTGGACGGCGTCGAGGGTGGCTTCACCCGCGACTTCACCCAGGAAGGTGCTCCGCAGGCTTACGTCTACGACGCTGCAGAGAACTACAAGGCCGCCGGCACCCCGCTGGTCGTTCTGGGTGGCAAGGAATACGGTTCGGGATCCTCGCGTGACTGGGCTGCCAAGGGCACCGCATTGCTGGGCGTCAAGGCCGTCATCACCGAGTCCTTCGAGCGCATCCACCGCTCGAACCTGATCGGCATGGGCGTTCTGCCACTGCAGTTCCCAGAGGGCGAGTCCGCTGATTCGCTGGGCCTGACCGGTACCGAGACCTTCGCAGTCGCCGGCGTGACCGAGCTGAACAACGGCACCACCCCGAAGACCCTGAAGGTTACCGCCACCGCTGTTGACGGCAAGGTGACCGAGTTCGACGCAGTTCTGCGCATCGATACCCCAGGTGAAGCTGACTACTACCGCAACGGCGGCATCCTGCAGTACGTACTGCGCCAGATCGCTGCTGCTAACTAGCAGATCCTTCCCGGCACCCGCCGGGGTGAATTTCGAGTAGATACGCAACACCCAAAGATTTGAGGCCCGAGGCATTTGCCTTGGGCCTCAAATCTATTTAATCCGCCGAGCCATCTACGTGTTTGCGCTGGGCCACGATGTGCCCATGGCACCTGGCCCCGCTTCGGTCCCTGGTACCCCGATCCACGATCTCGAAACCAGCAGCCTCAACCAGCTTCGATAGTTCCCCAACCGGCCAGTACCACGCGGGTGCGACCTTGTGCTCGAATGGACGAACCTTCTGGGCAGCGAAAAAGCCCAGGAGCAATGCCCCGCCCGGTTGCAGCACTCTGGCCAATGAATTCAGAACTTCAGGCAGCTGCTCCGGCGGCGTGTGGATGATTGAATACCATGCGAGAACCCCCGAAAAACTGCCATCGGGGAAGGGCAACGCACTCATGTCCGCTAGCTGAAAAGTGCACTCTGGATAGTTTGCTGCGGCATGTTCTATGAATTCGGGCACCATGTCCACACCGATGGCCGGGCGTTCAGCGCTTGCAACGGCATGCGTCCACTGCCCGGGGCCGCAACCCGCATCCAGCACAGGGCCTGCCAAGTCCTGGGCCCATCGGGCGATCAGTTCCCGGTCTTCCGGCTCCGCCTGCTCGACTCGGCCGAACAACTCAATATAGGCTTCGGACAAGGAAGCGTAGCACTGGGCCGTGGGAATTGCGGAGTAAATCTGTGGCATGCTCACAGCCTAGCGAGCTGCACGGCCAACCCCGGTGGAACCTTGCCCAAGAGGCGCAAACGTGGCGTGGAAGGAGGGCCTGTGAAAGAGCTTCGCACCCATCGATTGATCCTGCGTGCGTGGGAGCCCTCGGACGCTTCATTCCTGCTGGATTTGGAATCACGCACGGAAACCATGCGGTACTTGGGGCCCGGTGCAACGCTCATGACGACGATGGAGGAAGCATTGGCCTCCATTGGCCGTCGACGCGCTGTGCGCGGAGCCGGGCAAGGGATTTGGGCAGTAGCGCGCCACGACACCGGCAGGCTCATCGGAAACCTATTGTGCAAGCCCATGAGCGAAGAAATGCAGCGCGCCATCGGCATCGGCTTCGAACAGCAACCCAGCGAAATAGGGTGGCATTTGCACCCCGCGGCTCAAGGCCAAGGGTGCGCCACGGAAGCTGCTCGTGCAGTGCTTGGCTACGCCAACCAGGCGAACGCGGATCAGCCGGTTTTCGCCATTGTAGATCCGCGCAACGAGGCATCGCAGAAAATTTGCGATCGTTTGGGGCTGCAGCGTTTCGGCCGCACCCGCGGATACGCCAGTGCTGAACACCTGGTCTATGTGGCCCCTTCGGCCAGAAGGCAGCCCGTGGGATTGCGATGACTGGAAATGATCCTGCGCAGTTCCTGGCCGCTGGACAAGCAGCTCAACTGCGTGCCTGGCTTGGCAACGTTGAGGTAGTTCGCGACCTTTCATGGAATCTTACCGACACAAGAGTGCTGCACCTTCGCACGAGCCAGCAGGATTGCATTCTCAAAACCGGGGGAGAAGGCAACCACCATATTTCTCGTGAGCTTATCGCGCATCAAAGTTACACCAGGGAACTGAAAACGCGCGGTCTCGCTGCAGAAATGCTGTTTTATAGCGAGGAACTGCGCCTAATGGTATTGGACTACTTGCCAGGCACGCTCTGCGCGGGTACGGGCAACGAATTGAGTCCAGATATCCACCGTCAGGCCGGTGCCGCGCTAAAGATCTTCCATTCCCAGGCTCACCGGCTGGACCCGGACTACGAATCCCGATTGCTCGTAAAGTTCCGTCGATTATTGTCCTCGGAACATCGAATCAGCGTGAGCCAATGCAAGGAGATCGAACGGATCTTTGCCGCGCAAGAGCCCCAAGACGCGGTGCTTGTTCCAACTCATGGTGACTGGCAGCCACGCAATTGGCTGGTGGATCAAGGCCAATTGCGAGCCATAGATTTTGGCAGATTCGAGTTTCGACCAGCTGCCAGCGACCTGGCCAGATTAGGCAGCCAGCAATTCAAAGGGCACCCGGAGCTGGAGTCCGCCTTCATCGAAGGCTACGGTGAGGATCCCCGCCACGAGCCGTCATGGCGGCTCATGCTCCTGCGAGAAGCCATCGGAACGGCGATCTGGGCATATCAAGTGGGCGACGCCGAATTCGAGGCGCAAGGACACCGGATGATTCAGGACGCGCTGGCGAGGTTCGAATAAGTGTCAGCTGTTCGCCAATGCAGGACGAGGTATTGAACGTCATTGCCTGGAAATTCGCGCTATCCGGAGCAGTGGCGGATAATAGGAGAAGCTTCCAACGCGGTAGACTAAGTATTTCGCATGGGCTCACGGCCACCACGGGCGAATTTGTAAAGGGGACGAGCGTGTCTTTGCTGAAGACCATCAAGAAACCAAGCGATCTGCGGGCGCTGACCCTGGAACAACTTCACGAGCTCGCGGATGAAATTCGTACTTTTCTCATCGATAACGTTGCTCGCACCGGCGGCCACTTGGGCCCAAACCTCGGCGTCGTCGAATTGACTCTGGGCATCCACCGAGTCTTTGACTCGCCACAAGACTCCATCGTCTTTGACACCGGACACCAGTCGTATGTCCATAAGCTCGTGACCGGGCGCCAGAACTTTGAGACCTTGCGCCAGCAGGGTGGCTTGTCGGGCTACCCCGACCGTGCCGAATCAGAACATGACGTGGTCGAGTCCTCCCACGCTTCCTCCTCGCTTTCGTGGATTGATGGCATTTCCCGTGCCAATAAGCTGATGCGCAACAATGAGCGCTATGCCGTGGCCCTCGTCGGCGACGGTGCCTTGACCGGTGGCATGGCCTGGGAAGCTGTAAATAACATCGCGGCCGATAAGGACCGCAAGGCCGTGATTGTGGTCAACGATAACGGCCGTTCGTACGCCCCGACTATTGGCGGCTTGGCCAATCAGCTCTCGGGACTTCGTCAGCAACTGGATAAGTTCCGCACCCATCCTGCGTACGAAACCGCGATGGAAAAGCTCAAGGACAGGCTCAAGGGCTCCGGACCCATTGGTGGTTTCACCTACAAGTCCCTTCACGCAACCAAAAAGGGAATCAAGGACTGGTGGGCTCCGCAGGGGCTTTTCGAAGATCTCGGGCTGAAATACATTGGCCCGATTGATGGGCACAACCAGCGCGCAGTCGAAGAAGCCCTGCAGCAGGCCAAGCAATATTCCGGTCCGGTGCTTGTCCATGCCTTGACCGAAAAGGGACACGGCTACGCGCCTGCCCGTGCCGATGAAGCTGACCAGTTCCATGCGGTGGGCATCATCGACCCGGTGACCGGCCTGCCCGTATCCAAGTCCAGCGCGCAAAGCTGGACCAGCGTTTTCGGCGAAGAGATCGCCAAGGTGGCCAAGGAACGCGACGATATTGTCGCGATCACCGGCGCCATGCTGCAACCGGTGGGCCTCAAGAAAATGGCCCAGGAGCATCCCGAGCGCGTAATCGATGTCGGCATCGCCGAACAGCATGCCATGACCACCGCAGCCGGATTGGCTTTCGGCGGACTGCACCCAGTGGTCTGCGTTTATGCGACCTTCCTGAACCGTGCCTTCGATCAATTGCTCATGGACGTCGCCTTGCACAAGGCCGGGGTTACCATCGTTCTCGACCGTGCCGGCGTTACAGGCCCGGATGGTGCAAGCCACCATGGCATGTGGGACATGGCGCTGACCCAAATTGTCCCGAACCTGCATTTGGCGGCACCACGCGACGCAACACGTCTGCGTGAAGAGCTGCGTGAAGCATTGGATATCAACGATGCGCCGAGCGTTGTTCGCTTCTCCAAGGGCTCTGTGGGCGAACCCATTGATGCAATCGACCGCTTGCCAGATGGCGTAGATGTATTGGCGCGCCTGGGTGACAGGGCTGCGCCGGACGTCCTGATCGTTTCGGTCGGCGCCATGAGCGAGTTGTCCCTTGACGTTGCCCAGCGGCTCAATAGCCAAGGAGTCTCGGTTACCGTGGTGGATCCTCGTTGGGTCCTGCCGATGCCGAAGTCGGTGATTTCATTGGCTGCCCGCCACCGCATCGTGGTGTGCATCGAAGATGGAGTCCGGGCTGGCGGCGTTGGCTCCCGCCTGCGTACCGAAATGCGCGCAGCTGGTGTCGACACTGCACTGAACGAAGTCGGCCTGCCTACGGAATTCCTTGCCCACGGTTCACGAGCCGAAGTTCTTGATCGCGTCGGCTTGACCGCCCAGCAGGTGGCAAGGGACACGCTCGCCCAAGTGCTTGGCACCAAGGTTCCGTTTGCCCGTCCACTGCCAGGCCAGGATCTGCCCACAGGACAGATTCCCAAGCTATGAGTGCACTGCACAGCTTCCCCGTTGATTTGCCGCGCAACCCTGAAAGCATCGATTTCGGGGCCTTGGTGGTAGCCCGCGCCTGGAAATACAACGGCCTGCCGCATTGGGTGGTTCCGGGGTTCTACCTCGGGAAAGATGTGCACGGGCACTGGTTGTTCCAACCCGCTGGCTCATTGGTCGCGAGGCCTGGCGCAGCCCACTTGGCTCAAACAAATGCTCTGTGCCTGATTCCGCACGCGGGCTCATGGATCGGCACGCTGTATGCGGATCCTGCCGAGGATTTTGATGTCTACATCGATCTCTCCCATGCCATCGGATGGCGTCCGTTGCAGCATGGCGGCTGGGAAGTGAATTCGGTGGACCTTGACCTCGACGTCATCCGGTCGCGAAGCCGCGGTACTTTCCTCGACGATGAAGACGAATTCGAGGAACATGGGCGGTCAATGGACTACCCCGAGGAACTCAAGAACGAGATACGCGCCGCCAGCGAGAAACTCCTCGATGCGGTTCAACGGGATGAAGCGCCCTTCAACCACTCGCACCGCCAAGGCTGGCTTGATAAGGCCGACCAGCTTCACAACTTATAGCCACAAGCACTTCATTGAACTACTGACCTTGTAAAGGGAAACCAATGGCGATTATTCGCACCTATCGTTTGGACGAGAAAAACGTACTGCACTTCCGCGAAGCGTGGTTCCAGCAATTCGAGAACGAAGAAGTAGGCCAGTTCGTCATCAACCATGGCAGCGTGGGCCACATGTCCACCACCAGCGATGTTCAGGACGTGGATAACGATCGTGCCGATGAGCTGTTCGCTGGATTCTTGCAGGCTTGCGCCGATGAAGGCTACGCCGAAATCAGCGAGGAAGATCAGTCCTGGGTCATCGTGCAATACGCGTTGAAGTCGGCCTCCGGCACCGAGCGTGACCACTACTTGGAAAAGAAGGCCAAGGAAGCTTTGACCGGGCACCTGGCATGGCGTGGATTGGGCACCGTGGAGTCCAGCGACTTTGCACCTCGGAAGATCAACATCCGTATTCTCACCCCGGCGCCTAAACTGGCAGTCGCAGCGATCAAGACGTGCATCCGCGAAGCGAAGCTGGACTTCACCAAAATGAGCATTGGCACCGCGGAATACGCAACGCCCGAGAAGCTCAAGAGCGTGCACCCAATGCCGCCGAAGCCAATGACCCTCGACTAGAGAACCATGCCTGCCCTTCAGCCCGAAGCCATGCAGGCTTCTGACCACGAAGCCATACAGAAACTGTCGCGGTCCCTGGGGCGTTCTTCAGAACCCTCCCGCTTTGGCGATAATGAATGCCAATTGGTGCTGAAGGATCCGCAAGGACAGCTTGTCGGGTGGGCGAGAGCTGGCTGGTGGGATCCAAGCGATCAGCTTGCTCCGGCTGGCTACTACCTCTCTGGTGTCGAGATTTCGCGAGAGCATCAGCATCGTGGATTCGCCTCGATACTGACCGCTGCGCGGCTGAAGTGGGTCGCCGAGCGGGACACTACAGCATGGTGCATCGTCAATGCACGGAATACCAGCTCGCTTGCCTTGCAGGCATCTTTCGGATTCAAGGAAATAGCGAGAGCTTCCCACTTCGGGGCGGTGTCGTTCAGCGGAGGCTGTGGTCTATTGCTTCGCAAGGAACTCAGCGAAGACGCCTTGGTCCTCTCGGCTTGATTGTTATAGGAAATTAGGAGATATGATTCCTCAGGAAGATCGGGATGAGACTCCCGGTGCCCCTCGCAAGTCGCCGCAGATGGGCGCGACCCGCGTGCCCCTTCATCTGGTATTCCAAGCATTCGTCGGTGCCATTATTGGAATTGGAATTGTTTCGCTTCTCAGCGAGGTAGCTCCTGCGCAATTGGCTCTGGCCGGCGTCTTGGTGACGATCGTGGCCTGGATTATCGAGCACGGGTTCAACCTTCCAGCACCTAATTCCAAGCAAGGTGCCCGCGTGCGCTTGATCCTGCGGATGGTCTCGCTCATTGGCTTCACGCTGGCCGTCAGCCCGCTGCTGGCATTGCTAGAAGCCTAGGTTCGGGTGGACTTCGCAGTATCGCTGCAAACGGCGGCTGGATTTGCCATCGGGCCGGTGACGGGCAAGTCGATGGCCCTGCCTAACGAGCAAGCGGCCCTGTTCGGTATCTAAATCACCCTCGGGACCTGCTTGGGCTATGTAGCGTTCATGATCATGGCGAAGTGCACCAAGGCCATGGCAATTATTCATGGATCTCTGCGGATATTGGCCCTGGGTGATTCCATCATGGAGTTGCAGTTCCTCGCAGCTGCCAATGGATTGCTCTGCTGGGCACCAAGGTAAAAATAAAAACGGATCAGGGCTTCTCTTCAAGAGAAGCCCTGATCCGTTTTTGACTAGCGGCAAGCCTTTAGTCGGTACCAGCGTCGAAAGCAGCCGATTCAATGGCGCGATCGGTAGCCAGATCGTCGCTGTCCACAGCGGTGGCGTTGACGATATCATTGGCGCCCCCGGCTTCCAGCGAACCAACGAGTTCTGCGGTGGTTCCACCGACCAGGCCCATGTTGGCGTACTGCTCCAGGCGGCCGCGAGAGTCGGCAATGTCCAGGTTGCGCATGGTCAGCTGGCCGATGCGGTCAACAGGACCGAAGGCTGCGTCGCCCACGCGTTCCATCGACAGCTTGTCCGGGTGGTAGCTGAGGTTCTCGCCCTCGGTGTTCACGATCGTGTAGTCGTCGCCGCGGCGCAGGCGGATGGTGACGGTACCGGTGATGGCCGAGCCGACCCAGCGCTGCAGCGATTCGCGCAGCATCAGAGCCTGTGGGTCCAGCCAGCGGCCTTCGTACATCAGGCGGCCCAGGCGGCGTCCCTCGTTGTGGTAGCTGGCCACGGTGTCTTCGTTGTGGATGGCGTTGACCAGGCGCTCGTACGCGATGTACAGCAGAGCCATGGCAGGCGCTTCGTAGATGCCGCGCGACTTCGCCTCGATGATGCGGTTCTCGATCTGGTCGCTCATGCCCAGACCGTGGCGTCCACCAATGATGTTGGCTTCATTCACGAGAGCCACAGCGTCTGTGTATTCCTTGCCGTTGATGGCTACCGGGCGGCCGGCAACGAAGGAAACCGAGACGTCTTCGGTCTTGATCTCAACGTTCTCGTCCCAGTACTTCACGCCCATGATCGGCTCAACGGTCTCAATCGAGCTGTTGAGCAGTTCCAGGGTCTTGGCTTCGTGGGTTGCGCCCCAGATGTTGGCGTCGGTCGAGTAGGCCTTTTCGGCCGAGTCACGGTATGGGAAGCCGTGCTCCTGCAGCCACTCCGACATTTCCTGGCGACCGCCGAGCTCAGCGACGAAGTTCGGGTCAAGCCATGGCTTGTAGATGCGCAGCTTCGGGTTGGCCATCAGGCCGTAGCGGTAGAAGCGCTCGATGTCGTTGCCCTTGTAGGTTGAACCATCGCCCCAGACATCCACACCGTCTTCGCGCATGGCACGTACCAGCAGCGTGCCGGTGACGGCGCGGCCCAGTGGGGTGGTGTTGAAGTAGGTTTTGCCACCGGTGCGGATATGGAAGGCGCCGCAGGCAAGAGCTGCAAAGCCTTCCTCGACGAGTGCCGGCTTGCAGTCGACCAGACGGGAGTTCTCGGCGCCGTACTCCAGTGCACGGCCAGGAACGGCGTCGATATCTGGTTCGTCGTACTGGCCGAGATCGCCAGTGTAGGTGTAAGGAATGGCGCCCTTGTCGCGCATCCAAGCTACTGCCACCGACGTGTCGAGGCCACCGGAGAACGCGATTCCGACGCGTTCTCCTACAGGAAGATTGGTAAGAACTTTAGACATGTTTCCATCCTAATGGATAAATATGCAATGCAGTGAATTGTGTCGTGAACTCTTCGGTTACAGCACCTACCCGATAGCCTATGGGTATAAGGTCGCGCAGAAAAGCGGCGAAGGAAAAACAGCGAGGTGTGCATGGAATTCCGTCAACTAGGACACAGTGGCTTGAGCGTTTCCGTCGTGGGTTTGGGCTGCAACAATTTGGGCCGAACCGGTACCGCTACCGAGTCCCAGGAAGGCTCGGACGCAGTCGTTCATGCCGCGTTGGACGCCGGTATCACGTTCTTCGACGTCGCGGACAACTACGGAAAAACTGCAGGATTATCCGAGCAGCGCCTGGGCAAGGCCCTGGGCAAGAACCGCGAGAACATTGTCCTGGCCACCAAATTCGGCATGGATGTCAGTGGGGCCAATGGGCCGGACTTCAATGCCCGCGGTTCCCGCCGGTACATCATGAAGGCAGTGGAAGCTTCCCTGAAGCGCCTTGGGACGGATCATATCGATCTGTACCAATTCCACACGCCAGATGCCAATACCCCGATCGACGAGACGCTGCGCGCCTTGGACGATCTGGTCACCAGCGGAAAGGTCCGCTATATTGGCCATTCCAACCGCGCTGGGTGGCAGATCGCCCAGGCAGAGTATGTGGCCCGTGAGCTGGGCACCGAGCGATTCATCTCGGCACAGAACCATTACAATCTCATTGACCGTCGCGCAGAGCTGGAAGTGCTGCCTGCTGCGCGCGAGTTTGGACTCGGCGTTCTTCCATACTTCCCGCTAGCCAACGGATTGCTGACCGGAAAATATTCCAAGGGATACGCCCCTGAAGGCAGCCGCCTGACTCATGCTCGTCAGCAGCTGGTTGAAACCTCTGACTTTGAGCAGCTTGATCGTTTTGCGCAGTTTGCCGCTGATCGCGATCTGGCGCCAATCGAGCTTGCTTTCTCCTGGCTGGCAGCGCAGCAACCCGTGTCATCGGTCATCGCTGGAGCGACCCGACCCGAGCAAATCCAGATGAATGCCAAGGCAGTACGCTGGGTTCCGTCGGATGCCGAGCGTGCCGAACTGGATTCCATCTTCCCAGCTCCGCAGAAGGTGGCACTTTTCTAATTGCCGGTTGCGCACAAAGCGGAATGCTGCAACCCGCCAAGGGTCGCAGCATTCCGCTTTTCTGCAAGATTTCTCGACTTATTTGGAGTCGGTGACGAAGACGATGACCTTGTCGTCCTTGATCTTCGTCGCGTAGCGCGCCAGGGGAGCGATCGCCGGTCCATTGGTCACCGTGCCGTCCGATGGTTGAAAGCGTGATCCGTGGCAGGCGCAGAAAAAGTCGTCTTTCGTGGATTTTGTTGTGACCACACAGCCCTGGTGCGTGCAGACACTGGAGTAGGCGAGGACAGATTTCTCGTCCGGCCGGAAGAGCAGCACCGGAATTTCAGCCCCCGTGGGATGCTTGGCTTGCACAGTGGCTCTCGCCCCAACCTCCAATTCGGCGAGGTCGATCACTGCCTGGCCTTCACCGGTAGGTGACGGAACTGGCGAGGCCTGAGGAACTTGCGCTTCAGAATGTCCGTCGCCACATGCAGTCAAAAGAGCTGCGGAACCGAGGGCGGCGGAGGCGCACATGACGGTGCGGCGGGCTGGTTGAGCGATGTCAGTCATGGAATTATTCTGACAGAACACCCTGTGGCGGTGCTAAGAGCCAAGACAAACTTTCATTAGCACTTCAGCCTTGCGAACCAGCTATCGCTAACGGCCCGGTCTCGTTTGAGCAGTGGGAGGCCGAGCGCGACAGAAAACTCTGGGCTCCAACCCGCAAGGAATGGAGCCCAGAGGTTCAGCAGGATGCTAGCTGTTGAATTTCTTGCCGTTTACGCGCTCGGAAGCGCCGACCTGGTCGAGGTACGGGGTGATCCCGCCCAAGTGCATGGGCCAGCCGGCACCAGTGATCATGCACAGGTCGACATCCGCTGCTTCGGCGACGACGCCTTCAGCAAGGAGCAAGCCGATTTCTTCCGCAAGCGCATCTTGCACGCGGAGAAGAATTTCCTCGCTGGTAGAAGGGTTCGAACCCTGAACCAACAGCTCTTCGGCCAAGGGGTTGAGCGCTTGTGCGCCTTGTTCGTCCTTAACCCACAGGGCGGTGATCTTTGCATCGATCAGCTTTTGAAGGTTCTCGGAAACCACGAATCGGTCGCCGAAAGCGGAATTCAGGGACTCGTTGACGTGCTGTGCCACCGGCAGCCCGACCATGGACAGCAGCGTGAATGGGCTCATCGGAAGCCCCATCGGAGTCAAGGCAGAATCGGCAGTAACAGCGTCAGTGCCCTCATCAAAGGCTGCCTGCACTTCACTCATCAGGCGCAGCAGGACCCGGTTCACGACAAATGCCGCCGCGTCCTGGGTTTTGACGGTTGTCTTCTTCAGTTTCTTGCCAAGCACAAAAGCGGTGGACAGCGAGGATTCATTGGTCCATTGCGTCGCAGCGATTTCCAGCAGCGGCATCACGGCTACCGGGTTGAAGAAGTGGAAGCCAACGAGGCGTTCCGGGTGCTTGAGGTCGCGTCCCATCTCGGTCACCGACAGGGAGGAGGTGTTGGTTGCGAGAATGCATTCGGGGGAGACGACGGCTTCTACTTCGGCGAAGACCTGCTTCTTGACGTTGAGCTCTTCGAAGACTGCCTCGATGACAAAATCGGCATCGGCAAAGGCATCCTTGGTGACCGAACCGGTGACCAAGGCCTTGGCGCGGTTCACCGCGTCTTGGCTCATGCGGCCCTTGCTGTGCAGCTTGTCGATTTCACCGCTGATGTAGGCCAGGCCCTTATCCACGCGTGACTGATCCAGGTCGGTGATCACCACAGGCACGCTCAAGCGGCGCACAAAGAGCAACGCCAGCTGGCTGGCCATCAGCCCGGCGCCGACAACTCCGACCTTCGTGACAGGGCGGGCGAGCTTTGCATCCGGTGCGCCGGCTGGACGCTTGCCACGCTTTTGCACCAAATCCAAGAAAGCGTACACGGTGTTCTGGAATTGATTAGTGCGCATGAGTCCGGTCAGGGCGTCAACTTCAAGTTGCGCCGATTCAGGCTGGGTCAGGCTCATTCCCTTGCGGAAGACCTCCAAGACCTTGTACGGGGCGGGCGCTGCACCAGAGAGCTTGGCATCGACAAATTTTTCGGCCTGGTCAGCTGCGTCGAGCCAGCGGCGAGCCACCTCGGGATCGCTGGGATCAACAGCGTTGGGGCGTTGAACCTCGGTTTCGCCTGACAAGACGGCGCCAACAAATTTGGTGGAATGCTCGATGAAATCTGCCGCTTCGAACAGCGCGTCGGCAACGCCTATCTTGAAGGCAGCTGGGCCGGACAGGGTCCGGTTGTTGTTCAGCGGGTTTTCGATCATCACCTTCAAGGCGTTCTCCGGGCCCACCAGCCGTGGCAGGCGGTAGACACCGGCCCATCCGGGGATCAGGCCAAGGAAGGATTCAGGCAGTCCTAGGGCCCCGGCCGCGGTGCTCACCGTGCGGTAGTTGCACGCCAGGGCGATTTCCAGCCCGCCACCGAGCGCCAGCCCGTTGATGAAGGCGAAGGTGGGAACTCCGAGATCGGCAAGCAGCTCATAGGTGTAATGGCCAAGCGAAGCCATGGCGGTGGCCTGGTCCGGGGCGCTGAGCCGGGTGACCGCCGACAGATCTGCGCCGGCAATCAGGAAGTATGGCTTGCCGGTGATGGCCAGGGCGTCGATCTCGCCGGCCTTGGCACGTGCCGCTTGGGTTTCAAGGGTGGAGCGCAGTTCCAGCAGCCCGTTAGGTCCCAGTGTGGTTGGCTTCTTGTGGTCCAGGCCGTTGTCCAGGGTCAGCAGGGCCAGGGTCTTGCCTCCGGGCAAAGCCACATCGCTGACGTAGGAGTGGGTTACGGTCTCGTCCTGCATGAGCTCGGCGACAGCCGAGTAGGAAGTGGTGGTTGCAGTCATGGTCTTTTCCTTACGCCTTGCTGCCGAAATCTGGATGATTGGGGTTTTCCCAAATGACGGTGCCACCCATTCCCAGGCCAATGCACATGGTGGTGATGCCGTATCGCACGGAGTGGTCTTCGGAAAACTGGCGAGCCAGCTGGGTCATCAGGCGAACGCCCGAGGAAGCCAGCGGGTGGCCGATCGCAATGGCGCCACCGTAGCGGTTGACCCGATCGTCATCCTGATCGATGCCGTAGTAGTCCAGGAAGGAGAGCACCTGGACGGCGAACGCCTCGTTGATCTCGAACAGGCCAATGTCCTCTATGCCCAATCCGGCCTTGGCCAGCGCCTTTTCGGTGGCGGGAACTGGCCCGTAGCCCATGACATCTGGTTCAACACCGGCAAAGGCGAAGGAGACCATGCGCATCTTGGGCTCCAGCCCCAATTCCCGAACTGCTTGGCCGCTGGCTAGCAGGGCTGCGGTGGCACCGTCGTTGAGGCCCGCGGCGTTGCCGGCGCTGACGCGTCCATGAGCACGGAACGGCGTGCGCAGCTGGGCCAGCGATTCCATGGTGGTGCCAGGGCGAGGCGGCTCGTCGCGGGTATTCACGGCCCAGCCTTCGCCCGGGCGCTTGGCAGCCACGGGAATCAGGTCCGGCTGGATCTGCTGGTTCTCGTAGGCCTTGGCAAGCTTGGACTGCGAAGCCACTGCGTAGCGGTCGGCGCGCTCCTTGGTGATAGCGGGGAACCGGTCGTGCAGGTTCTCCGCGGTATTGCCCATGTTCAGGGCCTGCGGGTCCACGATCCTTTCCGAGAGGAAACGCGGGTTGGGGTCGGCCCCTGCGCCCATCGGGTGGTTTCCCATATGTTCCACGCCGCCGGCGACAACTACGTCATAGGCGCCAAAGGCAATGCCGCCTGCGGTTGCGGTGACAGCGGTCATCGCACCGGCGCACATGCGGTCGATGGCAAAGCCGGGAACCGACTTCGGGATGCCGGACAGCAGCCCCACGGTGCGGCCCAGGGTCAGCCCCTGGTCCCCGGATTGCGTGGTGGCGGCGATGGAGATTTCATCGATCTTCTCGGCAGGAACTTTTTGGTTGCGTTCAAGCAGTCCCCGGACCGCTTTGACGGCCAGATCATCGGCACGGGTTCCATGGTAGATGCCCTTTTCGCCTGCTTTGCCGAAAGGGGTGCGCACTCCATCAATGAACACGACGTCGCGGTCGTCCAGGGAGGGATGCGCGGTATGGGGCGCGGTCGAAGCGTTGGCACTCACCGTAAGGCTCCTTGAGGTTGATTCATGCTGCCCAGGAGTGGGCAGCGGCCAGCATCACTGTGACCTAAACCATAGGTTACTCAGGAGTAACTTGAAGTGCAAGTGCAGCACATCACAAGGCGCCATGTCCTGGGCGCCTGGAAGCGGGCAGGAGGCCCTAGTTGCTGGCGAACGCCTGGGCCAAACCTGCCGAGAGCAGCTCTTGCTGCCATGGTCGGGCGCCCATTGAATCCAGCTTTTCAGCCACGGTTTCGACGCTGATCAGTGCTGGCGGATTCCAGCACAGCTCCCGCAGGTATTTGGGCGTCAGCAGATTTTCCGCCGGGATGTTCCAGTGTTCGCCCACTTCGCCGAGCACGGCCTTCGCGGCGTCGAGCCGGACCGCTGCCGCCGGGTTCTTCTCCGCCCATGACCGGGGATGGGGCAGGCCGGCTTTGCTCGAGCGCAGTTCGGGCAAATCGCGGGTATTGCGCCCACGCTGAATCGCATCCATCCATCGCGGAGCATCGCGCTTGGCATTTCTGGTGTGGAACCCGGGGATCTGCAGCAGTGCCGGGACGCTGGCCGCCCGCTGTTCAATGGCCGCCATGATGGCGCGATCGGGCAGCAGCCGCCCGGGGGCGACATCCTGGGTGCGAGCCAGGGCTTCGCGCGAGAGCCACAGCTCGCGGGCGATGGCCAGGTTGCGCCGCCCTTTGAGCTTGTGGATCCCGGAGAGCTTGCGCCATGGTTCCTCGGACGGCTGCGGATCAGGCAGGTTCCGCTCGTATTCGAATTCCTGGAGGGCGAAGTCCATCTTGCCCTGCTCTTCGAGGACCTTGGTGATTTCCTGGCGCAGCTCTTCGAGGACCTCGACGTCTAGCGCGGCGTAGTTCAACCAGGACTCGGGCAATGGGCGGGTGGACCAATCTACCGCCGAATGCTCCTTGGCCAGCTGCAATCCCAGCAATTCGCCGACCATCGTTCCAAGGGAGACCCGGGGGAAACCAGCCAGCCGGCCCGCCAACTCGGTGTCGAACAAGGCGGTAGGCGACATGCCCAATTCATGGAGGCAGGGCAGATCCTGGGTTGCGGCGTGAAGAATCCATGGCTGCTGGTTCACAAAGCTGCGCAACTCGCCCAGGTCATCCAATACCTCGGGGTCGATGAGCCAGGTGCCGGCGCCTTCGCGTCGAATCTGCAGCAGGAAAGCGCGCTGTCCGTAGCGGAAACCGCTGGCTCGCTCGGTATCAACAGCAAGATCGCCGGTTCCAGCGCCCAGTTCGCGCACCGCGCGGGACAGGGCCGCTTGGGTATTGATGACCTCGGGAATGCCATCACGTGGATGGGTGAGCGGGGTCAGCGCCGGTTGATTGGGCTCGAGGCCGGCGGCGGATGATGCGGAAGCGGTGGAGTCAGAATTCGGCATGATGCTTCCATTCTAGGTCCAACCGGCATCTCCCGCGGGGAACAGGCGGTTAACTCAGCCGGCGATGCGGCAGCTGCTGCACGCCCTCGGGCAGTGGTGGCAACCCGGCGAAGGTGCACACCAAGTCGGCCCAAGCGCTCAAATGGGGGCCGAGGTGCTCCGAATCGGGGGACCAGGATGCCCGCAGCTCGATGTCGATATGGTCTTGTTCCCCGGCAAGATCGCCAAAGGACTCGGAGATCACGCGCGTGGCGGTGCCCCCGGCCGAGTGGTGGAATGCCTCGCGTTCGCGCAGGGAATCTTCCAGCCACGACCAGGCCACCGAGGCGAGCATGGCATCTTGGCCCATGTCGTGGTCCAAGCGTGCCCGGATATAGGTGACAATGCGGAACTGCCCATTCCACAGTTCCTGGCCAGCCGGATCGTAGAGGAGGATGAATCGCCCGGTGGCCAATTGCTCCTGGGGCTGCAGGAACGGCGTGCGGCCAATCTCTTGCCCGTGCGGACCGTGGTCGGGAGGAACAACGTCGATCACGTCTCCGCTGAGCGCCAGCGCGAAGGGAGCGAGCCGGCCCGGCGCCGGAATTTCGGTGAACTTCAGTTCCTTGCGCACCTTGGCATGCGACAACTCATCGAGGGCCTTCGCAAAGGCGCTCGGGATGGCGGAAGCAGGGCGATCGTAGGTCACAATTTGAGTCTAAACGTGCCGTACCCGAGGTGCGGTACGGCACGCCGACCCATCCTGCAAGCTACGCGGCCAGATGCGCGTTCATCAGCTCGCGCAGCTTGGCGATGAATGCCTCCACGTCCTGTTCGGTGGTGTCGAAGGAGCACATCCAGCGCACCTCGCCGGCCGCCCGATCCCAGTCGTAGAAGCGGAAATGCTTGCGCAGTTCATCGCTGACCTCGGTTGGCAGCTGCGCGAAGACGCCGTTGGCCTGTGTCGGGTAGACCAGCTCAACGCCGTCGATCTGCTCTACCGCCTCGGAGAGCTTGGCTGCCATCAGGTTCGAGTGGCTGGCAAGTTCGCGCCATAGCCCGGTGCCGTAAAGCTCGATCAGCTGGGCCGAGATGAAGCGCATTTTGCTGCCCAGCTGCATGTTCATCTTGCGCAGGTACTTCATGTCCTGCGCAAGTTCCTTGCGCAGGGTCAAGATTCCCTCGCCCAGCAGGATGCCGTTCTTGGTCCCGCCCAGCGAGACGATGTCGACGCCGGCATCGGTGGTCAGCGCGCGCAAGGGAACACCCAGGGAAGCTGCCGCATTGGACAAGCGCGAACCATCGAGGTGGACCTTCATGCCCAGCTTGTGCGCATGCTCGGTGATCGCCTTGATCTCTTCGGGGGAGTACAGGGTTCCGAGCTCGGTGGCCTGGGTGATGGAGACCGCCAGCGGCTGGGCGCGGTGCTCGTCGCCGAAGCCCCAGGCTTCCTGGTCGATCAGTTCCGGGGTGAGCTTGCCATCAGGCGTTGCCACCTGGAGCAGCTTGAATCCGCCGACCCGTTCGGGGGCGCCATTTTCATCGACGTTGATATGCGCTGTGGTGGCGCAGATGACCGCGCCCCAGCGCGGCAGGAGCGACTGCAGTGCGGTGACGTTCGCCCCGGTGCCATTGAAGACCGGGAAGATCGCTGCATCCTCGCCAAAGACATCGTGCGCGACCTGGCCCAATGCTTCGGTGTACTGGTCTTCGCCATAGGAAATCTGGTGCCCGCCATTAGCCCGTGCGATCGCATCGAGGATTCGCGGATGAACGCCAGAGTAGTTGTCTGAAGCAAAACCCCGCACAGCGGTGTCATGAAGTGTGGTCATCGTTATGTGGTCCTTAAAAGGGTAAAGAGAAAAACTAGGTCACTGCGTTTGCGGGCTGCCATGGCGCGGCAGGCTCAGGCTTGGGGCAGGGCAACCCGGGTGCCGTTGAGCGCTACCGACTGATCGGAAAGCAATTCGAGCGCCGCGTCGGCGAGCCACGCCACCGGGGTATGCCCGGCAGCAGCTTCTCCAGGCGCCGAATCGCTGAGTGCCTTGACCACCCAGCTGATCGCTGAGGCATTTTCGGCGTTCTTGCTGAACAGCCGTGCGATCGCGTTGACCCAGTGCTCAGCCGCGGCCTTGGCCGCCCCGTAGTTGGCATTGGAGGGAGTCGGGTTCTGCACCGCTTCGGCGCTGACGATCGCCAAGCGACCGGACGGAGACGCGAGCAGATCGTCGACAAAGACTCGCGTGGTGTTGCGCAGGGTGGTCAATATGCTGCGGTGCAGGAAATCCCAGTCCTCATCGCTTTGGCCGGCAATGGACTTGCCGCCGCGCCAGCCGCCGACCAGGTGGATCAGCCCATCAATCGGCCCGTAAGCCGCATGGATGCTTTCGGCCAGTTCGCGCACTGCCGCGAAATCCGCGAGGTCGCAGGCGAAGCGGGCCTCGGCAAAGGGCAGGCGTTCATCTAATCGGGCTTGATTGCTGCCGACGGCAAGCACCCGTACTCCGGCATCGCCCAGCGCTTGGGCGCAGGCGATGCCGGAGTACGAGGTGGCACCGGCGATGAGCACTAATCGTGGTGTTTGGTTCAAGAAGAAACTTTCTTTGCTCACGCTTCCTAGCCTAAGGCAGAAGTGCTAGATTTCGGTGGCGCCGGTCATGCCCTTGGTGGATTCGATAACGCTGGACATCTTCTTGTTCAGTGCTTCGTAGAACATCGACAGCGGGAATTCATCGTCCATCACCTGGTCGGTGATTTCCCGCAGTGGCGCGGTCAGCGGCAGTGCTTCCGGGCCCTTGGCCCACTGCGAAGCAGGGTTGGGAGTGACCGTTGCCGAAACCAGCTCGTAGGCGGCCAGCCAGTGGGCCAGCTTCGGGCGATCGATGGACTTCCAGTACAGTTCGTCGATCGCATCTCCCAAGGAGGCAACCACCTCGGGAACCTGGTCCCAGTCGATGCTCAACTTGGTGTCGGTCCAGTGCAGTACGTGGTGCTGGTGCATCCACGCGAAGAGCAGCTGGCCACCGAGTCCATCGTAGTTTCGAACGCGCGAGCCGGTGATGGCAAAACGGAAGATCCGATCGAAGATCACCGCGTACTGGACCAGCTTGGCCATCTTGGCGGTTTTCTCATCGGTCTTCGGGTTGCCCGCAATCTTCATGGACTCGCGGAAGGCGGTCAGATCGCAGCGCAGCTCTTCGAGCGAGTAGAGGAAGAACGGCATGCGCTGCTTGATCATGAACGGGTCGAAGGGAAGATCGCCGCGCATGTGGGTGCGGTCGTGGATCAGATCCCACATGATGAAGGTTTCTTCGGTCAGGTGCTGATCTGCCAGCAGCTCGGCCGCGTCATCAGGCAACTGCAAATTGGTGATGGAAGCGGCCTCCTGCAGCACCTTGCGGAACCGGGCTGCTTCGCGATCCTGGAAGATTGCGCCCCAGGTGAATGAGGGGGTCTCTCGAATGGCTACGGATTCCGGGAACAGCACCGCTGAATTGGTGTCGTAGCCTTCGGTGAAGTCGACAAAGCGCAGCGGAACGAACAGCGCGTTCGTGTAGTCGGTGCCCTCCAGGTTCGCAATGAACTCCGGCCACATGACCTGGACCAGAACGGCTTCCAAATGGCGGCTGGTCGAACCATTCTGCGTGTACATCGGGAAGAGCACCAGGTGCATCAAGCCATCGATGCGCTGGGCCTGTGGCTGGAACTGGACCAGCGAATCCAGGAAATCAGGCACACCGAACCCGGAATCCGACCACTTTTGCAAATCGGCAACGAGCTGTTCGAGGTATTCAGCGTCGTGCTCGAAATGGACTTTGAGGCTCTGGATGGAGGCGATGGCGGTTTCAATGAGCTCGGTGGCCCGTGGCGCGGCGGCCGAATCCGCGAGCGACCCGTCTTTGGCCTGCAGGCCCTGGAATTCTGCAGTGGCAGCCTTCAGGGACAGCCATGCGTCGGAGTTCGCGATCTGCAGTACTTCGGCATCGCTGGCCGGCATTGGCTTTGCGGAAATCTGGGTCATTTCAGTACACTTTCTCTTCATGTTTGGGGAGCGCTCATGTGCTTGATATGAACGCTACGCCCAAACAATAGAAAAGTTGATGCTAAGTCGCTCATGAATAAGCAACTCTAGCCCTAAGTGTGATCCCCACCGCCTCGCAGGCAAAGACTTTATTCAGAGGCGCTGCGCAGCGACAAGCTCAAGGAGTTCATGCAAAAGCGCAGATCGGTAGGCGTGCCGAATCCCTCGCCTTCAAAAACGTGCCCCATGTGCGAATCGCAGTTTGCACAGCGCACTTCCACGCGCTTCATGCCCATCGATTCGTCGGTGATATAGCGCACCCGGTCTTCGGCCAACGGCGCATAGAAGGACGGCCAACCGCAGCCCGCATCAAATTTTGTCGTGCTGGCAAACAACTCGGCACCGCAAGCGCGGCACGAGTAAACGCCCTCGGTCGTCGTATCCCAGTACTCGCCCGTAAACGGGCGTTCCGTTCCAGCCTGGCGCAGCACATGGAATTCTTCGGGAGTCAGGATTTCCTGCCACTGCACCTCGGTACGCGCCGAAGTGTTCTCGCCGGATGGAGTTCTATCGTTCAAGGATTCATTGCTCATACACATGGAAACGTTCGGACCCGGCAGATGATTCCCGTGCGACAACATGGAAAGATGAAAACATGGCTCGGAATATCGTAGATACCTTGCAACCGCGAAAAACCATCCCCGCAACATTGCTGGGCGTGGGATTGGGCGTTGGCGCCGGCTCGTTGCTGGCGGCCAGCGTATCAGCGCTCGCCGGATACTTCGCCCGACGCGTGGTGACTCCCGAAGAGCGGCGCATCGGCAACAGCATGATACGTGAAGTTGTCACCGATGGCGAAGGCAAGCTGTGGTTGCACTTTGTCAAGGACGCAGATACCAGCCAGCCTGGTCCGTGCATCTTCCTCACCGAGTTCGACGCCTGCGCACTGCGGCTCTCGGCTCCCGTCGACGTTCCGGGCAAGCCACGGCGGGTCGCTCGCAAAATCGAACACGTTTACCGGGGGAGCCTGGAAGGGGTCCGGCGCGGATACCTCTCCGGTGCGGTCTACGAGCACCCCGAGGATCTCGGATTCACCGCCGAAGACGTGGTCGTGCCCTTGGAAGGCGGGGACGGGCCGGCATGGCTGGTTCGAGGCACCACCAACAACAACGTGTGGGTGATTGGAGTCCATGGGCGCGGAGCGCGCCGCGACGAAACCATTCGCGCGCTCCCGGCGCTTGCATCCATGGGTGTCACGGCCCTGCTCATGAGCTACCGCAATGACGGGCTCGCGCCCAATGCGCCCGATGGCCGCTACGGTCTTGGCGATACCGAATGGCTCGATGTCCAAGCGGGGATACAGTTCGCCCTGGATCACGGTGCCGAGCAAATCATCTTGCTCGGCTGGTCGATGGGCGGCGCGATCAGCTTGCAGACCGCCGACCGCAGCGAATTGGCCGATCGCATCGATTCGCTGATGCTGGTTGGGCCGGTGATCAACTGGGTTGATGTCCTCTCCCATCAGGCCCGGGCCAATAAGATCCCGCAATCTGTCGGACGAGTTGCCCAGTGGCTGCTATCCAACAAGGCCGGCCGATGGGTCACCGGGCAAGCGGCACCGGTGAACCTCCGGCGGCTGAATTGGGTTGACCGCGCCAGCGAACTGAAGCATCCAACGCTGATCATGCACAGCCGCGACGACGAATTTGTCCCGAACGGGCCCAGCCTCAAGCTTGCCGCCTTGCGCCCGGATCTGGTGACCCTGCGAACCTTCACCAAGGCCGGGCACACCCGCGAACCCAATGTGGATCCCCAGGGCTTCGCCCAAGCGGTCACCGGCTTCTTGAGCAAGCGCATCGCGGCCCGGGCAACTGCGGCACAAAGCTGAAAGGACCCTGCGCCGATGCGGCGCAGGGTCCTGGTTCGGCCTGCAAAAGCTAGCTGGTGATAGGCGCCCACAGCGCACTGGTCGCCGCGACGGCATCCTCCGGGGCGATCTCCAGGCTGAAACCCCGTCGGCCGCCGGAAATGAACACCGTCTGGAATTGCTGTGCGCTGCTGTCAATCACGGTTGTGGCGCGCTGGCGCTGCCCGAAGGGCGAGATGCCGCCGAGCACATAGCCACTGCGGCGTTGCGCAGCAGCCTTGTCAGCCATCTGCGCCCGCTTCTTGCCCAGCGCAGCACCAACCGCTTTCAGGTCGAGCATCGCCGCCACCGGAACGACGGCCACCGCGAGATCCTCGGCGGCATTGGCCCCCGTGGAAACCATGAGCGTCTTGAACACCCGGTCGCCGCTGACCCCCAATTGCTCGGCGGCCTCGGCGCCGTAGCTTTCAGCCGAATCGCTGTGCGCGTAGCTGTGTGCAACATAGCTGATGCCGGCCGCGTCCAGGGCCGCGGTGGCCGGCGTGGAAGCGGACTGCTTTTTCTTGCCCAATGCCCTTAATCCCCTTGGCTCATGCGTGTGGTAGCAGACACCGGCCAGCTAGGCGGCAAGCTGCTCGGAGACCTGGCGCTTGATCCGCCCGAGCATGGCCGTCATGCCTCGCATGCGCAGCGGCGAGAGGGCCCGAGTGAGCCCCAGCTGCTGCGGCATGTCATCAGGCACGCCCAAAACCGAGCGCGCATCGATGCCGTCCAAACCTGCCGCGAGCACCGAAGCGAAGCCGCGCGTGGTGGGCGCTTCTGGCGGTGCGGAGAAGAACAGGTTGACTGTGCGATCCGCATCCTCGGCCACTTCCACAACCAGGAACAACGGGGACTGGCACTCCACCACTTGCTCAAAAAGCTCGGGGTGGTCCGCCAGCCGCGCAGGCAGTTCTGGAAGCTCTCGCGAATATTCGAGCAGCAGCTCCAGGCGGTCCGCTTCAGGAACTTCGGTGAATTCCTCGACGATTCCCTTGAGCTCAACAGGCAACTGGCTCATGCGCGAACCCCTCGCTGTGCTGGTACTTCGCCCTTGGCTTCGCCGCGAACGATCGGCACGCCCACGGCGTTGCCCCATTCGGTCCATGAACCGTCGTAGTTGCGCACATTTTCAAAGCCCAGCAGGTGCTTGAGCACAAACCAGGTGTGGCTCGAGCGTTCCCCGATGCGGCAGTAGGCCACCACATCATCGCCGGGTTCCAGGCCAGCGCCATCCAGATAGATGGCTTCCAGCTCTTGGCGCGAGCGGAAGGTGCCATCCTCGGCAGCCGCCTTGGCCCATGGCACCGAGGCCGCGCTGGGAATGTGGCCTCCGCGCAGTGCGCCTTCTTCCGGGTAATTGGGCATATGCGTCCGTTCGCCGGTGTACTCTTCCGGCGAGCGAACGTCGATCAGCGGGTGGCCCAAATGCGCCAGGACCTGCGGCAGGAACGCGCGGATTTCAGCATCGGCACGCTCGATGACCGGGTACTGGGTGCTGGCAACCTCGGGTTTAACGGTGCTCAGTTCACGGCCTTCGGCAATCCACTTGTCGCGGCCGCCGTCCATCAGGCGCACATCCTCGTGGCCAAAGAGGGCGAAGACCCACAAGGCATAAGCTGCCCACCAGTTGGACTTGTCCCCGTAAATCACCACGGTGCTCTCGCGGGTGATGCCCTTGGCCGCCATCAACGCGGCAAAGCCAGCACCATCCACGTAGTCGCGGGTGACCTCGTCGTTCAGCTCGGTATGCCAATCAATCTTCAGCGCGCCCGGCACATGGCCGGTGGAATACAGCAAGATGTCCTCATCCGATTCCAGCACGACCAAATTCTCCTCGCCCAGATGCTCGGCAACCCATTGGGTGGAGACGAGCCGTTCCGGGTGGGCATAGGAGGCGTACTTCTCGTTGGAGTCAACAGGCAATGGCATTGATGATCACGATCCTTGCAGTTCTTGGTACTGGGCCAAGCTGAAATCAGCTGGCGCCGGGCTTCACATCTAGCCTAGTCCCGAACCGCAGCGATGGCGGTGTGGGATACGACATTTTAGGCAATCAACGCCGCCATCCAAGGTAAACTGGCCGATGGGCTTGCCATGGCAGCCCGGATCATCTGAGCAATCAACTGAAGGGCTCCCACAGCCAATGGCGACAATCACCCACCTGAGCGAGACCAAGCCGAATCTTTCAATCGAGGAATTGTTGGCCGGTTTCCACCCGTCCTACCGCTTTGGTGAAGTGTCCTTCAATACCTACCGGCCCGATCCGACGCAGCCCTCGCAGACCGAGGCCGTCAACAAGCTCAAGGCCTTTGCTGAAACCGTCGGCAAGAACGACTCGGGCTCATTCCTTTCCAAGCTTTTTGGCAAGAAAAAAGAAACCAAGAACGGCATCTACCTTGATGGCGGATTCGGTGTCGGCAAGACCCACCTGCTGGCCTCGCTGTGGCACGCCGCGCCGGGCCGCAAGGCTTTTGGCACCTTCGTCGAATACACCAACCTTGTCGGTGCCCTCTCCTTCCGCCAGACCGTTGAAGTGCTCAGCCAGTACTCGCTGGTCTGCATCGACGAATTCGAGCTGGATGACCCGGGGGACACCGTGCTGATGTCCCGCCTGATGCGCGAGCTCTCCGATGCCGGCGTGAAGCTTGCCGCCACCTCCAACACCCTGCCGGGTGCTTTGGGCGAAGGCCGCTTCGCTGCCGTGGACTTCCAGCGCGAGATCAAAACCCTGTCCGAGCAGTTCGACGTGCACCGTGTTGAAGGCGAAGACTTCCGCCACCGCGGCCTGCCAGATGCCCCTGAGCCCCTGGACGATGGACAGATCGAAAGCTTCGCGCAGCAGCGCTACACGGACAAGACCCTTGCCGTGGACAATTTCGATCAGCTCGTTGCCCACCTGTCCCAGGTCCACCCCTCGCGCTACCGCCAGCTGCTGTCCGAAACCGATGTCCTGGTATTGCACAATGTGGACACCATTACGGACCAGGCCATCGCCCTGCGCTTCGTAGTCCTCGCTGACCGCCTGTATGACAAGGATGTGCCGATCGTGGCTTCGGGCAAGCCGTTCAGCGAGCTGTTCACCCCGGAGATGATGTCCGGCGGCTACCAGAAGAAGTACTACCGCGCGGTCTCGCGCTTGACCGCCTTGGCCCGCGAAGGCCAGATCGGCGAACCAGCGATCTAGGGCAGATCCGTACTAGCCAATTCTTCATCGCCGGGCATTGCGCTCGGCGATGAAGTGGGTTAACAGCCCTGCCACCAGCGCCCAGAACGCCCCGCCAATGCCGAAGAGCGCGAGATTTCCGGCGGCGACCAGCACCGTGACCAGCGCGCTCAAGCGCCACGCGGCATCGCCCATCGCGCCCACCAGCGAACTTCCCAGCGTGGCCAGCAGGGCCAAGCCCGCAGCCGCCTGAAAGAGCCCCTCGGGCGAGGTATTGGCCACCGAGACGATCAGGGCGCTGCACGCTCCGAACAGCAGGTAGAAAATTCCTGAGCTGGCTGCGGCCCGCCAACGAAGTTTCGGATTCTCGCCCGCCTGTTCTCCGGCGGCAAGCGCTGCGGTAATGGCCGCAAGATTGATCGCATGGCCGCCGAATAGGGCACCGGCCGCGGAACCGATGCCGGTGAGGATCATTGAAGGGCGCCACGGCAGCTGATATCCGAATGAATTGAGCACGGCCACTCCAGGAATGTTTTGCGAGGCCATGGTCACGATAAATAGCGGCACGCTGATGCTGGCCACCGCCTGCCATGAAAACTCTGGCGCCACGAATTCGAGTTGCGGCACCACCCGCAGCTGTGCCCACGCCTGATTCTGTCCAATATGCCAGAGCCCGAAGCCCACGGCGGCCAGCATGCTCACGGCCACCGCGAATTTTGGCAGTATCCGCAGCCCGGTCAAGAAGACCAGCAGGATCCCAAGCGCTGGGACAGTAATGGTCCCCAGCGAGGTAAATGGCTTGATGCAGAGCGGGAGCAGCACCCCGGCCAGCATGCCCTGGGCAATCTGCACCGGGATCCGGGCCAGCAACTTGTGCAGCCCGGGCAGCAATCCCGTGAGCACGATCATCACGCCGCTGATCATGAAGGCGCCGATCGCTTCTGCAAACGTGAACGTACCCGGCGCCAATGAGGCGAGCATGGCCGCGCCCGGCGTGGACCACGCGATGCTGATCGGCATCCGATGGCGCCAAGACAGCGCCATGGTGCATATGCCCACGCACACCGAAAGAGCCAACAGCCCGGAGGCGGCCTGCGCCGGTGAAGCCCCGACCTGAAATAGGCCAGCGAGTACAACAGCGAAGGAAGCGACAAAGCCAACTAATGTGGTGATCAATCCCGCAATGACGGCGTGGCTTAAACTATCTTCGATCGAGGAGCGTTGAACCATAAGTCATTTCTACATGCTCGCTCCGGCTAGGGGATAATCACATCCGTTTGTGAAGTTAAACGGAAAAGGTACCGACCGCAGTCGGTACCTTTTCTGGATGCTCGGGCAAGCCGAGGGGAGTCAAGCGAAGGAATTAGCCTTCGTTGTTCTCGCCTTCGCCACCCTCAGCGCCTCCGCCGAGTCCATTGAGGTAATCGTTGGCACCACCCTGGATGCCGTCGACCTGCTCAGCGAACTTGCCACCGGTCTTGTCGTCGATGAAATCGCCGACCTGATCGATGCCCTGGGAGACCTGGTCTGGGTTCTCTTTTGCGAATTCCTCTGCCTTGCCACGCAGATCATCAAATCCTGCCATGCTGCACCTCCATTCGTCTGTGGGAACCCCTTTAGCTCCACAACTGTTCTCCACCCTAGGGCGAAAAGCGCGATCAGGGAAGAGGATCAAAAAAACTCGGGCGTGTCGAGTCGCAAAACTTAAAGCAAAAATGGGAACCACTTGGAGTGATTCCCATTTTTATTTGGAGCGGTCAACGAGGTTCGAACTCGCGACCTCAACCTTGGCAAGGTTGCGCTCTA
>NZ_JACKQN010000006.1:0-30158 GCF_015524875.1 Glutamicibacter sp. FBE19 | reverse complement strand
ACTCGCGACCTCAACCTTGGCAAGGTTGCGCTCTACCAGCTGAGCTATGACCGCATAATATTCAATTATTGTAGATTCATGGTCTGGTGAACCATAAGTCTGTGCGCGATACTGGGATCGAACCAGTGACCTCTTCCGTGTCAGGGAAGCGCGCTACCGCTGCGCCAATCGCGCTAAAAAGATCTGCAATCTTCATTGCGAGGTGGGGACGGGATTCGAACCCGCGTATACGGCTTTGCAGGCCGCTGCCTCGCCTCTCGGCCACCCCACCATACTGGCCGAAGCCAGAGTGACTAGTTTTACCTAGTCGGTGAATCTTTTTGCGAGCGGACAACGAGGTTCGAACTCGCGACCTCAACCTTGGCAAGGTTGCGCTCTACCAGCTGAGCTATGTCCGCAAAATGTGTTGTTATTTGAACGTTTCCGTTCTTTCCAACGAGTAAAAACTCTATACGAGTTTTCGCATCCGAACAAATCGAAACGCTGAGATCTGGTTCACAACGCTTAAAAACCGCGAATCTACGCGGAAAATTCATATTTCCGTCTCCACTAGGAGCGAAGCGGGGTAGCTGCATGCCATGATCGTGTGCATGACGTCTCCAAAATTAGCGACACAGACCGATTCGGGCCGCATGTACAGCCGAAAGGTCGGAGGTGAAGCGATTGTCCCATCCATCACCACAGTTATCGGCATGGACAATATGGATTTGTCAGGCTGGGCCGGATACATGGCCGCCAAGTCGCTCTCGGAAGACCACCGGCTGGCTCAGGCCCTGGGAGATGCGCGGCAACTGCGTTCGCTAGTGCGGGATTCGGCCAGTGCGGCTGAGGCCTACAGGGACCAGGCGGCCGCGCGCGGAGATCGCGTGCATAACTATGCCGAGGCTCGGGCATTGCAAGCGCTGGGGCAAGAACACGATCTCGCCGGGGCGCGGGCCGCGCTCGAAGCAAACAACGAGCTGGCCTACGCGCAGCACTTTGAAACCTGGTGGGCCGATTACAACGTTGAACCTCTGGCCGCGGAAGTCACGGTTTGGAATGACAGCGTGGGATATGCCGGGACCATCGACCTAGTAGCAAAGATCGGGGGCCGGGCATGCATCGTGGATTACAAGACAAAGACCTCAGACCGCGATGGTGTGGTCAAGCGTCCGGATGACAAGGTCATCATGCAGCTGGCCGCGGCGTGCAAAGCCGAGGAGCAGGTTGTCGACGCCGAGTCCGGCGAATGGAAGCCATGGAAATTTGGAACGGACACCATGCTGCTGGCTGTGGCCCTGGGCGACACCGGAACAAGGACGTTCATGGCGCCGGCGCCGGCCCTGCCGGACTATTGGGCAAAGTTCTACGCCTTGCGCCGCAATTGGGAAGCCACGCATAAGATCTCCCAAGCGCGAGCCACGCTGGCCGAAATCACGCCGCCAGCTCGATAAAGCCAAGCGCTGACCGCGTAGACTGGAACGGTTAGCTTTCAGCACGGCGAAACCTAATACCAACTGTCTACGGCAAAGAAGGTACCAGCGGATTATGGCGATTTTGGGAATTCGGATCATCGGAGACCCCGTTCTACGCACCCCAGCGCAGGAGGTGACCGACTTTGGCCCGGAGCTCCAGAAGCTCGTCGAAGATATGGATCAGACCATGGAAGACGTCCATGGCGCGGGTCTGGCAGCACCGCAGGTGGGCGTTTCACTGCGGGTGTTCACCTATCAAATCGGCGATGAACGCGGCCATATCGTCAACCCGGTTCTCGAATTGAGCGACGATTTCCAAGAGGACCAGGTCGAAGGCTGTCTATCCATTCCCGGGGTAGCCGCACCGGTGCCGCGCCGCCGCCATGTCAAAGCAACCGGTTTCGACAAGTTCGGCAATCCTGTTGCGCTGGAAGGCGCAGGCATGCTGGCCCGCTGCTTCCAGCACGAGACCGATCACCTGGACGGAATCCTCTTCCTGGATCGCCTCGCGCCTGAAGAGAAGAAAGCCGCCTGGCGCACACTGCGTTCAGCCAACTACTCGCAAACCGCCAACGCCACTGTGCAAAAACGCTCGGGCGCTCTCGGCTCCAGCTTCGGCGCAGGAATGGGGAAGTAGCTCATGAGGATCCTCTTTGCCGGCACGCCCCAAGTTGCCGTAACCTCCCTGGACTATCTGCACGAAGCAGGTTTTGAGATCGCGGCGGTGCTCACGCGCCCCGATGCGCCGCTGGGACGCAAGCGCGTGCTCACGCCCTCTCCCGTCGCTGCCCGGGCCGAAGAGCTGGGCCTGCCCATTATCAAGGCAGCGAAAATCACCGCTGAAACCACAGCGGAACTCCAGGCGCTGAACCTCGACGCCGCGGCGATCGTCGCCTACGGCGGACTGGTTCCAGAAACTGCATTGCAGGTCCCTGCCCACGGGTGGATCAACCTGCATTTCTCGTTGCTGCCGGCCTGGCGTGGTGCCGCTCCGGTCCAGCAGTCGATCATCCACGGGGACGACATCACCGGCGCGGTGACCTTCCAGCTGGAAACCGGACTGGATACCGGACCGGTTTTCGGGCAGGTCACCGAGAAGATCGGCGAGCTGGACACTGCTGGAATCATGCTGGAGCGGCTGAGCCATTCAGGTTCAACGCTGCTAGTCCAAACGCTGCAGGCACTGGATGCCGGGCAGGCCGTTGGCATCCCGCAGTCCGGTTCGCATACCTACGCCCCGAAGATTACCGATTCCGATGCGGAATTGGACTTCACCCGCCCTGCGACGGAAATCAGGCGTCGCGCCCACGGAACCACTCCGTTCCCTGGGGCCTGGGTGAAGCTCGAGGACCAGCGCTTCAAGTTCGGCCCGCTGCGCGAGTGCCGCGAGGTCGGCGATCTGGAGCCTGGCGAAGTGCGCATCGAACCGGGCAAGCAGCCCAAGGTGCTGATCGGCACCGCAACCTGGGCGCTTGAACCCACAGAAATCCAGCCTCCGGGCAAAAAAATGATGAAGGCCTCCGACTGGGCACGTGGCGTGCTCACCCAGGGAACGAAAGTGAGCTTCGCATGAGCGGGCAGGAACCACGCGGTGGATACCGCGACAATGAGCCACGACGCGATGCGCAGGGACGAACCCGCAATCGCGGCCAATCCGGTCCGCGCAAATATTCGCAATCGGCTCCCGGGCAGCGCAAGCGCCAGGCGGACCCGGCGCGACTGGTCGCCTTCAAGGTTCTGCGCGAAGTATCAGCTTCGGATGCCTACGCGAACCTGGTGCTGCCCAAGATGATCCGCGAGTTCCAGCTCGATCGGCGCGACGCCGGATTTGCGACCGAACTGGCCTACGGGGCACTGCGTGGCCAGGGTTTTTACGACGCGATCTTGAGCACCTTGGTGGATCGTCCGCTGGCCGAGCTTGACCCGGCCATTTTGGATGCCTTGCGCTTGGGCGCCCACCAGCTGCTGGCCATGCGCGTACCGAAGCATGCGGCCCTGGATGAGACGGTCTCCCTGGCTCGTGCCCAAATCGGCGCGGGCCCCTCCGGCCTGATCAATGCGGTGCTGCGCCGAGTATCCGCGCAGGAAGCCGAACAGTGGATCGCGCAGCTGGCTGACGCAGCCAGCTCCGAATCCGAGAGGCTCTCGATCGAGCATTCGCACCCGGACTGGATTGTTCGCGCCTTGCGCGGCGCATTGATCGCCCATGGCCGCGATGGCTCGGAAATTGAAGCGCTGCTTCAAGCCGACAATTTGGCGCCACTGGTAAACCTTGTCGCCCTCCCCGGCCTGGGCGATCTCTCCGGGGCGCTGGAGGCAGGGGCCGAGCCAGGCACTCTTGTGGCCGATTCAGCCACGTACAAGCATGGCGATGTCGCTCGTGTTCCAGGTGTCAAGGAAGGCACGGTGCGGGTCCAGGACGCCGGCAGCCAGGTCATGGCCCGCGCCTTGGCCAGCATCGCGCTGCCCGACGCCGGCGAGGACCGCTACTGGTTGGACCTCTGTGCCGGTCCCGGCGGCAAGGCGGCGTTGCTCGGTGCCATCGCGGTACAGCGCGATGCACGGCTCACCGCCAACGAGCCAACCGCCCACCGTGCGCGCCTGGTTGCCAATTCCCTGGATGCTGTCCCGCACGACTACTGGATGCTCACCGAGGAAGACGGCCGGAAATTCGGTGGCGAAGACTACGCGGGGGACTACGACCGCATCATGGTCGATGCTCCCTGCTCGGGCCTGGGCGCGCTGCGCCGCCGTCCGGAGTCGCGCTGGCGCAAGGCCCCGCGTGACATCCCGGAGCTTACGGCATTGCAGGGGGAATTGCTGGACGCGGCCTTCAACGCGGTGCGCGTGGGCGGTGTGGTCGGCTTCGTGACCTGTTCACCGCACCAGGCCGAAACCCGCCTGGTCGTCGAGGACTTCCTCAAGCGGCACGAGAACGCCGCGCTGCTGGACACCGGTGCCGCCGTGTCTAATGTGGTCTACCCGCAAACGCCGGCTGCGGGCCACGCTCTGGGCGAGGGCAGCACCGCGCAGCTGTGGCCGCATGTGCACGGCACCGATGCCATGTTCATGGCGATCCTGACCAAAAAAGCCTAGCCAAGCACGTACCTTCCAAGGAGCACCTATGCGCAATGCACGGATCCATCCTTCGATCCTGTCCGCCGACTTTGCCAACCTCGCCAGCGAGCTGGAGCGGATCCACACCGCCGATGGCGTGCATGTGGACGTCATGGACAACCACTTTGTCCCGAACCTGACGCTCGGGCTGCCCGTGGTGGAGGCCTTGCAGAAAGCCAGCAAGCTACCCATCGACGTGCACCTCATGATTGAAAATGCCGATCGCTGGGCTCCTGAGTACGCGCAGCTTGGCGTGGACTCGGTGACTTTCCACGTGGAGGCCTCGGCTGCTCCGATCCGCTTGGCCCGCGAGCTGCGTTCGGCCGGCGCCAAGGCCGCCATGGCATTGCGCCCAGCGACCCCGATCGAGCCCTACCTGGATATGCTCGGCGAACTGGACATGGTATTGCTGATGACCGTCGAGCCGGGCTTCGGCGGCCAGAAGTTCCTGGATCTGGTGCTGCCCAAGATCCAGCGCGCCCGAGCGGCCATCGAAGGCAGCGGCAAGCCGATCGCGCTGCAGGTCGACGGCGGCATCTCGCGCGACACCATTCTGCGCGCAGCTGAAGCCGGCGCCGATGTGTTTGTGGCCGGATCGGCGGTGTACTCCGCTCCGGAACCATCGGTCGAGGTTGATGTATTACGCAATCTTGCACTCGGCGGTCATTAAACCCGGCCAAAGTGTGCCAGAATAATTTGTAGTAAACACGAATACGTGCTCCGGGGTCGGTGAAAGTCCGAACCGGCGGTGATAGTCCGCGACCCGCAGCCAAGGCCACAAGCCGAGGATGCGGTTGAACTGGTGAAATTCCGGTACCGACAGTTAAAGTCTGGATGGGAGAAGCACGAATTTGATTTGCCTATTGGCACCGCCGATGGCCCTGAACAGGGCTATCTTCTAGAGCGGAGCCACAGGCCCATCAAATGCACACCCCCGGAGCCGCCGCTTCGAGAAGGGTGGAATGATGGATTTCCTGCGGTGGCTCATTGAAGCTTTCAACTCGCAAATTGCGATCGGCTCGTCGGCACTTTTGGTGCGCGAAGTAGTTGGCAATATTTTCGGCCTCGCCAGTGCCGTCGGCGGCATGCGCCGCAAGGTCTGGGCCTGGCCGCTGGGCATCATCGGCAATCTCCTGCTGCTCACGGTATTCCTCGGCAGCCTCTTTGATACCGGATACACCGCGAATCTCTGGGGCCAGGCCGGCCGCCAAATCATGTTCATCGCCGTATCAGTCTTCGGCTGGTACCGCTGGAAGCAGGCGAAAAACGGGACCGGCCATGCGGTCACCCCGCAGTGGGCTTCGAACAAAACCCGCCTGGCGCTGGCCGCTGTTCTGCTGCTGGGCACGGTAGCGCTCACCCCGCTGTTCCGCGTGCTCGGATCCTACGAGCCGGTCTGGGCCGATGCCTGGACCTTCGTCGGCTCCCTTCTGGCCACCTATGGCATGGCCAAGGGATGGGTGGAGTTCTGGCTGATCTGGGTGGCCGTTGATGCGGTCGGCGTCCCGCTGCTCTTCTCCGCCGGCTACTACGCCAGCGCGTTCATGTACCTGTTCTATGGCGCCTTCACGCTGGTCGGATTCTTCGTCTGGGCCAAGTCCAAACGCGACGCGAAACCCCAGATCGAAATCGAACTGCCCGACCCGACGATCTCGCAGCAGCGCTAGGAGGCGAGCGAACAATGGTGACAACCCAACAACTGGACGCGGCACTGGGCACCGCGCTGGAAACCGCCGGACGCGGGCATCGCGGGGCAAATCCGCTGGTCGGCGCCTGCATTTTGGATGGCGACGGGAACTTGATCGCAACCGGATACCACCTCGGTGCCGGCCACCCGCATGCCGAGGTCGACGCCTTGCGCCGGCTGGGAAAATTGGATCCGGCCACCGCCGGCAAACTGACCATGGTCGTCACCCTGGAACCGTGCAACCACACCGGCCGCACCGGTCCGTGCGCCAAGGCGATCGCTGATGCCGGAATCGGGCAGGTGCACTATGCGGTGAGCGACCGGACCGCCGCCAGCGGGGGCGCGCAGTACCTGCGAAGCCGCGGAATCCCTGCGACCCAGTTTGCCGATGACGCCGCAGCCCGCGCCCTGAACCATCGCTGGTTCCTGTCCAAGGAGCAGGACCGCCCCTTCATCACGGTGAAGCTGGCGCAGTCCTTGGATGCGCGAATCAACGCCCCGGATGGCACCAGCCAGTGGATCACCTCCCCGGAATCCCGCAACCATGCCCATGGGCTTCGAGCCCGCGTGGACGGGATCCTGATCGGCACCAACACCGCGGTGATCGACAACCCCCGGCTCAGCGCCCGCACCCGCGATGGCCAGCTGCACGGCAAACAGCCCTACCGGCTGGTGATGGGGCAGCGCGAACTGCCCGAGTCCCTGGCGCTGGCAGAAGGCGATGGCTGGGAGCAAATCAACACCCACGACGTGCACACGGTGATCAGACGCGCGAACGAACTGGGGCTGGGCCACCTGCTGATCGAAGGCGGCGCCACGGTGGCCTCGGCGTTCATCGAAGCCGACCTGGCTGACGAGCTGTACTGCTATCAAGCACCGTTGCTGATTGGCGCCGGCAGCTCTTCGGTCAATCTGCCCACCACGACCCTGGGCCAGGCCCATCGCTATCGGCTGGATTCCTCCAGCAACGAATCGCTGGTCCGGCTCGGCGATGACATCATGCTGCATCTTGAACCACTGCCCAGCGCCTAGCGCGAACCCACCAAGAATTTATCGAGGAGAAACCATGTTTACCGGAATCGTTACCGGCCAGGGAATCATCGAGGGGATCGAAACCGTTCCCGATCAGGACCTGGCCATATTGACCCTCAGCGCGCCAGGGCACACCGAGAACCTGGGCCTGGGCGGATCGCTGGCCGTGAACGGCGTCTGCCTGACCGCCACCGAGCTGCAGGGGGAGATGCTCAGCGTCGACGTCATGGGCGAAACCCTGCGGCGGACCACCACCGGGTCGCTGGCCGCCGGCGATCGCGTGAACCTGGAGCGCTGCACCCAAGCCGGCGCCCGGCTTGACGGCCACGTCGTGCAAGGCCACGTGGATACGGTGGGCGAAGTGCTCGAACGGGTCGATCACGGTCAATGGACTACCTTCCGCATTTCGCTCGACGACCAGTACGCGCCGCTGGCCGCAGAAAAGGGCTCTATTGCGCTGGACGGCATCTCGCTGACCATCACCGGTGTCTCGCCGGCCAGCGCCACCGGCTCGCACTGGGTAGAAGTGGGCATCATCCCGATCACCCTGGCCGAAACCACCATGGGCACCCGCCAGGTGGGAGACAAGATCAATATCGAGGTGGACGTGCTGGCCAAGTACGTCGCCCGCCTGAATGAATTCGGTGGTGCGCGGTAATGGGCTCCTCAACGCTTGATCCGATCCCGGTTGCGCTGGCCGCGCTGGCCGCGGGCCGCGCCGTCGTTGTCGTAGATGACGAGGACCGCGAAAACGAAGGCGATATCATTTTCGCCGCCCAGCATGCCACCAGTGCGCTGATGGCCTTCACCATCCGCTACACCTCCGGGGTCATCTGCGTTCCCCTCGAGGCCAAGCGGGCCGACGCGCTGGGGCTCAGCCCGATGGTCGGCATCAACCAGGACGCCAAGGGCACGGCCTTCACCATCACCTGCGATGCCGCCGAAGGCATCACCACCGGAATTTCCGCCGCTGACCGCGCGCTGACAACCCGCCTGCTGGCCGACCCTGCCACAGTGCCCGCCCAGCTTTCGCGCCCCGGGCACATCTTCCCGCTGCGCGCCGCCGCGGGGGGAGTGCTGCAGCGACGGGGGCACACCGAGGCCGCGGTGGACCTGTGCCGCGCTGCCGGCCTGGAGCCGGCCGGCGTGATCGGCGAGATCACCAAGGACGACGGCGAGATGATGCGCCTGGACGATTTGCGGGTTTTCGCGGCCGAACATGATCTGCCGTTGATCTCCATCGACGATCTGGCCCGCTGGCGCCGTGTCAACGACGAGATCGAGCTGACGGATCCGATCAAATTGCCGACCGCTTTTGGCGACTTCACCGCCCGGGCCGCCACTGCCGAAGGCAACGAGCACATGGTGCTCAGCCACGAAGGCCCCGGCGGAAGCGCTCCAAGCAATCTGGTGCGCATCCACTCGGAGTGCCTGACCGGCGATATCTTCGGTTCCTACCGATGCGACTGCGGCGAGCAATTGCACGCGTCGATGGAGCAGATTGCGGCCGAAGGCGGGCATGTCATCTATATTCGCGGCCATGAAGGCCGCGGCATCGGACTGGCCAACAAGCTGCGCGCCTACGCGCTGCAAGAATCCGGGATGGATACCCTGGACGCCAACTTGCATCTGGGCTTCCCGGCCGACGCACGGGAGTATTTCGCGGTGGCTGCGATCCTCAAGGCCATGGGGCTGGATGCCATCCGCCTGCTGAGCAACAACCCGGATAAGCAGGAGCAGCTGACCAACGCGGGGATCACGGTGGACGAACTGGTAGGACTGCGCATTGCACCGCGCGAGCAAAACTCCGCCTACCTGCACACCAAGCAGGCGCGCTTCGGCCACCACCTGGATCTCCCCGACGAGCAGCTGTCCGATTCCGAAGCCGACGCCTACCACGGCGCCTAGAACCACCACTACACAGGGAGCAAATGCATGAGCAAGCACGGAGCGCCAACGGATGTTGCCGATCAGCTGGAATCGCTGGCCGGCACCGGCAAGTTCAACGGACTCAAGGTTGCGATCGTTGCAGCCAGCTGGCATGAGGTGATCATGACCGGCCTGATCGATGGCGCGCAGCGCGCCGCCAAGGACGCTGGACTGGAGGCGAACACCACCCTCATCCGGGTGCCGGGCACCTTCGAACTGCCGGTAGCCGCAGCCAGCCTGGCCGGCGACTACGACGCGATCATCGCCTTGGGCGTGGTCATTCGCGGCGGAACCCCGCACTTCGACTACGTCTGCCTGGCGGCGACCAACGGCTTAACCAGTGTGAGTGTCGACACCAAAACCCCCATCGGGTTCGGCGTGCTCACGTGCGATAACGAGGAGCAGGGCCTTGACCGCGCTGGCTTGGAAAACTCCAGCGAAGACAAGGGCTACGAGGCCTATTCTGCGGCGGTCATGACCGTCGCTGCCTTGGCCTAGCCCATCAGGCGACCCGTCACAAAGAGCCACCTGAATGCAGGTGCTGCCAAGAAAAACGCTAGGATTGATTCCGTGAAAACTTTTGACGAGCTCTTCAGCGAATTGTCGCTCAAGGCACAGCAACGCCCGGAAGGCTCTCGCACCGTCACCGAACTCGACTCTGGTGTCCATGGCATCGGTAAAAAAGTTGTCGAGGAAGCCGCCGAGGTTTGGATGGCTGCGGAGTACGAATCCGACGAGGCAGCAGCAGAGGAAATCTCCCAGCTGCTCTACCACCTTCAGGTTCTCATGATCGCCAAGGGCATGACCTTGGCCGACGTTTACAAGCATCTATAGCCGTCGCGGCACTGCGCTCGGATCACCCGCGATCCGAGCGCAGGCATCGCACGGCAGTAACAACGGCCAAAGAAAATAATCCTTGGCGCTTGTTTATGGCTGAACGCCGCAGCGCCACACTGACGAAATGAGTCAACAATGCTCCGCGTAGCCCTACCCAACAAGGGTGCCCTGTCTGAAATCGCTTCCACCATGTTCAAGGAAGCAGGCTACCTCCAGCGCCGCGATTCGCGCGAACTGGTCCTGGTCGACGAAGAGAACCAGGTTGAATTCTTCTATCTGCGCCCGCGCGACATCGCCGTCTATGTAGGCCGAGGCATCCTCGACGTGGGAATCACCGGTCGTGACCTCTACCTCGACGCCGACGTGGACGATGACGTTGAAGAGCAGCTGTCCCTGGGCATCGGCAAATCCGCCTTCCGCTTCGCTGCCCCGATCGGCGCGTTCAACGACGCCAAGCAGCTCAACGGAAAGCGCATTGCCACCAGCTATGACATCCTGCTGCGCCACTATCTCCAGAAGTCCGGCATCGAAGCTTCGATCGTCCGTCTTGATGGCGCCATCGAATCCTCTGTTCGACTAGGCGTGGCGGATGCCATCGCCGATGTCGTGGAAACCGGCAACACCATCAAGGCCGCCGGCATGGAGATCTTCGGCGATCCGCTGTTGCAATCCGAAGCCGTATTGATTGGCCGTGTTGACCACAAGCCGGCCGGCCTCGACGTGTTGATCCGTCGCCTCAACGGCGTACTGGTCGCCCGACAGTACGTCATGCTCGACTACGACGTGCGTCGCGAACAAGCCGAAGAGGCTTGCGCCTTGACTCCAGGCCTGGAGTCGCCAACTGTTTCGGATCTTGCCAACTCGGATTGGGTTGCTGTCCGCGCGATGGTGAAGAAGTCGCAAACCAACAACATCATGGACGAACTTTACGACGTGGGTGCGCGAGCCATTCTGGTCAGCCAAATCCACGCCTGCCGTATCTAGTAGACAAGGAATCTACCTTCGATGAGCGTTGCTATTCGTGTTATTCCTTGTCTCGATGTTGATGCTGGCCGCGTTGTCAAGGGCGTCAACTTTGAGGGCCTTCGCGATGCCGGCGACCCGGTGGAACTGGCTCGTCGCTATAACGAAGCCGGTGCCGACGAGCTGACCTTCCTGGATGTCACCGCATCAAGTGCCGACCGCGAAACGACCTACGAGGTTGTTCGGCAAACCGCAGAGGAAGTTTTCATCCCGCTGACCGTCGGCGGGGGAGTGCGAGCCGCAGAAGACGTTGATCGTTTGCTGCGCAACGGTGCAGACAAGGCGTCGATCAATACCGCTGCGGTCACCCGGCCAGAGGTAATCAACGAAATCACCGAGCGCTTCGGTTCCCAGGTACTAGTGCTCTCGGTTGATGCTCGTCGCACGGCTGATCCGTCGATCGCATCAGGCTACGAAGTCACCACCCACGGTGGCCGGACCGGAACCGGCATGTGCGCCGTTGCCTGGGCCAAGGAAGCTGCCGAGCGTGGTGTAGGTGAAATCCTGCTCAACTCGATTGACGCCGATGGCACCAAGGACGGGTTCGATCTGGAAATGATTCGTGCGGTTCGCGCCGCCGTGTCGGTACCGTTGATCGCCTCCGGTGGTGCTGGGAAGCCAGAAGATTTCCCTCCAGCGATTGCAGCTGGTGCGGATGCCGTTCTAGCGGCTTCCATTTTCCACTTTGGACCCAAGGACATGATCGCCCAGGTGAAGCAAGCGATCCGAGACGCCGGTTATCCGGTTCGCTAGTTCATCAACTGAGATGGCCCGACACTTCGGTGTCGGGCCATCTCAGTTGAATTCAGTCATTGGCGATGAGTTCCTTCTTGGTTCTCCAGACGTCGATTGGCAGGGTATTGCTCGGAACTGCTGCTTGTCCGGGAATTGCTTGCCATGGTCCTCCATCAACGCTGAATTCGCCGCGGTACAAGGTCGTCACCTTGACACCGAATTTGCCTGTCTCTGAGTAAGAGTGGCTGGTCGGGGTCTCGTCGTGCAAAGTATGCGACGGCATAGCCTCGCCTGGGAAGCTCAGATTTCTCGTGGCCCCGTCTCCGTAGTTCCAATTCCATTGGATCGGTATAGCCTTGATACGCACGTCGGACCCGGACAAGTTGGATTTGAATTCCTGCGTGTCCTTGCTGGCCCAGAAGTGCGTGTGCCCGTTGCGCAAAGAGAACTTATTAGGTGCACTCTGAATTGAGGACCCCATGATCGGGTAGGTACGGAACTTTTCCGGAGTGACTACTATTCGTCGCTCGGTTTTGACCAGTTCTTTGGGTACCTTCGGAGGTTTCGGATCTCCTGGACAGTAAATCTGACGCGATAAATATTTGCCTTCCTGCGAATAGACTTGAAGAACTATAGGGTAAGTCCCATCAGAACAGGGTTTAATATCGGGATTGCTATCGCATCCCTTGATCGTTTCGAGTCCTGGGACGCATATGTCATAACTTCTTATTTTGAACCGCGGACGAGGTTTATCGTGATCAATCTGAACAGAATCATCTTTTAGTGGTTCCTTGTACCACTTCTCAATTTCTTGTTGTATCTGTTTATCTCTTTGCTCTTGCTCGGTTTTTACCTTGTCTTTGTTGCATTTTTCAATAATCTGGTTTGGATCGACTCGAGGTGTATATTTGCTGCACGCCACTTCGCCAGTTTCGGCAGCGGTGTTTGTGACAAGCGCAAATCCAGTGATAATCACTTGAACTAAAACTAGCGCTAATGATCGACGGTACATTTACGACTCACCGGAAATCGCGTCGACTTGCCACCGTCCGTTATAAACAAGGTCCAGTATCATTTCTTGTTGACCTGTTTTCTCGAACTCGCTATCGATTTTGTTCGGCTCTCGATACACGGTGCTAGCACTAATCCAATATTTGATGGTTACCGAAGCTCTATCCTTCGTAGGCTTATACGAATCCATCACTTTTCCATGGTGTTTACCGCCGACTTGCCAGACACCTAATTTTCGTCCAAGTGCAGCAGCATCAATTAGCGCCTCTCCACAGTATTCGCATTGTCTTGTCGTCACCGGTTTAATGGGTTCAGCGTTGTTAGTTTCTACTACAAAATTTATGAGTTCCAGATAGTACTCGGCGAAGGCAGCGGCGCCACTCTCAGTGTTTTTCGTTGCTTCGCTTGTCATATCGGGGACTGGGACATTGCGCGCGGGCCCATTGGCAGTAGCAGGGTGGTACTTTTTTGCCTTTGGGGTATGGGTGGTTGTTGAAGTTCGGCTACTTGCACTCGACTCAGTTGCAGTTGCTGATTGATTCGATTGCGGATTGTCACTGGTTTCTGAAACGCAACCGCACAAAGATAGCGCTAGAACTGAAGTTATTACGACGAAATCTTTCGCGTACATGATCGGTCTCCAACGGTGAGATGATTTCCGTTTTGCGACATCCTATGCCCTCTACCCCGAATTTGGGAGGATCATTCAGAAATGTGGGTATCGATCGGTGGAATAGATTTTCACGGTTGTGTTTCCCGTAACGGGCGCAGAATGGGATTAGCGGCGTCGTGAACGGGCGTTACAAGGTCGTTGAATCGGAGGGTGTACCTATCACAGGGCTTGCGAGTGACGCTTGCCTTGAGAGGAATCGTTCTGATCGTGATGTGCGTGAGTTGAATCTTCAAATGATTCAATAAATGTGCGTTGAGGAAGTCGACTATCCAATTGCATCGCACGCATAGGCCAGCGATTGAGGTTGGGACTACTCTCGTTCGGCTAAACCCAAGTCGCGAAAATAGTTGTTAGTGGCCAGAGCGCTGCTTCTGGCTGTTGAATGCTCGGACTACTAGGCGACGTGTGTCTTGGGCGAAATTGGGGTAAATTTTCACTCAAAACCTCACATCAATCTGCGAGCCTTAGAACCCGGGCTTGAAGCCTTTGACGATTTCCAGGGCGGTCTCTCCGCCTTCAAAAAGCACGAGGCTCTGATCGATGCGCCCGAAACCGTAGAGCATCAATTCAGTGACCGGACCAGTGATCGACACGGCGTTTGGTGCCTTTTTCGCTACGTGCCGCTGGCCGTCCGGGCGGGTCAAGATGATTCCGACGGGAGCCTTGCGGAAGAGGACGCGCGACATGCGAGTCAGGGACTGCCAAAGAAGCTCCGTATATTCCTTGTCCAAAACGCGCGGAGCCCACTGTGCACGGGCACGCCGGACATCCTCGGTGTGGATGAAGTACTCGGAGAGGTTTGCTGCCTGATCGAACTTGTCGATGACAAACGGAGAGTACTTTGCCGGACCCGAACGGAAAGTGCGGATGAGCGAGGCATAGCGTTCAGGGGACTGCGCCGCATTGGCGAGCTCATTGACCTTGGCCTCGAGCTTCTTGGACAGGGGCTTGAAAACCACGCCCGCGGCAAGGATCGATCGCTCGCGCACAACAAGGTGCGCGGCAAGATGACGGGTTTGCCACCCGTCGCAAAGAGTGTCAGCGGTAGGACCTGCGGCAAGCAAGGTCTCGGCCAACGCGAGTCTGGAAGCCTGAACTAAGTGCATCACTTCTGAAAGTAGCACGGCGCGCGCACTGATTACTGCAATGCGCGGGCAGTGTCGCCCATGTCCTGGGGAGCTTTGGCGAGCAGTACGTCACAGGTCAATGAAACCGGGCTAAAACCAGTATGCTAAAGGAGATGTCTACTTCTAACGACGGCTCGAATTTGAGCCCCGAAACCCCAGGCCTGGATCCAGCCATTGCCGATCGGCTCAAGCGTGATGGCAATGGGCTGGTCGCCGCGATCGCGCAGCAATACGACACGGGCAAGGTACTGATGCTCGGCTGGATGGACGACGAGGCGCTGCACCGCACCTTGACCACGGGACGGGTGACCTTCTACTCGCGCTCCCGGCAGGAATATTGGCGCAAAGGCGATACCTCTGGCCACTTCCAGTTCGTCAAGTCAGTCGCTTTGGACTGCGATGGCGACGCATTGCTGGTGCAGGTGGACCAGGTGGGGGCAGCATGCCACACCGGGACCGAGACCTGCTTTACCGATCGCCAGCTGCCAGCTGCGATCGGCAATCGCCCCGAATAGCACTTTCCAAATTTCTGGCCGCCTGGATGGGCAGGCCGGAATTTGATGCTTCCTGCACGGGATTGACCGCGCGGGATCAACACGTAGAAGAAGAACACTGATGAAAACTCTCGGCAAGATTTCCCCATCGCGCGAGCACTTCGCCACCTTGGCGGCCGATCGCCGCGTCATCCCGGTAACGATCACGGTCCTCGCCGACTCGCTGACGCCCATCGGGCTCTACCGGACTTTGGCCCAAGGGCGCCCCGGCACCTTCTTGATGGAATCGGCAGCCCCGGGCGGGGTGTGGAGCCGCTACTCGTTTGTCGGCGTGAATTCGCCGGCCACCTTGAGCACCCGCGGGGGAGAGGCCTACTGGCAGGGGCACGCGCCCGAAGGCCTGCCCGATGGCGGCATCGGCGTCGAGGTGCTGCGCGATACCGTGCGCGCTTTGAAGACCGAGCCGGTGCCGGGCATGCCTCCGCTGACCGGCGGCATGGTCGGGTTCGTCGGCTGGGAATGCGTGCGCCACTGGGAAAAGCTGCCAAATCCGCCGTTGGATGACCTGAACTTGCCAGAGCTGAGCATGAACCTGGTTGCCGATATGGCGGCCCATGATTCGGTCGAAGGCACGGTGACGCTGATCGCCAACGCCATTAATTTCAACGGCAGCGACGAGAACGTCGATGAAGCCTACGACGACGCGGTGGCGCGCTTGCAGGCGATGCTCGACCAATTGGCCCAGCCCGTGGAAGCCACCGCCTCGGTGCTTTCCGGAACCGACGTTCCGCGCGAAAAGCTCATGGACGAAGTCACCCATTCGTGGGCGGAAAACGAGTACCTTGAGGCGTTGGCCAAGTCCAAGACCGCGATCGTGGACGGCGAGGTGTTCCAGATCGTGGTCTCCCGGCGCTTCGAATTGGAGACCCAGGCCGACGCGCTGGATGTCTACCGGGTGCTGCGTGCCACCAACCCGAGCCCGTACATGTACCTGTTCAACTTTGTCAACGAAGATGGCGAGGCCTTTGAGATCGTCGGCTCCTCGCCCGAAGCGCTGGTGACGGTCAACGACTCGCATGTGGTCACCCACCCGATCGCCGGTTCCCGTCCGCGTGGCGCGAACTACGAGGATGACCAGCTCTTCGAGAAGTCGCTGGTGAACGACGAGAAGGAACGGGCCGAGCACCTGATGCTGGTCGATCTGTCACGCAACGACCTGTCCCGGGTCTGCCAAGCCGGCACCGTGGAGGTCACCCAGTTCATGGAAGTCGAGCGCTTCAGCCACATCATGCACCTGGTGTCCAATGTCGTGGGCAAGACCCGCGATGATGTTGACGCCTACGACGTTTTGGCCGCGACCTTCCCGGCTGGCACGCTCTCCGGTGCGCCGAAGCCGCGCGCCCTGCAGCTGCTCGACGAATATGAGCCGTACCGCCGTGGCATCTACGGCGGAGTCGTGGGCTACCTCGACTTTGCCGGCGATATGGATATGGCGATTGCCATCCGCTCCGCGCTGCTCAAGGGCGGACGCGCCTATGTGCAGGCCGGCGGCGGCATCGTGAACGATTCCAAGTTCGCCGACGAGGCATTGGAAACCGTGAACAAGGCGGCCGCGCCATTGCGCGCTGTTTGGGCCGCGCAATCCATGCACGCAGCACATACCATCAACACCGAACTGGGTGAGCGCAAGTGAAGAAATTGACCAGTGCCCGCTACTTGGCCATGGTTGGCGTGCTCGGCGCTCTGCTGGGATTCTGGTCCGCAACCCGGACCTGGATCACCGTGGACGTGGCCGCCAGCTCGGTGCAGATCCCGCAGATCGTGATCGACGGCGCGAGCGCTGCCGCATCGGTCACCGCCGTGTGCGTGGTTGTGCTCGCCGCGTCGCTGGCCCTGCTGATTGCCGGAAAGATCGCCCGCTATATCATCGCGGCGCTGAGCCTGCTGGCCGGCGTGTCGGCAATTGCCGCGGGAGCCGGCGCGCTGGGCGATCCGCAGGCCGTGGCGGCCACCGCCGTGGCCGAGGCGACGGGACTGGCCCAAAATGCGGGCGACTACTCGGTGACCGCGTGGCCGGTGATCGCCATTGCGGCGGGCGTCCTGATGGCCCTCCAGGCGGTGCTGACGTTTGCCTTCGCGCGCCACTGGCCAACCAAAGCCAGCAAGTACGACCGCCAGGCAGCAAAGAGCGCCAGCGTGCCCAAGGACGCCTCCTCGCGGAGCATCGCGAACTGGGAGCAGCTTTCGGCCGGCGAGGATCCTACCTCCGAAGCCAAATAGCAAGACCGGTGGTGATTCGCGCCACCGATTCGAAACGAAAGCCCGGGCAAATAGGATGTGACCGGGCACAGATGGCAGAATGGTTTCTGAAGACCAGCGACGCCGGCCTGCATCCTGGGCCGCGGCGCATCAACAAACATAAGGAGAACGCGAGAAATGTCGCAGAACACCGAGATCGATCCGGTATACGCCGAAGAGATTGGCCACGGTAACTCCATCGCAGCCTGGAGCTGCGTGCTGATCATGACCGTAGGTTTCATCGTCGGCGGCATCGCTTTCGCGAACCTGGCCTGGTCCATCGTCTGGGTCGGCTGCGGCATTGTCGTTCTTGGCCTGGTCGTTGGCGCCATCCTGAAGGCCGCCGGCTTTGGCGTCGGTGGCGCACGCAGCGGAGCATCGCACTAAATTGACTGTTCTTGATGACATCATCGCGGGCGTCCGGGAAGACCTGGGCGCCCGTCGCGCAACCACCAGCCTAGAGGCCATCAAGGCCACCGCCGCTGAAGCCGCCCCGGCCCGCGATGCGTTCGCGGCCTTGGGCGGCCGCGACCAGCAGGACGCACGGGATCATACCCTGCGGGTGATTTCCGAGGTCAAGCGCAAGTCCCCATCCAAGGGTGCGCTGGCGGAGATTGCCGAGCCTGCCGTTCTGGCCGCCGAGTACGAGGCCGGAGGCGCCTCGGTGATTTCGGTGCTCACCGAAGCCCGCCGATTTGGCGGTTCGCTGGCTGACCTGGATGCTGTGCGCGCGGCGGTGCAGATTCCGGTGCTCCGCAAGGACTTCACGGTTGATGAGTACCAGATTTACGAGGCCCGGGCCCACGGCGCGGACCTCGTATTGCTCATTGTTGCGGCGCTGGATGATCAGTTGCTGAAAACTTTCCTAGAATTAACGCATCAGCTGGGAATGAACGCCCTGGTCGAGACGCACACCGAGGAAGAAATCCAGCGTGCGCTGAAGGCCGGAGCGAAAATCATCGGGGTCAACGTGCGCAATTTGAAGACGCTCGACGTCGATCCTGCGACCTTCGGCAAGCTTGCCCCGCTGATCCCAGCCGAAGCGGTGATCATCGCCGAATCCGGTGTTGAATCCACCGAGCAGGTCGCCCAGTACGGCGCGGCCGGTGCCGATGCCATCCTGGTGGGCGAGGCCCTGGTGAAGCACGCGAATCCGCGAGCCACCGTCGCCGAGTTCATCGCCGCCGGAACCGAAGCCAAACCGCAGCGCTAGCCGCCGCGGAGCCAAGGAACCAGGAACAAACTTTCACGTGCCCCGCAGGAGCTTCCGGCGGGGCACGAGACTTACCATGAATCAAGCTTCGTTTGAGAAAAGAGGGAATCGATGAGCACCCCGGAGAATTCCGCGCACGGCCAGTCGATCGATGCACAGTCGCTAAGGCACGCCAGTGGCCCCTATTTTGGCGCCTACGGCGGACGATGGATGCCCGAGTCCCTCATGGCCGCCATGGACGAGCTGAACGAGACCTTCGAAGCGGCCAAGAAGGACCCCGAGTTCGTTGCCCAGATCAAGGACCTGAACAAGAACTATTCGGGACGCCCTTCGCTGCTCACCGAGGCCAAGCGCTTCTCGCAGCAGTACTGCGGCGGGGTGCGGATTTTCCTCAAGCGCGAAGACTTGAACCACACCGGCAGCCACAAGATCAACAACGTGCTCGGCCAGGCATTGCTGGCCAAGCGCATGGGCAAGACCCGCATCATCGCTGAAACCGGTGCCGGCCAGCACGGTGTGGCTTCGGCCACTGCCGCGGCCCTGATGGGCCTGGAATGCGTGGTCTACATGGGCGCCGAGGATACCCGCCGGCAGGCGCTGAACGTGGCCCGGATGCGGCTGCTCGGCGCCACCGTCATCCCGGTGACCGTCGGCTCCCAGACGCTGAAGGACGCCATCAACGAAGCCCTGCGCGACTGGGTGGCGAATGTGGAGAACACCCACTACCTGCTGGGCACCGCCGCCGGCGGCGCTCCTTTCCCGGCCATGGTGCGCTACTTCCACGAGGTGATCGGCGACGAGGCCCGCGAGCAGATCCTGGCCCAGGCCGGGCGCCTGCCCGACGCGGTCACCGCCTGCATCGGCGGCGGATCGAACGCGATCGGCATCTTCCACGGTTTCCTCGATGACCCAGAAGTCGAGATCTACGGCTTCGAAGCCGGCGGCGACGGCGTGGACACCGACCGCCACGCCGCCACCATCACCCTGGGCCGCCCGGGCGTGCTGCACGGCGCGAAGTCCTACCTGATGCAGGACGACGACGGCCAGACCATCGAATCGCACTCCATTTCCGCCGGGCTGGACTACCCGGGCGTCGGCCCGGAGCACGCATACCTGGCCGACATCGGCCGCGTCAGCTACGAACCGGTCACCGACACCGAGGCCATGGATGCGTTCAAGGCGCTGTGCCGCACCGAGGGCATCCTGCCGGCGATCGAGTCCGCGCACGCCCTGGCCGGCACCATCCGCCTGGCCCAGCGCAAGGTCGCCGAGGGCGTCGTGCCGCAGGAGACCATCATCATCGCGAACCTCTCGGGCCGCGGGGACAAGGACGTGGGCACCGCCGCCGCCTGGTTCAACATGATCGACGAAAAAGATGCCGAAGCCGAAATCAACGCGGCCAACTCGCAGAACTCCGAGGAGAAGTAGATGACCCGCGTGACTAGTGCTGAAAAGATCGCTGCCGCCCGTGCCGAGGGCCGCCCCGCATTGATCGGCTACCTGCCGGCTGGTTTCCCGGATGTCCCGACGAGCATTGAAGCCGCCGTGGCGCTGGCCGAAAACGGCGTGGACATCATCGAAATCGGCATTCCCTATTCCGACCCGGTCATGGACGGACAGGTCATCCAGGAAGCCACGGTGCAGTCGCTGGCCAACGGCTTCAAGGTGCCGCAGATTTTCGATATCGTGCGCGGCATCACCGAACGCACCGATGTGGCCGTGATGGTCATGACCTACTGGAACCCGGTGCTCCGCCTGGGCGTGGACGAGTTCTCCCGCCGCTTCGCCGAAGCTGGCGGCGCCGGCCTGATCACCCCGGATCTGGTCCCGGATGAAGCCGACGAGTGGATCGAGGCGAGCACCAAGCACGATCTGGAGCGCGTCTTTTTGATCGCCCCATCCTCCACCGAAGAGCGCGTGCAGCGCACCGTGGATGCCTCCAGCGGATTCATCTACTGCGTATCGCTGATGGGCGTCACCGGCGCGCGCAGCGAAGTCTCCTCGGCCGCCGAAGCCGTAGTTGCCGCCGCGCACCGGGCCGGCGCAGCCAACGCCTGCGTGGGCCTTGGCGTCTCGCGCCGCGAGCACGTGGAAGAAATCGGTGCCTACGCTGACGGCGTGATCGTCGGTACCGCCCTGGTGGCCGCCTTGCGCGACGGGGGAGTGCCAGCGGTTGGCCGCCTCGCAGCTGAACTGAGCGGACGAGCCTGATGGGCATCAGCACCCAGCTGGCCCTGGCCCTGCCAGCCTCCATTCCCTCCCCGCCATCGGAGCTGTCCAAATTCAGCATCGGGCCGCTGACCATCCATGCCTACGCGCTGTGCATCCTGGCTGGCATCCTGCTGGCGCTGTGGCTGACCAATAAGCGGATGCAGGCCCGCGGCGGCAATTCCGACATGCTCTGGGACATCGCGATCTGGGCGATCCCCTTTGGCATCATCGGCGGCCGGCTCTACCACGTGATGATCACCGACCCGATGTACTACTTCGGGCTGGGCGGGCAACAGGCGCACTGGGCCGAGATACCCCAGCTGTGGCTGGGCGGGCTGGGAATCATGGGCGCGGTATCCCTCGGTGCCCTGGGTGCCTGGATCGGCTGCCGCAAGGCGGGCATCCGGCTCTCGGCCTTTGCCGACGCGGCCGTGCCGGGGCTGCTGCTGGCCCAGGCCATCGGACGCTGGGGCAACTGGTTCAACCAGGAGCTCTTCGGCGCACCGACCACGCTGCCCTGGGGCCTGGAGATCGACCCCAACAGCTACAATTTCCCAGCTGGCCTGCCCGCCGACACGCTCTTCCACCCGACCTTCCTCTACGAGTCGCTGTGGAACGTGCTCGGCGCGCTGGTGCTGATCGGGCTGGATCGCAAGTTCAAGCTGCGCCGCGGAGCGATGTTCTGCTGCTACATGATCTGGTACGGCATCGGCCGCACCTTCACCGAGTCCCTGCGCCTGGACCCGGCCGAAATCATCACCATCGGGCCGCTGGGCCTCAGGGTGCACCAGTGGCTGGCCATCGCGCTGGTGATCGCCGGAGCCATCGCCTTGTTCCTGGTCCTGAAGCGAACCCGCCGCCAGGATGCCGATCCGTTCTTCCTGCCAGGGCGCAAGCCTGAAGCGGCGGCCGAGGGCGCAAACCCGGCTGGCACCGAGGCATCGGCCGACGCCCCAGGCGAGGGGCCACAGGAAAAAAATATCGAATAGCGAAGGTGCCAGGATTTCGACCCTGGCTCCGGGCAAGTGCTGATCGGCCGACAAGTATGCCAACTTGTCGGCCGCAGCTGTCTTGCCGCCCGCGCCGGCGGCCCGATGCTGCTTTCATGACGCGCGATCGGCCAAGTATGGCGAAACCTGTCGAAAAAATCGGAAATAATTTCTCGCGGCCCACGATAAGTCTCCGCAACATTCCTGAAACATGAAAAAACCTCGGAAACAGGTAGACAAAACCGTTTTTCGGGGTTTCGACCTCACGGGGCCACGTTGAAGCAGCAGTGCGCGGGCCCCGTTTTTAACATTTCTGAAACACAAACGGTCGCACTGGAGAAACAAAAATTGCGTAACGTGTGATGTTGGCATCGCGATGGGCCCTCAACCCCTGGAGCGGACCTGCGATGCAGTACCACAACGAGGTGGGAAATGTTCGTCCCCGAAACCTCGATACGCAGGCATACCCCGCTTGGCACTGTCGATACGTTTCAAGTCGATGAGACATTCAGGCGGCCGGTCGCCCTTGCAAGAAATATACTCTTTGCCTAAGGGGTCGGCGCGCCTATCCTGCATGAACCACAGAAAGGCACGCTCATGAGCATGACCGGAGTCCAAATGAACGCCTCGCCAGGCTATGGCGAGGACGTTGCCTCGCCATACACCCGCTTCGCGGCGCTGCCCGGCGCGCAGGGGCTGTATGACCCAGCGGCTGAAAAGGACGCCTGCGGTCTGGCAATGATTGCGTCCCTGAAAAACGAATCCAGCCACGACATCGTCGTGCACGCGCTGACCGCTTTGCGCCGCCTGGAACACCGCGGCGCCATCGGCGCTGACGAAGGCACCGGTGACGGTGCAGGCATCCTGCTGCACATGCCCGACGCGTTCTTGCGCAGCGCCACGAGCTTCCCGCTGCCTCAGGCCGGATCGTACGCCGTGGGCATGGGCTTTTTGCCAGCGGAAACCAAGGAGCGCGAATTCGCTCAGTCCGAACTTGAAAGCCTCGCCGCCGAAGAGAACCTGTCGGTATTGGGCTGGCGCGAAGTGCCGGTCGACGCCTCGGTCCTGGGCGCTTCGGCCCGCAAGGTCATGCCCTACATCACCCAGTTCTTTGTCGCCTCGCCTGCCGGAGCACCGGCCTTGAGCAGCCGCGAACTCGATGCAGCGGCCTGGCGCATCCGCCGCCGCGCGCACAACAAGATGGGCGTCTACTTCGCGTCTTTCTCCGCGCAGTCCATCGTCTACAAGGGCATGGTCTCCACCGCGCAGCTCGAGCCGTTCTACCCGGACCTGTCCGAGGCGAGCTTCACCAGCCGCTGCGCGATCGTGCACTCGCGCTTCTCCACCAACACCTTCCCTTCGTGGCCGCTGGCCCAGCCGTTCCGCACCATCGCGCACAACGGCGAGATCAACACGGTCAAGGGCAACCGCAACTGGATGCGCGCCCGCCAGTCCACCCTGGACTCCACGCTGCTGGGCGAAGTGCCCGAGGAGCTGTTCCCGATCTGCACCCCGGGTGCCTCGGACTCGGCCAGCTTCGACGAAGTGGCCGAAATGCTCATGCTCTCGGGCCGCAACGTGACCGAAGCGATCATGATGATGATCCCTCAGCCATGGGAAAACGACACCCAGATGGATGAGGACCTGCGCGCCTTCTACCAGTACCACTCGATGCTGATCGAGCCATGGGATGGCCCGGCAGCAGTGTGCTTCACCGACGGCCAGATGGCCGGCGCCGTGCTGGACCGCAATGGCCTGCGCCCGGCCCGCTGGTGGGTCACCGATGACGACCTGGTCGTGCTGGCCAGCGAGGTCGGCGTGATCGACGTGGCAGAAGAGCACATTGTCTCCAAGGGCCGTGTCGCCCCGGGCAAGATGTTCGCCGTCGACCTGAATGCCGGCCGCATCGTTGAAGACTCCGAAATCAAGGCCGAGGTCGCCGCGGCCAAGCCATGGCGCGAATGGGTCTCGCACAATATGAAGACCCTGGCCGATTTCCCGGACCTGGAGCACGTGCGCCACAACTCGGCTTCCGTGCTGCTGCGCCAGCTGACCTTCGGCTACACCACCGAAGAACTGCGGGTGCTGCTCGCCCCGATGGCCACCGCCGGCGCCGAGCCCCTGGCCGCCATGGGCACCGATACGCCGATCGCGGCCCTGGCCGACCGCCAGCGCCTGCTCTTCGACTACTTCACCCAGTCCTTCGCCCAGGTCACCAACCCGCCGCTGGATGCCATCCGCGAAGAGCTGGTCACCTCGATGCGCACCACCATCGGGCCCGACGGCAACCTGCTGAGCCTGGACAAGGTTCCGCAGACCCAGATCGCCCTGGACTACCCGGTGTTGACCAACGACCAGCTGGCCAAGATCGTGAACCTGCGCGACGAGTCCGGATCCAAGCTCTCGCTGAAGGTCCGCGGGCTCTACCGACCGGCCGGCGGCGAATCAGAGCTGCGCGCCCGCCTGCAGGAAATCTGCGAGAAGGTCTCCGCTGCGGTGAACCGCGGCGTGCGCTACATCGTGCTTTCCGACCGCGATTCTTCCGCGGCCTGGGCTCCGATCCCTTCCTTGCTGCTGACCTCGGCGGTCCACCACCACCTGCTCAAGAGCTCGAACCGCACCCGGGCCTCGCTGATCATCGAATCCGGCGACGCCCGCGAAGTGCACCACATTGCGGTGCTGATCGGCTACGGCGCTGCCGCGATCAACCCGTACCTGGCGCTGGAATCGGTAGAGCAGATGGCCGAAGAGGGCGAGCTGCCAGGGGTTGACGGCCCAACCGCCAACTCGAACCTGATCAAGGCCCTGGGCAAGGGCGTGCTGAAGATCATGTCCAAAATGGGCATTTCCACGGTCTCCAGCTACTGCGGCGCGCAGACCTTCGAAGCCGTGGGCCTGTCCCAGCGCGTGGTCGACCAGTACTTCACCGGCACCACCACCAAGCTCTCGGGCATCGAACTGGATGTGGTGGCCGCCGAGGCCGCTGCCCGCCATGCCCGCGCCTACCCGGAAATCGACGGCGCGTCCCAGGCCAACGAGCTTGAGGTCGGCGGCGAATACCAGTGGCGCCGCGAGGGCCCGCCGCACCTGTTCGACCCGCAGACCGTTTTCCGCCTGCAGCACTCCACCCGAACCCGCCGCTATGACGTGTTCAAGGAGTACACCAAGGCAGTGGACGACCAGGCCGCGCAGCTCAAGACCCTGCGCGGGCTGCTGAAGCTGAAGACCGAGGGCATCACCCCGATCGACATCGACGAGGTGGAGCCGGTCTCCGAAATCGTGAAGCGCTTCGCCACCGGTGCGATGAGCTACGGCTCGATCTCCGCCGAAGCCCACGAGACCCTGGCCATCGCCATGAACCGCTTGGGCGGCAAGTCCAACACCGGCGAAGGCGGCGAGGACCCGGAGCGCCTGCTCGACCCCGAGCGGCGCAGCGCGGTCAAGCAGATCGCCTCGGGCCGTTTCGGCGTGACCAGCTTGTACCTGACCAACGCGGATGACATCCAGATCAAGATGGCCCAGGGCGCCAAGCCGGGCGAGGGCGGCCAGCTGATGAGCCAGAAGCTCTACCCCTGGATCGCCAAAACCCGCCACTCCACCCCGGGTGTCGGGCTGATCTCCCCGCCACCGCACCACGACATCTACTCGATCGAGGACCTGGCCCAGCTGATCCACGATGCCAAGTGCTCCAACCCTTCGGCGCGCGTGCACGTGAAGCTGGTCTCCGAGTCCGGCATCGGCACCGTGGCCGCCGGCGTGGCCAAGGCCAAGGCCGACGTGGTGCTGATTTCCGGGCATGACGGCGGCACCGGCGCTTCGCCGATGAACTCGCTGAAGCACGCGGGCACCCCATGGGAGCTCGGCCTGGCCGAAGCCCAGCAGACGCTGATCCTCAACGGCTTGCGCGATCGCGTGACCGTGCAGGTCGACGGACAGCTCAAGACCGGCCGCGACGTGCTGATCGGTGCCCTGCTGGGTGCCGAGGAGTTCGGCTTTGCCACCGCGCCGCTGGTGGTTTCGGGCTGCATCATGATGCGCGTCTGCCACCTGGACACCTGCCCGGTGGGCGTGGCGACACAGAACCCTGTGCTGCGCGAGCGCTTCAGCGGCAAGGCCGAATTCGTGGTGAACTTCTTCGAGTTCATCGCCCAGGAAGTCCGCGAACTGCTCGCTTCCCTGGGTGCGCGCACCCTGGACGAAGTGATCGGCCGCGTGGAATTGCTGGAAACCGACGCCGAGCAGCTGGGCGCGCACCGCAAGGTCACCGGCCTGGCGCTGGAGGCAATCACCCACCAGCCCGCCGTTGAGCTTGCCGCCCGCCGGCGCCGCATTGGCCAGGACCACGGGTTGGACAACCACCTGGACCAGCGCCTGCTGGCTGCCGCGACCCCGGCATTGTCCGATCGCATTCCGGTGACCATTGAGTCGCCGATCGTGAACACCGACCGTTCGGTGGGCACGCTGCTGGGCCACCACGTCACCAAGACCTTCGGGCTGGAGACCCTGGACGAGGACACCATCACGGTGAACCTTGCCGGGCGTGCCGGCCAGTCGCTCGGCGCCTTCCTGCCCGCAGGTGTCACCCTGTCCCTGGACGGCGACGCCAATGACTATGTGGGCAAGGGCCTGTCCGGCGGCAAGATCGTCATCCACCCGCCAACGAGCACCACTTCCGCACCGGAAGAACAGGTGATCGCCGGCAACGTGGTGGGCTACGGCGCCACCAGCGGCTCGATGTTCATCAATGGCATGGTCGGCGAACGCTTCGCTGTCCGAAACTCCGGGGCGAGCATCATCACCGAGGGCATCGGCGAACACGGTTGCGAGTACATGACCGGTGGCGAGGTGCTGATCCTGGGGGAGACCGGCCGCAACTTCGGCGCGGGCTTCTCCGGCGGTGTCGCCTGGGTTGTCGACTTCGATGAAGCCAAGCTCAACCCGCTGGCAGCCAGCCAGGGCGACCTGCTGATCACCCCGATCACCGACCAGGAAGCCGAGCGCATCCACGAGCTGCTCACCGAGCACATCGCCCAGACCGCATCGCCATTGGCACAGCGCCTGGTGCTGAATTGGGAAGAAACCCGCAACCGCATCACCAGCATCACCCCGCGCGACTTCGCAGCCGTGCAGCAGGTGCGCAGCGATGCCGAAGCCAACGGGCAGAACCCTGATTCGCCACAGGTATGGAACAAGATTTTGGAGGTGACCCGTGGCTGATCCACGCGGATTCCTGAAGGTGACCGAGCGCGTCACCCAACCTAAGCGCCCTGTACCGGTGCGCCTGATGGACTACAAGGAAGTTGTCGAACGGCAGAAGGACGGCACCCTGCAGCAGCAGGCGTCGCGCTGCATGGACTGCGGCATCCCGTTCTGCCACCAGGGCTGCCCGCTGGGCAACCTGATTCCGGAGTTCAACGACCTGACCTACAAGGGCCGCTTGGATGATGCGGCAGCCCGGCTGCTGTCCACCAACAACTTCCCGGAACTGACCGGCAAGCTCTGCCCTGCACCGTGCGAGTCCTCCTGCGTGCTCGGGATCAACCAGCCTGCGGTGACCATCAAGCAGGTGGAAGCCGAACTGGCCGAGCACCTGATGGATGCCGGGGACTTCGTCCCGCAGCCGCCAGCGCGCCACACCGAGCACCGTGTCGCCATTGTGGGTTCGGGCCCCGCCGGACTGGCCGCCGCCCAGCAGCTGACCCGTGCCGGGCACACCGTGGCCGTATACGAACGCGATGAGGCCATTGGCGGGCTGCTGCGCTTCGGCATTCCGGACTTCAAGCTGGAAAAGCAGATCATCGATCGCCGCCTGGACCAGATGCGCGAGGAAGGCACGATCTTCCGCACCGGCATCGAAATCGGCAAGGACATCACCTGGAAGCAGCTGCAGCGCGACTACGACGCGGTGATTGTTGCCACTGGTGCCACCGTGCCACGCGAGCTTCCGGTACCCGGCAACAAGCTTGATGGCGTGCACCACGCCATGGAGTTCCTCACCGACAACAACCGCGTTGTTGCCGGTACCAGCAGCGAGCGCAAAATCGATGCCAAGGGCAAGCACGTGATCATCCTCGGCGGCGGCGACACCGGCTCGGACTGCATCGGCACCGCTTTGCGCCAGGGCGCGGCCAGTGTTACGACGCTGGCCATCGGCAAGCAGCCGGGCACCGAACGCAGCGAAAACCAGCCGTGGCCAATGATGCCAGTGCTCTTCGAGGTGCAGTCCTCGCACGAAGAAGGCGGCGAACGCAGCTACCTCGCGTCGACTGTGAACTTCGTCGCCGGCGAGGGAACTGAGCAGAACAAGGTGATCGGTGTTACAGTTGCAGAGACAGAATTTGTTGCTGGCAAGCGCCTCCCGAAGCCTGGAACCGAACGCGTCATCACTGCGGATTTGGTTTTGCTTGCCCTCGGGTTCACCGGGCCTGAAGTTTCAGGGCTGGACGAACAGGTCAGTATCGAATTCGACAACCGGGGCAACGTCGCCCGAGATGGCTACTACAAGACGAACACCGAATCGGTCTTCGTCGCCGGAGACGCCGGTCGGGGACAGTCGCTGATCGTGTGGGCTATCGCCGAAGGCCGCGCTTGCGCAGCTTCGGTCGATCAGTTCCTCATGGGCTCGACCACCCTTCCTGCACCGGTAGCTCCAACCGATAGGGCCATCAGCATCATTTGAGTGTCATAGGCTTGAATGCGGCGCACCCGATATCCGGGTGGGCCGCATTTTGCCTATGTGAACATGAAAGGCATTTGGCTGACGGAATGAGACGCGCAAAGATTGTGGCAACCTGGGGTCCAGCCCTGGCGAGCTATGAAAACACTGTAGCGGTACTAAAAGCAGGCGTGGATGTAGCACGCTTGAACATGAGCCATGGAGACCACTCCATGCACGCGCAATCGCTGGCGAACGTGCGCAACGCGGCAGCGGAGATCGGCCGTGCGGTCGGCATCTTCGCCGACCTGCAGGGCCCGAAGATCCGTTTGGGCCGCTTCAAGGACAACGCGAAGTACATCCTCGAAGCTGGCGAGGAATTCACCATCACCATTGATGATGTGGAAGGCACCCGAAACCTGTGCTCGACCACCTTCAAGGGCCTCCCAGAAGATGTGAAGCCAGGGGATTTCCTGCTGGTCAACGACGGCAAGGTCAAGCTCAAGGCTGTTGAGGTTGACGCGACCTCGGTGCGCTCGGAGGTCATCGTCGGCGGCGAAGTGTCCAATAACAAGGGCATCAACCTGCCAGGCGTCGCAGTGAACGTACCCGCATTGAGCGAAAAGGACGAGGACGACCTGCGCTGGGCACTGCGTGCCGGCGTCGACATGGTTGCTCTGTCCTTCGTGCGCAACGCCGAAGACATTTCGCGCGTGCACGAAATCATGGACGAAGAAGGCCGCCGCGTACCGGTGATCGCCAAGATCGAGAAGCCGCAGGCCGTGGCAGCGCTGGAAGAGATCATCAACGCGTTCGACGCCATCATGGTGGCCCGTGGCGACCTCGGCGTGGAATTGCCGCTGGAAGAGGTTCCCGTGGTGCAGAAGCGCGCTGTTGAGCTCGCACGCCGCTGGGCCAAGCCGGTCATCGTTGCCACCCAGGTGCTCGAATCGATGATCGAGTCGCCAACTCCGACCCGCGCCGAAGCTTCGGACTGCGCCAACGCAGTACTCGATGGCGCGGACGCAGTCATGCTGTCGGGGGAGACCTCGGTTGGCGCCTACCCGGTGGAAACCGTGGAAACCATGTCCCGCATCATCTCTTCCACCGAAGAGCACGGCCTGGATCGCATCCCGCGCCTGGGCTCCAAGCCCAAGACCCGCGGCGGCGCCATCACCCGTGCCGCTGTGGAGATCTCGGATCAGCTCGATGCGAAGTACATTGTGGCCTTCACCCAGTCCGGCGACTCGGCACGCCGCCTCTCGCGCTTGCGCCCGAAGAAGCCTGTGCTGGCGTTCACCCCGCTGCAGCAGACCTACAACATCATGACCCTGATGTGGGGCATCCAGGCTCGCCTGGTGGCTTACGCGGACCATACCGACAAGATGACCGCCCAGGTGGACGAGGCGCTGCTCTCCGAGGGCTTGGCTGAGATCAACGACCTGGTCTGCATTGCCGCCGGTTCCCCTCCAGGGCAGGCAGGCTCCACCAACTCGCTTCGCGTGCACAAGATCGGCGATCTGGCCGATGCAGGCCAGCTGGTTGACGGCAAGCCAATGCCAGCCCGCGAGAAGGTTGGCCCATGGGCAGCGGAGAATGTTTCAACTCCTGAGTCCCTGTAGCAGCAGCTTTTTACGCTGAGACCTTAAAAGTTCCGCTGCCCGACGCCTGTC
>NZ_JACKQN010000005.1:107015-237048 GCF_015524875.1 Glutamicibacter sp. FBE19 | reverse complement strand
GGGGTGTGGGGCGGGTTCCATCTGGAACCCGCCCCACACCCCTATTCATTCCCCGATGATCCAGCGCTGTGGCTAGAGCGTGCTCAACAGGTCCTTCATCTCCTGGATTTCCTGGGTCTGGGATTCAACAATATTCTTGGACAATTCGATGGCCTCGGGGTACGAGCCATCGGCAATCTCCGTCTCGGCCATCTCGACCGCGCCCTCGTGATGCGCGATCATCTGCTCAAGGAACAGTTTTGCCGCCGTGGGGCCGGTGGCCTCCTTCAACGACGTGATGTCCTCCTGCGAAATCATTCCCTCGCCGTGATTCATCTGCCCGTGGTCCATGCCTTCTGGCATATCCCATCCGGACAGCCAGCGCTCCATCAGCTCGATTTCCGGGGTCTGCGCGGATTTGATCTGTTCCGCCAGCTTCCTGACCTCGCCCGGGATCTGCTCCTTGCCCAGCAGGTCCGTGGACATCTCCAAGGCCTGTTCATGGTGCGCTTTCATGCCGCTGGCGAAGCTCATGTCCGCCGCATTGGCCTCACCGGCAGCCGACGCCGACGGTGATGGCATCTGGTGTTCCGATCCGTGGGATTCGGATGTGGCCTGGGCTTCCTGGCCTTGATCTGCTGCGCATGAGGTCAGCGTAATAAGGGTGCTCAGCGCCAGGGCGCCAACGCATAAGGTCTTGTGCTTCATGGAATTCTCCTGTGTTGCGTGAAAGATTAAAGTGCCGCTCGAAGGGGGCACAAAAAATGTGCAGGCAAGCGACAAGGCGCTAGCCAGCTCATCACGTTCGACAGATCCCCAAAGCCATCAGGTCCGGCCTGGATGGAAGGAACCGCGGGCGGCAAAGCGTCAAAGCCTCCGGGCTCATCGCCAGCTTCTTGGCACGTGACAGAATTCCCGGCGGACGCAAGAACAGCAGCAAAGCCAGCAACGCGAGGACGCATCCGGCAGCCGACATTTCATGATCCATCGGGCACTCTGCACACCCGTGGCCTTCGTCGCCGCCAGCTGGCACCATACCGGAATCATGGGCCAAAGAATGAGCGATCATGCCCTGCCCGGACGAGCTCATCGGTGCCGCCGATGGCGTCGTCGGAGACATCAAGACATGCATCGAGAGCAATCCGATAAATACGGCGCCAACGAGCAACGCCAATTGCAACAAGGCCAAAGGAGGAATCCGCCTCTGGCCTTGTTGCATCGCGTTGCTCTTGCTACCCATACCCACAACCATATCGAAATTCGAACCCTGCCGTGGGCCAGAATTCCTGTGCAAGCGGTGTGAGCCTAGGCGTCGCGCTTTTTCAAGGCCACCGTGCCAGCACCCAGCAGCGCAGCACTCCACGCTACAAGAATCACGAACGCCATCGCTGGCCCATAAGGTTCGGTGGCACCTGTGGCCATGAAAGTTGCAGCATTCGTCGGCAGGTACTGGATCAGCGTCTGCACCCAGTCCATGGGTATCAGCTGGAGGATTTGCGGCAGGCCAAGCACGAGCGCAATGAGCGAAACAAGGGCTCCGGCCGAATTCCGGCACAGCAGTCCCAGCCCGAGCACCATAAGATTCAGCAGGGCCAAATAGGTTCCTGCCCCCAGGGAAGCCGAGAACAGATCCGCGAAGGCAAATTGTCCGTACTGCCCGGCGCCCAAGGCAGTGGGAATCGTGGCCACCGGAATCAGCACCAGTCCGGTGGCCATGCCGAGTGCGCCCAGGACCACAGCCTTGGAGCCCACCATGATTCCGCGGCGCGGCACCGCCTGCAAGGTGCTGGTGATGGTGCCGCTGGAGTACTCGCCGGTCATGTGCAGCGCCGCTGCCGCAGCAAAAAACAGCTGCCCGAACTGCAGCGTGGCAAAGACCAGCAATGGCGCGGGCATCGCGGTGTCGAAGCCGTTGTCGCCGCTGGCCTTGGCGCTGGCGCCCAGCAGCCAGCCCAGCGCAATCGTGGCGAGGATTCCTGCTGCGTACAATCCTGTGAGAGAACGCGAGCCGCGGAACTTCGTGATTTCGGCTCGCGTCGCAGCAAGCAACGGGCCAACGCTGGATACCTGGCGCTCCGGAACAAGATCAAGGGTTTTCATGGGTTCAGCTCCTTGCTGGGGATGGTGCGGTGAATTCCATCGAGTCGTGGGTCAGCTGGTTATAAGCCGATTCCAGCGAACCGCGGGCAGCGCTCAATTCGTGCAATTCGATGTGCTGGGCAAAGGCCAGCGCTCCGATTTCTTCCACCGCCAGGCCCGTGACCCGCACTGCTTGAGCTCCCGCGGGCTGCACCTGGACACCTTGCTGCCCGAGCAGCTCGGCGAGCGCCTGGACTTGCGGCGAGCGCACGGTGACAACCTGTTGCGTGAACTCGGTGATGAGCTGCTCGCTGGCGGCATTGGCAATGAGCTGGCCGCGGCCGATGAGGATCAGCTGGTCGGCTACCTGCTGCACTTCGCTCATCAGGTGGCTGGAGACAAAGACTGTTCCCCCGTTTTCGGCCCGGGTGCGCATCATTTGCCGGATCCATGCGATGCCTTGTGCATCCAGCCCGTTCGTCGGCTCATCGAGGATGAGGATTTGCGGGTCGCCGAGCAATGCGGCGCTGATGCCAAGGCGCTGGCGCATGCCCAGGGAGAAACCCCCGATGCGTTTGGAGGCCACGGTTGCCAGTCCGGATTCTTCGAGCACCTGGTCGACTCGATTCCTGGAGATGCGGTTGCTTTGGGCCAGCGCCTGCAGGAATGTCCTGGGCGTATGCCCCGGATGCCCGGCCGTGCCGCTGATGTGGGCTCCCACCGCATGCATGGGGTAAGCCAATTGGCCGTAGCGTTGCCCGTTGACCAGGGCTTGGCCGCTGGTAGGAGCGTCCAGGCCGAGAATCATGCGCATGGTGGTGGATTTGCCGGCTCCATTGGGTCCGAGGAAACCTGTGACCCTTCCCGGTTGAATCTCTACGCTTAGTTCGTTGACGGCGCGGGTGTTGCCGTAGTCCTTGGTGAGTGCTTCGAGCTTGATCATGGTGAACTCCTTTTCCTGGGCTCAACTCTGTCATCGTGCGAAGCCGGGCACACCGGCTGATGGTCGGCAGTTCCGGGTCGGGCTCCCCCGACTTTGGTCGGTGTCAGCTTCCGCTGATCCTGCGTAGCATGATCATCATGGCTATCCAGTGGAAGCAGGTCCTGCTGCTCATCGTTCTCGCGCTGAGCGCGTACCTGCTTCCGCTGTCTACAAGCGCAGCGTGGCTGTTCCTGGCCCCGCTAGCCGCCGTCGGCAGCTTTTTTGCGGGGCGCCGCGTGGACTCGGTGGTCCATGGCATCATTGCCTTGGCGGCCGGAGCGCTCGCTGCGGGGATTACGCTGATTTTTTCCACTGATGTCAGCGTGCTGACCTTTGCCTTGAATCTCTCGACCGGGGTGGTCTTGTTCGTCCTATTGCCCTGGTGGGCGGGGCGGGCCAGGCGCAATGCATTGTCTTTCCGGGCCCAGGAACGCCACCATGCAGCGGTCCAGGCCGGGCTTCGCGAAAGAGCGCGCATTGCCGAGGCGATGCATGACCAATTGGGGCATGACATGGCGCTGTTGGCGCTGTCTACCGGCGGGTTGCAGATGGCCCTGGACAGGGAGTCGGAGGCTTACCAGTTCGCCGTGCGCATCCGCGCCCAGGCTGATCAGGCCGTTGAGCACCTGCACGAGATTATTGAAGTGCTTCATGATCCGAATCAGAATGCATCGTTGAGCCCCCAGGAGCATTCCCTGGAAAGGCTGATTGCCCAGGCGCGCAGCCGGGGCATGCAGATCAACTACCAGGTGACAGGTTCGGACCCCGCCGCCCAGCCTGGCTCGCTTACCGGCGCTGTCCTGCATCAGGTGCTGCAGGAGGCGCTGACCAATGCTGCCAAATACGCGCCGCAGCATCTGGTGGACGTGGAGCTTGATAGCAGTGCGGATCCCATGACCTTGCGGATCAGCAATCCGCTGGACGGTTCCCCTCCGCCGGCGCGGTCCGGGGCCACGGGCCTGCGCACCCTGCGCGCGGCATTAGCCTTGCATGGCGGATCCTTGCGCGTGAACCGTTCCGATGATTCCTTTGAAGTGGTGGCCACGATCGGCCGGTTCCAACCGGATTCCGGGTTGCCGCCGGAGCCGGGGTCCGGCAAGGCCTCTTCACGATGGCTGCTGGTTCTTGTGCCCGTCCTTGCGGTTGCGGCCATGGTGCTGGGCCTGTACTTTTTGCAGTTGGCGACCTTCCGGGCCACGGCGTTGAGCCCGGCTGATTTCCAGCAGCTCGCGACGGGGATGACCCGGGAGGAAGTCGCTGAGCATGTCCAGGCCAAGGGTCTGGAGCAGCCTCTTCCGGTGATCGATGAATCCCGGCTGCCGGCCAGCGGCCAGTGCCGGTACTACGCTGCGCGCACCGGGGTGCTGGACCTGGGCAGCGAGATGTTCCGGCTCTGCTTCTCGGATGATGTCCTGATATCCGCCGACCACCTCTACCCCGCGTCATAGGATCAATACATGAGCACAGAACATCCGGTAGGGCTACTGCTTGTTGATGATGATCCGCTGATCCGCGCAGGGCTTGGGACCATCCTCGCCAGCGACCCGGGGATCAAGATCCTGGGCGAAGCAGAGAATGGGATCCGCGCTATCGAACTGGCAGCTCGGCTCCGCCCCCAGGTGACCATGATGGATATCCGCATGCCCCAGCTTGATGGGCTCGGTGCGATGGAGCGCATTCTGGCCGCGGACCCGGAGGCCAAGGTGCTGATCCTGACAACTTTTGGCGAGGAAGAGTATATCGATCGCGCCATGGCCGGCGGTGCGGCCGGGTTCATGCTCAAGAGTTCCAGCCCCGAAGAGTTGATCGGGGCGGTCCATTCGGTAGCCGATGGCGCCGCGGCGCTCTCCCCGCGCATCGCCAAGCGCCTGGTCGACAAGGTTCGCAGCCTGGATCATGGGCGGCACACCGTGGCCACGTCGCTGATTGCACAGCTCACGCCGCGTGAACGTGATGTCTTGTCGCTTGTCGGGGCCGGGGATTCAAATGCGGAAATCGCCGGAGAGCTGGTGCTAACTCCTGCCACCGTCAAGGGGCATATGACTTCGATTATGCTCAAGCTCGGTGTGCGCAATCGCGTTGAAGCGGCTTTGATCGCGTATCAGAGCGGCATGGTCAACCAGCAAGACTAGCCGCTGCTGACCACTGCCTCCATGTGCTCTCCCCTGCAGCAACCTTGGCCTTCTGCCGTCCATGCCGTGGCCATGGCGGCCTTGCGTCCGATCGCACTACCCACGCCCGGGAATATTTGACGCATCAACTTGTTATTACATGCATACGCATATAAATTGAATTCAGGCGCACACCGCAACATCTCAACAACAAGCAGGAGTGGACATGCAGTTCGGAGTATTTTCAGTCAGCGATATCACCCGCGACCCCACCACCGGCCGCATCCCCACCGAAAAAGAACGCATCGATGCATCGGTGGCCATCGCCAAGAAGGTCGAAGAAATCGGCATGGATGTCTATGCCATCGGCGAGCATCACAACCGCCCGTTCTTCTCCTCCTCCCCAACCACCACGCTGGCCTACATCGCCGCGCAAACCGAGCGCATCATCCTCTCCACGGCCACCACGCTGATCACCACCAATGATCCGGTCAAAATTGCCGAAGACTTCGCGATGTTGCAGCACCTGTCTGGCGGGCGCGTGGATCTGGTGCTCGGACGCGGCAACACCGGCCCGGTCTACCCGTGGTTCGGCAAGAACATGCAAGACTCGGTGAACCTGACCGTTGAGAACTACAACCTGCTGCGCCGCCTGTGGGATGAAGATGTCGTGAACTGGGAGGGCAAGTTCCGCACTCCCCTGCAGAACTTCACCTCGACGCCTCGCCCCCTGGATGATGTGGCTCCCTTCGTGTGGCACGGTTCCATCCGCACCCCGCAAGTAGCCGAGATCGCGGCCTACTACGGCGACGGGTTCTTTGCCAACAACATCTTCTGGCCAAAGGAGCACTACCAGCAGCTGATCAACCTCTACCGCGAACGCTACGAGCACTACGGCCACGGCAAGGCCCACCAGGCCGTCGTCGGACTGGGCGGACAGTTCTACATGGCCAAGGACTCGCAGCAGGCGGTCAAGGAATTCCGCCCGTACTTCGATAATGCCCCGGTCTACGGACATGGTCCTTCCTTGGAGGACTTCACAGCCCAGACGCCACTGACCGTGGGGTCGCCGCAGCAGGTACTGGAAAAGACCCTGACCTTCCAGGAATACTTCGGCAGCTATCAGCGCCAGCTCTTCCTCGTTGACCACGCCGGCCTGCCGTTGAAGACGGTGCTGAACCAGCTCGACATGTTTGGCGAATACGTTCTGCCTGAACTGCGCAAGGAAATGGAGTCGCGGGAACCAGCCGACCTGACCCCGGCCCCGACGCATGAAGGACTGGTCGCCGCGCGCCGGGCTAAACTGGAAGCTGACGTAGCAGATACCGAGGAGCCAGTAGCAAGTGACCGGGACCAATAAAGCTGTAGCCTCCTTGAAGGTCACCACCGATGCCTGGGAGTCCCTCTTCCGGGCACAGGTGGCGGTCATGCGCCAGATCACCGCCATGCCGGAGTTTGGCAAGTTGTCTATGCGCGAATACGACGTGCTGTTCAACTTGCGCACCTGCCCGGGTGGCAAGAGCCGCATGGTTGAGCTGAACAAGCAGCTGCTCATTTCCCAGCCCAGCTTGAGCCGCATGGTCGTGCGGCTGGAAGACCAAGGCCTGGTCGTGCGCGAACCAGACCCGGTGGACCATCGGGCCACCCGGCTCTCGCTGACAGACAAGGGGCTGAAACTGCAGCAAGAGATCGGCCGCGAGCATGTGAAGCATCTGCACGAGCTGCTGGGCACGGCATTATCCGAAGAAGAATTCCTCGAGTTGAACCGCTTGAGCAGCAAATTGCGTCGCGCAGTTCAATAGTCCCCGGGAGATCGCCCGGCAGGATTGGGTACAGCACCCTTCCTGCCGGGTATTCTTGCACCATGGGAGCAGGCACGCACGTTGCTTGAAAGTTCAGTTCAAAACAGAAGGAAGATCATTGTTGAAGGACGAGCAGCTGCTGAGCCTCGACGTAGCAGCCAGCCAACTCGGCGTCGAAACCAAGGATCTCCGAAGCTACCTGAGAAAGCATCGCCCCAAGGGCGCGGTGCAAATCCCCAATAAGCCCGGCGGAAATTGGCATCTGCACCCAAGCCTGTTGCAGCAACTGCAATTTGCCGGGGCGCCCGGCATAGACGCACCGCTGCTCCCCATCGATGATGCCACCCTCGATGCGCTGGAATGGTCCGAGTGGATCCCCTTCGAACAGTCCGCCGAACAAGCGCCAGTTCTGCCCGGAGTCTATGTCGTTCGGGAACGCGGCCAGGAGCAGAATCCCCCGCTGTACCTCGGGCAAGCCGGCGAGCGAAACGGCAAGGGCCTGCGTGGACGCTTGAAGGTCTACTCCAGCGGCATGGGCGCCACCTCGGGCCTTGGAAAATATGCCATGAATTTGGCGCTGGCCGATTCAGCATGGCTGGCCCAATTCGTCCACGAGGCCGAAGCCGGTCGCCCCGAAAGCGTAGAACGCATGGCGCGTCGAGCCATCGACCGGTTGAACCTGGAAGTGCGGTGGGTGCCCTGCGTTCACCGCAAAGCGGCCATGCTTTTAGAGGCTGCCCTCGTCAAGAAGCACTCCTCAACGCTGTGGAATGGCTCCAGCGACAATGAACAGGACAGCTCCGAAAAATAATCATCGCCCAATACTGCTTGCATCTGCGCGGTGACCGGTTCACTGTAGGAATATCTGCAGAACCAGTACTGCGGTTGAAGATTTGAGGAGTAGGCGATGGGGCCAGTTACTTGCGATGTGACAGTATCTTCTGATGGTTTTTGCGCAGGACCCCATCAGAGCATGCAGTTCCCTCTCGGCGAGGGCGCAGAAGAACTGCATCGCTGGCAATTCGAGCGCACCGAAGAAAATGCCGAGGAAATCGCGGCAATCACCGAAGCCGCCGCATTCATCATGGGAAGCCACATGTTCGGCCCGCCTCCTGGCCATCATTCAACGGACTGGACCGGCTGGTGGGGAGATAATCCGCCATACCATGCACCGGTTTTTGTGCTCAGCACCCACCCCCGGCCGCTGATTCGCCTCGACGGCGGGACCAGCTTCCAGTTCGTCACCGAGGGAATCCACGAAGCGCTCTCCGAGGCGCAAGAAGCCGCTGGCGAACAGCCAGTGGCCATCGCCGGTGGCGCCAACACCATCGTGCAGTTCCTGAACGCGGGCCTCATCGACGAGCTGCGGCTTCATATTGCGCCCATCAAGTTGGGGCGAGGCGAAGCCATCACCGTAGAAAATATCGAAACCCACATGGACCGGTACTCGCGTCGCGAAACAACGCTGGCCACTCACGTGTACTACCGGCGTCGGCGCTAGGAACTGCTGGGATTTATTTGTAGAAGCCCTCTCGGAGGTTGATCCCGTGCTCCAGCCAGGCTTTCATCGCGGCCAGCATGCCGGTCCATCCCATGCAATTGCCAAAGGCCGCCTTGGCGCCGGCGGGGTTGGCCTGCCACGAGCTTTCGGTGATCTCCACTTTGGTTTTGGTGCTGTCATCCACCGAGGTGAATTCGAACGTCACCGTGGTCATCTGGTCTTCAGCAGCGGCATGCTCTGCGCCCCACTGCACGACAATCCTGCGGGGAAATTCGGTGTCGACCACCTTCACCGGGAACGCGCCGGGGAAATCGTGGAAGTCCCACGAGACTGTTGTTCCGGCTTCCAGCCGGCCTTGCGCTCCGCCGGTCGTGAAGTAGCTCGACAGTTGGGCGGGATCTGCGACGGCCTCATAAACCTGGGTCACCGCCCTGGAAATGAATCCCGAAACGGTAAATGACAGTTGCTCTAGCTCTTCATCTGATGACATGTTCCATGTTTACGCCTGATGCCATTTCCAGACAATAGCTGCAGAGCTTTTCCCAGCTGATTGCTTAGTCAAACACCGAAAGGCTTGGCGTATTGGAAGCCGCCTTGAGGCAGTTTTGATTCATTGAATACGCGCACCATGAAGTGCTCGCCCCAGCTGCTATCGCTCGGGGCAATCCCGCGGGCTTCCGCCGGTTCGTACCCGAAACGGCGATAATATCCAGGGGCGCCCAACAGGACGATTCCGCTCAAGGATTCCGCCTCGGCCCGGTCATGAATGCTTTGCATCAAGATCGAGCCCACACCACGATGCTGGTACTCCGGGGCAACAGCCAGCGGGCCAAGCCCCAGCAGGGGTTCACCGTTGATGATCCCCCAAGTGGCAATGACGTGGCCGATGACCACTGAATCGTCAAGGGCAACCAGGGAGAAGCGCGAGTCATATTCTTCGCAGTCGAACAGATTCTGAAGCAATCCGACTTCCTCGGGCTCAACCATTGGGTCGATTCCAGCAAAGGCAGCATGCGTTACTGCATACACCGCTGCACGGTCATCAAAGACTTCAGGACGGATATGCATGATCGCAAACCTACCAAACCTCGCCGACCGAGGAAAATTCAGCCGGCGTTTTGATCGATTCTTAACTGGCACGAAACCTGAAATTTTTACGACCAATGCCAACAGGTTAAATGCGCTGAAAGATTGTTCACCTGGGGTTCACTTTTGGCCATGAAATTCGCCGTCAATGCAAGGAGGGCAAGGCGTCGATCCCGTTTATTCGACTTTGACGCCCGCATCGATCCCGCCTCTGCCTGGATCGAGTTGCCTCAGGTGAAGAGCGATTCCGGGGGCAGTTACGACTTGCCAACGGGGCGAGCTCCCATAGCCAACGCAAGCCTCCGAACCAAATGATGAACAGGCCCAAAACTTGAGCATTTTGGTTAGTCCATTCATCATCAACCAATTGCAGAAACCTTGTATCGGCCTGCAAATGGTGGTGGAATGAATTTCGCATCGCTCATCACCTGCAGTGGAGGACCAATGAAACAGTCTCATGCCTCAAAGATCACACTGTCCGCTATCTTGCCAGCAGCGCTCATGGCCGCTGTGTTGCCGCTATCCCCTGCGACAGCTGATCCGGTGGTGCCTGCCCCGGCGGAAGTCGCTGCGCAGTCAGTCACGATGGATTCCGCCGTGCAGATTGCTTCGAAGAAGATCCAGCGCGATCCAGGCAAAACGGACGTCTTCGTTAATAGGAACTACCCGTTGAGCCCGAAAAAATACGCTCCGAAAACCGTGGCCGTCAAGGGCACCAATGTTCGGCTGAAATCCTCGGCAGCCTCCGCGTACTCCAAGATGGTCAAAGCTGCGGCCAAGGATGGCGTGCGCATTCGAGCCGTCAGCGGCTATCGTTCCTACGCCCGCCAGGCTGAGTTGTACAACTACTACACCCGCATCTACGGCCAGAGCTACGCATCCAAAATCTCGGCAATTCCCGGAACCAGCGAGCACCAAACCGGGCTGGCCATCGACGTTGGCAACCACAACCGCGCATGCGGCCTGCAGGCTTGCTTCGCCAATACTCCTGTGGGCAAATGGGTCGCCAAGAATGGCCACAAGTACGGCTTCATCCTCCGCTATCCCAAGGGACAAGAATCAGTCACCGGCTACTCCTACGAGCCATGGCATTTCCGCTACCTTGGCACCACGCTGGCCAAGAGCTACAAGAATTCAGGCGCAAAAACTCTCGAGGCCTACTATGGCGTCGCCGGCAACGGGTCCAAGAACAATTCTGGCAAGAAGTCCAAGGGCACCGCAAAAACCACCGCGAACCTGAACATGCGCTCCGGTGCAGGCACGAACAATCGGATTCTGCTCACGATCCCGCGAGGCAAAAGCGTACAGCTGACCGGCTCCAAGAAATCGGGCTGGTACCAGGTGCGGTACAGCTCCAAGACCGGATGGGTATCCGGAACCTACCTGCGCGACGTATCGATGCCTTCCACTACGAAGAAAAAGGAAAGCTCCAAGGACAACAAGCCCAAAAGCACTCAATCCAAGTCCGCCAAGACCACCGCGAATCTGAACATGCGCACCGGAGTTGGCACGGGGAACCGGGTCATCTTGACGATTCCTCGCGGCAAGCAGGTGGCCATCACCGGATCCAAGAAATCCGGGTGGTACCCAGTAGCGTACGCAGGCAAGTCAGGATGGGTTTCGGGCCAATACCTGAGCGGCTTCTCCGACTCGGCGCCCAAGTCTAAGAGCCAGAAGCAGAAGTCCAGCTCGAAAACTGCCTCCAAGAAGACCATCGCCAATTTGAATATGCGCACCGGTGCAGGAACAAATCATCGCGTGGTGCTCACCATCCCCAAGGGCAAAAAGGTGGCTTTGACCGGTACCCAGAAGTCTGGCTGGTACAAGGTCAAGTACTCGTCCAAGACGGGCTGGGTGTCGGGCAAGTACCTGCGCTAAACCAGTCATGGGACTACGACTGTGCCCCCTGGGCATTATTGCCAAGGGGGCACAGCCGCGGTTGAGTTGCCAACTGTTTTCCGGTCACGGCCTGTCGGCCAGAACTAGTACTAGTAGTTCAGCGCCCGGTAATTCAAGGCTCCGCCGGTGGCCGACTCACCATGAGTTTCCACGTGGATGTGGTCCATGTGCTTGGTGGTGTCTGTCCAGTTATTGGTGAATTGAGTGCCGTACTTGCCAGAGGTGGAGTAAGGCTCCCAGCCCTTTTTGGCAGACAACCAGATCTTGTCCTGCCAAATCAGGTAGCTGATCCCCAACTGCTGGCGATTATCCAAGAGGAACCGGGCAATGCGATCGCCAGCTTGAATGCCGGATGCACTCTTGTAGTTCGCCATGACCACGTCCACGGCTCTTCCGGAACTGTGTCCGGTCGAGCCGGCACGAATCGTGCCCAGCGAGGTGAAATCGCCGGCGAAAAGCCGGCGAACCGTATCCATGACCAGCTGGGTATCGCTGCGCACGCCCTGCAGCTGAGAGGAAGTGAGGTATTTGGAGCTGATGTAGCCACTGCCGATCCGGCTGGAGACCTTGGACCAGCCGTTCGAGGAAGAGCGAACGGTGACCTTCTCGCCCGCCTGGACGACGCCAAGCACCCGGTACCCGGTACCTGCACCGGATCGCAGGTTTACGCCAACGGACGCGTAGGCGACCGTGGAGGACGGACCTTCTGGCTGCGGCTTCTGGCTCAACGGGGCCTTGCCAAGATAGGCCTTGCTGACCCATCCGGTTCCCTTGGACGAGGATACCTGGGCCCAGTTGCCCGAGTAGCGATAAATCTTGATCTTTTCGCCCGCGGGAATCACGCCAACGGAACGGTAGCTGGTTCCCGCCCCGGTTCGAAGGTGCAGGCTGGCCGTCGTGTATCCCGTGGTGGGTGACGATTCAGGGCTAGGCTTCGGTGGGTTAGAGGAGCTGGCTGCGGGCTCGAGGTAGCCAAGGCTGGACCAGCCGGTCCCCTTTGACGATCGGACCTTGGCCCACCCACCTGAAGTTTGCAGGACGGTAACGCGTTCGCCCTTGGGGATGATCCCCACAGTGCGATACCCGGTTCCAGCTCCGGTACGCAGGTTCAGGTTCGCCGTGGTGTAGCGAAGGGTGCCGCTGCTCGAATTTGACGATGTCGCGACGGCTTCCAAGTATGAATTGGAGGACCAGCCGGTCTTGCCAGCGTATTTGACCTTGCTCCACTTGCCACTGGTCGCCAAGACCGCGAGTTTGGTGCCCTTGGGAATGACAGCCAAGGTGGCCGAAGCGGTCGTCGCCTTGGCACGCATGCGAAGGTTCGCTGTAGAGCGCTTGGCAATAGTGGACTTCGCCGCGACAACATTCAGTTTGCTCGTAGGCAATGACTTGGGAACCTCAGCATTGGCAGCGGTAGCCACGGTAGCTTGAGCACCCGTTCCAATGGTCATGGTTAGGGCCAGCGCCACAGCGGCGGTGCGTCCAGGAATCCTCATTAGGTCCTTCTTGTCGTGAATCGGGGTGGACTCATTTGCGCATTGCGCGCGTGTTGCAGCGTTCCCCGGGCCAGAGTGATGCGAGTTGACTTGGTTTTGGCCTCAGTCACGAGACTGCGCCGGTATCGTGCCCCAAATGGGTCTACGTTCTTGTTGTAACTTTGCCACATCTCGCCCGTCCGCGCACCTGCAATGGGCCAAATCAGCGCCCGATTCCGAGGTTGATGAACAGGATTGCATTCCGCCTGCTACTTTTCAGTAGTCAAAATCCAGCTGAATCAATTGGGCAGAGGCCAATATCCGGTTGGCCTTCGCGGAGACGGAGTCTGCATACCTGGGTTGGGGCAGCGACGCGTCGAGCCAACGCAAAAACTCCGGGCAACCGAGTTGCCCGGAGTTCCTGCGTTATTTTTGACGCTTATCGTTGCTGTGGACTAGTGCTCGTCAGCGGTAATCGAGTCCCGGTCCACAGTGAAAGAGGTTCGCGCGGATACGGCAGAAGCTCCTGCTCCCTGGCTCCCGTTGAGCCACACGTCATCGCCGGCCTCGACCGATGAAATCTTGACGGCGTCATCGGTACGGGTCAGATCCCTGCGCAGGGTTTCAGGAACGAGGAAGGTGGAAGCCACCGTAATGGAAGCCAATACCGTCATGTATAGTCCCAGCACCAGCCAGTTGCCATCAGTGATGGCAATCAGGTACGCACCAAGCACGCCAGCCAGGCCGCCAGCCAGGACGGCGGAAAGTTCGCGAGCCATGGCCACGCCAAGGTAGCGGTGGCGGCTGCCGAACAGTTCCGGAAGCATGGCGCACTGCGGGCCAAGCATCGTGGCCACGGCGAAGCCAATGCCAATCGCGATCACTGCGATAGCCAGGACGTGGCTGCCCAAGGTCAGAGCCCACCATGCCGGCAAGGAGTACACCAGCATGAAGACTGCTCCGGCACGGTAGATGATGCGTCGTCCGAAACGATCGGAAAGCGCGCCAGCCAATGGGACGGTGAAGACACCGATCAGCGAACCAATGGTGACACCCCAGGTCAGCAATCCCTTGTCGGCTTCTGGACCGACAACGGTGACGAAGAAGCTCAAGGCCAGCCCCTGGAACATGTAGGAACCGCCGTTTTCGGCCATGCGCAGTCCGATTCCCACCAGCACGCCTGGGAAGCCGGTGCGGAAGAGCTCGCGCAGCGGGTGCTCTGAAACCTGTTCCCGCTTTTCCATCTCAACAAAGGTTGGGGTTTCTTCCAGCTTTGAGCGGATGAGCACGGCCAGGATGATCAGCGCAAAGGATGCCAAGAACGGAACTCGCCAGCCCCAGCTCATCAGCGCTTCTTCGGGAAGCATGGTCAGCAATGAGAAGACAATGCCTGCCAGCAGGGTTCCGGCCTGAATACCGATAAATGGCAGTGCCGAGAAGAATCCGCGACGGGCAGTTGGCGAGTATTCCGCCATCAAGACCGTGGCACCTGCCTGTTCCGCACCAGCGCCAAAGCCCTGGAGCAGGCGCAGCAGCACCAGCAGGATAGGCGCCCAGATGCCAGCCGTTTCATAGGTTGGAAGCACGCCGATAAGTGTCGATGCTCCGCCCATGAGCATGATGGTGATGATCAGGACAATTTTTCGCCCCAGCCGGTCGCCAAGCATTCCGAAGAACAATCCGCCGAAAGGACGAGCGACAAAGCCGACGCCGAAGGTCGCGAATGCTGCGACCGTGGCCATGGCAGGGTCCCCCTGGGGGAAGAACAGCACATTGAAAATCAGTGCGGTGGCGAGGCCATAAAGAGCAAAGTCGAAATACTCTAATGCGCTGCCGATGCTGGAGGCTAGGGTCGCCCGCTGCAGGTTCTTGGCGTAGTGCGCATCGAGCGCTGCCCCACCGGAGCCAGCGGCCTGTTCTGGTGTTGTATTCATGGAGGTCTCCTTCGACGAGTGAATCGCATCACTACTTCCTGCATTGAAGATACCAGCATAGCGAACGGTGTACAACATAGTGGACGCTTAAATTTGGGGAGAATCCGGAACACGAAAAAGCGCCGCCCCATCGTCCCGCTGTAAGCGGGACGATGTGGCGGCGCCGTGAACCTCTTATCCGGCTGGCTTCCTCGCGGCGTTTTAGTCGCGTGCCGTGCGCGCCCTCCAGGGATTTTCTAGCCGGGCAGCCACCTCGCGCAAGGCGGTGCCAATCGCGGCCACACGCACCGGATCAGCCTGGTCCGAAGGCATGGCGGTTCCCAGGGCCAAGGGAGGATCCCCAGGAGACCAGGCGGCCAGGGGCACCGCCACGCCGGTCACGCCGCTGGTTGAATGCCCTTCATCCACCGCAAATCCGCGCTCGCGTGCAACAGCAAGGCGCTGGCGCAGATCCTTGGCGGTCACTTCAAGGCCGTCAATGCCGCTGCGCATCGGCAGAACGCCATCCATCAGCTCCGCGAGCTGGTCATCGCCCAACGACAGGAGCAGCGCATTGCCGGTGGCGCTGAAAGCCGCAGGCAGGCGGGAACCCAAAGGGGCGCCAAAGCGATAAGGGGTGCGCCCTTCATGGCGGGCCAAATACAGTGCATCAGCACCGTCGAGCATGGCAATCTGCACCAGCTCTCCACGCAAGGTCGGCGATGAGGAGATCAGTCCGAAGAATTCGCGCACCTGGTTGAACTGGAGGGAATAAGCTCCGCCGAGTTCTGCATTGCGGCGCCCCAGCCCAAAACCGTCGCCAGTGCGCCGGATCATCTCGCCATCTTCCAATGCCTGGCAGAGGTTGGCGCAGGAGGATTTGGCAATGCCCAGAGTGCGCGCAAGCTCGCTGAGCGAAAGGGCGCGGCCATCGGCTTCGGCGAGTAAGCCAAGGATTCCGATTGCGCGCGTCACCGCGGGCGCGGGGTCGCGCGCACTCCGCTCCCCAGCACCATCAGCTACTTCGTTTACGCTTGTCATCAGTAGAATTCTACGGTATCCACCTTGTTGCGCAATACCTGCCCGTCAAGCAAACAGGTGGCATTGTGCGCAAAAAGCCGGGCAATTCGAGTGGTTTCCTGGTTGCTCAATGCCGCGGTATGCGGGCTAATCAAAACGTTCGGGTGATCCCACAAAACACTATTCGGCGCCAATGGCTCCTGCGCCACTACATCCAAGGCAGCGAATCCGATGCGCCCGGCTTCCAGTGCTGGAATGAGGGCCGATTCATCCACTACTGTTCCGCGGCCGACGTTCACAAAAATCGTTCCTTCGCTAACAGCTTCAAAGACCTCGGAGCCAAGCAGCCCTTCGGTGCTTCCCGTACCTGGAAGGGTTGCGACGATGGCATCTGCCTCGGCGGCTGCGGCAGCAAGCTGCGAGGGATCGATCAGCCGATCCACGCCGGATACCGGTTTGCCGCTGCGCGAGGTGCCCCAGACAGTGGAACCGCAAGCCTTGAAGCGTTCAGCCACCGCCTTTCCAATTCCGCCCAATCCAACGACGAGAATCGTCATCTCATCAAGATGGCGCATGCGCCAGCGTTCCGAAGGCCAGTTTTTCCGCGCCTGGTCGGCTTCCAGCTTTCGAAGATTCTTCGCGCCAGCCAGCACGCCGAAAAGCGCAAACTCCGCCAGGGTCGAGCCGTGGACACCGGCGCTTGTCGTGAAGGTGACGCGGTCAAGCTCATCGGCATTCAGCCCTGCGGCCTTCACTTGGGCGCCGCCACCGGCGGCAGTGGTATGCACCCAGAGGAGATCCGGATTCTCGCGGACGGTTTTCTGCAATAGCCCGGGATTCACATCCGGGATGCCAAAAAGCGCTTGCGAGGACGCCAGGATCTGGTGGTAGCGTTCCGCTTGCTCCGGCGTGCGGCTGAATGAGGGCTCGCCTTCCCAGTCGCCGTGCCAGCGCTGCGGCCGGTAGAGTTCGGGTTCATAAATGAAATCCAAACGTGGTTCGAGTTCCCGCATCAGCTCCAGGTCCGCAGCCGGCAAATCTACGGCAATTCCCACGCGCAGGCGTTGTGTTGTTGGCATCATCGCTTCCTTTTCTTTCCGTCGAGTGACAGCATAGCGCTATGGACAGTATATTGAACAGAGTTCGCTATATTGACCATTGATGTCGTGCTGGCACTGCCACCACCCAACAAAGGAGTTGTCGATGAATTCAGCCTCCCCGAATCCCCCATCCATTCTCGGCGTGATCGGATTGGGCGCCATGGGACGCCCCATGGCTCGCCTGCTGGCAGCAGCGCACGGAACGGTCCGCGTGGCATCGAGCCGTCCCAAAGAATCTGTCCTGGCAGATCTGAATTCCGCATTGCCTGCCGGTGCTGGCCCCGGCAGCATTCTTTGGGCAGATGATCCTGCCCAGCTGGCCGCCGAATGCAATGAAATCCTGTTGATGCTCCCGGACTTGCCGCAAATCGCCCAGGCGCTCGAAGCGCCCGACGGCATTTTGGCCGGACTCGAGCACCGCGATCCCGCGTCCCCGCCATTGCTGCTGCTGATTGGCTCCACCTGTTCGGCGCCCGGCGTGCGGGCCCTGGCAGATAAATTAGCGGCAAGCTACGGCGAGCGCATAGCGGTCGTCGACTCCCCGGTCTCCGGCGGAGAAGACGGAGCTACGCAGGGAACCCTGTCCATCATGCTCGGTGGCACTGGCGAACTATGTGCCCGGGCGGCGCAGGCTCTTGCCCCTTGCGGGACTCCGGTACGCCTGGGCGAGCTCGGCGCCGGGCAGGTGGCGAAGGCCTGCAACCAGCTGGTGGTGAGCGCCACGATCTTTGCCCTGGGCGAAGCCTCGGTGCTGGCCGAGCGGTCCGGACTGGATCTTGAATCGATGTGGAACCTGCTGGGCCACGGCTATGCCGCCTCGCGCTTGCTCGAAAGCCGGAAAGACCGGCTGGTCAGCGGGGATGATTCGCCGTCGGGGGCGATCAAGTACATGCGCAAGGATCTGGCGGGGGCTCACGAGATCGCAGAATCCACGGGCACCCATGCCGTCCTGCTTCCGGTGTTGCGCCAGGCGATCGACGAGGTCATTGAGGCCGGGCTGGGCGACCGGGATATTTCGGTCACCAAGCGCTTCATCTCCGGGCGCTAGGCTCCGGCCACCAAGGATTTCACGGTGGCCACCACGGCGCTGGCCACCTGGCTGATTTCGTTCTCCTTGGTGCCCCGGGTGAAGGAGAGGCGGACCGCGGTGTGCGCGAGCTGCTCGTCGTAGCCCATGGCGGTGAGCACCGGCGAGGGGTCGGTGCTCCCCGCAGAGCAGGCCGAGCCTGAAGAGCACAGCACTCCGCGGCGTTCCAGTTCAATGAGCACCGTTTCCCCTGCGGTGCGCGGGAAGACAAAGGAAACAATGCCGCCGATGCGTTGCTCGCGGTGGCCGGTGAGCTGGACCAGTCCCGGGGCTGCCGCCTCCAGCTCCTTGGTGATCCTGTCGATCAGATAGTTCCCATAGCTGTCTCCGGCCCCTTGCTGGCGCTGTTCGGCGCAGAGCTGGAGCGCCCGGGCAATGCCAACGGACGCGGCCGGATTTTCGGTGCCAGAACGCTGGCCTCCTTGCTGCCCGCCGCCGTGCAGCAGCGGGAGGACCTGGCACCGGTGACTGATGTACAGCGCGCCGCTGCCTTTCAGCGCACCGATCTTGTGCCCCGACAGGCTCAGCACATCCACGTGCGAGGCCAGCTCAGCCAGGTCCAGCCAGCCGGCGGCCTGCACCGCATCGGTGTGCATGAGCGCCCCGGCATCATGCGCCAGTTGGGCCAGTTCCCTGATCGGCTGGATGGTGCCCACTTCATTGTTCACCGACATCACCGAGACCAGGGCGACCTGGTCGTCAATCAGGTCTTTGGCGGCGCGCACATCGACCATGCCATATTCATCGACGGGGATCAGCTTGTGCGTGAAGCCGTGGATTGCGGCCAGGTAGGCGCAGGCTTCCATCACCGCAGGATGCTCGATGGCGCTGCTGAGGACCACTTTGCCCCGGGGGTTGGCCAGGGCACCGCCGATCACCGCGGTGTTATCCCCTTCGGTTCCGCCAGAGGTGAAGTAGATTTCACCTTCGCCAACACCCAGCTGGCCGGCCACCTGGGCCCGGGCCCAGTCATTGGCCCTTTTGGCTTGATGGCCCAGCTCATGGCGCGACGCGGGATTCCCGAAGTTGCTGGTGAGCAGCGGCGTGACCAGGTCGAGGACTTCCTGGCGGGGCGGGGCGGTTGAGGCCGCGTCCATGTAGATCATGCAATAACCATATCCAAGCCCAGGTCGATGGCCCGCACCGAGTGGGTGATGGCGCCACTGGAAATGATGTCCACGCCGGTCTCGGCAATGGCTCCTGCGGTGCTGGCGCTGACGGTGCCGCTGGCCTCGATGATTGCCTGCCCGCCGATCAGCTCGATGGCGTCGGGAATGTCTGCCAGGTCGAAGTTGTCCAGCATGATGATGTCCACCTTGGCCGCGAGGACCGCGGGGATCTGCTCGATCCGGTCAACTTCAACTTCCATTGCGGTAGTGTGCCCCAGCCGGGCGCGCACTGCCTCCAGGGCGGCGGTGAGCTCTTCGCCTTCCCCGAGCAAGGCCAGGTGGTTGTCCTTGGCCATGAAGGCTTCGGAGAGGTTGTCCCGGTGGTTCACTCCTCCGCCGCAACGCACCGCATAGCGCTCCAGGACCCGCAGTCCCGGAGTGGTCTTGCGGGTATCGGCAATCCGGGCCTTGGTATGCGACACGAGGTCAACCAGCTCGCGGGTTGCGGTGGCGATGGCGCTCATGCGCTGCAGCAGGTTCAGTGCCACGCGCTCGGCGCTGAGCACCGATGCTGCCGGGCCTTCGACCTTGAGCAGCTCATCTCCCGCCGCGAACTTTTCGCCGTCCGCGACCAGCTGGGTGACTTCGATGTTCTCATTGAGCGTTGCCATGGCCCGGGCAAAGACCAGGCCGCCGGCGAGCACTCCCGGTTCCCGGGCGCTGACCACGGCCGTGGCGCGGGCATCCACCGGCACGATGGTGTCTGCGGTCAGGTCCCCGCGGGGATGGTCCTCGGCAAAGGCCATCGCCAGGATGCGGTCGATGGCGGCAAGAGGCACCGGATGGATTGGCTGGTTCACGCGTGTACTTCCTTGTTTTCAAGCTGGCGGATCATCGGCTGCGCGCTATCGAGCACCCAGCCGTAGCGAACGGTGTTCCCGGTATTGTCCTGGCTGGCCGCGTCCACGCGATGGTGGGCGCCCAGGGACTGGGTTCGTTGTTTCGCCGCATAGGCGATCATCCGTGCGCAGGTGTGGAGGTTGTCCAGTTCAACGAGCGCGCGCTGGTCCTGGGCGACCGGCGCACTGGCATCGAGCACCCTGATCAGCTGTTCCGCCCCTTCGCCGGTGCGGTAAACACCCAGGTGCTCGCTGGCCAGGGATTGGAGCTGCGGCAATTCCAGGGGAGCCTGGGCCTGCACTGCGGGCAGCTGGCCCACCACGAGTTCGCCGATGCCGCAGGCGCGCCCTGGCGCATCGGCCCCCATGGCGTTCACGGCATTGCGGGCGAAGACCATGGCTTCCAGCAACGAATTGCTGGCCAGCCGGTTGGCGCCATGCACCGTGGTGTTGGCGCATTCGCCGGCGGCATAGAGCCCCGGGATGCTGGTGCGCCCGCGGGTATCGGTGTGGATCCCGCCCATGGCATAGTGCTGGGCGGCCACCACCGGGATCGGGGCCAGGGCCATGTCCAGCCCGCAGGCCTTCAACCGCGCGGTGATTGACGGGAAGCGGCGAGCCAGGAACCCGGCGCCCTTGAGGGTTTCCACCGCTCGGGCGTCGATGAAGACCTGGTGGCCTGCCTGGTACTGGGCGTGGATTGCCCGTGCGACAACATCCCGGGGCGCAAGATCCGCCCGTTCGTCGAGCTCGAGCATGAACCGCTGGCCCAGCTCGTTGACCAGCACCGCTCCCTCGCCGCGCACAGCCTCGCTGATCATCCCGGCCTGCGGGTGCAGCTGCGGGTCTACCAGGGTCGGGTGGAACTGGATGAATTCCAGGTCGCTGATCACGGCGCCGGCGCGAGCGGCCAGTCCGATGCCGTCGGCGGTGGCTCCCTGCGGGTTGGTGCTCGCGGCATACAGCGAGCCCAGCCCGCCGGTCGCCAAGAGCACCGCGTCGGCATCCAGCTCCAGGGAACGATCCCCCTGTAGATAGTGCACGGTTCGCCGGTGGGCACCGGCAAAGTCCAGGTCCACCACCAGTGCGTTTTCGATGACGTCGATCTGCCCGCGGCGCTCGGCCGAGCGCACCGCCGCGGTCAGGGCGGCCACCAGCCCGGCACCGGTAGCATCCCCTCCGGCATGCAGGATGCGGTGGGCGCTGTGCGCCGCTTCGAGGCCCAGCTGGTAGTTCCCGGAGGCGTCCTTGTCGAACTGCACCGCGTGCTCTTCGAGCGTGTTCACCAGGCCTGCTGCCGAAGCGCAGAGTTCCTGGACTGCTTCTGCCCCGCCGTGCCAGGCTCCGGCACGCAGGGTGTCGGCGACATGGCTGGCCACGGCGTCCCCCGCGGCTTCGCCTTGCGCGGTCACGGCGGACAAGCCGCCTTGGGCGCAGGAGCTATTGCCGTCGCCCAGCTGCTGCTTGGTGAGCAGGATGGCCGGCAGGCCGAGGCGCGCCGCCTCCAGGGCTGCGCATAATCCAGCGACGCCTGAGCCGATAATTGCCAGCGTTCTTGGGCTCATGGCTTGGCTGCCAGCATGCGCTCCAGGGCAATTTTCGCGTCGCCCTGCTGTTCGGCAGGCACGGTGATCTGGTTGACCACCCGCCCGGCGACCAGTTCCTCGAGCACCCAGGCGAGGTAGCCGGGGTGGATGCGGTACATGGTGGAGCAGGGGCAGATCACCGGGTCCAGGCAGAAAATGGTGTGCTGCGGGTACTGGGCTGCCAGGCGGTTGACCATGTTGATCTCGGTGCCAATGGCGAAGACCGTGGGCTCGGCGGCCGCGGCAATGGCCTTCTGGATGTAGTCGGTGGAGCCGGCCGCGTCCGCGGCATCAACCACCTCCATGGGGCATTCAGGGTGCACGATCACCTTCACGCCGGGGAATTCCTCGCGGGCCTTGGTGATTTGCGCCGGGGTGAAGCGCTTGTGGACAGAGCAGAATCCGTGCCACAAGATCACCTTGGCATCCTGCATGGTCTGCGGATCGTTTCCGCCCAATTCCTTGCGCGGGGTCCACATCGGCATCTGTTCCAGCGGCACGCCCATGGCCTTGGCGGTGTTGCGCCCCAGGTGCTGGTCGGGGAAGAACAGCACCCGCCGCCCGCGCTCAAAAGCCCATTCCAGCACGGTGGCTGCATTCGATGAGGTGCAGACCAATCCCCCGTTGCGGCCGACAAAGGCCTTGAGCTCTGCCGAGCAGTTCATGTAGGTCACCGGGATCACCGGCATGCGGCCGTCGTCTTCTTCATCCGCGTACAGCGCGGTGAGCTCATCCCAGCAAGCCTGGACGCTGGGGCCGTCGGCCATAGCAGCCATGGAGCAGCCGGCGGCGAGGTTGGGCAGGATCACCGACTGGTCATCGCGGCTGAGGATATCGGCGGTTTCAGCCATGAAGTGCACACCGCAAAAGACGATGGCTTCGGCTTTGTCGCGGGTCAAGGCGGCATTGGCCAGCTGGAAGGAATCGCCCACGAAGTCCGCGTACTTCACCACTTCATCGCGCTGGTAGAAGTGCCCGAGGATCACTGCCCTGTCGCCGAGGGTTTCCTTGGCTGCCAGGATGCGGGCGTCAAGCTCGGCATCGCCGGCCTTCAAGTACTCTTCCGGGATGGAGCCTTGCACCGGGTAGCCCGCTGGAACTTTGTCCTCCTGGGAGGCGCCCGGCCCGTATCCTGCCGGGGTATCCCATGGGTTGGCGGCGAGGTCCGTGGAGCAGGTGGAGCCTGGGGCCAAGAGGTTCAGCCGGGTGATGTTCTGTGCGACAGATTCGTTGCTGCCGGTGAGTTGGGTGCTCATGGGTTGTCCATTTCATGCGAATAAGGGTTGAAGCGGGTGAAAAGTTCTAGGCTTGCGCTGGGTCGACTTCCAGCGGGTCGGGGCCATGGCCTGCGTAGCGATAAAGGCGAGGCGGGCGGTGCTGCCCGCCGGCAAGGTATTCATCGGTGGCCTCGATGGTGGCGGTATTTTTCAGCGTGCGCCGGAAATTTGCCGGGTCCAGCCTCCTGCCCAGGATGGCTTCATAGACGCCACGCAGGGCGGCCAGGGTAAATCGCTCCCCCAAGAGTCGATGCGCGATTTGCCCGTATTCAGTTTTATTGCGCAGCCGCCACAGCGCGTAGTCAACAATCTTGCGATGATCGAAGGCCAGCTGGGCAATGCCCGGATCATCGATATCGAACCAGGCCACGTTCTCGTCCTGGACCGTCGCCCCGACCTGGTCCGCATTGAGCAATGCGAAGTAGGCGATAGTTACCAGTCGATGGGTGGGCGACCTGTCGATATCCCCGAAGGTGTAGAGCTGCTCGAGGTAGCTCGGCCGCAGGCCGGTGGTCTCGGCCAGGTTCCGCCCGGCTGCCTGGCCCAGGGATTCGCGGGCATCGACCGGCCCGCCGGGCAGTGCCCACAATCCTGCGTGCGGTTGGCGAATTCGGCGCACCAGCGGCAGGCAGAGCTTGTCCGGGCCGCCGTCCTGCCCTTCCCTGATGCCCAGGATGACCGTCGAGACGGCCAGGGCAGGTGGGAGGTTGCGGCGTTCGTTGACGTTCGCCCATCCCGGTGCCGATGACATTGTTCTTCCTGCCTCATTTCCACTGCGCCGAATATCGTTAGAGTCATTGTGACATTAAGTCGTTGGCGACACTAACCCCGGTCCTGGAACCAAGTGGTGATGGCCTATGATCTAAGGCATGACACTGGATCTGAATCTTCGAGTGATACGCGCAAACGCCGAGGTGAACGGCCCATCCGCGCTGTTCATCCACGGCTTCGCCTCATCCGGCGAATTGAATTGGGAGCGTTCTCGATGGCTGAAATATTTCACTGATGCCGGACGCAATGTACTGCTCGTGGATCTCCCGGGACATGGCAACGACCCCCGGCGCAATGTCGGAAGCTGGGCGCCAAGCCAGATTCGCCAGGCACTGGCCGCCATCGTCATGGAATTGGATGAAGGACCCGTGGACGTCATCGGCTATTCGCTGGGATCCCGCCTCGCCTGGGAGTTCGCGGCATTCAACCCCGATCTGGTGGAGCACCTTGTAATGGGCGGCCCCGGCGCCGCAGACCCATTGGCCGCGTTCGAGCTGGCCCAGGCCAAGGCCAACGTCGCCACCGGCGAGCCGATCAACGACGACTACACCGCCACCATCATGAAGATCGCTGCCGCGGAGCCGAGCAATGAGTTGGCGGCCCTGTTTGACCTGATTGAAGCGATCAAGACGGAACCCTATGATCCCGCGGCGAAAGTCCCTTCGGCGCCAACGCTTCTGGTAGCTGGCGACCAGGACGATCTGGCAACGACGATGCCGCGCTTGCGCCGCCTGCTCAAGGATGCGGGCACGCCCAACGAGGTGCTGTGGCTGGCAGGACGCAATCATGCCAACGGGGTAACCAGCCGCGAATTCAAAGAAACGGCTCGAATGTTTTTAGAGAGAAAATATAAGTAAATTACACAGTAAATCGTGGCATTACTCTTTTCGCAATGAATCGGCAACCGCTCCGGCAACCGCTGAAACGATACGTTCGTCGCCATGGCCCTTCATCGTCAGAATTAAGTCAGGAGGTCCGCTGAACGTTAGTTTGGCAAACTGCTCGCGAATTCCATCTTTCAGCCTGTCATCACTTATACCGGCCAAATATGATTCCAGTGTCTTCAACTGGACCCCTAGACTCTTGGACCAAACGGCCAACCGGCGATGATGCGCCGCCAACCGCGAACTGTACAGTCCAATTCCAGCTATACCAAGTGATACCGATATCTTCTTAGCAAAACTCACCCAGATGGGGACGTTTAGTTGCTCGTACCCAAACCATCCAACATTCCACGCAACGAGAGCGGCTCCTACGGATGCGATACCAAACAAGAAGAATGCCGCTGCTCGAAATTTCAATTCGCTATTTTCATGATCTTTCGCGAGCTGACCATAGTTTCCTGACATTACGTTGTCAGCAGCCTCTGAGGATAATGATTCTGCCGTTTTCTTAATATGCCCAATTTCATCAACGGTCCGATTAGCCAACGCAACGAGTGCTTCGAACTTCGAGCGTGCTTCCACGTCCGCAGCAGATTTTCGTTCCAACTCATTTACAACTGAAATCAGTTGCCCCACTTTGTTCCCTAAATTTTCGGTTTGCCGACGAGCTTGCGCAGCTTTTTCTTCGGCAATCCTACGCTTGGTTTCTGACGTGTCCAGTCGCGCTTGTAACAGCTCGCGATCCTCATTATGGAATGCAGAATCTTCATGATTAGTGCTATCAGGATCCTGCATATATTTGGGGTCGATTTTTCGCAACGTCATATGAAGCGAATTGGACCGCTCTTGAAGAACGGATATTTGATCATCGTCACCATGATTCCTACGCGTAATAAAATCAAAATAAGGGGCAAGCGCAACTATTCCGGAAATGATCTTTGTGATGAGCTTGGCATTTGGACGTTGGTAGCCGGCTAACGATAATGATTGAACTAATAGATCAAGCGCCCCGTCAAATTGGACCTGAAAAGATGGGGGCGTGCGCAGAATTCTTTCAGGGAGCCCCGGCCAACTCAGGAGGGACGAGAAGTCAACTACTAAATTGGGGAACTCACGGGGAAAGTTACCAAAACTTGCGTCATTCATCCAGCGCTCTTCAAGCTGCTTCATGAGCATTCGAAGCGAATTTATACGCGAAGATATTTCGTTTACATCCCTTGACCCCAAGAGCACACTCCTCATAATTTATGAACAAATAAATTCATCAGGTAAATAATCTGTATGTGGTAGAAGGTTATCCAGAATAGATAAAACTATCAAAATCGTTCAATGAACGTTCGAAACCAGTTATGAAACATTCCTATAGCGGCGTATACATCAGCAGCGTCAGGTCCGGAGCCTCCGCCGGGGTCAGGTTGTGCTGCTCGTATCTGGTCAGCCCTTTAACGGGGTGGCGGAAGAGCCGCTCCCCCGTTTGGAAGCCCGCGACATCCCGTTCATTCCAAATGGCTGCGAACTGCGTTGAAGCCGCCGAGACTCGCGCGACAATTCCCGTTTCTCCCGAAGGGCTGAGCCATCCTCTGGTTTCGGCACGGAAGCTGCCGACAAATCCGCGGCTTTGCTTCTCCCAGTCGGGAAGCATGTCGCGCAGCTGCGCGTCGGTGAAGACCAGCCACAGCAAGTTCCGGTCCTCGGCTTCCACGGTGCTGATCCTCGGATACAACTGCGCGTATTCGGCGTTCCAGCCGATGATGGCCCAGTCGGCTGAGAGCAGGAAAGCCGGGAAATCCATCACGTCCAGCAAACGCTGCAAGGCAGGGGTCATGGCACTGGATTCTTCCGGTGCCACTTCGCCGTGCCCAGCCAATGACAAGAGATAGCTGGTTTCTATGGCGCTCAGGCGGAAAAGGCGTGCAAGCGACTGCATCACCTGGCGCGAGGGGTTGATGTCCCGGGCCTGTTCCAGCCACGTGTACCAGGTGGCGGAAACCCCGGCCAGAGTGGCTACTTCTTCGCGGCGCAAACCGCGCACCCGGCTTCGGCCAACCTCCGGCAATCCGTGCGATGCCCTGTCGGCACGTGCACGGCGGTCCTTGAGGAATGCCGCCAATTCCTCGCGACGGCGCTGACCTGCATTCATAACCAAACCTCATTATCATGGTAGTAGTACTACTAGTATCGTCACCGTCTGGGTTTGGGAACAAAATTGTGGTGAGATTTTAAAATGACCACACTTCGTTCACACACCGTTACCCATGGCCGCAATATGGCTGGCGCCCGCGCACTGTTCCGCGCAGCCGGCGTTAATGGCGCAGATCTTGGCCGCAAGCCAATCATCGCCGTGGCCAACAGCTTCACCGAGTTCGTTCCCGGGCACACCCACCTTCAGCCGGTAGGCCGCATTGTTTCCGAAGCCATCGAGGCTGCCGGCGGCATCCCCCGCGAATTCAACACCATCGCCGTCGATGATGGCATCGCCATGGGCCATGGCGGCATGCTCTACTCGCTGCCCTCCCGCGATCTCATCGCGGACTCCGTGGAATACATGGTCAACGCCCACTGCGCCGACGCGCTGATCTGCATCTCCAACTGCGACAAGATCACCCCGGGCATGCTCATGGCCGCACTGCGCCTGAACATCCCTACCGTCTTCGTCTCCGGTGGCCCGATGGAAGCCGGCCGCGCCACCTTGGTCGATGGCACCGTGCGCACCTTGGACCTGGTGGACGCAATCTCCGAAGCAGTGAACGAAAACGTCTCGGACGCAGACCTGCTGCGCATCGAGGAATCGGCCTGCCCGACCTGCGGCTCCTGCTCCGGCATGTTCACCGCGAACTCGATGAACTGCCTGACCGAAGCCATGGGCCTGTCGCTGCCGGGCAACGGTTCCACGCTGGCCACCCACACCGCCCGCAAGGACCTGTACCAGAACGCCGGCAAGGTGGTGGTGGACATCGCCAACCGCTACTACGGCGAGAACGACAATTCGGTGCTGCCACGCAGCATCGCCACCGTCGAAGCCTTCGGCAACGCCATGGCCCTGGATATCGCCATGGGCGGTTCCACCAACACCATCCTGCACCTGCTGGCCGCGGCCCGCGAGGCCGAAGTGGACTTCGGCCTGGATGAAATCGACGCAGTCTCCCGCCGCGTGCCATGCCTGGCCAAGGTAGCGCCCAACGCTGCCGGAGGCGGCAAGATCTACTACATGGAAGATGTCCACCGCGCCGGTGGCATTCCTGCCATCCTCGGCGAATTGCGCCGTGGCGGACTGCTGGATGAAACCGTCCACACCGTACACGCCGCCACCATGGGCGAATGGCTCGACGAATGGGATATCCGCGGCGGCAGCGCTAGCGAAGAATCCCGCGCCTTGTGGCATGCAGGCCCAGGTGGCGTGCGTTCTTCCACCGCCTTCTCGCAGTCGGCCCAGTGGGAAACGCTGGACACCGACTCGGAAGCCGGCTGCATCCGTTCGGTCGAGCACGCCTACTCCAAGGACGGCGGCCTGGCCGTACTGCGCGGCAACATCGCCGTGGACGGCGCCGTGGTGAAGACCGCAGGCGTGGACCCATCGATCTGGACTTTCACCGGCCCGGCAGTGGTCTGCGAATCACAGGATGAAGCAGTGGAGAAGATCCTGAACAAGCAGGTCAAGGAAGGCGACGTTGTTGTCATCCGCTATGAGGGCCCCAAGGGCGGTCCCGGCATGCAGGAAATGCTCTACCCGACGTCGTTCCTCAAGGGACGCGGCCTGGGCAAGTCCTGCGCGCTGATCACCGACGGCCGATTCTCCGGCGGCACCTCGGGCCTGTCCATCGGACACGTCTCGCCCGAAGCAGCCTCCGGCGGCATGATCGCGTTGGTGGAAGACGGGGATACCATCTCCATCGACATCCCGACCCGCGAGCTGACCCTGAACGTCTCCGAAGAGGTCTTGGCCGAACGCCGCGAGCGCTTGATCGCGACCACCGGCTACCGCCCTGCAAGCCGCGAGCGCGTGGTCTCCCCTGCGCTGCGTGCCTATGCAGCCATGGCCTTGTCCGCAGACAAGGGCGCGGTCCGCGACGTTGACCGCGTGGAGCGCGCACTGCGTGAAGCCGACGAGCGCGAAGCCGCAGCGTCACGGGCTGGCGCTCAAGCCTAGTTCAGTCCCCGCTGGAATACCCAGCACACAGCGAATGCCGGATCAGCCTAGTGGCTGACCCGGCATTCGCTGTATTTACCGAGGGCTAGTGCGTCCTGCGGCGGTAGCGGAGCAACATCAATGCCCCCGCGATGATGACCATCGAAGCTGAACCAACCAGCCACAACAGTCCTTCATCCATGCCCGTTGCTGCCAATGGCGCTGGCCGGGCTGGCGGTGCTGCAGGTGGTGCCGGCGGAGCCGGAGGTGCAGCCTGTGGTGCTTCGGAGCAAACCTCCACGTCCACGGAATCCGAGTTGTTCTCATCTTGCGATGCGGATTCTTCAACGGTGGCGGTATTGGTCCACGTCTGGCACTTGCCGGCGACACCGGCCAGGTCCATGGTGTACGTGAACTTCTTGCTCTTCTCGTCGGCGGTTACGGTGCCCAGTTCCCTTGCGTGATCCGGGTTGGCGTAATCGTCGAGAACGGTTACCTTCTCGTCCTGGACTTCAGCGGCTTTGAAGTCCAGCGGTGCGGTGGCGCTGACCGACTGAGCATCCCCATTCTCATCGCTCCAGCTGATATTCACCATGTTCTCTTGGCCGGTGTAGTCGGCTTCAGCTACAGGTTCGTCGAACGAGCAGCTGTAGTTCAAGGTGATAGTTTCCCCAGCTGGGATGGTCAGCTTGCCGTCGTTCAAACCTTCAACGGTGCAGGTGGACGATTCCAGCGAGATCTTGTCTTCCACAAGGACTTCGGTGTCCTTGAAGTCGTTCGGATTCGCTACGGTAATCTCGCCGCTAACGGTGAATTCTTGATCCTCATATCCCTCCAGCTTGGCCTCAACCGTGTAGTCGGCTTTGGCATGTCCATCGGCTTCGACCTTGAATTGCGTCTGCTTGGCGTCTTTGAGAACTGACCAATCGTAGTCTCGCAGATACTGGGCATTGGCGCTCTTGGCCACCATCAGGCCCTGTTCGATGCACACCTGCAAATCAACACTTGATTCGTCTCTGCCGTTGCCATCCGTGTCCTCGTGGACAGCTGCGGTATTGGTGTAGACCGTGCATGTTCCTTCCTCGGGTTCGACCGTGAGTTCGTAGTCGAATTGTTGTGGCGACTGCAGGACATGAACTTCGCCGAGAACCTTAGGCTCTCCTTCTGGGTTCATCATGTCGTCGGTGACGGTGACTGTCTCATCGGTGATTTCATCAGTTTCGAAATCAATCGATGCTTCAGCGCTGACTTCTCGTCCTTCAAAGGTTGCCGTCACGGTATTGACGGCTCCTTCAAAGGCCTCGGTGGTCAGCCAGCTGGCCAGGTCGCATTCATACCGGGCCCCCAAGTTTTCTCCGGCATTGATGACAACTTGCAGGCCAGCTGCGTCTTCATCGGCATCCTTTGCGTCAATCCTGCAGGTGACGCCGGCGGTGTTGGCCTGATCAGCCAACGTAGCAGTGATGGAATCAAAATCATTTGGATTCGAAACCAGGACTGTTCCAGATAGCCGCAAGTTCTTTTCGGCTACCCCAGTGTTGCGTGCTTCCACGCTGTAGTGGGCGTTGAGCGTTCCGTCCTCGTTGTATTCGAGGCGGCTTTGATCCAGCTGCTTCACGACGTCCCATTCGTAGTCCAGATCCACCAAAGCCTCGGCGGTCTTTTCCAGTCCCAGGGCCATCTGTCCGCAGAGGGTGACCGTTGTGGAATCATCGGCACCGGTCTGCTCGATCACCGCGGTGTTGGTGAACTCGGTACAGGTGCCAGCCTGTGCCTGGTGACGCAGGGTGTAGTCGAAATCAATTGGAGTGCCTTCGGCATTCCACATTGCTTCGCCCAGGATCACTGGCTCATCAGGGTTGGTCTTGTCATCCATGACGGTGACCTGCTTGTTGGTTTCTTCATCCAACAGGTAGTCAACGGGAACCGTTGCAGCAACCGTGGAATCTTCGCCCCAGGTGGCAGTGACCGTATTGCTGCCGGAGAGTTCTTGCGGTTCTCCGGTGCAGCTATATGGAAGCTGAACTGTGGCGCCATCGCCGTCCTGGCCTACCGGAAGCGGAACCTGCAATCCTTCGGTTTGCGGGTCGCTGTCCTCGGCCTGGATGGTACAGGTGACTCCCTCGATGCTGATTTCATCAGCCACGGTTGCCACCGTGGAAGCTGATTCAAACCGGTTCGGGTTGATCAGGGTGATCATGCCGTGAACCTCATGCGCAGAATCTTCTACGCCCTTTGGCACCGCCGACACGGTGTAGGAGAAGTCCGCAGTTCCGTCTTCAGCTACCGTGACTTCCGTGCGGTCCACCTTCTTCTCGAGGTCCCACAAGTAGGTCCTGTCGAAGCTGGCTTCAGCATCCTTGGTCACCATCAAATCAAGCAAGCCGCACAATTCTACGGTGACTTGATCCCGTGGATCCTCCCCTGCTTGGATATCGATCCACGCAGTATTGGTGTAGCTGGCGCATTGGCCGGCTGGTGCCTCATGCTCCACGGTGTACTCGATGGTGACTGGCGAGTCATCCACACTGACGTTCCGCAATAGCACCGGCTCGTCCGGGTTCGATTTGTCGTCCCAGATGCCCACTTCCCGATCGGTTTCGACATCAAGCGCGAACTCGATAGGCACCTGCGTGCTGGACTCCCTTTCATCGCCCCAGCTGACTGTTGCGGTGTTGGTGCCGCCGCTGTAGGAGGAAGAATCCACCCCGGCAGAGACATCACAGCTGTATCCAACGTCTATGCTGCCGTTGGCCGGTATGGTGACTGCCGGCTGCGACGTGGTGCAGGTGATGCCGTCCAGATCCACGGTGTCCTGGACCGTGGCATCGATGCTGGTGTACTGGTTAGGGTTGGTGATCGTGATGACTCCGTCCAGCATCCATCCCGAATCCTCGTATCCAGTGTTTTCCACGTTGATCACGTAATCAATCGGCGCGGCCCCCTCGCCATCAACGGTGACCTTGTCGTCCTGGCCTTCAGCCAGTGACTTCTCAATCGTCCACTGATGGGTGCGGTCGTAGCTGGCCTCAACGCTCTTGCTGATTTGAAGGGCTGCCTCGCGGCAGGCCTGGGCAAGTTCATTGTCCGTGGCGGTGAATCCGTCATCACCGGTGAGGGTGGCGACGTTTTCAAAGACTTGGCAGGTTCCCGCCTCGTCTACGGTCCAAGTCACCGAGTAGTCCCGGCTTTGGACTCCGTCTTCAACATTGACCGTCCACTCAGGATCAAATTCGTGGCGGCTGTCGGTGATGGTGACTGTGTCGTTCAGCGGTGTCTGGGACCAGTCGTCTTCCGTGATTTCAACCGTGGCCGAGTCATCGCCGTTGATGGTATTCAGTGCCTGGGCATCCCAGTCCACCGTTGCGGTGTTGTGGCCGTCATAGGCCGGCTGGGACTCGAAGGTGCATGAATAGGTCATGACCCACTGGGTTCCGGCTGGAATCACGGTTTGGAATCCTGGCTCTTCCGCAGACATGTCGGCTACGGCTTCACCCTGGACCGACGTGATGGTGCAGGCTACTTCCCCGCCCACATCGGCAAAATCCTGCACCGTGACTGGCGCGTCTTGCCAGTCGTTAGGGTTGCTGACCGTGATCTCGCCGCTCATTGCCCAATTGCCATCTTCATGGCCTTCAGGAGTAACGGTGACCCGGTACTCGGCAGTGACCTCGCCAGTTTGCGGATTTGCTGCCAGCGGTTCGCCGGAAAGCAGTTCCTTTTCAAGTCCCCAGATGTAGGAACGGTCGAAGGAGGTGACAACGTTCTTGGAGATGTCCATGTCCGCTCCGGCACACACCGTGGTGGTGGCGGTTGCGGTATTTTCTTCCCCTTGCTCCGTTGCCTCGTTGACCACGGCGGTGTTCGTGTAGTCGGTACAAGTGCCGGCCACTCCCTGGAGTTGAACATCGTATTCGAAGGTCACCGGCGAATTCTGGACGGTGGCGGTGCCCAGCGAAACTTCTTCGCCGGGAACTGTCTTGTCATCGATGACCTCAACGCTGTCATCGGTGAGCTTGACCTGCTCGAATTCGAACTCCACAACATCCTGGGCCTGGCGTTCCTGGCCCCAGGTCACGGTAGCCGTGTTGTCGTAGACCGAGCTGATATCGGTACCTGCCGGTATCGAGCACTCGTAATCAAGCACGATGCTTTGCCCGTCTGCGAGCACTACCTGGAAGCCGTCCATGGATTCATCGGCGTCAGCACCGAGTATGGTGCAGCTGGCCGACGGGATGGATACCAAGTCAGTGACCGTACCGGTCAATTCACCCACCTGGGTATTCGGGTTGGAAATGGTGATGCTTCCCGAAACCTGCTTGGACGAATCCTGCGCGTCTCCAGCGATGGCTTTCACCGTGTAGTGCGCGGTGACCGTGCCATCTCCGGCCACGGTGAATTGGCTCTGGTCTACCTGCTTCTCAACAGACCAGTCATAATCCCTTTCATAGCTGGCCGTCACATCTTTGGTGATAGTCAGATTCTTCTGATCACAGATGCTGACATCTTGTGAATCGCTGACGTCATCTCCTGTGAGCACCACCCATGCGGTGTTGGTGAAGACCAGGCATTGATCCCGCGGCACTTCGTAGGTGGTCTCGTAGGTGAATGACTTCGGTGCCTCTGCCTGGTTCACGGTTCCCAAGAGCGTGGCTTCGCTTTCAGGGTCCGCATTGTCATCGAAGACTTCGACAGATTCGTCGATGGCCTCATCGAGCATGAATTCAATGGGCACCGGCTGGCTTTCAGCTTGTTGTCCATCGCCCCAGGTAACCACCGCGGTATTGCTATGGCCGCTGTAGTCAGCTTCGGTCACCTCGGATGCGTCGCACGTATAGGCAACAACAACAGAGTCGTTGCGTGGCACAAGTTGCTGTACCCCGGCCAGATCTGGATTGCTGTCCTCGGCGTTGATGGTGCATTCGGCAAGCAGCGTGTTCTGATCGCTGACCGTGACCTCGATATCTTCGAAGTCATTGGGGTTGTTGACCGTGATGCTGCCTGAGATCTGCTGATCAGAATCGGTGTAGCCGGTGTTGTCCACGTCAACCGTGTACTTCACCGTAGCTGTGCCGTCTTCTTCTACGACAACGTCAGGTGATTGGCCTTCGGCCAATTTCTTGTCGATGTCCCAGAGGTAGGTTCGATCGTAGGATGCCTGCACGTCCTTGGTTACCGTGAGGCCAGCCTCGTAGCAGCCTTGGACTTCGGCGTCATCGCTTTTGACCAGCTGGTTGCTGCCGGTGATCGTTGCGGTGTTCATGAAGTTCTGGCAAGTTCCTGCGTCCTCCACCGTCCAGGTGTAGGTGTAGGTCTTTGTCTGCACTCCATCCGAATAGTGGATAACCCATGCCGGGTCGAACTCATGCAACGGGTCAGTGACTTCGACCGTGTCGTTGAGTGGAGTCTGCGTCCAGTCATCGGCATTCACCGGAACGACTTCCTGCGCACTGCCCGAAGCGGTGAATGCTTCGTCAGCAGACCAAGTCACTTCGGCAGTGTTGCTGCCCTCGTAATTCGGCTTGGATTCAAAGGTGCAGCTGTAGTCGAAGGCCAGCGTCTGCCCGGCCGCAATCTCGATTTGGAAGCCGGCTGTTCCTGGGTCGGCATCCATGATCTCTGGATGGCCAACGACGCTGACCACGGTGCATGCAGCTCCACCGCCAACATCCACCTGATCGCTGACGGTGGTTGAGACCGACTGCCAATCATTGGGATTTTCAACGGTGATTTGCCCGCTCATGGCCCAGTCGCTATCCGAGTAGCTTTCTGGGGTAACGGTCACCGAGTATTCAGCTGTGAATTCGCCAGTTTCCGGATCCGCGGTAAATGGCTGCTCGCCGATGGCGTCCTTGACGATGCTCCAGTCATAGCTCCGGTTGAAGCTGGATACGACGTTCTTGGTGATGTTCAGGTCTTGACCCAAACAAACTTCCACAGTTGCGTCATCCGTCAAGACCTGTCCGTCGTCCTCAGCCAAGCTTGCCGTATTCACGTAATCGGTGCACTGTCCGAGAACCCCGTCCCAGGTGATGCTGTAGGCAAAGGTTTTCGGGCTGTCCGCGACGGTGACAACATTGCCGCCTTCAACCGATGAGAGGTCGAATTCGCTATCCGTGACAGTGACTTCGTCATCGGTCACCGTTGGGGTGACTGTGGCGAAATCGTAATCAGCTGATGCGCTCGCCTCGCCGTCGGTGCCGTAATAGGCATCGGCGTTCCATGTCGCGCTGACAGTATTGGTGCCAGAGCTCGATGCACTGGTCTCCTCTGGCAGATCGCATGTGTACGTGTAAACAGTCTCGCCCGGATCTACAGTCACCGGATTGCTGATCGGTGATCCTCCGGCGGAGATGACACAGTTGGCCCCATCCAGCTGGTCGGTGAGCGTCACGCCGCTGATCGCTGCATCATTGGGGTTATTGACCGTGATGTTCCCGGAGAGCTCGAAGTTGTCGTCCTGGGCGTCGCTGGCGGTGGCTACAACGTTGTAGTCAACCTCGACTCCTGTTTCCGAGGACTTGACCGTGGCATCTTGTCCGTCGGCCAGCGACTTTTCCAGCTGCCAGTCATAGTCCCGATCGAACGATGCCTTGACGTCCTTCTGAAGGGTCAATTCCTTGTAGGTCGTCTTGCTGTTTACGAAGGTACAGGTAACTTCCTCGTTATCGCTCAATTCGAAGCTGATAGCTTGGCCAGAACGGGTGGCGCCGCTATCAGTACAAGAGATATCGGACAGGTTCCACCCGGACGGAAGATCTGCTTCAGTGACGGTCACCGTGGATGGCGTGACCGTATAGGTCACCGAGTCCGGCAGGCTTGCTCCGGTATCAGAATCAGCGCTGTCGTCAAGACTGAATCCGGTTGAATTGCCAAAACGGTTTTCGTGAATCGTGAAGTCAAAATCGGTGCCATCAGCCGGTGTTGCATCTTTGACGATGGTCACCTTGCCAGCCTGGACTGCGCTGGCTTGAATTTGATTATCGCGCTGACCAGCCGATTTGCAATTCAAGGACTCAATATAAACATGGTAGGGAGAACCATTAATTGATGAGGCGCCTGTTCCCGGACCGTGATCAAGCTCTGATGCAATGTGGGCATCAAAGTACAGGGTCACATTGGCCTCGTCGCCTTCTTCCCCATCAACCCAGAGGGTGACATAGACAGTGTCCTGACGGTCATCGCCGGAGCCGGGCACTACGGTCCAGCCGGTAATCGTTGCGCCAGCGACAGTTTGGTTCAGCAATTCGTCATAGGCCCACTTCCCGGCCTGTTTGACCTGGTATTTGAGAACGAGCTCGTTCTCGCCTGCGGGCAGGGTCATTTGAATTCGCTGATGGACAACTCCGCCTTCATACAGGCCGTTGTTGATATTGCCGTTGGCGTAGTCGGCCATCACATCGTTCTTTTGCATGAACGTGTTGATTGAGCCCATGCCCTGGTTGTAGTCACAAGTGACAGGCTCGCCTGGTTCCAATGCGGCTGCAGCGACTTCCAGGGCTTTGGCCTCAGCTTTCGTGGATTCGGCAGCTGATTCCGTTGGAGTAGGACTTGGCGCCACTGCCACCTTTGCAGCCTTCTTGGTGACCGTTGTTTTTGATTCATCGGCTGATGGCTCCGCTTTAACAGCCGGCGCCTGGACGGTTTTTGGCTCATCCGCTTTGGCGGGCGCTGATTTCTTCACGGGCGCCGGCGGCTCGGATGGCTCTGCTGCTTCGGTTTCCGGTTCCACAGCCGTTGAACTTGGTTCCGATTTGAGAGCGGGAGTTTCCGTGGATGTCCCCGTGCTCTCTTCGGACTGTTTTGACGCGTCCGCAGTCGTCTCCTCCGGCGTTGCGACCGTCTCTGTTTCCTGGGATTCGACCCCGGCGGTTGGTTCGGCAGCCACGGCCAAACCCGGAATTGTCACTGCAATACACAACGCAGTTGACGAAATTACCGCTAAAAGTGGCTTTAATAGTTTTTTGGATATTAAACGAAAGCGCAAAAATGGCATAAAGGCGCCGCGCCTTTGATGCTTAGACATCTTTCCCCCAACAAGAATGTCTGCGGCAAATCATCCGGCGCAGGAGTGATCTACCAAATGAGCGTACGAAGTAGAGGCCCTGACCTGCATTTTAAGTGGCCAAACCTCAGTGCAGTCACCCCAAGTGACTCAACGGCTCAGGAATAATCCCCAATACATCTAAAGATGCGAAATGAATGCGAGTGTTTCAAAGCGTCTTCAAATCCCCCAATTCGAGACAACGATATGGCGATAGACTACGCCGACTCTGAGGTTTTTGCCAGCAATTAGAGGGAAGAATATCAGCCAAGAAATGAAAGATTCAGTGCATTTCTATCGCTGCCGATGATGCGCCCAAGTCGAACACGGTTTGCCAGCGCACTCCGGCATTCGGGCAACGGCCCTCGCGGCACAAGATTTCCAAATTTGAAGAGCGCAACCACCCCGATTCCGGGGCGTGGAAGTACCGCACGCCTTCCAGAATTGCGGACCTGGTGGTAAGGCCCTGGCCTTATTCAGCAGTCTGCGCTTGCGCCGCTGCCCCGTCGTCGCCCCGATCATCGAGTTCGCGACCACCCAAGGCTTGCTCCTGCCATTGGACGACGACCCAACGACCCGCTCTTTGCTCAAGCACAACTACACCGGTATTCGAAACCGGAGTTCGAGCTGTAAATCCAGGTTCAAGATTGACCGCACGCGATCCTACCCAAGCGCGAATAATTGCTCCATGGGACACCAATGCTGCCGCCTCGAGTCCTTGCCCCAGGATTTCATCGACCACCTGATCAAATCTGCCTAGGACCATGGCACCGGTGCACGCAGTTCCAGGCATTTTGCCTTGCTCGTTCCCAGCCGCCCATTCCATAACGACCCCGAGGTAGCTCTGGATGGATTCCTCGTCGTTGGCCATTTCCAGATCACCAGCAGGAATTTCTTGCAACCCGGCACGAATCTGAATCGACAGGCCTCGCGCTTGAGCCAAAGGTGCAGCGGTTTGTTGGGTGCGCAGCAGATTCGAGGAAAAAATGCCATCAATTCTCTGGCCTTCCAAGGCTTCGGGCAAAGCTCTTGCTTGCTCCTGGCCCAGCTCGGTGAGTGGCGCGCCCGGCGCACCCGTATCCAGGTGGCGTCCGATATTTGACGCTGTCTGCCCGTGTCGAATGAGAATGAGTCGCATGGCTACATTTTGCCAGCGCTGAGCCCGCATTGAAGATAGATTTCGATTCGAGGCCAAACTTCGCAACATTCCTACGCGAGGTCCAATGCTCAGGGTCCTAGGGCCAACGCAGCCCCAGCAAGTTGTTCGGGAACCAAAGCCCTGCCTCTGTTGGTTCAGCCAGCCACTAGGCCAGGCGCTCCGTTCGGTCCTTCAGGGTCTCGCGGGGGCGCCGCTCAGTCGGACGAAGCCGCCCGGTGGCCTTAGATGTCCGGCTCGTCACTTATAGTTTGAACATTCAAGAAAATCCTTCTTGAATGCCCACTCGCACTCACTTGGGGAGAATTTCATGCAACTTTCCGCAACCCGCCTGATTCGCATGGCGACCGCCGGCTTGGCTCTCAGCGGCCTGCTGCTGGCGGGCACGGCGCCAGCGCAAGCTAGCGAACGGCCGATCGACATCACCGGCTACTCCGTTTCGTCCATCACCGTGGCCGATTCAAATTGCCATTATGTCTCAGTCAAGGCATCTTCGAAGGTCAAGAGCGACTACGAAGACGCGTACGCATTCATCGATGTCACCCGAAATGGCGGCCTGGTTGATTCACTGTGGTTTGAGAACCGCAAGGTGTCGGATCGCGCTTTAATCTGCCCCTCGTGGGACGGACTGGGCACCTACAAAGTGGGACCAGCCGATGTATCAGCTACCTACAGTTACTGGGACTCGTACTTTGGGTACCAGGACACCGATTACGTTGATTACACCGATCGGACCAGCAAGAGCTTCCAGGTTCGCGGCAAGACCAAAAGCTCCCTGTCAGCGAAACGCTCCGGCAGTAAGGTAACGCTGACAGCCAAGGCCCAAGTGTATTCACCGGAAAAGTACCGCTACGGTCAGTACAACGCCAAGAAGGCCAAGTTCCAGGTCAAATCCGGCAACTCCTGGAAGACCTTGAAGACAGTCACGCTCAAAAAAGGAACAGCCAAGTTGACCCTAAAGCAGGCAAAGAAGAAGGCCTACCGGTTGTCCATTCCGGCCGCTTCCTGGGCGACTTCCACCAACAGCAAGTCCGTGTCCAAGTAGGACCCATCAGCATCATGATGGGCACGCCACAATGAATTACTGAATATCTTGAAGCCCGGATCACCGCTGATTCGGGCTTCAAGATTATGAGCCAGCATTTTGCGGGGCTGCTCCCCCTAACTACGATCTGCTGACCCTGGGAGCTTGGGATGCGTCAGCCTCGGACCGCAAGAACTCAAATCGCTTAACCAAAAAATACCGCTTGACCTGATGTGTAAAAGTCTAGAAAAACAAATAACAATATGGATACTATCTGCGTATCAGCTTGGTATTACCTGAGTGTTTTGATAAAAAGATAGGATGAATAGAGATGTAGCATGAGCCAACGACGCGTCTTCAGACGCATCATCCTGCCCGGCGCGTGGTTAATCATCGGCGCGCTGATTGCCGTCAGCTTAGTAAAACTAGCCTTCAGCGGGAGCTCTCCAGCCGCCGACGACCAGCTTTATCCTTCCGGTGAAATCCCGGCGGAGACTGTGCTCGTCGAAAAAGATACGATCAAGAACTCTCTTTCAATTCCGGGAACCATCGAGCTCGTCGAATCCCAGCCCCTGACCGCGCCCACCACAGGCGTCGTCAATTGGGCCTTTGTGAAAGATGGCGACAACGTCAGCCAAGGCGACAAGATCTTCCAGATTCGCGTCGAAAGTTCGACGGAGCCGGCAACAACAGAGGAAACCACTGCCGAAGATCAGCCACAGGCAGACCCGGACGCAGACCCGGAAACCCGCTCGCCGGAAACGACCGTCTCCTATCACGACGTTTACGCACCAGCCACAGGAAAAATTGGAAAGTTCGAAATCGAGATCGGCGATGACGTCGAAAAGGGCGCGAGCCTCGCGACGGTGCAGCCGCAAGGCTTCCACGCATTGGGAACGATCAAGGCCCTAGATCGCTACCGGATCATGGATGAAACTCTCGAAGCCACCGTCAGCATTGAAGGCGGACCTGAGCCCTTCACCTGCAAAAACCTCAGCATCGGGGACTCTGCATCAAAGAACGTAGAACCTGAAACACCTGGGGAAGACGCTGAAATGGCTGATCCTGCTGTTGATGCGCAGGGCGAATCGAGTTCGGGCAGTGAAATTTCCTGCGATGTCCCCGAAGACGTTGTCGTATTCGACGGCCTGGATATGAACATGGACGTCAATGCGGGTTCCGCTGACGATGTGCTCACCGTGCCGGTGACCAGCGTGCGCGGGCTCGTTGGCAAAGGCGCCGTCTGGATCCTGAACGGCGAAGGCAAGGAGATCCGCACCGAGGTAGAACTCGGCATCACCGACGGCAAGGTGGTGGAGGTCCGCTCCGGCCTCAAGGCAGATGCCGAAGTTCTGCGATATGTCCCGGGATCGGCCCCTGCCGTTGAGATGGATCCGGGCATGGAGATCATTCCCTGATGAGTGATGCCCAGCTGCTAAAGCTCGAAAATGTCACTCGCAGCGTATTGCTGCCCGATGACAGCGAGCTGCACATTTTGAACGGCATCAACTTGTCAGTTTCCGAAGGTGATCACATCGCCATTGTTGGACGCTCGGGCACCGGCAAATCCACCTTGCTCAATATCCTGGGCCTATTGGACCGGCCTACCTCGGGCAGCCTGGCATGGCGTGGACAAGATGCCACCAGGCTCAGTGCCCGGCGTGCAGCCCATGCGCGCGGCCGCGACCTCGGTTTCGTATTCCAGCAGTTCAATCTGCTGCCCGGGCGCACCGCCTTGGAGAATGTCATGGCTCCATTGATGTATGCCTCCGGCCGTGATTTCTGGCGCAGGAGAACCCTCGCGGCCGAGGCCCTGGAAAAAGTGGGGCTCGGTGCCCGCTTGGACTCGATGCCGCAGACCCTCTCGGGCGGTGAGCAGCAGCGCGTGGCCATTGCCAGGGCGCTGGTGCGCCGGCCTCGAGTTGTCCTGGCCGATGAACCGACCGGCGCTTTGGATGTAGCTACCGGCCGGGCAGTTATGGAATTGCTGGACGCCGCTACGGTCGAATCCGGAGCCGCACTGATCACGATCACCCACGACATCAATGTCGCGGCACTGGCCCGCGAGCAATTCCGCCTGGAAGACGGAATGCTCAAGTCCATGGCACAGGAGGTGGCGCGGTGAATTCCTTGCCAAGACTCTTCACCGGATTCGTGGCGGCACTGCTGGAAGCTTGGCAGGAACTGCGGATCCACAAGCTGCGCGTCTTGTTGTCACTGGTAGGCGTCACCATCGCCGTGGCATCGTTGACCACGGCAGTTGCCGGAGCCGGCATGGCACAGCAGCTGATGACCGAACAGCTGGAACGCAATGGCCGGCCGGCACTGATCAATACCTACGCCTTTAGCGAGCAGGGCGAGCAGCTCCCTTCGGCCAACGCGCAGGTCGCCAACGCCTTCACGAAAACCGCTGAGCGCTTTGACGTTGACTACGCGTCCGTGGTTTCCCGGACTTACGGCTTCAAAGCCTCCGCTCAAGGTGCCACCATAGACTCCGATGTCATGGTCGTGGATCCTGATTACGCTCCGATTCACCGGATCTTCGCGCAGCATGGCCGTTGGCTGGAATCCGAAGATGCGCAGAACCTGGCTCCGACCGTGGTCGTGGATCGGACCCTGTACCAGGAGCTGGAATTGGACCAGGGGCCGCTGCCCGCCTCCATTGAAATGAATGCAGGCGCGCAAAAGGTGTCGGTCACGGTGATTGGGGCGACGTCAACCAGGGATGGCGGACTTGGCGGACAGATGTGGATGCTCCCGCAAACCTATGACCATTGGTTTGTCGCCACCTCGCCATTGGCTGATGCCAGCTATGAAATGTGGGTCCCCATTGAAGGATCCGAGGAGTTGGCTGCGCATTTCGCCGTGCAAATGCAGGCCGAGCTTCCCGGATACTCTGTCGAGTCCATGCGCTCCGACTATTTGTCCTGGGGCGGGGATGAGAGCCTCCAGCAATTGGCCATGGTGGCCGGCGGGATTGCCGGGATCATTCTCCTGCTTGGATCCTTGAGCCTGCTGAACGTGGCCATGGTGACCATGAAGCAGCGCATTCGAGAGGTGGGCATCCGTCGCAGCTTTGGCGCCACGACCGGCAGGGTCTTCTTCTCCGTGATGATGGAAAGCGTAGTCGCCACCGCCGTTGCCGGCGGCCTGGGTGTGCTGATTTCCGTGGCCGTGGTGACCAACCCGAAGGTGATCAACATGATCGTTGGCTCTGGCATCGATCAGATGCCCGCGTTCCCCATCGGGGCCGCCCTGGCCGGCATCGCCGTTTCGATCGCCGTTGGCGCGCTGACCGGTGTTCTCCCGGCGCTCGTGGCCGCGAGGGTGCGGATTGTCGATGCGATTCGCGTGTGACCGAACGTGATGTGAAGCGAATCAGCCGCACCGGCTGAAGGCGCCGTTCAAAGTATTCCACTTTGGACGGCGCCTTTGTTTTACCCCGCCATTCCGCGGATTGCCGGTCCACGGCGGTCAATCGATCAGGAACTTTTCTTGGCCTTCTTGACAGCGGATGAGATTGGGAGCACACTGATCGTATACGATTTGATGTACGAGATGATGTATGACGAAAGCAGGACGATCAACGGTGACCACTACTGTCCCAGTAACCGAAGAGACCTTCGCCCAGGCAGGCAAAGTTCTGGCCGTGCACCTGAGCTACTCCTCCCGCGCGGCACAGCGCGGCCGTACCCCCAAATTCCCGAGCTACTTCATGAAGGCCAGCAGTTCCCTGGCTGCCACCAATGGCACGGTTGAGCGTCCAGCCGGCACCGAGCTGCTGGCTTTCGAAGGCGAAATCGCGCTGGTCATCGGCACCGCCGCCCGCCGCGTCACGGTAGAAGAGGCATGGAGCCACGTCGGCTCGGTCACCGCCTCCAACGACCTGGGCGTGCATGACATGAAGTACGCGGACAAGGGATCGAACATCCGCTCCAAGTCCGGAGACGGCTACACCCCGCTGGGCCCGAACGCGCTGGACGCCGCCGCCTTGGACCCCGCCAAGCTGCGCGTGCAGACCTGGGTCAACGGCCAGCTCGCCCAGGACGCCACCACTTCCGAGCTGCTGTTCTCCTTCGCGCAGATCATTGCAGACCTCTCTCAGCAGATGACCCTGCAGCCCGGCGACATCATCCTCACCGGAACCCCCGCCGGCTCCACCGTCTTCTTCCCCGGCGACGTCGTGGAAGTCGAAGTCACCGACCTGATCACCGGCACCACCACCGGCAAGCTGAAAACCACGGCCACCGAGGGAACGGCCGCCTTCGGCTCCTTCGGAAACCAGCCCAAGGCCAGCGACAAGGACAAGGAAGATGCCTACGGCGACCGCGCCTCGGCCGGCCTGCCACCGGTGGTCACCGGCAAGGAGGTGCTCACCGACAAGGTCCGCGAGCAGCTGGCCTCGGTAGCCACCGCCACCCTGTCCGCCACCTTGCGCAAGTGCGGGCTGAACAACGTCAACATCGAAGTGCCCGGCGCGACCAAGGGCATGCAGCGCGTCATCGGCACCGCCCGCACCCTGCGCTACATCCCCAACCGCGAAGATCTCTTCAAGGCCCACGGCGGCGGATACAACACCCAGAAGCAGTCCATCGACTCGCTGGAGAGCGGTGAAATCCTCGTCATGGAAGCCCGCGGCGAAACCGGCTCGGCCACCCTGGGCGACATCCTGGCACTGCGCTCCCAGCAGCTCGGCGCGGCCGGCATCATCTCCGATGGCGGCGTGCGCGACCTCGACGCGGTCTCCAACCTGGAGATTCCGGTCTTCTACAACGGAGCCCACCCGGCAGTCCTCGGCCGCAAGCATGTGGCCTGGGACAAGGACATCACCGTGGCCTGCGGCGGCGTTTCGGTCCAGCCCGGGGATGTGATCGTGGCCGACTCGGATGGCATCGTGGTCATCCCGCCAGCACTGGTGGAGGAAGTCGCCGCTGAAGCGGTGATCACCGAATCCAATGACGAATTCATCTTCGCCATGGTCAAGCGCGGCTACGGCATCGAGGGCCTGTTCCCGATGAACGCGCAATGGAAAGCCAAGTACCACGCGTGGAAAGACGCCGGCAGCCCGGAGCTGGACTCATGGGCACTGTAACGTCCGCCTCGAAGTCCGAGGCCGCCTACCAGCTGGTCTCCGAGCGCATCACCAACGGCGCCTACTCCCCGGGCTACCGCCTGGTGCTGGGGACCATCGCCGATGAGCTGGGCTGCTCGGTCGTCCCGGTTCGCGAAGCCATCCGCCGGCTCGAAGCCGAGGGCCTGGTCCACTTCACCCGCAACGTCGGGGCGACCGTGGCCCATGTGGATTCGACCCTGTACCTGCACACCATGCAGACGCTGATGATCATCGAACCGGCAGCCACCGCACTGGCCGCCGGCTCCATGGATGCCGCCTGGCTGGCCAAGGCCCGGGAGCTGAATGAGAAGATGCGCCAATGCCTGGAGGACTTCGATCCGGTGGCATTCACCCGGATGAACACCGAATTCCACCAGCTGCTCTATGGGCAGTGCCCCAACCCGCACATCCTGGATCTGGTGCAGCGCGGCTGGCGCCGGCTGGCAGCCATGCGGGCCAGCAGCTTCACACATATCCCCTACCGCGCCCGTGAATCCGTCAAGGAGCACGACGCGCTGCTGGATTTGATCGCGGATCACGCCACCCCGGCCCAGATCGAAGCTGCCTGCCGCGAACACCGCGCCCACACCCTGAACAGCTATTTGAAAGCCGCTGGCATGGAACCCAGCGCGATCTAGGCAACCCGCATTTTTCACGACACACCGGCATCCACGCCGGAATCAACAACACTAGCGAGCACGAGAGGAATTGCCATGAGCAAGCACTTCGTACCAGAAAACCTGCCAACTCACCTGCAGCACTTCGTCAACGGCGAATTCGTGGACTCCATTGGCGGAGAAACCTTCGACGTCCAGGAACCGGTCACCAACACGAACTACGCCACCGCTGCATCGGCGCAGCCAGCCGACGTGGATCTGGCCGTGGCCGCAGCAAGCAAGGCCTTCAAGGAAGGCCCATGGTCCAAGATGCTGCCCCGCGAACGTTCCCGGGTGCTGCACAAGATCGCTGACATCGTCGAATCCCGCGACGACGAGCTGGCACTGCTCGAGTCCTACGACTCCGGCCTGCCAATCACCCAGGCCAAGGGCCAGGCCCGCCGCGCCGCCGAGAACTTCCGCTTCTTCGCCGACCTGATCGTGGCACAGGTGGATAACTCCTTCCGCGTGCCAGGGCGCCAGATGAACTACGTGAACCGCAAGCCCATCGGCGTGGCCGCGTTGATCACCCCCTGGAACGTCCCGTTCATGCAGGAATCCTGGAAGCTGGCCCCGGCCATCGCCACCGGCAACTCGGTGGTCCTCAAGCCCGCCAGCTACACCCCGCTCTCCGCAGGGCTATGGCCAGACATCTTCCGCGAGGCAGGCCTGCCAGAAGGCGTCTTCAACCTGATTTTCGGTTCCGGCGGCGTAGCCGGCGACTACCTGGTCAAGCACCCGGATGTGCCGCTGGTGTCCTTCACCGGCGACTCCTCCACCGGCGCCACCATCTCCACCGCTGCTGCTCCGCAGTTCAAGGGCCTGTCCCTGGAGCTGGGCGGCAAGTCCCCGGCCGTGGTCTTCGCCGACGCCGACCTGGACGCAGCCCTGGACGCCACCGTCTTCGGCGTGTTCTCGCTGAACGGCGAGCGCTGCACCGCAGGTTCCCGCGTTCTGGTCCAGCGCGATATCTACGATGACTTTGTTTCCAAGTTCGCGCAGCGCGCCAAGAACATCCGTGTCGGCCTGCCTAGCGACCCGAAGACCGAGGTGGGCTCGCTGGTGCACCCGAAGCACTTCGAGAAGGTCATGAGCTACATCGAAATCGGCAAGACCGAGGGCCGGCTGCTGGCCGGCGGCGGGCGTGCAGAAGGCTTCGAGGACGAGGGCAACTATGTTGCACCGACCGTGTTCGCCGATGTCGCCCCCGATGCGCAGATCTTCCAGGACGAGATCTTCGGCCCGGTCGTGGCGATCACCCCGTTCGACACCGACGAGGAAGCGCTCGAGCTGGCCAACAACACCAAGTACGGCCTGGCCGCCTACGTATGGACCAGCAACCTGAAGCGCGCGCACAACTTCGCGCACCAGATCGAATCCGGCATGGTGTGGCTGAACTCCAATAACGTCCGCGACCTGCGCACTCCCTTCGGCGGCGTGAAGGCTTCGGGCCTGGGCCGCGAAGGCGGCTACCGCTCGGTGGATTTCTACACCACCCAGCAGTCCATCCAGATCACCCTGAACGAAGCCCACTCCCCCAAGTTCGGCGTCTAGGAAGTTCCCGCTTCCCTCCACTAATCTTTCCTGCTTGCAAAGGAGCAAATCATGAGCAAAGAAATCGAAAACCCGATTCCCACCCCTTCGGTTCCAGCACCGGATATCCTGCGCTGCGCCTACGCCGAACTGGTGGTCACCGACCTGGAGCGCTCGCGCAACTTCTACGTTGACGTTCTGGGCCTGCATGTCTCCTACGAGGACGAGAACCAGATCTACCTGCGTTCCTTCGAGGAGTTCATCCACCACAACCTGGTGCTGACCAAGGGCCCGGTGGCCGCGCTGAAGGCCATGGCTTTCCGTGTCCGCTCCAACGAGGACGTGGACAAGGCCGAGGCCTACTACAAGGAATTGGGCTGCCGCACCGAGCGCCGCACCGAAGGCTTCGTCAAGGGCATCGGCGATGCGGTGCGCGTGGAGGATCCGCTAGGCTTCCCCTACGAGTTCTTCTTCGAGACCACCCACGTTGAGCGCCTGCACATGCGCTACGACCTGTACTCGGCCGGCGAACTGGTCCGCCTGGACCACTTCAACCAGGTCACCCCGAATGTACCTCGTGGCCGCGCCTACCTCGAGGACCTGGGCTTCCGCGTCACCGAGGACATCCAGGACGATGAAGGCACCACCTATGCAGCCTGGATGCACCGCAAGGGCACCGTGCATGACACCGCGCTGACCGGTGGCAACGGCCCGCGCCTGCACCACGTGGCCTTCTCCACCCACGAGAAGCACAACATCATCCAGATCTGCGACAAGATGGGTGCCCTGCGCATCTCGGATCGCATCGAGCGCGGCCCGGGCCGCCATGGCGTGTCCAACGCGTTCTACCTGTACATCCTGGATCCAGATGACCACCGCATCGAGATCTACACCCAGGACTACTACACCGGCGACCCGGATAACCCGACGATCACCTGGAACGTGCACGACAACCAGCGCCGCGACTGGTGGGGCAACCCGGTTGTTCCATCCTGGTACACCGAAGCTTCCAAGGTCCTGGACCTGGACGGCAACGTGCAGGAAGTCATCGAGCGCACCGATGACTCCGAGCTGGAGGTCACCATTGGCGCCGACGGCTTCTCCTACACCCGTGCCGGGGACGAGGACGGCTCCTACCACGGACAGGCTTCCAAGGGCTTCAAGCTGGGCAACCAGCTCTAAGCGCCAATAGCTGACGAGACATATTAAGTATAGAGACGGCCGAGCATGATCATTGATCTGCTCGGCCGTGTTCGTCTGTGCTAGGAACTTATTTTGTTCTGGGCATCTTAAGACCAAACGCACTAGGTGTGCTTTGGGAAGCGAATGGTTTCAACACTAGATCGACGGTTCTCTGGCTCATTAGACGAATGGACCTATCGAACGCTGGTGCGGCGAAAACAATTGCAGCCAATGCCGTCATAAGCAAGCAGACCCCGACAGCGACAAGATTGCCGCTCTTGTGAAGAATAACTGGCATGAGCGGTGTCACCGCCAGAACCAAGAAACCATGTAAAGCGAATACCGCTAAGCTGCGCCTGCCAAGAGTGGCCAACGCCCCACGAGTGTTTGGCACCAGTGACAAGAAGGTAAATACGATGACCATAGCTAAGATCATCAATCCTGCACGAATCAGGACTCCGGTACCGTCTTCGACTTTCAAGCGATCGAAAGAAAAACTGCCGTAGAGCCAGCCTGGACGAATCTCTCGGGCAAAGAGATATGCCCAAGCCCCAAAGGCCACGGCAATGCCAACAATCTTCGCTGTTTTCGGCAAACGGTAGGCAGTTCGAAGTATTGACTGCCCGTACGTAGCACCAATGACGAAGAAGGGCAGGAATACTAAAGTCCTCGATAGCGTCAGATCGTAACCGATGGACTCGAATGTTCCAGTGAAGCTCGGAATGATTAACGAGGCCACGACGGAGGTTTTCGGGAATTTGTGGATCAGGGGCATCAACAGTTGCCACCAGCACATGGCAAGCAGGAACCACAAAATCCAGAATGGAATGAGCAACGAAAATGTCTTGTTCAGGCCAATCAAATGTACTTCCATGAAGTAAAGGCTCTGAAACAACACCAGCATGACCACAAAAGTACCAATCCGTCTTGGCAATTGTGTCGGCTTGGAGGTGATACCGGCGAGAAAGACAAATGCTGGCATGTGAAACAAGTAAATAGCCGTCAGTGGCAGTCTGGTTGAGCGTGCTTCCCATCCCGCTGTGGCTTCGAGGAAGTGTCCGAGTACAACCAGAATAATGAGGATGCCTTTAGCTGCATCCATTCGGTGATCTCGTGTTCTAGTTGGAATTTCAGGCACCGGAAAAGGCTACCAGCAACTATCGCGTGCTCAAGAAAGCAAGTGCTCCTGTCCAGACGCTATTCATTTCGCTGACTTTGGGCAAGACTGGAACCATGGTCAGTGAAAACAGTTCCAAGTTTGACGACCGTAGCCACGCCGGAGCCGCGTTGGGCATGAAGCTGGCCACGACCTTGCCCGCTGGCGAGTACACGGTGCTGGGGCTATTGCGCGGCGGCGTTCCTATCGCGTACGAAGTAGCCCAGGCATTGGGCGCTCGCTTGGGTGTCTTGGCGGTGCGAAAGCTCGGAGTGCCCAATAATCCGGAACTGGCCTTCGGCGCCATCGCACAGTACTCCGCCGTCGGCGGCCGCTACCTCAATGCCGAGGTGCACCGGCGGGCTTTGCAGTATTTTGGGCCGGAGGAGCTGGCCTCGGTGGAAAATGGAACCCATGCCGATCTGCTGGCCCTGGCCCACGCGTTCAGGGCCTATGCACCGGACTTGGCGGGACAATCCGTGATTCTCTGCGACGACGGCATCGCCACCGGGGCAACGATGAAAGCCTCGCTGGAACTCGTCGCCCAGCTGCATCCCGAATCCATCATCGTCGCGTCCCCGGTGATTGCCCCGGAAACCCTCACCGAACTGGCTCCGCTGGCCGACGGGCTGGTTGAGCTGCTCAAGCCGCACCGGTTTGGAGCTGTTGGTGCGTTCTACAAGGACTTCAGCCAGGTCGATCAAGACAACGTTCTCAAGCTGCTGGGTGCCGGTTCTTGAAAGCAGTACAGCAAACGGCCAGCAACTTTCGCCGTTGCTGGCCGTTGTGCTTTGCACCCTTTATCCGAAGAACTGATTCAGCGTACTGACCTGAAGCGGAATGCCGCTCCCAGGGCCGTGATGCTGACGATGGACAGGACAGCGAGATAGTATCCCGGCGCCACCGGCTGTCCCGTGGTTTCAATCAGGAATGCGCAGATCATCGGGGTGAACCCGCCAAAGACTGCCACTGCCGCGTTGTAGCTGAATGACAGGCCCGTGGCCCGGACCGGGCCGGTAAACACGTCGGCCATAACCGAAGGCAGCGCCCCGAAGTACAGGGCCTTGAGCAGTCCAAGAATCGTCATCACCACGGCCAGGACCAGGAAGCTCTTTCCTGCGATGAGCCAGAGGAACAGCGGAATCGTCAACAGGACAATCCCGATGACTGCCGGGATCATGATTTTCAAGCGGCCGTACCGGTCCGACAGGTGGCCGACGATTGGAGTCGCGAAGGTGAGGATCACGCCAGAAATAATCAATGATGAAAATGATACGGACGGATTCATGCCCAGTTGCTTGATACCGAAAGTCGGCATGTATTGCAGGACGAAGTTCAACGCAGTCGAGATGGCCAGGGCACCACCGGCAATCAGCACCGAAACCTTATGCGACCGGAATAGCTGCTGCACCGGCGCATGGTTGTGCTTTGTGCCGTCCTGTGCCTGCTGGTTGTCGGCCTTTTCAATCGGTGCTTCGTCAACATGCCGGCGGATCCACCATCCGGCGGGACCTACCAGCAGTCCGACGAAGAACGGAATGCGCCATGCCCAGTCGTTCATTTGTTCTGTAGTGAAGACGCTGGTCAGGATGACGACCGTGATTGCAGCCATCAGCGCGCCAAGACCTTGGCTGGCAAATTGGAAACTTCCCAAGAAGCCCTTGCGCCCCTTGTTTTGGGCCAGCAGGTACGAGGTTGCTGCTCCGAATTCGCCGCCGGCCGAGAAACCCTGAACCAGCCGGCCAACGATCAGCCCCAGCGGAGCGAGCAGCCCGATAGTTCCGTAACCAGGCATGAAAGCGATGATTGCGGTGCCCAATACCATCAGCCTGATGGTGAGGATCAGGCCTTTTTTCATTCCCTTGCGGTCTGCGTAGGAGCCGAGCACCAAGCCACCCAGCGGCCGGATCAGGTACGAGATCCCGAAGACGGCAAACGCCTGGATTACTTCCACGGCCGCATTGTCCGAGGGGAAGAAATTATGCCCGATGTAGATGGCCAGCAGCGCATAAATGGACATGTCGTACCATTCCAGCGCATTGCCAATGGTGGCCGCCGCAATGCCTCGTGCCGCGGACTGGCGTGCCGGCGCGGGAACTTCCGAGACCAAATCTTGTTGTTGCTTGTCCATGCTGGTTCCTATATCTTTCCACTGGCCAGCGCGCTTGCGCTGGGCACGTCTTGGCGCGTTCCCAGATCGTGGAACAGGCCGCACATCATTTGCAGTCCTTCGCGCAGGACCGATTCCAGCGCATGTTCGTTGGGGCCGTGCTGCTGGCACCCAGGGTAGGAATGCGGAATCCAGAGGGTCGGCAACCCCAGCGTGGATTCGAAAACGGCGTTGGGAAGCGAGCCGCCAATATTCGGCAGGATCGTGGTGGGCTGGCCGGTGGTTTCTTCCAGGGAATTGCTTGCCCATTGCACCCACGGATTCTCCGGTTCAATGCGGCTTGCCGGAAAACATTGGCCCATGCTCAATTGCACCATCGAGTACCCGGCGTCATCCAAGGCCTGGCGAATGGCCGATTCGATCTTGCCGGTGTTTGTTCCGACGACAAACCGCAGCTGCAGAACTGCCCGTGCTTGTCCAGGTATCGCATTCACCGGCACCTGGACATCAGCCGAGTTCATCGCCAGGACTTCCAGGGTGTTCCACCCGTAGAGCCGCTCGGCGGCGCTCAGGCTGGTATCCGCCCAGCCTGCCGCCACTTCTGGATCCTGTTTTCCCTGCCCGACATGAACCGGCGCCAATACCTCGCGCACGGAGTCCGGCAGGCTCTCCGGCAGCAATTCAGGGACCCTGATGCGTCCGTGGCCATCTACGAGCGTTCCAATCGCGCCGGCCAGTGTCGTCGCGGGATTGCGCAGCAATCCGCCCCAGTTTCCCGAATGGTATCCGCCTTGGCGCAGGGGAACGTTCAGCTCAAAGGTCGCCCCGCCGCGTGCTCCGAGGAAGATGGTGGGCTTATCCGCGCTCTGCCGCGGACCATCCGAGGCAATGAAGACATCCGCCTCCAGCGGTTCGCGATGCGCCGCGGCATATTCATCCAGCTGGGGCGATCCGATTTCCTCCCCGGCCTCGAAGAGGAAGGTGATGTTGAATCCCAGGGATCCTTGTTCTGCCAAGATCAGCTCGATGGCTTTCAGGTTCACCAGATGCTGGCCCTTGTTATCGGCGGCGCCGCGCCCATACCAGCGGTCCCCCTCAGCACGCAGCTCAAAGGGATCCCGCCCCGCGTCCCACTGTCCGGCTTGCCCGTCGACCACATCCGCATGCCCGTAGCACAGCACCGTCGGGTACTGCTGTGCCTCGATGCGCGTGGCGACCAGAAAGGAATTTCCTGAACCCTGCCAATTCAGATCCGTAGTCACTGAGAAGCCCATGGCTTCGAATCGTTCACGGAGGACATCGTCGAGATATGCGTTGACAGCAACGCTTTGCGCGGGGTCGCTGCTCACCGTCGGCCGCGCTACCAGCTGTGAAAGTTCATTGAACAACTCCCCAGAGTCGGCGAAATGCTCCGCTTTTTCCAATAGCTCTTGTCTCGTCGCCACGGTTTCTCCTCCAGGATTTTCTGTACTGGAGATCACATTACGAGACCGGGAGGGGCTTGAACCAGTGCCGTTTCGAGCACTAGGTTTGACTTGAAGGCAAACCTACAGGGAACGAGAGCTCAGCACTATGCAAACGCTACCCACCGCACTGCGCTATTTCCATGAGGTGGCAACCACCGGGTCGATCTCCGAGGCAGCTGAAACCCAGCACGTTTCCCCGTCGGCGATTAGCCGGCAAATCAGCCAGCTAGAACGGCAGATAGGCTCTCCGGTGTTTCGCCGGCATGCGCGCGGCATGGAACTCACTGATGCAGGAGTACTTTTGCTCACCCATACGCGTAGAGTCCAGGCAGAAGGCGAGCAGCTTCTCCAGGACCTCGGCCAAATCTCCAGCGGCATCTCACGGAGCATCAAAGTCGTCAGCTCCGAAGGGCTGGCCGCCTCGGTCACCCCGAGGGCGATCGCCGCATTCTGCAAGCTCCACCCGCAAGTGTCGGTGCACCTGACGGTGCTTCCATCAGCTGACGCGGCTCGCCAGATCGTCGAGGGGACCGCGGATATAGCGACGGTCTTCACCCTGGGTTTGCAACGAGATGTGCAAGTCGAGTACTCCCGCCCCGCTCCGGCCTTTGCGGTCCTTGCCACAGGTCATCCGCTGGCGGGCAAATCCCAGATCTCGCTGGAGGAGCTATGCCGCTATCCCCTGTCAATGACCGCCAAGGGCATTACCCAGCGCGAGCTGTTCGACATTGCGATGTCCATGGCAGGGTTGACCCCGAACATTGCGTTGACGACGGACCATATCAACCCGGCGATGGAATTCGCGCGCTCGGGCGCGGGAGTGACGCTCTTGAGCCAATTCGCGCGGGACAGCGCGTTGAGCGAGGGATTGGAATTCATCCGCATTGACCATCCAGCTTTCGCCGAGCGCACGGCGCAGATTCTGACCATGCCCCGCCGCCGCCAGCCCGCCTTGGTCACGGCTCTGATCCAGCACATCACCGATGTCATGAAGAGCAGCTAGCCGGCACGGGCAGCAGGCGGGAACCTACTGGGTATCCTTCAGCAGGGCCACGTCGGAAACAAGCTCGATGTGCTCCTGCATCGCCTCGGCTGCCGCCTGCGGGTCTCCGGCGGCAATGGCCTCAGTGATTTTCCGGTGCGATTCCAAGGACCGTTCCGGGCGCCCCGGCTGCCCCAGGGATTCCAGGCGCGTTTCGAGCACCATTTCAGCGATGAATGCCATCAATTTCTGCAGGACCGACGATTTCGCCGCCCCGGTAATGGCCTCGTGGAAAAGCTCGTCGCCCTTTTCGCCGCGGTCTCCGGCCGCAATCTCCTGAGCCATCACTTCCAGCGCGTGGTTAATGCGCTTGAGGTCATCGTCGGTGCGCCGCTCTGCGGCGAGCGACGCCAATTTCACTTCCAGGGTGCTGCGCGCTTCAACAATATCCGGAAGCCGGTTCTTGTGTTCATGCAGCTCCCGCAAGACAGTCGCGACTGTGGGACGGTACACCAAGACGGCACCGGTTCCGTGCTTGACGTCTATAACGCCCAAAACCTCCAGCGCGACCAGCGCCTGCGCCAAGGTAGCCCGGGAAACGCCCAGCTGGTCCGCTAGTTCCCGTTCGGCCGGCAGATGGTCCCCGGGACCCAGCCGCTCTTCTTCCACGAAGGCCAAGATCTGCTGCATGAGCTGTTCATAGAGCCTGGGGCGTTGCACCTTGGCAAAAGCCCTGGGCTTCTTGATTTCAGCCACGTTCACTCCTTCTGATGTGTCCTAGATCAAACTTACACCGAAATTTTGCTTGACAAGACACTCTGAGTCTAGGAGGCTAGGCCAGTGAGCCAGTGACTCCTGTCACACAAAAATCCACTCGCTTTGCGGCCTTCACGAAAAGGATATTCCCCATGTCTGTCGCGCTAGTCTCCATCATCATCTTGGCGGCGATGTTCATCATCGCCACGATGTTCCCCATCAATATGGGGGCCTTGGCCTTTGTCGGAGCATTCCTGCTCGGCGCCGTCTTCCTTGGGATGGACACCAAGGACATCCTCGCCAGCTTCCCCGGCGGGCTCTTCCTCACCCTCGTGGGTGTCACCTATCTCTTTGCCATAGCGCAAAATAACGGCACCATCGACATCCTCGTCGACAAGGCCGTCAAATTGGTCGATAGCCGGATCTCGTTGATCCCCTGGGTCATGTTCGCCATCACCGCAGCCATCACCGCCATTGGCGCACTGGGCCCGGCAGCGGTCGCAATCATCGCGCCCATCGGCCTGAACTTCGCACAGCGCTACAAGATCAACCCGCTGATGATGGGCATGCTCATCGTTCACGGCGCCCAGGCTGGCGGCTTCTCCCCCATCGCGGTCTACGGCGTCATCGTCAACGGGCTCATTGAAAAAGCCGGATTCGATTTCAGCCCCACCGCGCTATTCCTCACCAGCTTCATCTTCAACCTGGTCATCGCCATCGTCTTGTTCCTGGTCCTGGGCGGACGCCAACTAGCTGGCCAGCGTGCCGGTGCCATCGCCGAACGAGTTGCCGAAGCACGGCTGAAGGTTTCTGCCGGCGCCCACGCCGCAGATGTCGATTTCAAGGGCAGCGGCTCGGGCACCTACGGTCCCCGCGATCCCGCCGGCGACGGCGCCGCTCCGAAGGCACCAGGACAGCGTTTTGGCCAGATCATGACCATCATCGGCCTGATCGCACTGGCCGTCATCGCACTGGGCTTCAAGGTCGATGTTGGATTCGTATCAATCACCATCGCCGTGTTCCTCGCACTGGTGAACCCCGCTGGGCAAAAGGGCGCCGTCAACAAGATCAGCTGGTCCACCGTGCTGCTGATCTGCGGCATGCTCACCTTTGTCGGGGTACTGGAAGAAGCAGGAACGATCGAATATGTTTCCAACGGCGTTGCCAACCTTGGCGCACCGCTGCTGGCGGGCCTGCTGATCTGCTACATCGGCGCCGTGGTCTCCGCCTTCGCTTCATCCACCGCCATCTTGGCCGCGCTGATCCCGCTGGCCATCCCGTTCCTGAACACCGGCTCCATCAGCGCCACCGGCCTGATCTGTGCCTTGGCCATCGCCTCCACCGTCGTGGACGTCTCGCCCTTCTCCACCAACGGCGCGCTGGTTCTTGCCAATGCTCCCGAAGGCACGGACAAGGAGCGCTTCTACAAGCAGGTCCTGGGCTACGGCGGCATCGTCGTTCTGGCCGGACCGGTTGTGGCGTGGGCGCTGCTGGTGCTGCCCGGCTGGCTGTAGACGATCATCCCCACTACTGAGCTGAATAATTCGAGGAGGATCCATTGAGTTCCCTGACTGCCGAAAATACGACAATCCACGGCACCGCCACCGGACCGCTGAGCGGCTACGTGGTACTAGACCTCACCCGCGCACTGGCCGGTCCCCATGCCGGAATGATGATGGGCGATCTCGGGGCCAAGGTCATCAAGATCGAAACCGTTGGCACCGGAGATGACACCCGAGGCTGGGGTCCGCCCTTTGTCGGCCCGGAAGACAACCGCCAGGCCACCTATTTCCTGTCCTGCAACCGCAATAAGCTCTCCCTGTCGCTGAATCTGAAAGATCAGGAACACAAGGAGAAGCTGGTGGAGCTCATCAAGAACAGCGACGTCCTGATGGAGAACTTCCGCACCGGCGTGCTGGACCGGCTGGGCTTCAGTGTCCAGGTTCTGCACGAGCTCAACCCCCGGCTGGTCATCCTGTCCATCACCGGATTCGGGCATGACGGGCCCGAAGCCCATCGCAGCGGCTACGACCAGATCTTGCAGGGCGAAGCCGGCCTGATGTCCATCACCGGTTCAGGCCCGGAGGATCCGCAGAAAGTCGGAGTGCCCATCGCTGACCTGCTCTCCGGCATGTACGGTGCCTATGGCGCGCTGGCAGCCCTGCTGGAGCGGGAGAGCACCGGGCGCGGCCAGGTCGTGCGCACCTCGCTGCTGGCATCGATCGTTGGGGTGCATGCTTTCCAGGGGACGCGTGCCACCGTGGCCGGGCAAAACCCCAAGGCCATCGGCAACCACCACCCCTCGATTGCCCCCTACGGCCTGTACGGCTGCAAGGATTCCAAGGTGCAGATCAGCATCGGCAGTGAAAAGCTCTGGCAGAATTTTGCCAGCGCCTTTGGCCTGCCCGCAGATGACCCGCGCTTTGCCAGCAACTCCGTCCGCGTGGAGAACCGCCCGGCACTCAATAAGCTGATCGAACAGGCATTCTCCAGCCGCACTGCAGAGGAACTGCTCGGCGCCCTTGATGCCGCGGGAATCCCTTCGGGCAAGGTGCGCACCATCGAAGAGGTCTACGAATGGGACCAGGTGAAATCCCAAGGCCTGATCGTCGAGGTGGACCATGAGGTATTGGGCAAGATCAACCTGCCTGGCCCGCCGCTGCGCTTCTTCGATCCAGCCACCAACAGCGAAACCACGCGCACCGCGCACAGTGCCCCGCCGGTGCTCAACGCCAACGCCCAGGAAATCGAACAGTGGCTGGCCTCCCGAAAGGAGGACGCCTCATGAGCACCACCGCCCTGCGCATTGATTCGGCCACGCTGCTGGATATCGTCCTGGACCAGGGCTCCTACGAGTCCTGGGACCAGGCTCCTCAGCAGCCAAAGCTCAGCGCCCAGTACGCCGCGGACCTGGAAGCGGCCGCCGCCAAGAGCGGTGCCGATGAAGCAGTCATCACCGGCAAAGGCCGAATCCATGGGCGCGAGGTCGCGGTCATCGTTTCGGAGTTCAATTTCCTGGCAGGTTCCATTGGCCAGGCAGCGGCACAGCGCATTGTGGCGGCGATTCAGCGCGCCACTGCCGAAAAGCTGCCGCTGCTGGCAGGTCCTGCCTCTGGCGGCACCCGCATGCAAGAGGGAACTCTCGCGTTTTTGGGCATGGTGTCCATTACCGATGCGGTGCGCCGGCACAAGGAGGCGGGACTTCCCTACCTTGTCTACCTGCGCCACCCAACGACCGGCGGGGTCATGGCTTCCTGGGGGTCATTGGGCCATATCACCGTGGCCGAGCCCGGCGCGCTGCTGGGCTTCCTGGGCCCGCGCGTCTATGAAGCGCTGTATGGCCAGAAGTTCCCGGACGGGGTGCAGATTTCAGAGAATCTTTTCCGCAAGGGACTGATTGACGCGGTGGTTCCGCCCCAGGAGCTGCCGAGCCTGATCGACCGCGCCCTCTCCGTCTTGCTGCCGGCATCAACCGGTGGCCGATTCCCGGCTCCGGCCGGCCGGCCCTATGTGCGCGAGGCCAAGGACGTGTGGGATTCGGTGCAGCTAAGCCGCAACCCGCGCCGTCCCGATACCCGCATGCTGCTGGCCTCGGCCGATGAGGCAATGCCCCTGAACGGCACCGGCCAAGGCGAAAAGGACCCGGGGCTGATCCTGGCCTTGGCACGCTTTGGCGATCAAGCCTGCGTGGTGCTGGGACAGCAGCGCCCGCGCCATCCGGAGACGGCCAGCCTGGGGCCGGCATCATTGCGTGAAGCCCGCCGTGGCATGCAATTGGCCCAGGAGCTCAAGCTTCCCCTGGTCACCATCATCGACACCACCGGCGCCGAGCTGTCGGTGCAGTCGGAAGAAGGAGGACTGGCCGGGGAAATCGCACGCTCGCTCAGTGAGCTGATCGGCTTGCGCTCCCCTTCGGTCTCGGTGCTGCTGGGACAGGGCACTGGAGGCGCCGCGTTGGCGCTGCTTCCTGCGGATCGGACGCTGGCGGCTGAAAATTCCTGGCTCTCGCCCCTGCCGCCGGAAGGCGCCAGCGCCATTATCCATCGCAGCACCGACCGGGCTGCCGAGATGGCCCGCCAGCAAAAGATCGGGGTGCCGGATTTGTGCAGCTTTGGGCTGGTTGACCATGTGGTGGAGGAACAAGTCGATGCTGCCAGCCGCCCTCGAGAGTTCTGCCAGGAGCTGGGCGCCGCGATCGCGGCAGAAATCTCGCTGGCCCGGGCCATCCCGGATGCTCATCGGCTCGCTCGACGGCAACTGAAGTTCCAGAGCCTGGGCGAAGCCGCCGACTAGGATGTACCAGCGATTCAGAGGTTCGGACCCCGCAGGGTTCGAACCTCTGAATCCTTCTGTGCTTGAATGCGCACTAGACTTAACCGCATGACTGCAACGCTCGTGGCCAAAGACCTCACTGGTGGCCACGCCCACCGAACCCTGTTTTCCAACTTGAGCTTCACCGCGACAACTTCGGATGTTTACGGTGTGGTGGGAGCCAACGGCGCAGGAAAATCCACGTTGCTGTCGCTGCTTGCCAAGGCCGCCACCGCGCAGTCCGGCACGGTGGACACTGCCCCGGACTCGGCCTTCATTGGCTGGTTGCCGCAGGAGCATGAACGCATCCCCGGAGAAACGATCGCAGCCTACTTGGCTCGCCGCACCGGATGCGCGCAGGCCACGGCCCGGATGGAAGAGACCGCCCAGGATCTGGGCAGCGAGAAGCCGGGCGCCGACGACGCCTATTCAACGGCATTTGACCACTGGATGGCCTCGGGTGCCATGGACCTGGACGATCGAATCCCTGAAGTCCTCGCGAAACTGGGCTTCACCCTGCCGGTCGAAACAGCAATGACCGCCCTGTCGGGTGGACAAGTCGCCCGCGTCGCCCTGGCGGCGCTGCTGCTCTCGCGCTTCGACATCGTGCTGCTCGATGAGCCAACCAACGACCTTGATCTTGCAGGACTGGAACTGCTCGAAGAGTTCATCAACGCCTTGCGCGCCCCGGTCATCCTGGTATCCCATGACCGCGAGTTCCTGGCCCGCTGCACCACCGGCATTATCGAACTCGATCTGGCCCAGAATTGCGTCGCCGTCTACGAGGGCGGCTATGACGCGTACCTGGCAGAGCGGGCCATCAACCGCACCCATGCCCGGGAAGCCTACGAGCAGTTTGAAAACCAGAAGGCAGATCTGGTCTCCCGTGCCCGCACCCAGCGCGAATGGTCGTCCCAAGGCGTGCGCAACGCGATGCGCAAGTCACCGGACAATGACAAGATCCGCCGTCGAGCCAACAGCGAGTCCTCCGAAAAACAGGCCGCCAAGGTCCGGCAGATGGAATCCCGCATCGCGCGCCTGGAGGAAGTGGCCGAGCCGCGCAAGGAATGGGTCCTGCAGTTTTCCATCGCCGCCGCGCCGCGCGGCTCATCGGTGATGTGCACCTTGAACGAGGCGGGGCTGCAACAAGGAGAATTCACCTTTGGCCCGGTGTCCGTGCAGGTTAATGCAGCTGACCGGATCGGCATCACCGGGCCTAACGGCGCCGGAAAATCCACGCTGCTCAAGCTCCTGCTCGGCAAGCAGTCCCCCGATCAGGGCACGGTTTCCCTGGGAAGCTCGGTGAGCATCGGGGAAATCGACCAGGCTCGCACCCAGCTTCCCGGCGACCTTCCCCTGGGCCAGGCGTTCGAGAATGCTGTGCCTGAATATTCCTCGGCCGAGGTGCGCACCCTCTTGGCGAAGTTCGGGCTGAAAGCCGACCAATCAACTGCACTGGTCGACTCCTTGTCTCCAGGTGAACGTACCCGCGCGTCCATGGCCTTGCTCCAGGCACGCGGCGTGAACCTGCTGGTTCTCGATGAACCGACCAACCACCTTGATGTTCCGGCCATCGAGCAGCTGGAAGAAGCGCTGGAAGCCTACGAAGGCGCGCTGTTGCTGGTGACCCACGATCGCCGGCTGCTGCAGAATGTCCGCTTGACGACCCGCTGGGAAATTTCCAACGGGCAGCTCACCGTCCACTACTGATCCGCCGGTAAAACTGTGTATTTTTAGGGCTGGTTCACAGTCGCATACCGTACGCTTAAAGCATAGGAGCCGAGACTTTCAGTTCTTTCGACTGAGATGTCGCCCGCTACAACAGCCAAGGATACGACTTGAGTAGCAGTTCCGTTCTTCAGCCCCCCGCACCTTCAGCCAAGCCCGGGGATCCCCAAAGCTTTTTCCATGTAAAGAAGCTCGTTCAAGAAGCCGGGCTTTCCGGACGTCGACGGGCACATTACCTGGGCCTGGGATCTGTGCTGATCATCCTTCTGGGCTCAGCTGTTGCCGGCTCGATCTTGCTGGGCCACAGCTGGTACCAATTGCTCATTGCCGCGGCTTTGGGCATCCTGCTCACCCAGTTCGCTTTCCTGGCCCATGAAGCCGCCCACCGGCAGATCCTGTCCTCGGGCAAGACCAATGACAAGCTGGGCCGGTTCCTGGCCAATGTCGTGGTTGGAATCAGCTACCAGTGGTGGATGAACAAGCACAATAAGCACCATGCAACGCCCAACACCATCGGCAAGGATCCTGATATCGAATGGGACACCATCTCATTCCAGCCTGCTGATGCCCAGCGGCAGCGCGGAGTGCTCAAATGGATCACCGAGCGCCAGGGCTACCTCTTCTTCCCGCTGCTGACGCTGGAGGGCTTGAACCTGCATATCCAGTCAATCCGCTACCTCTTCACCGCGAACCGCACCAAGCGGCGCAAGCGCGAAATGCTGGCCATCGCCTTGCGTGTGGGACTCTATGTTGCCTTGATATTCGTTTTCCTGCCGACCGGAATGGCTTTTGCCTTCATCGGAGTGCAGCTGGCAGTCTTCGGCATTTACATGGGCGCTTCGTTCGCGCCGAATCACAAGGGCATGCCGATGGTTCCGGGCGATGCCCGCATCGACTTCTTCTCCCGCCAGGTCCTCACCAGCCGCAATATCATGGCACGCTCCGCCTGGGGCAACCGGGTGCTCTCGCACCTGTTCGGCGGCCTGAACTACCAGGTTGAGCACCACCTGTTCCCGTCGATGCCGCGCGCCAATCTGGCAGCTGTATCGGCCATTGTTCGCCAGTACTGCGCAGAGCACCAGATCCCCTACACCGTGGCTAGCATTCGCGAATCCTACGCCCAGGTCATCACCTACCTGAACAAGGTCGGCCTCTCGGCGCGAGATCCCTTCGATTGCCCGATGATTTCCGGTTACCGCGTCAGCTCATAGCCCGCACGGGAACCAAAGAGAAAAGAGCTGGGAATTCTTGCCACCCATGGCGAGGATTCCCAGCTCTTTTCCGCTTAGGCCACAAGCGGCCAGCCTGCTTTCTCCAGCAACTTGCTAGCTGCTCGCCAGGACTTCAGGGCTGGGAATCCACCGGCTGGCTTGGTTCCTTGGGGCCTACTACGTCGATCGCTCCGGTGACGGTGTGCTGCGTGCCGGTGGCGACGGGAACATACTCTTCGCGGGTTGCGGCCGGCATCTTTGCATGTCCGTGGCGCATGTCCGCCACTGCCACCAGCAGCGTGGCTACAACCAGGAATGCAATGGCCACAAAGGAAATCTGCATCGCCACCGAATACCCTGCCACATGGTTGAGCCCGTAGAACACCGCCGTGATCACTGCGATGCCCACTGCCGTGCCGACGCGCTGCGAGGTCTGCATCAGTCCCCCGGCGCTGCCGGAATTGGCTACCGGCACTTCCATCAGGGTCAATGCCTGGTTCGGGGAAATGATGAAGCCCTGGGCAATGCCGATAAAGGCCAAGGAAAGCAGCATCCACCAAACGTTGAGATTGAGCCGGTCTTCAAAGTACACGACAGCAATGGTGGCCAGCAGGCCGAACAACGCGCTAAGCGTTCCGCCAATGACCAGCTTGCGTCCCAAGGTCGTGGCGTAGCGGCCTGCGACATGCGAGCTGAAAGCCGAGAGCAGCGCTGCCGGGAGGCAAATCAAGCCCGCTTCGAGGGCGCTGAAGCCTTGGGATTCCTGAACGTAGATGGCCACGAGCACCCATACGCTGGAGACGCCCATGAAGTACAGGCCAGCGATCAGCGTGCCGTTGGTGAAGCTGCGAATTCTGAAGAGCGCCAATTCAACCATCGGCTCCCTGCCGCGTTCCTTGTACCGCTTCTCCCACCAGATCCACACCGCCAGCAGGATCAGCGCCGCTGCCAAAAGCCACCATAGTGCCGGGTTCTCGCGGCCTTGGACGAAGGGAAGCAGCAAGGCAAAAATGCTCAGTGCCAGAACAATTCCTCCGACCGGGTCCAGATCCAGCTTGCCTGCAGGCTTGGTGAATAGGGGCTTTGGAAGCCACAGCACGGCCAGGACGATGGCCAAAATGCCAACGGGCACGTTGATCAGGAATGTTGAACGCCAGCCTGCATCGGCACCAAGCCAATTGATCAGCAACCCGCCGAGCACCGGGCCCACAGCAACCGAGAAGCCGACCACAGTGCCCAGCAGCCCATAGGCACGGCCACGAGCCGCGCCACGGAAGTGCTGCTGAATCATCCCCATGACCTGTGGGTTGAGGAAACCGGAACCGATGCCCATGATGAAGCGCGCGATGTTCAGCAGCATCGGGTCCGCTGCCAGGCCGGCCAGGATGCTGGCCACCGTGAATATGGCTACGCCTGCGACGAACATGACACCGCGGCCCAGCAAGTCTCCGGCACGCCCTGCAGCTACAAGGACCACGCCAAAGGTCAGCGCATAGCCAGCCAAGACCCACTGCATGTCGGCTTCGCTCGCATGCAGTGTTGAGCCAATGGAGGGCAGCACTACATTCACGATGCTGACCGAGACCAGGGACATGAACATGGCGGCCAGCAAGACGCCGAGCAGTCGCCAGCGGGCACCTGCAGATAATTCGCCAGGCTCTTTTGCTGCTTCGGACTTGCTTACTGGCATGGGGGCATCTCTCCGCATAGATTCGGCCGCAGGTCAGTTGCGGCACTGTCCGATTCAGCGCTGCCGGGTCGCGAATTATTCCCTGACGGGGTACTTTTCAGTCTTGGCCGTCCCGGTTTTGGCTATTGAGCTGCAGCAGCCGCTCCATCGCGAGCACCCGCAGCTCGATGACCTCCTCGAACAGCTCGTCGCTATTTTGTTCCGGAAGTTCAAGAGCTTGTTGCGCGTAGGGTGCAGGGACTTCCGGATAGAATTCAAGCCATTGCCTGGGCACCGGATGGCTGAAAAAGTCGGGACAATCCGGCTGGCGCCGATCGTAGAAATAATCAATATGCAACACGAATCCAAGGACGTCCCGTTCCAGCGCGCGCACCATTCCCGTTGCCTGCTTCAGCGTCAGCCCCATTTCGACGTAGAACTTCAACACGCGTTCAACCAGCTCGGTCCGTCGTGGACCCGGGATTACGTGTGTTTTCTCGTCCATGCTCAGCTGCGAAGCCCGCGGATACGCGCGGTAAGCCGATCTAGTGGCAAGATAGGCGTCCCGCACCCCGTCTTTCCAGTGGATGCAGTCGAATTCGAGTGTCGGGCTGATGGCCAGGAACTGCTGCAGGGCAAGGCCGATGACTTCTTCGCGGTCTGACACGTAGTTGTACAGGGCGCGCGGGGTTACCCCGAATTCGGTGGCCAACCGGTGCATGGTCAGGGCGCCATAGCCCTCGGAGCCAACGATCTCCAAGGCTTTTTGCCCGAGCAGCTCTTTGCTCAGGCTGATAAACTCTGAGTCCTTGCGGGGGCGCCCGCGTCCGCGCTTCGCGGATGGCGCGGGGGAAATTTCCTTATTATCGGCCATGTCACGAGATTATACGCAAGACCAGAGTAATTCAGCCTTGTTCGCGCAATCCGTTTAGAACAAGGCGAGAAGCTTCCGCGCACGCTCATGCCACATGCCCGCGGCAACAGCCAAATGGGCGAGCGCGAAGGACAATCCGCCAGCTAGCCACGGCCACAGCAGCACGGCGTTGTATGTGCTTGGCAGCGCCGCGATAAAACCTGCCGCCATCACCAGCAGCCCTGCGGCGACCAGGGCAATATGCGCTGCTTTCCACCGGGTAGGGAGCAAGCCAGCAAGTACCACCAGCACAGCGGCAGGCGCCAGCACCAGCCACTGCGGACCGGCAAAGCTTGCCATCCCCTGGTACGTGGCCAAGCCGATGCAGGCAACGAGCAGGACCGCCGCGGCCACCAGCCAGCCCGGTCCCGGACGGGCCATCGAACCGCGCATCATCAGCATCGGCGTGAAAACCTGGGCCCACAACAGCAGTGTGACCGGGATGAAGTACATTGGCAGGATTCCGCCGCCGAGGCACACCGCGCTCATGGCAACGGCCCCGAGGATTTGGAAGATCTGTCCTAGCGCGCCGTTGAGCCACAACGGCAGCAGGCTGAAAATCACCGGGATGAAGGCAAGCCAGATCAGCTGGCTGCCTATGGCTTCTTCGAGATCCGCAAGCCAGCCTTGGCCCGGTGACAAGAACTGGTCCAGGCCCTGGGTTCCAATGAGTGCTTGCTGCGGGGGCGCAAAAAGCACCACGATGACTGTCAGCAGCGCTAGCGCAAAAATGGGCCATGCCAGGATCCTGGTCAGGAAGTGCTTGCCGCTTCGAACTTCCAGGTCTTCAGGCTCGGTGCGTTCAAATTTGCGTGCTCTGGCTGCCGGCTCGCCCAGCATGCTGATGAGTTCGCGCTTGCGGCGTCCCCTGTCCGGCAGGCGGTGGATCTCTTCCCTTGTCTGTTCGAGGACTTGCTTTCGTTCCTGTTCCGAGAGGAAATCCAAGGCTCGGCGCAGCTGCTCCAAATAATTACGGGCAGCCCGCGGCAGGTAAGACTTCATGCCTTTTACTTTACGTGTTCTTTGCTGGCAAAGGGCGCAGCACTGCGGTGCACCCTCGTGAGGTGCCCCGCTGTGCTGCGCCCTATGAATTCCTGCCAGCTACTTTCCCGCACCGGCGGTCAGCCCGCCGACAATGTACTTCTGCAGGAACAGGAACAATGCCATCACCGGCAGCGCTGCCAGTACCGCGCCCGCGGCGAAAACGGACCAGTTGGAGGTGAACTCCTCTGACACATAGGAATACAATCCCACGGCCAGTGTCTGGTTTTCAGGAGAAACCAGCACAACAGAAGCCAGGACAAAGTCGCTGGTGCTGGAGATGAAGGACAGCAGGCCGACCACGGCAAGAATCGGCGCCACCAGCCTGAGGATCATCGTGAAGAAAATGCGTGCGTGCCCAGCGCCATCAATCTTGGCTGCTTCGTCGATTTCCACGGGAATCGTGTTGAAGAAGCCATACATCAGGTAGGTGTTCACTCCCAGGGCGCCGCCAAGATACACCATGATCAAGGCGATCTGGTTGTCGATTCCCAAGGCAGGGAAAACATCACCAAGCGAGGTGAGCAGGATGAAGATCGCGACCACGGCGAGCAGCTGGGGGAAGATCTGCACAATCAGCAAGCTGACCAGTCCCACGCGGCGTCCGGTGAATCTCATGCGCGAAAAACTGTAGGCTGCCAAGGCGCCGAGGAAGACCGAGGCCGCTGCCGTGGTCAGCCCGATGAACAGGGTATTGGCAAACCATGCCGCATAAGGACGCTGTTGATTCTGGAAAAGATCAATGTAGCTTTGCAGGCCGATAGTGGAGAAGAATCCATTGGAGGAAAGCAGGGTGCCATTGGGGTTCAGGGAAGCCGAGAGCACATAGAGCAGCGGGAAGGCCGAGTAGATGCACAGCGCCACGCCGATGAGGTGGCGCCATCCGGTAGTGGCGAACCACTTCCCGAAAGTACGCCGCGCTGGGGCCGGGGCCTGGCGCAGCTCCGCAGTGATTGGCCTCGTTGAGGTTTCGGTACTCATTAGTTCAACTCCTCCAGTGCCTTGGTCTGCTTAAAGCTGATGATCGAGATGATCGCGACGATTACGAAGATGATGATGGAGAACGCGCTGGCCAAGCCGTAATCGCGCTGGGAACCGACGAAGGCTACCTTGTAGACCATCGAAATCAGGATGTCAGTGGCACCCACGTTCAGTCCGGCATCCTCAAGGCGCGGTCCGCCTTCGGTGAGCATGTAGATCACGTTGAAGTTGTTGAAATTGAAGGCGAAGGAGCTGATCAGCAACGGTGCCACGGAAACCAGCAGCAAGGGGAGCTTGATCAGGCGGAAGATCTGGAACGGCTTCGCCCCATCGATGGTCGCCGCTTCCGAGAGCTCCTGCGGGATCGACTGCAATGCACCGGTGCATACCAGGAACATGTACGGGAAGCCCAGCCACAGGTTGACCCAGAGTACTGAGAACTTGGCCAGCCATGGGTCGGTCAGCCATGGAATGCCGGCGCCCCCGAAGAGCACTTGGTTCACGAAGCCGAAGTCCCGGTTGAGCATGCCGGCCCAGACCAAGCCGCCGAGGAATGCGGGGAAGGCATAGGGAAGGATTGAAATGACGCGATAGATCTTGCGGCCCTTCATACGCATGTCGTTAAAGACGATGGCCAGGAAAAGCCCGAGGAAGAAGGTGGAAGCCACGGACAGGAACGCGAAAGCGAAAGTCCATACGGAGACCGAGAACAAGGCGCCCCTGATGGAAGAATCCGTGAACGCGCGGGTGAAGTTGTCAAAACCTACGTTGATGGACCAGCCGGGCATCAGCTGTGTTCCGTCTTCAGCGGTAAATGCGCCGACGCCGGTGTCCTTGTAGACCAGTCCGGTAGCCTGATCGGTCATGCTGTCTGCTGCTTCGTCGTATTTCAGCGATGAGGTGTACTGGTAGGCGGTGCGGCCGTCGCTGGTGCGCAGCGTGCCATCTGCCGGGTCATCGCTGACCGGCACCTTCAACGAGGTGACTTCTTGCTGCCGGCCGAGCAGGTCCGCAAAGGTCAGTTCGGTGTAGTCCCCCAGGGTTGCTGGATCTGCTGGCGCCAGGGCATCGTTTTCATCGCCGATGAGCTGCTGGCCTTCGCGCTCGATGAGCATGGCCAGTCCATCATCGCCGCTGTAGACCTTGACCGGATAGCCAGGTGAGCCTTCAACTCGTTCCTGATTGGATTGCAACAGTGCCGAGATGGCATCGGCCTTGTCGGAGTTGTGGCCCGAACCGTAGTTGGTGAAGGCGATGTAGCCGGTGTATCCAATGACAAAAACTTGGAAGATCAGCAAGAAGATGGTGCCGGGCAACAAGTATTTGGCCGGGAGCCATCCCTTCTTGAAGTAGACGACGTTGATCAGCACGGTGATCACGGCAATGACGGTGGCAATGAACCATGCTTCGCGTCCCAGCGCCGTGAAGAGCGCAAAGACCGCGGTGGCGTCCACGATCGCGATGAGAATGATCTTGGCCAGGATGGAGCCGAGGCTCGTGCCTGATGCGTTGGCGAAACGTTGTGCAGCCGGCGACAGCTTGCGTTTCGATTCGTCGTTGCGACGTGTCGGTGCCTCTGGGGCAGTCTTAGTCATCTTCCAGATGTCCCTGTCAGTAAAGTTCAGTTAGTGCTGGCCTGGTCAGGCGGCTGGAGCCGGCATGGTGCTGCGCCGGCTCCAGCTTGAGTGGTGCTTGCAGGCAGGCCTACTTGCTGATGGCCTTTTCGATATCCTCGGTCATCTGCTTCCAGCGCTTGGCCGGGTCGGCCTTGCCGGTAATGATTTCCGCCTCGGCTACACCCCAGAATTCCCAGACTGCTGCCATCTCCGGGATGTTGGGCATTGGCACGCCATCGGCGCCAACCTCGCCGAAGGAGGCAATCATCTCGTCGGACTTGGCTGCTTCGAAGGCGGCCTTGTTAGCTGGCGGACGGTTGCCCACCTCGTAGAGGTCGGTCTGGACTTCCTCGGTGCCGATGTAGTTGGTCAGGAATTCGGTAGCTGCCAACAAGTTCTCGGTCTTGGAAGAAACGAAGAATCCCTGCACTGCGACAAAAGGCTGGGCTTCTTCGCCACCGGCCGTCGGAATCGGGTCAATGGCCAGGTTCATCTTGGCCTTTTCAGCTGCTTCCACATTCCATGGACCGGTCAGGAAGAATGGCGAATCGCCGGAGACGAACTTCTCTTTGGCGATGTCCGCATCAATACTGGTTTTCAGCGTTCCAGCTTTGCCTTGCTCGGCCAGCCACTTTGCGAATTCCACGCCGCCTTCATTGCCGATCTGCAGGTCGGCCGGGTCGTAGGCCCCGGTGTCATCGGTGCCGAATACCGGTGCGCCGAATGAGGTCTGGAATGGGTAGGCGTGGAACGGGTCGCCCACATCGGTGACCTGGACCAGGAACGGGAATTCCGTGCCGGCTTCCTTGCCTGCTTCAATCATGTCGTCAAAGGTCTCGGGCGCTTCATCCACCAGATCCGCATTGCGCAGCAGTGCCAGGTTTTCGGTGGCATACGGGACACCGTAGGTGCTGCCCTCGTAGCTCATTGCGTTGATGGAGACATCCTGGAATTCCGAGGCCTTGTCCCCCAGCTCAACTGGCTGGACCACGCCGTTGTTCACAAGATTTCCCAGCCAGTCGTGCGCGCCAATGGTGATATCTGGCCCCTTGCCGGTGGGCACCTGGCGCAGGAAATCTTCTTGGATCTTGGAGAAGTCCTTGATGACCAGGTCGACCTTGACGCCGGACTGCTTTTCGAAGTCAGCCGCGGCTTCCTTCAGCACTGGCTCGCGGTTTGCGTCAACCCAAACAGTCAGGGAACCACCTGAAGCGGCAGCTGGCGAGGACTGCTCGGCTGCTGGGCTGGAGGAGGTTTCGGATGATCCGGATGCGCCGCAGGCGGTGAGCGACAGGGCTGCAATAGCCGTGAGTGCTCCGCCAAGAAGCCAGGGGCGTGTGTTCACCTTCATGTGATGTCCTTTCGTGACAACTTTGTCCGAGGGGCCAGTTCGGGGTGCGGGAATCCCGCGGGACCGCCGGTGAGGCAGAGGAAGTGCGAGTGGCTCGTCGTTTTGTAAGCGTTTCCAGAGTGGCACATATCACCAGGGTTGGCAAGGCGGCGGATAAAATCAGTCTTATGGACAACGGACTGCGGTTCTGGGCTCCCGTGCGCATTCCGACTCCTAAACTAATATTGCAAGCGTTTACATTCTGGCGCGCTTCGATTATCGTTACGGGCATGACTCAAACTCGCGCAGAAGCAGATAACCCCTTGCAATCCGAAGATTCCCAATGGTGGCGCTCGTCGGTGATCTACCAGATCTACCCACGCTCATTTGCTGATTCCAATGCCGATGGCATGGGCGATCTGCGTGGCATTACCCAGCATCTGGAGAGCATCGCCCAGCTATCCGTTGATGCTATTTGGCTTTCACCGTTTTTCACTTCTCCGCAGAAGGATGCAGGCTACGACGTCGCTGACTACTGCGATGTCGACCCGCTCTTTGGCACGCTTGCGGACTTTGATGAGATGGTTGCCCGAGCCCACGAATTAGGGCTGAAAGTCATTATCGACCTGGTGCCCAACCACTGCTCGGACCAGCATCCCTGGTTCCAAGCTGCCCTTGCCGCGGCCCCCGGTTCCCCGGAGCGTGAGCGGTTTATTTTCAAGGATCCTGTGCAGCAGGGCCACCCCAATAATTGGGAGTCGGTCTTCGGCGGGCCGATGTGGACGCCAACCACCAACCCGGACGGCAGCGCGGGCCAGTCGTACCTGCACATCTTCGATTCATCGCAGCCCGATTTCAACTGGAAAAACGAGGACGTGCGCGCGATGTTCCGCGACGTCTTGCGCTTCTGGCTAGACCGCGGCACCGACGGGTTCCGTGTAGACGTGGCCCACGGGCTGATCAAGGCCGAGGGGCTTCCCGATTTCACCCCGGATCCGGCTGGCGCCTCGATGGGCGGCACCGAAGAACTCGCCCCATGGTGGGGCCAGGACGGAGTGCACGAGATCTATCGCGAATGGCGCCAGGTGATCGATGAATACGAAGGCGACCGCGTCTTGTGCGCAGAAGCCTGGGTTAACCCGCTGTCGTTGATGGCCAAATGGGTTCGCAATGATGAAATGCACCAGGCCTTCAACTTCCCATACCTCTCTTGCGACTACGATGCGCAGCAGCTGCGGGAAACCATCGATGAGTCACTGCACGAGTTTGGCGCGGTTGGGGCACCGAGCACGTGGGTCTTGTCCAACCACGACGTCGTGCGCCATGCCACCCGTTTGGCGCTGACCGACGAGAACCCCCAGGGCGAAGGGATCGGACCCAAGACCCCGAACCTTCCCGATCCGGCCACCGGGCTGCGCCGGGCCCGATCCTCGACTGCGCTCATGCTCGCTCTTCCGGGCGGCGCGTACCTTTACCAGGGCGAGGAGCTCGGATTGCCCGAGGCCGTGGATCTGCCCGATGATGCCCGCCAGGACCCCACATGGTTCCGCACCAATGGCGAGCGCTACGGCCGCGACGGGTGCCGGGTCCCCCTGCCGTGGAAGGGCGATGCCCCGTCCTTTGGTTTCAGCGACAGCGGCAAAAGCTGGCTTCCGCAGCCAGCCTCGTGGGCTCCCTATGCCCGCGATCTGCAGGCAGATGATCCAGATTCGACATTGAACCTCTACCGCCGGCTGCTCCAGCTGCGCAAGGACCACGGTCTGGGCACCGGCGGCCTTGAGTGGGTGCCCGGAGACCAGCCGGATCTGCTGGCCTTCCGCAATGGAAAGGTGCTGGTCGTTGCCAACTTTGGAGCCGCGCCGCTTGCGCTCCCGCCGCTCGTGCAGGACTCCCAGGAACTGGTTCGCAGCCAGCCCCGGGACAGCACCGCCCCGGGGATGATTCCCGCCGAAACCACCATGTGGTTCTTGCTGGCATAGCCAAGGCAATCAGTCCCGGCGTCAAGGACACCGGGTATCGTTGAACAGTGGCCGCGCTGTGCTGAATGCACTTTCACGCATATCGCGGCCACGAACTTGAAGGAAGGACGTATTGTGGCCGGGATCAAAGATGTCGCCCAAGCTGCCGGAGTCTCGGTGGCAACTGTCTCCCGCGCCCTGTCCGGGCGGGGATCGGTGTCAACCACCGCCCAGGAAGCGGTGCAACGCGCTGCGGCCGAGCTGGGATACGTCGTTTCATCCTCCGCCTCCGGGCTGGCCTCGGGCCGCACCCGGAATATCGGCGTTCTGGTCCCGGTGATCAACCACTGGTTCTATGCCAGCGTCCTGGAAGGCATTTCCAGCACGCTCATGGACGAGGGCTACGACACCACGCTCTACCAGTTGACGAAGGATCGCATCCAGCGCGAAAAAGTCTTTTCCGACTTCCTCCTGCGCCAGCGAGTCGATGCTGTCATCGCGGTCAATGTTGAGCTGAATTCCGAGGAAGTCCAGGCATTGCATGCACTGGATAAGCCCCTGGTGGGAGTCGGCGGCCCGCTGCCTGGCGTGCCCACGCTGCATGTTGACGATGAAGGAATCTCTGCGCTCGCGACCCAGCACCTGATTTCCCTGGGGCACCGGCGCATCGGGTTTATTGGCGGGAACGAGGAAACCGACGTGGATTTCCGCGTTCCAAGCCGTCGGCGCACCGGATACGAGCAGGCGCTGGATCAGGCCGGCATCGAAATTGATGACAAGCTCTGCGTTGGCGCCGACTTCACCATGCCGCAGGCCTATGCGGCGGCCAAGCAATTATTGGGCGCCCCGATTGCGCGACCCACCGCTCTCATGGCCGCCAGCGACGAGATGGCCATTGGCGCGATTCTCGCGGCCCGCGATCTTGGGTTGCAAGTCCCCCGCGACCTTTCGGTCATTGGCGTGGATAACCACGACCTGTCGGAAATGTTCGGCTTGACCACCATAGAGCAACGGCCTCATGAACAAGGCGAGTTGGCTGTTGCCATGCTGCTGCGGGCCATCCGCGGCGAGGAGCCTGCGCATGCGCACACGGTTGACCACCGCCTGGTGGTCCGTTCGTCCACCACGCGCCCCCTCGACGCGTCCTAGACTGCCCGCTTCACAGCGAGACCTCGCCTTCAGCACCGTGCCCAGGCTTAAAAAGCTGCCCGCGCCGTTGGCCGGATCATTCGAATCCGGTCAACGGCGCGGGCAGGATGCTCCTGTATTGCTTTTTAGTGGGAAGTCCTCAAGTCTTCGGAGCTTCCTTCAACTTCTTCAACGTGCAGATTCCGTCCTCGGGTCTCGCCCACCCAGAACACGGCGGCCACCGAAATAATCGTCAGCACCATGATGTAGATGGCGATCGAAATCGATGCCCCAGTGGATTCCAGCAGAATCTGCGCCACCGTCGCAGCGAAGGCGCCGCCGAGAATGGCGCCAATGGCATAGCCGATCGAAATGCCGGAGTAGCGCACGTGGGCCGGGAACATCTCTGCGTACATGGCCGACTGCGGACCGTAGGACAATCCCAGGCCCACGGTCAGCACGAAGATCGCCACCGCGTAGAGAACGATATTCCCGGTATCAACCAGCATGAACATCGGGATCATCCATACGAAGACTATCGCGTAGCCGATAACAAAGGTTGTACGGCGTCCAATCAGATCCGAAAGCCATCCACCGACGAGGGTGAAGATCAGCCAGCCTACCGAACCGATGGTGGTCGCCAGCAGCACAGGCGCCACCGGCATCTTCAGGACTGCGGTGGTGTAGGAAATGAAGAACGCGATCACCAGGTAGCCGGCAGCATTGTTGGAAATGAAGATCAGCGCCGCCTGCAATACCTGCTTTGAGTGCTTGGCCATCAGTTCGCGCAGTGGCGTGTGCTCTGCGGCCTTGCGCAAGGCCAGCTGCTTGAAGACCGGCGATTCCTCTACTGCACGACGGATCATGTAGCCCACGAGGATCAGCAAAATCGAGAGCAAGAACGGAATGCGCCAGCCCCAGGCGCCGAATGCTTCTGGCGACATGGATACACGAAGAATGTAGAGCAGTCCCGTAGCCAGGATCATGCCGATCGGCACACCGATCTGCGGGTAGGCGCCAAAGTAGCCACGACGGCTCGTTGGCGCGTGCTCTACTGCCATCAATGCTGCGCCGCCCCATTCGCCGCCAGCCGAGAAGCCCTGGATGACTCGAAGCAGCACCAGCAGGATGGGCGCCGCAATGCCGATCGAGGCGTAGGTGGGAAGAACGCCGATGAGCGCCGTGGCGGCACCCATCAAGATCAGGGTCAGGACCAGGATCTTCTTGCGCCCATACCGGTCGCCGAGATGGCCTGCCACGATGGCGCCCAGGGGACGGAAGAAGAAGGAGATGCCGATCATCGCGAAGGAGAGGATCTGAGCTAGTCCTGGATTCGACTCCCCCAGCGGCGCGAGAAACAGCGGTGCCAGCAAGGTGGCCGTGAGCTGCGCGAAGATGAAGAAGTCATACCACTCAATGGTGGTTCCCACGAGAGTTCCGGCAAGTACCCGGCGCTCTTCCTGGGTGCGAGTGACTGTAGATGACATGAGTTGCCCTTTGCCCGTTACTTTACCGACCGTTCGGACGGTATATTGTTCTCACTATCATAATCTGAGAGTGAACCAGATCACAACACCGGGAGCTGCTTGGCCAATGCCAGAACCGAAAACCGCAACCTGCACCCGAAGAGAATTCGGTGTTCTAATAGAGAACGACTAAAATTGCGGTTAAAGCAACTATTCAGCAGTCGCAAGGCTCACCGCGAGGGCGCTGACGAGCATTAATCAAATGCCACGCGCCAGATTGAAGTTCCATGCCTACTTCCCAGACCCTTTCCCGCGGAATCCGCGTCCTCGAAATGGTCGCCGACTCCCCGGTACACCTGTCGATTGCCGAAATTGCCGAGAAGCTTGAGGTCCATCGTTCAATTGCGTATCGAATCATCCGCACGCTCGAACAACACCACCTGCTCAATCGCGACGCCGCAGGCCACATTCGCCCAGCATCAGGCCTGGCAGCACTGGCCCGCTCCGTTCAGCACGACTTGCAGGCTACAGCAACCGCAGAACTCACAACGCTGGCCAATCAACTCTCGATGACAGCATTCGTCGCTGTGTGGGAATACGACCTGTGCACGACATTGCAGTCCGTGTCGCCACTGAACTCGCAGCGCGCCATCGTCCATCGCCCCGGTTCGGTTCACGGCATGGACGTGGGCGCCGCGGGCATTGCTATCCAATCGAGCTACAGCAAGGAAGCCTGGGAAGCGATGGACACCTTAGTTGCCTATCGCGATGCCGCAGCGCAAGCACGGCTCGACGGCTATGCCATGAGCGAGAACGAAGTCATCCAAGGCGTCACCTCGCTGGCCGTGCCCATCGAGCAGCCTGGGCAAGCTCCTGCAGCCCTCGCGGTCGTCTTCGCGACAAGCACCGTGGACTCATACCAGCCGGTGATCGAAGCGCTGAAGCTGTCAGCTGGACGGATCAGCCAGAAGCTGGCCCACTAGCAGCGACGCCTTGTTAAAAAAGGAAACCCGCAGCGGATCCGAGTTGGATCCGCTGCGGGTTTCCCTTAACTGCTAGCTGCCTGCAGGTGCCTTAGCGAACCCTGGAGAGCGTCGGCGACTTGGCGACGATCACCTTCATCGCCAGCGCCGCGAGGAAGATGACTGCCGCGCCACCGGTGGATACCCAAAACGCGCCCAAGTAGCCCAGCGACTCGGCAAAGACTCCGGCCAAGCCGTTGCCGATTGCCGTGCCCACGACGATGCCAGCCGAGAGCATCGTCATCACCGTGGACAAACGGGAGGCCGGCGCGACTTCTCCGCCCAAGGTCATGACGGTGACGATTACCGGCCCCACAGCAAAACCAGCAACAAACAGTGCCACGATCATCCAAGGCGTTGTCGTAGCCATGTGAAGCCCGAAGCTCAAGATGGTCAATAGTGCCCCGCAGAGAATCCAGCGGTTGATCTGCCGGAAGTACTGTGGCCATGCAGCTACCGAGATGGCCGCGATGGCGCTGGACAAGCCCATGGCACCGTAGAGCAGACCGCCTTCATTCGAATTTCCCTGGTCTCCGGCGAAGGCCAAAGTTCCAGCGGCCGACGAGCCAAAGACCGTGCCCAGTGCGATCATGCCCAACACCAGCGCGCTGATCGAAGCGACCTGGGCGCCAGTGATCCGCGCCTTCTCGGTGGTCGCGGTGGCCGCGACCGGCTTGACCGCGCGACCGGTGGAGTGGGTGGCAAAAATCGGGACCAATACCAAGGTCATGATTGCCGCCAGATACAACGGCAGCACCGGGTTCACCAGCGAAGCCAGCAGACCCACCGCCACTGGGCCAAAAACGAATCCCAATTCATCAAACATGGATTCCAGGCTCAAGGCAGCAGACAGGACCTTCGGATTCTTCTTCTGCTGTCGGGTCATGGCAATCCAGCGCACGCGCGACATCGGTCCGACCTGGGGCCCGGTAGCACCGGTGACCAGGCACATGGCGACCAGCAGGGGCACCGATAGGTCCGGGCCGCTATTTCCCAAAAGGGTCAGCAAAACCAGCAAGATGCTGTGGATCAAGGCGACGGCGACCAGGATGGGGCGCTGCCCGAAACGGTCGGCAAGATACCCAATGCTGGGTCCGCCTACGGCAGAACCAAGGCCAACCATGGCCGCGGCAAGTCCGCCCAAGGCGTAGGATCCGGTGGTGGCGGTGACCAGGGTCATCGACCCGATGGTCAGCATCGCCAAAGGAAGGCGGGCCAGGAAAGTCAGTGGCAGGAACGGGGCTCCGACCAAGGGAACAAGCGCAGAGTAACCGGATTTCATCGCCGATTCCTCGCGTTTTTCTTTCGACAACGCATACTGAGTCAACAAAACTCCATAACGAAGCGTGCGCCGTCCCACACCCCCCGACGCACAAATTCCCAGACATGCCTGATGGCACTACCTTCAAGATAGCTACCAGCAAGCGGCAAGTCCAATCCTATTGGCCAGTGCCCAGCAGGCTATCACGCTGGATGGTCGAGCCGTGCTGGGTCTTGAGCACGGACACCCGGTTGGTGATGCGTTGCTTCATCTCGGCAACGTGGGATACCAGGCCGATAGTTCGTCCGCCCGCGCGCAAGTTCTCCAGCGCTTGCATCACTTCTTCCAGGGTCTCGGCATCCAGGGAGCCAAAGCCCTCATCAACAAAGAGGGTTTGCATGTCCACCGCGCCCGAGTGATGGGAAATCACATCTGCCAAGCCCAGAGCCAAAGCCAAAGATGCCATGAACGTCTCGCCGCCGGACAGCGTTTGGGTTTCCCGGTACTTTCCGGTCCACGAGTCCAAAACCCGCAGCCCCAATCCGGACTTTGAATTCCCTTGCTTGGAATCATCATGATGCAGCGAATAGCGGCCACCGGACATCGCATCCAGCCTCTCGGTGGCGGCAATGGCTACTTCCTCCAGCCGGGCAGCCAAGACATAGGTGCTGAGCGTCATCTTGTAGAGGTTCTCTCCCCCGCCACGGATCACTTCAGCCAGCCCGCGCAAGCGCCGGTAGGCTTCGATCACCGGACCCGCATCTGCCCGAAGGCGCTGCAGCTGACCAACCGATTCCTCGTGGCGTTCCAAGCACGTTGCCGCCAGAACCAGCTGTTCGCGGGCCGCTTCATACTGTTCCTCTGCAGCCGCGGCCAGGGCACGCGATTGGAGAATTTCATCATCGTTCGGAGCCTGGACGCCCTTGACTTCCAGGTCCCGGGCCGCACGGCAGTCTTCGGACTTTTCGAGGGTTGCAATGGCGCTGGCAAGATCTGCATCCGCCCGTTGCAGCTGCTTCAGCCTCTCGCGTTCTTCGCCCTCCAGCACTGCGGCTTCAAAGTCGCCAATGGTTTCAAAGCCGGCTTCTCTCCGTTCCCTATCCCACGCAGATTCGGCCTCGTTCAACGCTTGCCGGGCTTCGAGCAGCTGGCGTAAGGCCTGCACGGAAGCGGCCAGCCCTTCGGATTTCCCCTGGAGCCCGCGGACCTGCTCGGACAGGCTTTCCTTGCCAGCACGCAGCTCTTCCAGCTTCGCGTCTAGCTGTTCCAGCTGGGCAGCCAGCGACTGGGCGTTGTTCCGCGCCGTGGAATGCTCGAGGGTGGCTTGGGCTGCGCGAGCCGTACGCTGCTCGATCCGTGCGCGAAGCTGGTCGAGCTTTGCCACGCGGGCAGAGATCTCGGCTTGCTGCTTGCGTGCCAGTTCCAGCTGGAGTTGCGCCGAGCCCAGCTCCTCGCGCAATTGCGCCACGCTTTGTTCGCCCGCGGAGACCTGCGCCGTTTCCAATTTGGCAGCCAGCGTGTCCCGCGCCTGGGCGGCCTTTTGTCCTTCCGCACGGGCAGAGGCCACCAGTTCCTCGGAGATCTGGATCTGCTGGTCGTCGATCAAGGCGGCATCAGCATCTGCTTGCGCCGGGGCAGGATGCTCCGCTGAACCGCACACCAGGCAAGGCTGCCCCTCCTCCAGCGCGGCTGCCAGGCGCAGCGCGCTTTGTCCTAGCTGCTCGGTGCGCAGAGCCAACAAGCTTTTTTCAGCGTCGACAATCTTCAACTCTTGTGCGATTGAATGTTCGCGGGCCGCAAGGACTTTCTTTTCCAGGTCATCACGGGTCAGCGCATGGGCAATTTGCGTTTCAGCCAGCTGCTGGCGTTCCTTGGCTCGCTGCAGGTTTTCACCAGCCCCGGCCTGGTCCAGATCTTCGCTCTCCAATTTTTCGCGTTCAGTTTTCAATTGTGCGACCTCGACCTCTGCCTGGTCACGGGCCTTCTCATGCGTTGCCGCGTCCTGTTCTGCCTTGGACACATCCTTGGCAAGGGAGACTCGACGTTTCTCTTCTGCCAATGCAGACTTCGCTATGGCCAATTCCTCGGCAACATCAGTGCTTTCCTGGCGCAGCCTGTCCAGGCCCGATGCATCCGGTTCACAGGCCATGCTGACAGCCTGGCTTAGCCACAGCTGCTGTTGTTCCCAGTCGAATGTGGATTGCTGCAAGGCGGCCCGAGCACCGTTGGCCTGCGCAAGATAGGCGCGCACTGCCACAGCCTGGGCGTCTTTCTCCAGCTTGCTGCTGGCACTCACTGCTGCGCCATGGCCCTGCCCATAGCGGCTCTGCAGCGTCTGCAGTTCGCCAAGCCGGGCAAATACGCGCCGGCGTTCTTCCAGCGCACGCGCATGATCGCCTGTGCGTGTTCTCTGTGTCCGCAGCCTTTGGGCTTCAGCTTCGGCCAGCCGGTGAATCTGGCCAATGCGGGCCCGATAATCCGCAAAATAATCGTCGGGAGAAGCCAGGACCGCTTCTTCTTGCTCTCCCGGTTCGCGCAAAGGCTCGCGGCCGGCCAGGAAGGTTCGCGCTTCGGCGTGAATGGCCTCTTCGGATGCGCTCAGACGGGCTTCGAGGCTCTCGGTTTTCTTGCGTTCTTCGGAAAGACGCAAGGAAAATTCTTCTTCGATTCGCGCGTAGTCACTCGTATCGAAAAGATTGGCCAGAAGATCCTCGCGGTCTTTGGCCTTCGCCCTCAGGAAATCCGCAAACCCGCCTTGAGGCAGCATGACCACTTTGGTGAACTGTTCGCGATCAAGCCCCAAGAGACTGCCCAGCACATGTCCAACCTCGTCATTGCGGGTCGAGAGTTCCTTCCACCCATCAGGGGTGAACTCCCGCAGCAAGCTGGACGCCTTTTGCTCGGTGGTTTTGTTCTTGCCCCGCTTTGACGGGCGCATCCACGCAGGCGAGCGGGTCACTTCGAAGCGGCGATCGCCAATGGTCAGCTCGCAGAGCACTTCTGGAGCCAGGTCGGCAGGCGCATGATCGGATCGAATTTGCCGGCTGCCGGTGCGGCTTCCGGGCAACGTGCCGTACAGGGCATAGCAAATCGCATCGAGGATGCTGGATTTTCCTGCGCCGGTGGGCCCGTCCAGGAGAAAGAGGCCGCCCTCGGCGAGCTCGTCAAAGTCGATGTGCTCGCTTCCGGCGAAGGGGCCAAATGCCTGGATCCGGAGATGATGAATTCTCACTGGCTGACCTGCGCTTCCCGGGTGGCTCGGATCACTTCGGTGATAACGTCTCGTTCGGCTTCATCCGCCGCCCGTTCACGCACGTGTTCCAGGAAGTCGCCCACCACCTCTTCGGTGCTGGTCGCCTTGGCCATCCGCTGGGTATAGCTGGAGGTCTGGGATGCTTTTTCGCCGCCTTCGGGAGCAAAATTCAGCACCACGGTGTCGGGGAAGCGCGTGCGCAGGGCGTTCATCGCCTCGGCCGGGCGCTCGGGATCGGTGAGCGTGATCTGGCACCAGGCTTCGATGGCATATTCCAGTTCCGGGTCGTTGAGCAGATCAGCCAGCCGGCCCTTGAGAACCGCCAATTTCTTCGGAACCGAAACCAGGATTTCCTGGACTGAGCCGATGCCTTGCGCGGTGGTGTCAATCAGCCACATGCCCTTGGTCTGGTTCACTTCGGAGAAGGAATAGGCCAACGGCGAGCCTGAATAGCGCACGTGGTCCCGTACTTTTTGGCGACCATGCAAGTGGCCCAAGGCGGCATAGCCAAAGTGCTCGAACAGCTCGACCGGAACCACATCCAGGTTTCCGGTGCTCAGCTCGCGCTCGGAGTCGCTGCCAATGCCGCCGGCCGCGAACAGGTGCGCCATGGCCACGGGAACAATGGGCTTCTGCCCATTGTTCAGCGTCGCGAGGTGCTCGTCGATTTCACCGATTGCTGCCTGCACCACCGATTCGTGGCTGGCTTTGGCCGCGCCCAGGCGCTCCATCACCATGCGCGGTTCCAGGTAGGGAATGCCGTAGATGGCCACCTGGTGATCCTCTGCATCGCACACCACCGGAGAGAGCATGCGGTCAAGATCCGCGATGATGTGCACCCCGGCACTATCCAGCAGCTCAGCGCCAAAGCCCAAACGGGAGGCCGAATCATGGTTGCCACTGGTGATCACTACGGTGGCGCCGGTTGCCCGCAATTCGGACAGCGCCCAGTTGCACAGTTGGACGGCATCAACGTGGGGCAGGGCGCGGTCGTAGATATCACCGGCGATCAGCACCACATCAACCTGCTGGTTGGCCGTGACATCGATGATTTCCTGGAGCACGCTGCGCTGCGCGTCAATCAGGGACGCACCGTGGAAGGTCCGGCCCAAATGCCAATCGGAGGTGTGTAGCAATCGCATATTTCCAACCATATGCAATGTCGGGGACAACTTGGACATTAGAATGGAGCTGTGAATGAAACCGGTGAATCTGCACTCCTGCCAGAGAACTACTCAGACAAGGTGTTTGCGATCCTCCTCGGCCTAGCCGACGGCGCAACCCACGCCCGTGACGACATCGACCCCGGCGCCACCGAAATCCTCCCCCTCTATCTGGCCGACGGCCTGCTGGAAGCGTTGGAGTGGGCTCGTGATGGCGTTGCCAGCGACGAGGCAGCCTGCATGTGGCTTGCCGCGCTGCGCAGCTACAAGAAACTCACCGGGACTTTCCCCGCCGGCGCGCCCGAACCACTGGGCCGCTGGATCGACAAGGAATTTCCCAAGGTGGAGATCTTCGAGAAAATCGCTGACGGCGATCCGCAGAATATCTCCGGGTTGAACAGCGCCGATATGGGACAGCCAGGCCGCCCGACAGGCGCCGATGCCGACTCCACCGGGGTTCTGCCCCGCGCTGCGATCACCGCGCTGCTGGCCCGCGTGCCGCTGGGCACTACGGAAACCCTGGCTCGTTCAGCCGCCTTCTTGACCCACGATGCCCAAGCAGCCAAAACTGCCATAGCCGCAGCAAAGATCATTCGCTCGGCCATGGAACGCTCCGAGGAGTCGGCCAGCGAGTGGGACGGCCTGCTGGCTGGGCTTGAAGGCCCATCGGCCGAAGCCTTGCGCACGGCGGTATCCAAAATCCGCGAAAATATTTCGCTGTCGCCAGAAGATGCCTACAACGCGTACTTTGGCGAGAACACCGAGGCAGAACCGGCCGAGTCCGACGTCTCGGCTGCTCCTGAGCCAGTCGTGTCGGAGCCGGAGGATCGGGACCCCGAGGTTGATGCCTACGCGGTGGCCTTGCTGGCGGCCGTCTATGGCACCGAAGCTGTTGGCGAACGTCCAGCCAGCGCGCTGGATGACATCATCTCGGAATTGCATGACCGCTGGATGGCCCTGCTCGTCTAGCGCAAGACCTTGCAAATCACGGCGATGGCCGGCTCTGATGAGCCGGCCATCGCCGTTTTTCATGCTGGAGCTATGCGGTCAGCCCGAAGCCGCCAACCATTTGCATGAATTCGCCTTCGGAAATGATCGTGACCTTCTGGCCCTTTTCGCGCAGGCGCAAAACGTGCTTGGCCTTGTTGGTCAACCGGCCGTTGGCCAGGTCCTGCGGTACAAATCCGTCGCCGACAACCAGGGCAGTGGTTGCGCGGGTCACCCGCGATGCGGTCTGCGCACCGTGTTCGGCGGCAAGTTCCTTGGCTTGCGGACGCGGCAGGGCCAGATTGCCGGTGAAGACCATGATCTGCCCGTAGAGCGGATGCCCCGGATCCGCTTGGAGATTTGGCGACGGGTTCGGCCCTTCCTGAGGCCAGTTATTGAACGCGTCCTGTGGCGGCAGCGGGTGGCCGGAGGCGAGCCATCCCTGGGCGTCGCGGGTAGCGCGCGAGTATTCGTCGCCCGGTTGCCACGCCGAGGTGAGCCCCAGGCGCACGCCATAGTGGTCTGCCGTTTCCAAAAGGGAATCCAAACCGCTGCGTTCAGCCATATCGATCATGGCCCACGCGCAAGCGGTGGAGTCGGCGAGCGCTTCGTGGTGGTTCTCGATGGGATGCCCGGCTTCTTCGGCCACAAAAGGCAGGGAGTAGCTGGGCAGGTCGTAGGCCTTGCGGGAGAGCTTCACGGTGCACAGATGGGCAATTTCCGGAACCGGGATTTCGCTGGCCTCCGAGGCGGCACGAATCACGCCGGAGTCAAAAGAAGAATTGTGGGCCACCAGCACATCCGGGCCGATGAAATCCAGCAACTCCGGAAGCTTCTGCGTGACTCGTGGCGAGTCGATGACCATGTCCGGGGTGATGTGGTGGATCGACACATTGCGGGGGTCGAAGTGGTCAAAACCTGCCGGCGGCTTCATGAGCCACTGCTCGGTTTCAACGATTTTTCCGGAACGTACTTTGACCAGGCCCACCGAACAGGCGGAGCCGATAAAACCGTTTGCTGTCTCAAAATCTACTGCTGTGAAGTCCAATGCCACGCCCAACAGCTTACTCTCTCTCGCCAAATCATCAGCATTGGCGGCTCGGGTTGCGCATAAGCAATACCCGGCAAAGTTCGTTCAATTACCGAATGGCTAGTGCGCCAACTTCGCCTTGACCTGGCGAAATCTCCAGCGATCAGCGCCGGTCCAGCGCTTTCGGCGCAAGGCATCTCACACCCCGCCCAACCAGCAACAGCAGGTGGTTTCGCAGGCTGGCCATCGCCGGGCAGTGAACATACCCCCGTAATACTGCCCCTGGTCCCGGTAGCTACGAGGCTTAACTCCTACCGGGACGGCATCGCCTTCGCTGGGCACCGCGACCCGTCGATCCAGCTTGCTTCCCGACAGGGAAGGATGCCCGGGACTCCGAGAAAGCCGCAGGTGCAAAGCCAGTTCTTCTTGGCCCGCGCGCGGCCCTGTTGCGCTGCCGGCACATGATCGCTGATCCACCCAGTTCATCGCGCTGCCGCGCAGCTTTGGCATTCCGCGGAATCTTCGGTGGTTCACGAACGCTGCCGCTCCGGCCCGTCGCCTGGTTCAAACAGGCCTTCGGGACTTTGCAGTGAAACCTATTGCCAAACAAGGCTTTTGCTGTAATAGTGATTATCACCTATTCTCTATTGATGTACATCACATCTTGATTCCTCTCCCGAGGTCGCAAACAATGTCGTTTCCAAATCACAAAACCCTGATGCCCCGCATCGGCGCGAGCCGTATCGCGCCGCTGCCCATTGGCACAAAACCAACCGACGAAAAATCATTCTGGTTTGTCGCTGCACTGGCTTTCGCGCAGTTCGCATTATTCGTAGCCCTCTTGGGCCCGGTCATGGTCTCCATGGCCATCAAGGTCGGCACACTGGAAGATGACCCGGTAGCCCAGACATCGATGATCGGCTTCATCCTGGGAACAGGCGCCATCGCCGCAGTCATCGGCAACGTGTTCTTCGGCAGGCTCTCTGACCGAACGCGTTCCCGATTTGGCCGGCGGCGTCCCTGGATGGTACTGGGGTCCCTGGTCATGCTGCTGGGCTTATGGGTCATCTCCATCGGCACCAATACGCCCGCATTGATGCTTGGCTGGCTGATCACCCAGCTCGGATCCAACGCCGCCTTGAGCGCCTTCATGGCGACGCTAGCCGATCAGCTCCCGGAAAAGCAGTATGCACGGACCTCCGCAGTAGTTGGCATCATGCAGCAGGTCGGAATCCTTGGCAGCATCTGGTTTGCCACGTTGTTCACCGCGAACCTGGGTGCCCTCTTCATGGTTCCGGGCCTTGTCGGTGTCGTGGGCATCATCATTTACGCTGCGGTCCTTCCCGATCAAGTCCTGGATACCGAGCCCCCGAAACTCGACATCAAGGAAATTCTTCGCAGCTTCTGGGTCAGCCCGGTACAGCATCCGTATTACGCGCTGGTGTGGTGGCAACGCTTCTTGATGATGCTGGCAACCTTCCTTTTCACCACGTTCAGGCTGCCCTTTGTTGCCGGGCGCATGGACATGGATGACGCCACCGGTGCGGAGACGATATTCACTGGCGTGCTGATCTATACGATCCTGCTGGTGCCCATCGGCTATCTGGTTGGCTGGCTGTCTGATAAAACTGGCCACCGCAAGCTTCCCGTTGCCTTGTCGGCCACCCTGTTCGCAATCGGCACCTACTTGCTATTCCACGTTGATTCCCCAGGCGAGTTCTATGCGGTTGAAGCACTCCTTGGTGCTGCCAACGGCATATACATGGGAGTCGACATGGCCCTCGTGCTCACGGTTCTGCCCGATCGCAACAACCCGGCCAAGGACCTTGGCGTCTTCAACATCGCCAACGCCGGACCCCAATCACTGGCCCCGTACCTTGGTGGTTTCCTGCTGGCCGCCGGCGCTTCAGCGGGGTCGCCAAACTTCGGGCTTCTGCTGGTAGTTGCCTCCGCTGCCGCGCTCCTCAGCGCCTTGCTCATCCTCCCCATAAAGAAAGTGAAGTAATCCCCATGACGCTCAAGACACATTCCTCCCAGGATCTGCTCAACACCTATCGCCCGCTGATCGACAAGCTGAGCTTGCCAGAGAAAGTCCGGCTGCTCAGTGGCGAAACCGCCTTTACCCTGCCGGGCAACGAAAGCATCGGGCTGGCAGAAATGGCTTTCTCCGATGGGCCAACCGGTGTTCGCGGATTGAAATTCTACGGGGATCCGGTCGCGTTGTTCCCGAACGCCACCTTGGTCTCGGGTTCATGGGACGACGATATCGCGCGTGAAGTCGGAGTGCTCCTCTCCGAGGAAGCTGCCCGCCAAAAGATCCACGTGGTTCTGGGACCAACCATCAACTTGCATCGCACGCCCTTGGGCGGACGCCTTTTCGAAGGCTACTCGGAAGACCCCTACCTCACGGGCCGCACCGCGGCGAATTATGTCAATGGCATGCAAGCATCCGGCACCGGAGCCTGCCTGAAGCATCTGGTGGCCAACGAATCCGAAGAGATGCGCAATTTCATGAGTTCCAGCTTGAGCGAAACCGCGCTGCGCGAGGTATATCTCACGCCCTTCGAAATTGCAGTACAGGATGCACATCCCTACTCGATGATGGCCGCCTACAACGACGTCAACGGGGTGCCGGCCACCGAGCAAGACCATGTACAGAACCAAATCGTGAAGGGCGAATGGGACTGGGACGGGCTGATCATGTCCGATTGGTATGCCACCAAGCACACCAGCGAATCCGCCAACGGCGGCCTTGACCTGGTGATGCCAGGCGGAGACGGCCCTTGGGGAGAGCACCTCGTTGAGGCAGTTAACCGCGGTGAAGTAGCAGAATCAACGATCGACGAGCACCTTGCCCGCCTGCTCTTGTTGGCAGAACGCACCGGCGCGCTCAGCTCCGATCGCTCTCAGCTGCGGACCTTCGAGCAGCAGATGCCATCCCCCACCGATCCTGCGCGTGCAGAGCAGCTCAAGCGAATCGCAAGCCGCGGAATGGTGCTTCTGAAAAACGAGTCGGATCTGCTCCCCCTCGACTCGGGCACCGTTGCACTGAGCGGGCATCACGCCCTGGCCACGCAGAATATGGGTGGCGGTTCCGCCCAGGTCACCCCTCCTTACCAGGTCAGCATCGCAGATGGCCTCGGCGCGCTACTCGGAAGCCGGCTGGCTGTCGCAGATGGGCCGTGGCCACGCCGCCGGCCCCTTGCGGTGGACCCGGAATCGGTCACCGACCCGGGCACTGGAACCGCCGGGATGGAAGTCACCTACTTCGCCCAGGATGGGTCGGTCATCAAGAAATTCCACTCCGATCTCGCCGAGATCACCGTCGGATGGGACGATGACGGATCCCAGATTCCCGCCCGGCTTCGCATTCGCGCAAAGCTCTCCGACACCATAGAAACAGCACGACTTGGCGCGATGGGTGCAGGACGCTGGACGCTGGAGTACCAGGACGCACAAGGCACGGTTGTGTCCCTGGACCGTTCCTGCGAGTTCGCAACCAATGATCCGGGTGAAGCGATCCTGCGCCCGCCCGCCTTCGAGCAGATCTGCAAGGTTGCCGCTGGATCAGTTGTTACCGCGACGGTGGATCTGGTAGATACCGACTGGTCCGCCCGCTTGCTGGAAGATCCGCGCTACAACATGGTCGCCGAATCGCATATGGCCGGCTTTGATTCCTTCGGAAAATTCGCCCTGGTGGCCACCGACGTTCCTGTGGATGAAAACCAGCTAATCGCTGCGGCCGCCCAGGCTGCAGGTCAGGCCGATACTGCGGTGGTCGTCGTCGGCCTCACCGAAGAAGACGAGACCGAAGCCGCGGACAAGACCACCCTGCGCCTGCCCGGTGAGCAGGACGAGCTGGTGCGGCAAGTAGCCGCGGCAGCCAAGCGCACAGTAGTTGTCGTCAACGCCGCAACCCCGGTTCTCATGCCCTGGCTGGAGCAGGTTGATGCGGTGCTGGTTGTTGGCTTGCCAGGACAGGAAGGCGGGCACGCAGTAGCCGAAGTCCTGACCGGCGTCGCCGAGCCCACTGGCCGCCTGGTCACCAGCTATCCCGCGGAGGATGCTGCCAGCCCTGCATGGAGCACTTCTGTGGATGGGGACCTTGCGCTTTGCTACTCCGAGGGTTCCTTCATCGGCTACCGCGGATACGCCGCGAGCATGGCTCCCGCTCCCCTCTTCTGGTTTGGCCATGGCCTCGGATACGCCACGTGGGAATACCATGGCGCACAGCGTGAAGGCGACCAGGTGCGGGTTGAACTGACAAATACCGGCCGCCGTTCCAGCCGGGAAACCGTGCAGCTGTATTTCCAGCCCGATGATGTTTCGCAGCCAGTCCGCTTGGTTGGCTACCAGGGAATCCAGGTTGGCCCCGGCGCGAAAGCGAGCGTCAGCGTGGAGATTGATCCTCGAATGATGCGCGCGTGGGATGAGGAAGCGGGCAACTTCGTCGAACTTGGCGGGGGAACGTTCTTGCTGGCACGTTCGCTCGGCGATGTTCGCTTGTCGATTCGAAGCTAGCACCACGCCGGGCCAAGGGTGGCAGCTGTCGGAAACGATGGTTGCCACCCCTTAGGCTTAGCTAGAGTAGTTCGTGAATTTTCTTGGAAGGACACCCGGTGGCAGCGGCGAAGTCGGTACATCCCAGCGCTAAAAGTGGACGGCCAAAGGGGGCTGATTCCGGGGCCCGGCGTGATCATATTCTGAACTGCAGCATCGATCTGTTTGTTGATCGCGGATATCACGGGGTGAGCATGTCCATGGTGGCCCGTGAAAGCGGCCTGAGCCCGACCGGTTTGGCACACTACTTTTCTGACAAGGATGAACTCCTGACAGAGATCCTCCGGCGACGGGATGTCATTGATACGTCGAATTGGCTTGCAGCCAATGATGGAGCCAACGGCAGCGGCTGGGAACGCATTACGGCGCTGACCGGCCTGGTTCGGCACAATGAATCACAACAACAGCTCATGCGGCTTTTCACGACCATGGCCAGCGAGGCGACCAATCCGGATCATCCTGCACGCCAATGGCTCTTGGAACATCATCATCAGACGATGGATACGATCAGGCAAGCATGCCAGGAAGCCAAGAAAGATGGAGTGCTAAGGGCGGATGCCCCGGAGGACCTGATCGCCCGGGTGCTGGTCTCCTGCCTTGACGGGCTGCAATTGCAATACCTTTCCGATGATTCGATGACCTCGATGGCTGAGAGCTTTGATCTTTTGTCCGGGGCGCTTTTTGAGCGCTATAAGGCCTAGGGCAGAACCAAGAACAATGACCCGGGAACCCGCCTGTGAAGCGAGTTCCCGGGTCATTGTCGTTCAAAGTGCGGGTCAAGCCATTGCCTTGCGCAACGTCGCATATGATCCGCTGCCGAGTGCCAGGGCCAGCACTGTTCCCAGCAACGTCACCGATCCTGCGGTCAACGATGCCATCCAGCGGCCAATCGGCACCCAGTTGCCACTGAGGGTGATCGCGGTGGCGGCAGCGAGCAGAATCAAGGCCAGGCCGACCACCAGGACGAGAACGCCCATGGTTTTCCACCGCAAATAGATCGTCGCTGAGAAGAAGCCCATCATGAACAACAGGATCATGAGCACGAAGTAGAACATGATCTGCACGAACCAGTTGTTGTCGGCGATCCACTGCAGGGCGAAGAATCTTCCATCCACTCCCCAGCCGCCGGTGGCGGTTTCCACGAGCCCCATGAGGTAGTAGAAGACCGAGAGAACCAGGGCACAGGCGGAAAACAAGCCCACGGTGCCTAGATAGAAGCTCCGGCGCGAAATGCTCATCCCCAAAGAAAACGGGAAGGTCATGGTCAGCGCCTGGATGCCCAGGGCGAGGAAGTACCACATCGGAGCCTGGGCGCCTCCGCCATAGAGCACGCCGTCACCACCGTTGCGACGAACCAGCCACCAGATGGCCAGCGTCACCAGGAAGGCGCTGGCCAAGATCAGCAGCGGAATGCCGATGAAGGTGGCCTTGTTTATCAGTTGCATTCGGGCCACTTTGATAATGCGGTTCACGATCGGGCCTCCGTCTTTTCGCCAGTTGCCGTGGCAGTTTCGCTCAGGGCGCTGCGGACCACGAATTGCTGCAGCGAGACCGGGCTCAAATCCAGTCCCATGAGTTTCGCCTGTTCGCGCCTGTCGGCATCCAGCTGGGTTTTGATGGTGACACTGGATAGCGCACCGAGTCCATCGCGATGCAGCACCGTAGCGGCGCCGATGAATTCTTGGACCTTGGCCGCCTCGCCGGTCACCGTCACGGCCGCGCCGCGCAGGTCTTCAGCGTCGGCATCGATGACGATCCGGCCTTTGTCGATCACGATGACGTGTTCGAGCAGGTTCGCGACCTCGTCGATCAGGTGGCTGGAAAGCACGATGGTTCTCGGGTATTCGGCAAAGTCCTCAACCAGGCGGTCGTAGAAGACCTGCCGAGCCACAGCATCCAAGCCGAGGTATGGTTCGTCGAAAAAGGTGATTTCGGCGCGTGAGGCCATGCCGATGATGACGCCCACTGCGGAAAGCTGGCCCCGCGAGAGCTTCTTGATCCGGCGCTTGGTCGGCAGCCCGAAGTCCTGAACCAGATTTTGCGCCAATTGCTCGTCCCAGTTCTCGAAGAACATTGCCGCGGCGGTGAAAGCCTGATGGACCTTGAAGTCCTCCGGGTACTTTTGGGATTCGCGGATGAAGCAGATGCGCGAGAGCGTTGGATCATGCTCGAATGGTTCATGCCCGAAGATCAGGGCGGTGCCGTGGTCTGGATAGTTCTGCCCGGTCAAGATGGACATCAGGGTGGTCTTGCCGGCGCCGTTGCGCCCGAGCAGGCCGTAGATCCGGTGAGCTTCCAAATCCAGGTTGATGTTATCCAGCGCCCTGACGTCCTTGTAGGTCTTGGTCAGCTCGCGTGTGGCGATTGCAGTTGATTGTGTCATGCCGTTCCTCCCTGCCTAGTGATGAAGTTTCAGGTATCCGAACCGGTTTTGATCATGGCGACCAGTTCGTCGACGCCGATGCCGAGCTTGGAAGCCTCGGCGGTAAGTGGAGCAATGAATTGCTGCTGGAACTTTTCACGGCGCGCGCCGCGCAGCCGCTGTGGTGCACCCTGGGTCACAAACATGCCGATCCCCCGCTTCTTGTAGAGCAGCCCGTCTTCTACCAGTCGATTAATGCCCTTGGCTGCAGTGGCTGGGTTGATTCGATAGAAAGCCGCAAATTCGTTGGTGGAGGGCACTTGCGCCTCTTCAGCTAGAACACCAGAGATGATGTCGTTCTCAATCAGCTCAGCGATCTGCATGAAAATCGGTTTCGAATCATCGATCACGCCGGCTCCTCTCCGTGTTCGCTCCCACCACTCAAGTTAGTGGGTTAGTTACTCATGCAACTAACCATAGAACCTAGGGCGGCGGAGCACAAGTGCTGAGGGCTTAGCTTTCTGGGCATTCTCATAATGAATGCATACAAATTCCCAAATCACGTCGAAAATTCGCGTTATTCCGCACTTTTCAACACCCGGAAAGCAAGGTTTTTCCTGTCAACGAGTGGCGTTTGACCTGCCCCTTAGCTGCTACATGAGGTTGCCCTACGAACCGCACAGCAATCAATTCAAGACTTATGACAGCCCCCTTTTCGAAGAACTACAAGGAACTCCATGAACATCTTGCTTTTTGCGGCCGCCGACGTCGCCGCCATTTTGATTCTTACTTTTGGTCTTTACCTTCGCCGCCATCGACGCAGGGATTTGGCTGTGTCCTACATCGGAATCAACATCGGGGTGTTCGCCGTCGCGACCGCCTTGGCCGGAAGCACCGTCAGCGCCGGACTGGGCATGGGACTTTTCGGAGTTCTTTCCATCATCCGCCTGCGCTCGACCGAGCTGGAACAGCACGAAATCGCCTACTATTTCTCAGCCCTGGCCATCGGCTTGATCACCGGCATGGGTCCAACGCCCATCTGGCTTCCCCTGGCACTGGTGGGCCTCATCCTGATCGCGATGCTCGTAGCCGACCATTCAAAGGTCCTGCCTACTTACCGCCATCAGGAAGTCATCCTGGACCGGGCCATCGCCAACGATGAAGAACTCCATGCCTACCTCGGCTTGCTCCTCAATGGAGCCACGATTCACCAGGCTGTGGTCCAGCAGCTGGACCTTGTCAATGACAAGACCATCGTCAAGGTTCGTTTCTCCGCACCACGAATCGACCTGATCGAACAACCATCATCACGCACCGTCGAAAACCACGAAGTCATGACGGGGCAAACACGATGAATTTCACCGACCAGCTGGAAACCATAAGCCTCAACGAGCTCAATGCGGCCGCCGCGCTCCAAACCCGTACCGACCGCAAATACATTCTCACCGCGCAGCAGGCCAGGGAAGTCCTCCCGCTCTTGGCGAAGCAAGCACTGGTCCTGTCCATCGAAGGGCGCCGCGCATCGGATTACACCTCCGTCTACTTCGATACCCCTGATCTGGCCAGCTTTCACCTGGCCGCGCATCCCCGGCGGCGCCGCTTCAAGATTCGCACCCGAAGCTACATGGATACCGAGCAGTGCTACCTGGAGGTGAAAACCGAGGGGGCGCGCGAACAGACGGTGAAGGAACGAATCGAACACCCCTTTGCGGCACGCAGTGCGCTGGGCAAAGATTCGCTGGAATACATCCACGAGACCCTGGAGCACGAGCTGGGGAGCTGTCCCATAGCGCCGGCTGAACTCACCCCTGTTATTGATTCCTCCTACTCCCGCACCACCTTGTACCTGCCGCAATCGAATAGCCGCGTCACCGTGGACAACAACCTGATCTGGACGGATCCGCAGTCCGGGTTCCGCCTCGAATGCGACGAGATCATCGTGGAAACAAAGTCGGCCTTGAACGCTGGCCCAGCCGACAAACTGCTCTGGAGCCACCAGATCCGGCCGTCACGGATCTCAAAATTTGCCACCGGAATGAGCTTGATCCACCAGCATCTTCCAGCCAACCGCTGGCATAAGACAACCAAGCACAAATTATCCACCGCAGTATCCCTGCACCCTTAGGAGCATCATGATTGACTCACCCCGCCACCGGGCGCAGTCCCCGCGCCAATTCCGGTTCAAAACCCCACGGGCCATGACTGCCGTCGCATCCTTGTCCATTGCCGCACTGGCTCTTGCCGGTTGCACCAATTCAGCATCGGCGCAGAGTGTCGTGAATACTAGTCTCAGCACCGAAACGGCGGCATTCTTCAACGCAGATTCCGTGCATGAGATCAGTGTGAGCGCTGAACCCGACGACATCACCGCCGCGCTGAAGGCCTATGCGGCTGACGGAACCAAAGATTGGATTTCCGCCGAGGTCACCATTGACGGGACAACATTCAAGAACGTGGGCATGAAGCTGAAGGGGAACTCCACTCTTCGCGGCGCTGACGAATCATCGGATCCCGCATCGCTGCCGTGGATTCTGCGGCTGGACAAGTTCGAAGCCAACCAGAGCTATTCGGGACGAACAGAGTTTGTCATCAGGACCAATTCCAGCGAATCCTCGCTGAATGAGGCCGTGGCACTTGAACTTCTTGGCGAAGCGGGCCTCGCCACCGAGCATGCGGCGGCCACTCGCTTCTCGCTGAACGGTTCGGATGCCGAACTGCGCCTGGTCATAGACAACCCCTCCGATGAGCTTTACAGCGAGGAGACTTTTGACGGCGAGGGCATCACCTACAAGGCCGACGCCGATGGCGATTACTCCTACCGCGGAGACGCAGCCAGCGACTACGAAACTGCCTTTGAAGTGGAATCCGGGGCGGACGATCTCACTCCGGTGGCCACGTTCCTGGATTTTGTGAACAACTCATCGGATGAAGATTTCTCCAGCAAGCTATCGGACTACCTGGACACCGGCCAGTTCGCAACGTACTTGGCCATGCAGGATCTGGTGTCTAACACCGATGACATTGACGGGCCGGGCAACAACTCCTTCCTGCGATATGACGCAGCCACGAAGAAGATGACGGTCGTCGCATGGGATCAAAACCTTTCCTTCGGCTCTGGCCCAGGCGGGATGGGCGGCGGCGGCCCAATGGGCGGTGGCAACGGGGGCGGGCCCGGCAAGATGGATGCCGATTCATTGCTCACCAGCATGTTGCCCGATGGCTTGAAGCTCGCCGACGCCAAGAAGCAAATCGAGGCAGGGACGGTGCCGGACGGCGTCGAGCTCCCAGAGCAAATGGCTTTGGAAGACGGAACCGAATTGATCGACGTGCTGAAGGATCTGGCCAAGGGCGAGATGCCAGAAGGCCTGTCCTTCGGCGGCGGAGGGCAGCGGCCTGGGATGAATGGCCAAGGCGGCGCGCCCGATGGGACCATGGCTCCCCCAGAGCAGAATCCAGCGGACGGCACCAAAGCCACCGGCGATACGACGCAGGCCACCAAGGACAATCCTGCAGGCGGCCAAAACGGCGGCAAATCGATGGGCGGGAAATCCAACCCGCTGGTGACCCGGTTCCTGGCGGATGAAGACTTCAAGGCACAGTATGAAGCTGCCAAGACCGAACTGGCAGACAAGCTCTATGAATCCGGCACCGCCGAGGAAATCCTCGACAAGTGGACCACGCTGTTGAACAACGAAGCCAGCGACCTGATTGATTCAGAAACAGTGAGCAGCGAAGCGGACGCCATCCGTTCGCATTTCACCTCGGATTCAGCGCAGTCATCCACCCCGAGCTCCCAGCAGCCCTCTACCGCTCCAAAGACCGAAGAAGATGAAGCAACGCCCGGCGCTTCAACGACTTCAAATTCCTGATACCGGGCAGATCGGCAGCCTGGCCGGGCATGGCAAACGCCAGCTGGCACTTTCCACGAGGGGAGGTGCCAGCTGGCGTTATGCGGTGAAAATCAGTTGTTCTCCAAGGCCTTGCTCACGGCCTCCACGATCGCAGGCAGCAAGGCAGCGAAGGCCCGAGCGCGATGCGAGATCGCATTCTTCTCTTCCGGCGTGTGCTCTGCCATCGACTTGCCAGCCCCGGCCGGTTCAAAGATGGGGTCATATCCGAAGCCATGCTCGCCGGCACGTTCGGTACGCAGCAGTCCCTCGACCTGGCCCAGCTCAACGTGCTCGCCGCCGTCCGGGGTCGCCAAGGCGGCGGCACAGACGAACTGCGCCCCGCGATGCTCAGCGGCGATATCGCCAAGCTGCGCGAGCAGCAAGTCGATATTTGCCTCGTCATTTCCGTGGACCCCGGACCAGCGAGCCGAGAAGATGCCCGGCGCGCCACCGAGCACGTCGACGCTCAAGCCAGAATCGTCGGCGAGCGCAACCAGTCCGGTGGACGCGGCAATTTCACGGGCCTTTTTCAGCGCGTTGCCCTGGAAGGTCACCTGGTCTTCGACCGGATCCGTGGCCCCCGCGGTGGCCGCGTCAATGACCTGGGAGTCGACATCCAGGCCTGGCACCTGTCCGCGCAGCAATTCGCGAAGCTCACGCAGCTTGCCCTGGTTATGCGAAGCGAGAACTAGAACTGGCTGGCTCATTTGCCGTTTTTCAAGGTGTCGCGCTGGATCTGTGCCAGCTCGTTGGTTCCGCCCAGGGCAAGGTCAAGCAGCGAATCCAGTTCGGAGCGCTTGAATGGAACGCCTTCGGCGGTGCCCTGTACTTCGACGAAGTCGCCGGAACCGGTGACCACGACGTTCATGTCGGTCTCGGCGCGGACGTCTTCCTCGTACGGCAGGTCAAGCATTGGGGTGCCGTCGATGATGCCGACGGAGATGGCGGCGACCGAGTCGGTGAGCACCTTGGCGTTTTCCTTCACGATGCCCTGCGAACGGGCCCAGGAAATGGATTCTGCCAATGCCACATAGGCGCCGGTGATTGCCGCGGTACGGGTGCCGCCGTCGGCCTGCAGCACGTCGCAGTCAAGAACAATGGTGTTTTCGCCCAGCGCCTTGGTGTCCACCACGGCGCGCAGCGAGCGTCCAATAAGGCGCGAGATCTCGTGGGTGCGTCCGGACAGCTTGCCCTTGACCGATTCGCGGGAGTTGCGGGTGTTCGTGGCACGCGGCAGCATGGCGTATTCGGCGGTGACCCAGCCGGTGCCCTGGCCTTTGAGCCAGCGCGGCACCCCTTCGGTGAAGGAAGCGGTGCACAGTACCCGGGTGTTGCCAAATTCAATCAGTGCAGACCCTTCGGCCTGGGCGGACCAGCCGCGGGTGATGGTGATGTCTCGAAGTTGCGCGGCTCCTCGGCCGTCAGCGCGTAAAGTCATGGTTCCATCCTAACCACGCTGGAGACCAGAATTTCACGAGATGGCCCCAGCATTACGGTGAAATGCACCTCGCCGGCGCTCTGCTTCATCGCCAGCCTCCGGGAATTGGTGCGATGGTGCCGTGCAGAAACACAAGAACAGCGCCTTCGAATCCGAGTTGCCGATTCAATGGCGCTGTTCTTTTGCTGGATCTCTACTTCTTGCGCTTGAGCAGCGGGAACTTGCGCGTTTTTTCATAGGAGATGGTCGGCAAAGTTCCGGTACGCGTCTTGAGGTAATCGGTACCGCGCTCCCCCTTGAACAGGGCCGGGTCCTTGTCTTCCTTCAGGCTGCCCGAATAGACGCCGTAGGTCACGCCGGATACCGCCACGGCAATGCCGCCGTCATAGGTTCCCTTGGCTTCCTCGACGACCTTGTTGATATCGGTCCAGACGGGAATGTGGGTCAAAAGCATGCGTTCAACCCCAGCGGCCGTGGCCATCTCGCCGGCTCGCTTGCCGGTCAGGTGCACCCCGTCGATGTGGTCATCGCGGCCTTCTTCAAAGGCAGCCTCGCAGAGGAACATGTCGGCGTCCTTGGCCGCTTCCACCAGGCCATCACAGGTGTCGGTATCGCCCGAGTACGTCAGCACGCTGGTCAGCAGCTCACCGTCCGGGCCGGGTTCACTGGCCTCCACGCGCAAGGCGTAGGCTTCTTCGATCGGGTGGCGCACCGGATATGGGGTGATGGTGAATGGACCGATTTTCACTGGCTTATTCGGCTGCCACACCTGGAAGTCGTAATCCTTGGCCATGGTGTCGCCATCGGGCAAGGAATAGGCAGTTTCGATGCGGTCTGCGGTTGCTTCGGGACCGTGCACCAGCATCCGGTCGCGGCCCCAGCCGTTCGGGTCCCAGCGGATCGCAACGTGCAAGCCGCAAAGGTCCATGCAGTGGTCCGGGTGCAGATGGGAAATCATGATCCCATCGATGTCCTTGAGATCCGTGTAGCGCTGCAGAACACCCAGCGCGCCGGAGCCCAGATCCAGGAGGATCTTCCAGTCGCGCGTGCCATCAAAGGCCGACACCAGGTAGCAGGACGCGGGTGAGCCCGGTCCCGGGAACGACCCGGTGCATCCAATGATGGTCAGCTTCATTCGTTTCTCGCTTTCGACGCGGCGATCATTTGCGGAGTAATCCGCGCAATAGCGCCGGTCGGGTAGTGGGCGGCCACATGGTCCACGTGGCGCACCTGCAACACCTCGGGTCCGAGGAAACGGCGAGCCAGTACACCAAAACTATCAGCGTTGCCTGTGGCAAGGAACTCATGACGCGCCGCGATGCCGTCTTCGCGCACCAGCGAATGCCGCGTCAAGGCGCGGAAAACATCCTTCGCTGTTTCTTCCGCACTGGAAACCAAAGTGACGCCATCGCCCATGACATAGGAAATCACGCCGGTCAGCAGCGGATAGTGGGTGCATCCCAGAATCAGGGTATCCACGCCTGCTTCCTGCAACGGCGCCAGGTACTCCTGGGCGATCTGCAGAAGTTCTGCTCCCGCGGTAATGCCGGATTCCACGAACTCCACGAATCGCGGGCACGCCACCGAGGTCACCTGCAAGTTCGGGGCGGCGGCAAACGCGTCTTCGTAGGCGCGCGAGCCCACCGTGGCTTGCGTGCCGATGATCCCGATCTTGCCATTCTTGGAGCCGGCCACCGCACGCCGCACGGCCGGCTGGATGACTTCCACCACCGGGATTCCGTATCGGGCGGTGTACCGTTCACGGGCATCGCGCAGCACAGCGGCCGAAGCTGAATTGCACGCGATCACCAGCAGCTTCACCCCGGCATCCACCAATTCGTCCATGACGCCCAAGGCGTTGGCCCGCACCTGGGCAATAGGCAACGGGCCATAGGGGGAATTAGCGGTGTCCCCCACATAGATCAGCGACTCGCCGGGCAGCTGGTCGATAATCGCCCGGGCGACGGTCAATCCCCCGACCCCGGAATCGAAAATGCCGATTGGCGTATCGGAGTCGGGAACTGAAACCTGGCCGGTGGCAAAATAGGAATTCATCGATCAGGACTCCGCATCCATCAGTGCACCCATCAACGTATCTTGTACCCACGAAACCAGGTTGTAGACCAAGGCCAGGTACTCTTCGGGAGTTTCAACGTCGGCGGCATCCAGCATCTGGGAAACCCGTGCGGCATCTTGCTCATCGCGGATCTCCAGGCGCTCGGCCAGAACCAGCCGGACATCGTTCAACGCCTGGGCAAAGCGCTGCGCCTTGTCCTTGTCCAATACGATCTTGTCGGTTTCCAGGAGGAACTGGGCCTCGCGCAGCCGGCCGGCTTTTTGCGCAATCAGGTCCGCTTCGGTCAGCCGCCGGTGCTCTGCAGCCACCACCGGGTCATCACTGGCATCGGGCAGAAGCCTGGCCAGCGCCGGATCGGAGACCGGAGGCAAGTCCATCGACTCGGGACGCATCCCGGTCAGTGCGTACAAGGGGTCGATGTCCTCGGGCAGCCGATGCACTTCGGCACGTTCTTCGAACATGGTGATCACGTCGCCGAAAAGTTCGCGAAGCAATTTGCGCTCAGCCGAGTGCAGGGTGCCGGTAATTCCGTGGGCACCGTTTTTAAAGGCCTTGGCCACGCTCAGGCCTCCTGGGTCATGGTCGCATTGAGCCCGAATCCGTGCATGGCCTGGACATCGGATTCGATGGCCTCGCGGCTGCCGCTGCGCACAGCGCAAAAACCATCATGATGCACCTGCAGCATGAGCTGTTCGGCCTTTTCCGCCGTGAAACCGAAGTAGGAACGGAACACATAAGCCACGTAGCTCATCAAGTTCACCGGGTCATTCCACACGATCAAGCGCCAGGGCTTTTCGCTGGTGGAGGCTGTTTCGACTTCGGGAAGTACATCGGGCATTGCGGTCATGATCCCTATTTTACGCGCGGATCCTGAACGCCACGCAGGACACGGTAAATATCACCTTCAGCGTGAGGCGTTATACAGTAAAACCGGTCTGCCAGAACGCGCAGCACCACCGCTGATACTTTTTTCGATCCCCAGGAGCGTCCCATGCGCACCAGCCTCTTCACCGACCACTACGAGTTGACCATGCTTCAGGCGGCCCTCGAGTCCGGTGCGGCCCACCGCCCATCCGTGTTTGAAGCTTTCGCACGGCGCTTGCCCGAGGGTCGACGCTACGGCGTAGTCGGCGGCACCGGCCGCCTGCTGGAGGGCCTGGTCGGCTTCCACTTCGACGAGGAGCAGCTCCGTTTCCTCTCCGATCACCGGGTGGTGAACGCGCAGACCATCAAGTACCTGGAAAACTACCGTTTCAGCGGAAATATCTCCGGCTACGCCGAAGGCGAGCTCTACTTCCCCAACTCGCCCCTGCTGACCGTGGAATCCACCTTCGCCGAAGCCTGCGTGATTGAAACCTACCTGCTGTCGGTCATGAACCATGACTCGGCCATTGCCTCGGCGGCTTCGCGCATGATCGCTTCGGCCGGGGACCGCCCCTGCATCGAAATGGGTTCGCGCCGCACCCATGAGGAGTCGGCCGTCGCCGCCGCTCGCGCTGCCATGATCGCCGGGTTCACCTCGACCTCGAATCTGGAAGCCGGTGCGCGCTACGGGCTGAAAACCGTGGGCACCTCTGCCCACTCGTTCACTCTGCTGCATGATTCGGAGCGGGCAGCCTTCGAAGCCCAGGTGGCGTCGCTGGGCAAGGACACCATCTTGCTGGTGGATACCTACGATGTCGAGAATGGGGTGCGCACCGCCGTTGAGGTCGCCGGCCCTGAACTGGGCGGTGTCCGCCTGGACTCCGGCGACCTGGTCCAGCAGGCCGGCTGGGTGCGCCAGCTGCTCGATGACCTGGGCAACTGGAACACCAAGATCACCGTCACCTCCGATCTGGATGAGTATGCGATTGCCGCATTGGCCAGTGCGCCGGTTGATGCCTACGGCGTGGGCACCGCGCTGGTCACCGGTTCCGGGCACCCCACCGCATCGATGGTCTACAAGCTGGTGGCCCGCCAGGATGATGCCGGCAGCTGGATCCCGGTGGCCAAGGCTGCCGCCAACAAGGCCAGCGTCGGCGGGCGCAAGCACGCGGTGCGACAGCTCAATGACCGCGACCGCGCCGTGGCCGAAATTGTCTCCACCACCGAGCACACCACCGGAGGCCCAGAGCGCGGCCTGGTGGTGCCGCTGGTGGTCAATGGGGAGATCGACATGTCGTACACGGGTGCTGCCGGAGTCCACAAGGCCACCGAACGCCACCGTGCTTCCACCCAGGAACTGCCCGGCATAGCCCGCAAGCTGCAGCGCGGCGAGCCAGTGATCCCAACGATCATGATCCAGGACTGAAAACACACCAAAATCTCAGTTGCGGGCCGTAGCCTTTCCTCACGTGGAATCGCCGGCCCGCCTCAAGGAGCACGCTATGACCCGAGCCCTGCTGATCATTGATCTGCAACCTGACTTTTGCGAAGGCGGAGCCTTGCCCGTGACCGGTGGAAACGCCGTGGCTGCGGCCATTGCCAGCGACGTGGCCGAGCGCCGCCAGAGCTATTCGGCCATTGTCACCACGCAGGACTGGCACATTGATCCTGGATCGCATTTTTCCGCATCGCCCGATTTTGTTGATTCGTGGCCGGTGCATTGTGTCGCAGGCACCGACGGCGCAGCACTGCATCCGCTGATCCGGGAAATACCGGTCGATGCCCGCTTCGCCAAGGGCCGTTACACCGCTGCGTATTCGGGCTTCGAAGCACGCGAGCTGGATCCTTCGGCGCCGTTCGGAGACGAGAACGGCATGCTCTTGGCGCCCTGGCTGGCCGCCCGTGGCATTACCGCTGTAGATATCGTGGGTCTCGCCGCGGACCATTGCGTGCGCGCCACCGCCCTGGATGCCGCGGCCGAAGGACTTGCCACCACGGTGATCTCGCCATTGACCGCTGCAGTCAGCCCCGGCATGCTGCCAGAAGTCCACGATGAACTGCGCGCTTCCGGCGTGACCGTCCTGAGCCTCGGCTGATACTGGCCCGGCACTGGGCAATGCGCTTGACCGGCGGCCAGGGTATGGCATGCTGAGGGCACAAGAGATGTCCGGAGAAGGGATGAGCATGCGAAAGCTCGTGTACTACGTGGCCTCGACACTAGACGGCTATATTGCCGGCCCAGATGGCGGCGATCCCAGCGGAGAACCGTATTTCCCGGTGGCCAAGAGCGACATCGATTTCATCGTCGGGCAATACCCCGAGACACTGCCTGCGCCAGCGCGCCAGGCTTTGGGCGTCACCGGCCCAGGCCAGCTCTTCGACACAGTGCTGGAAGGCCGGGCTTCCTACGAAGTCGGGTTGGCCGCCGGGCTCACCAATGCTTATCCGCACCTTCGCCACATCGTCTTCTCAACCACGCTCAGGGCCGAGGATCCATCCATTGAAGTGGTCCGGGGCCAGGCACTGGAACGGGTTCGCGAACTCAAGTCCGAGCAAGGCAAGGATCTGTGGCTTGTTGGCGGTGGAACCCTGGCGTACAGCTTGCTTCCGGAAATCGACCGCCTCGTGCTCAAACAGCACAGCTCGATCATTGGTTCCGGCATCCCGCTGTTCAATGGCCCGTTCCAGATCCAGTCCTTCCGCCTCAGCGGGGAAACAGCACTGGATTCAGGCGTGCGGGTCGTAACCTACGATCGTGTTTGACCCGCTCGGATACCAGGACAAGTTCCCGTAACAACGCCTGCCGCATGCGGCCGTTGAATCATCTCCATTGACATCATGGGCCGGGGTGCGGTGGGGCCACTCCGCGCCGGGCCAAGTCAAGGCAAACCAGGGTGAATCCCAAAGTCTGCACGCGTTGGACCAACCCAGGTGCCAGCCGTGGCGAGGCCAGGGCCGCTAGGCCTGCCAGTTGTCCAAAAACCACGGCCGGGCCAGCAACTTTGCGCAGCGCAGCCGTCCCTCGGCGCTGTGCACGCCAATCAAGAAGGCAAATGGCGGCGATCGCGAAGCCCGCCACGCCGGTAGTCACATAGTGCGCCCGATGGCTAATGCTGCTCGAACCTTGGCCACCGCGATATGCAGGGCGCAGGTGTTCGTGGGAAATCGGGTAGTCCAGCGGGCTGAGCGCGTCAGCGATCGTCGCCGCGCCCAATACTGCCAGCGAGCATCGAAGCGGCCTGGCGCTGGGGTGCTGCCGAACAGCGCTGGCGGCCAGGAACAGCGTTCCCGCGACGACATCCGCGGCTTGGAAAATCCTTCGCCCCGCACGATCCCTGGCAGCCAGTTCCGATAGCAAGGTAATGCGGGGGTCCAGTTTCCACCCGGCTGCAGCCTCGCTGACCATCCCGGAGGAGTAGGCCAGCGCCCCGCCGCACAAGGCAGAACGGTAGATCACCTGTGGTCTGATCATGCTCCGGCCGCCCCTCGAAGATCTTTTGCCTTTTGCTTTCCCACCGCGTTCGGATCAGCGCCAGGTTGAAAGGCCAGCCACAGCCCGCACCCCATCGACAGGGCCAGAGCCGCGAATTTGCAGCCTTCCCACCCGGGGCGCGCAGCGTCGCCAAACACCATCATGCCTGCGATTCCCGGGACGACCACCTCAATGGCGGTGAATACAGCGGTCATTGGACCCACATCCCCGCCTTCCAATGCCCGGGTGTAGGCAAGGATGGCGATCACCCCGTTGCCGAGCACCAGCCAGGCCATCGGCTCGCGAGGGATGGCCCACAAGCTATCTGGCAACTGTAATCCCCGCGCCGCCAGGGCGGCAATGCTGGCAGCGAGCCCGCCCATGATCGACATCAAGATCGGAGAAGATTTTCGGTAGCCGGCGGCCACCGTTGCCCCAAGTGCCAGCGAGGCGATGACCATGGCCCAGATAAAGCCCAAGGGCGGGGCCGCAGCTCGTTGCGGTCCGGTAGACCAGGCCAGGAATACCAGCCCCAGCACCATCAAGCCCATCACCCAGAGAGCTGATGCTCGAAGCCGGGCCGCAAAGGCCCATCTGGAGAGGAGGATGGTGACGATCAAGGAACTGGAGAGCACAGCCTGGACGGTGAAAAGCGTCAGCGCCTGCAACGCGATCAGCGAGGCCAGCCACGACAGGGCGTCCAAGGCCAACCCGGCCAGGTAGAGCGGATGGGTGAAGATCCTGGATCCGCCCACTCGTCGGGCGGCCAGCGCTTCAAGCACCGAGGCGCTGCCATAGCCAACGCTGGCAGCGATGGCGGCAACCAGATAAGGCGCCATCATGGGCCGTCAGGATCCGTGCGCGCTCCGAGCAGCGGCAGCCTCGGAATCCCGGCCAGTCCCTCGGCTTGCGCCATGCTCAGCCCTTGGGCCAGCCACAGATCCATCGTGCCCACGGCGGCATAGCGCGGTTGCCAGTCAGGGTCGTATTTTGCGTTGAATTTCCATAGCGAGGCCACTTGCGCATGCTTTGATGCCTGTTTGGCTACGATCCGTTCAATTCTCGATGCCCCGCTGTCCTCGGCCACCGCATCGCGCAGAACGGCGAAGTTCAGCCCCAAGCCGCGCTTGCCTTCGGCGGCCAGCATCCCGATGGTTTCAATGATGATGAAGTCCATCAGTCCCCCGGGTGCCGACTCGGCAGTAGTGCGGCGCATGACGTCCAAGGACCATCCGTCCACATCTGGCGCCGGCATCCACTGGATAAAAGCCTGCGCTACGCCCTGGTCATCAATGGCAACAGAAATCATCAGCCCACGGTCGGCCGGATCAAATAGGCGCGAGAGGGTCATCGAGAATCCCCGCTCGGCTTCTCCGCGGCGGCTTTCCAAACTCAGTTCTTCAAGCCGCTGTTTCATCTCCACCGGCACCTGCAGCGGATCAAGATGCTGCGTGGAGTATCCAGCTCGCACAACTCGGGCGTGGCCTTGGCGCAGCGACTTCGATTTCTTTCCCGACAACGAGAATCGCTGGCAGTCAACAATGGCTTCGTCGCCCAGATACACCGTGCGCAAGCCGCTGTCCTCATAGATCTTGAGCCATGAGGCGCCGGCGGCCAGCACGCTCACTGCCAGTCCCTGGCGTTCGGCCCAGAGCATGAATTCAGCCCAGATCTCCTCGCGTTCTCCAGCCGGCCCGATAGGATCCGGGGAAACCAGGCACATCGATCCCCGAATGGCATAGGCCACCACCGAATCCTTGAGGAAGAACCATTCCTTGTCATCGCGCAATGCGAAATAATCCAGGGTTCCGCCGCCATGCACGCTGATCACGGCCCGGGCCCGTTCACGGGCTTCTTGATGCTCGCCGGCGCCCACGCGCCGCACATGATTGGCTTCATGCAAGTGCCACAGAAAGAGGCCGGCAGCACCCAGGACCAGGGCCAGCAGCAATTCCAGTCGCGGGTGGCCGCTGCGCTCGTGCAGTTCCACATCCAGTGAGGTGAAGAGCCACGAAACCCCATTTCCTGGGCTCAGCGCCCTGTCACTTGCCAGGTGAATCAGCAGGCCCGCGGCAAGCAGCGTCGAGATGGCAACGACCGCCAGGGCAAGGAGCAGGGCCCGGCGGCTCAGCACCTTGCCTGGCTTGACCGGGAATGCGGATTGCCGGATCCCCAGCCATGCCGCCCCTGCCAGTCCAAGCAGGGCCACCGGCCAATCGATGGCCTTGCCCAGGTGGAAGAGCGCAATGAGCACCAGCAGCAAGATCGATGCACCCCATGCCAGCCGATTGCCCGAACGAAGGTAGCGTGCCAAGGCAAAGAGGCTGAATGCGCCAAAGATGATGTAGATGCGCGAAATTTGATACAGGAATGGCGGAAAGGCAGCCAGCGGTCCGGAAAAAAGCAGCGGCGCGGCACCCGCCAAATGGGCGATCAGCGGGGCGAACAAGCTGATCAAGCCGAGGGCAATGGCTAGATATGCGGCTGCTGCCCGGGCACGATCTCTACGATGGACCTGGGCAGCGGCCGACAATACTTTTTTGGGCATGGCTGCATTATGGCACCTGGTTCTCCCCGGGCCCCTATTTGCGACCGACGAACCAGTCCTGCAATTTATCGATGCGCGCCTGCAGCTGGTCCGCGGTGGCCTGCGGCACCGCTGGTCCCCCGCACACGCTGCGCAGCTTGTTGTGCACCTGCCCGTGCGGCATGCCGGTGCGGGCAGCCCACGCCGAGACATTTTTGGAGAGCTTGGAGCGCAAATCCATCATCCGCCGGTGATCCGAAACCGGTTCAGGCTTGGTCCCGCCCCGATTAATCTGCTTGCTCTGCTGCTTGCGCAGCAGCTCGGAGACCTGATCGGTTTCCAGCAGGCCCGGAATGCCAAGGAATCCAAGTTCTTCATCGCTGCCGATATCAGCACCGGTGCCGAACTCCCCGCCGTCAAAGAGCACCCGGTCAAAGGAAGCCTGGGAATTGAGCGCCTCGAACTTGCTGCGCACCAGATCGTCACTGGCTTTGTCTTCCTTGTTGGCTTCCTCGAGCAGGGAGTCGTCCAGGCCGTCTTCGTCCTTGGAGCCTTCCTTGTCCAAGGCATGGTCGCGCTCGACTTCCATCTCATTGGCCAAGGCCATCAGGATCGGCACCGAGGGCAGGAAGACGCTGGCAACTTCACCACGCTTGCGGCTTCGCACAAAGCGCCCGACAGCCTGGGCGAAGAACAACGGAGTCGAGGTGCTGGTGGCGTAGACGCCGACACAGAGCCGAGGCACGTCGACGCCTTCGGACACCATGCGCACGGCCACCATCCAGCGGGCCTCCGAGGCGGAGAAGTCGTCAATCTTCTGCGACGCCTTGGGGTCGTCGGAAAGAATGGTAGTGACCTTCTCCCCGCAAATGGCCTCGAGCTGGGCAGCATATCCGCGGGCGTCTTCATGGTCGGTGGCGATAATCAGCCCGCCAGCGTCCTTGACCGTGCGGCGCACCTCTGACAGCCGCCGGTCAGCTGCCTGCAGCACCGAGGGGATCCAGTCGCCATGCGGGTCCAGCGCCGTGCGCCAGGCATGGGCGGTGACATCCTTGGTGAACCCCTCGCCGAGGTTGGCTTCCATTTCCTCGCCGGCGGCGGTGCGCCACCGCATATTGCCCGAGTAGGCCATGAAGAGCACCGGTCGAACCACGTGGTCGGCCAGCGCGTTGCCGTAGCCATAGGTGTAGTCGGCCTTGGAACGGCGGATCCCGTCACCCTCGTCGATGTACTGCACAAAGGGAATCGGCGCGGCATCCGAGCGGAACGGCGTTCCGGTCAGCGCCAGGCGGCGCGTTGCAGGTTCAAAGGCTTCGCGGATGCCATCGCCCCAGGACAGGGCGTCGCCTGCGTGGTGGACCTCATCCATGATCACCAGGGTGCGGGCATTCTCGGTCTTGGCACGGTGCACCGCTGGCTTCAAGGCCACCTGCGCATAGGTCACGACCACGCCCAGGTAGTGCGAGCCGTGGCGCCCGTCCGAGTTCTTGTAGTTCGGGTCCAGGGCGATGCCCACGCGCGCTGCCGAGTCGGCCCACTGCTTTTTCAAGTGGTCGGTCGGGGCAACTACGATCATGCGGTTGATCTTGCCGGAGTCGATCAGCACCTTGGCCAGGCGCAGCGCGAAGGTGGTCTTGCCTGCGCCGGGGGTTGCCACGGCCATGAAGTCCCTGGGCTCGGTTTCAAAGTACTGGGCCAGGGCCTCTGCCTGCCAGGCACGAAGCTTGGGCCCGGTTCCCCAGGCTGCACGTTCCGGATACGCTACGGGCAGCTTGTCTTCCAGTGGAAGCTTGTCGCCAAAATCAAAGAGTGTCTCGGTCATATACCTTTTCCCGGCCGCGTGCTGTGTGTGAAGTAGTGCTGTTTTTCTCGGGCACTACCCCATCAAGGAGTCGTAGACTTCCTTGCACTCAGGGCATACCGGGAACTTCTTCGGGTCTCGACCCGGGGTCCAGACCTTGCCGCACAAAGCGATCACCGGTTCGCCGGACAGCGCCGACTCCATGATCTTTTCCTTCTGCACGTAGTGGGCAAATCGCTCATGATCGCCGGCCTCGACACTCTGGGTTGTCTCGGTACGCTCGATTGTCGCTGTGCCGCCACGGGTTTCTTCAGACTGTTCCACCATGCCTTCAAGTCTAATACGGATTGGCCCCGCTGTCCGTCCGATCGGCATGGGAGCTTGTCCACATCCACGGCACATTCATCCCTGGTTTCCGCGTCCGCCTGCGGGCCGTGGCGGTGTTCTGCCAGGGATTATCCACGCAGAATGATCGCCAGCAACGACACGGAGCCACCTGCCAGATTCCGGATCTGGCCGATGGCTCCGTGTCGCCTCCGAAGCAAGGGGCATTATTTGTTGAGCATGACAGCTTGCATCAATTCGGGGGTCCGCTGCTCGTACCATTTGCCACCCAGGGCGATGCCGCCGAACAGCAGCCCCACGCCGAGCACCAGGCCGATGCCCAGGGTCAGCAAGCCCAGGGGCTGCGATTCCTGGAACCACCCCATCAGGTAGGGAATGAACACCGGAATCAGCAAGATCGCCATGGTGCCGATGGTGGCCAGCTGCGTCACCGCGACGCGCAGGCCGTTGCCCGGCGGGGTTTTCATCGGGTTATCCCCCGGCAGGGGCACCGCATAGGTGTAGCGCGCCGAGGCCACCGAGGCCACGCCCAGGGCAACCAGCAATGCGGCCAGCGACAGGCCCAGGTCCCCCGGGATCCGCCATGCTTCGCCGGCGATCGCGCCAGGCAGGATGGCCGCCGCCAGCACCGGGATAATCGACAGCGCAAAGCAGGCCAGCGCGCGCCCGGCGCGGTCGGCACGCCCCGAAACTCCGGTCAGCACGTGCAGGGCAAAGGCAGTGTTGTCATAGGAAATATCCGCAGAAATGGAAAAGCCGAGCAGGACTCCAATCAAGGGCCCCAGCAGATACATCATGGTGTAGTTTCCGGACTGGCTGCCGGTGAACCAGAAGAGCAGCGGCAATACCGGCACCATCAGCACACCGATGGCGTAGCGCGGGTCCTTGAGCCAATAGGTCAGAGCGCGGGCGATCACCGCGCCAGTGGGCGTCCCCGGGGTGTACTTGAAAAAGCCCAGTCCGCTCTGCTTGGCGGCCCGCTGTTGAGGCGGAGGGGTGACCGTGGCCTGCGCCGTCGCCCGGTTCACCAGCCAATACAGTCCCCCCAGGTAGGCCACCGCAAGAATCAAGCAGATGGCAAATTGCAGGTAATCGCCCTGGGCCAGCGCACCGGGCAGGGCCGCGGCGGCTCCGAGCGGAGTGTAGGCCAGGACGCTGGCGATCGGGCCGACCCAGTCCAGCAGGCTGTTGGCGGCCGAGGCGATCGAGGAGATGATCGGCCCCAGGCAGATCAGCAGCAGGAACAGCACGGCGAAGGTCAGTTCGCGGAAGCGGCGCTTGGCACGCAGGGCCGTGGCCATGATCGTCAAATACTGGCAGACCAGGACGGCCATCACCGCGGTGGCGATGGCGGCCACGACGGCAACCGGCAGCACCAGTGGCTCAAGCCGCCAGATCAGCGACCCGCCCACCAGCCCGATAATCGTCAAGATCGCCGGAACCGAGATGAAGCCGGAGAGCACCAGCGCCGGGCCCAGGACCTTCTGCGGAATGCCGAAGTGCACAAAGCGCGAAGGCTCCAAGGTCAGGTCAACCCCGGTGAGCAGCGGCGGAATGATGGCCCAGCCAAGCACCGCCAGTGAACCGATGAGGATGCTCAATTCGGCGTCGATGGCGGTTTCGCCAGCCAGGAACCAGGCCGCGAGCGTGAGCATCACGATCATCCCTAAGGCGTACAACCCGCCGATGATCACGCCGATCAGCTGGCCTGTCGAACGCTTGAACCCATTGGCCAGCAGCAAAAGCTTCAGTTTGAGGATGTGCGCAACCATGACAGCCCTTCGTTGTTTGCCCGTCCGCCCACCAGATCAACGAACCGGTCCTCCAGGCTCATGCCGCCGCGCACCTGCTCAACCGAGCCCTGCGCCTTGAGCACGCCGCCGGCAATCACTGCCACGTGGGTGCACATGCGCTGCACGAGATCCATCACATGCGAGGAAACGATCACGGTGCCGCCAAATTCAACGTAGTCGTTGAGGATGTCGCGGATATTGGCGGCCGATACCGGGTCAACGGCCTCGAAGGGCTCATCCAGCACCAGCAGCTTGGGCGAGTGGATCATTGCCGTGGCCAGCGAGATCTTCTTGGTCATGCCGGCCGAATAGTCCACCACCAGCTTGTCGCCGTCACCGGTCAGATCCATGACGCGCAACAGGTCCTCGGTGCGCTCAGCGACCTCGGCCCGGTCCATGCCGCGCAAGAGCCCCGAATAGCTCACCAGCTGCCGGCCGGTCAGCCGGTCGAACTGGCGCACGCCATCGGCCAGCACGCCCAGGGTTGCCTTGGCCGCCTGGGGATCAGCCCAGATATCCACCCCATTGGCCAGAGCTTGCCCGGAATCGGGCCTGAGCAGTCCGGTGGCCATGGACAGCATCGTGGTTTTGCCGGCTCCGTTGGGGCCCACGAGGCCATAGAAAGAGCCTGCAGGCACCTGCAGGCTGACGTTATCCACCGCGACCTTGGGGCCAAATTGCTTGGCGAGGCCGCGAATATCCAGTGCGATCTGAGTCATATTTTCAGGCTAGCAACACGCCTGGGAAATAAGCATCATCCTTTGGAATTAATCTTGGGTGCAAAAAGCCCCGGCCGACAAGCGAACTTGTCGGCCGGGGCAAGGCGAAGCGGCACGGATCAGAACAGGACGCGCGCCAGTTTCTGTCGCGAGGCAGCCACGCGCGGATCGTTGTTGCCGACCACCGCGTAGAGCTCGATGAGGCGGCGGCGCACTCGTTCGCGATCATCGTCTGCCAATTTCGAAATCAACGACACCAGACGGGCAAAGGCATCCTCCACATGGCCGCCGATCAGATCAAGATCAGCCACATCGAGTTGCGCGGCAATCTCTTGCGGATTCTGCGCTGCCAGTTCGCGCGACGTGTTCAAATCGAGGTTCTGCGTGCGCGAGAGCAGCCGCACCTGGTATACGCCCACCTGCGCGTCGTGGTCGTTCGGCTTCTCATTCAGCGCTTCGAGGTAGGCGGCTTCGGCGGCGGCGTAGTCGCCCGCGTCAATCGCATCCACGGCCTTCTGGTGCAGCGGCGGCAGCTCGGGCTCGGTGTTCCCAGCGGTTCCGCTCAATGGCGGCACCGTTCCGCCCAGGCCCTGCTGCACGGCGAGCTGTTCCAGCTGGCCCAGCAACTGCACAATCTGCTCCTCGGCGGCCGGGCCTTGGAACAGCGGCACCGGCTGGCCCTTGACCAGGGCGACCACCATCGGAATCTGCTGGGCCTGGAAAGCCTGGGCGATCTGGGGATAGGTTTCGGCATCTACCACGCCGAGAACGAACTTGCCGTTCTTGGCATCGACCAGCCTGCGCAGCACGGCATCGAGATCAGCCGAGACCTGCACCCGGGGCGAACCCAGCGACACGATGGCCGGCACGCTTTGGGAGAGGCCGACAAACTGTTCGAAGGATGCCTCGTCCAGGCTGGTGGTCCAGCTGGCAGCTGCCGAATCGGTGGTGCCGGTGGCCTGCGGGCTATGGTGGGCCAACGCCGAGAGGTCTACCGCGCCACGGGTTGAAGGAATGTTCTCTTCGCTCATGGGTACTAGTCAACTTCCTTTACGTCGAGCAGGACTTGGTCGGCGGAGATCAATTGGATCTTGTCCTCGGAACCACTGGCAGGGATATAGAACATCACCGGCTCAGCGTAGGTGCTCTCCACGTTGCCGTTGGAGGAGCTGGAACCCAGCAGCTGCTCGGTCAGCTTGTCGCTGCTCTTGAGTGGATCGGCGTTTTCGGTGCGCTCGAACAAGGCCTTGTTATCCAGCTTGCCTGCCACAATCGCGCCACCGTCAGGTGTGGACACCGCGAAGGTGTCGCCCTTGGTGACCGAGCGCTTATAGCTGACCTTGGCCTCGTCGGCATTCTCGGACTCGGACTTCTGGGCCGCATGGATGGCCTTGATGAACTCGGACTCGGCAAATTTGCCCTTTTGCTTTGAATCCTCGTTGGTCAGCACATCACCGAGGGCTTCCAGGGCCTTCTCCGGCGTCATCTGCAAGTCCTTGGCATCAGCGGTCAACTGCTTGGTCGCCGGGTCGCCCACGGCAATGCCAGGGAAGGAGGAGTTCGGGAGCATCTGCCCGGCGAAAACGACCTTGTAGTTATCCCGTGCGCTCTTTTGGACCAGGGTCAGGGCCTGCGGCAGGGTATTGGCGTCGTTGTCCTTGGCGGTCACTACGGAGATCACGCGGGGAAACTTTGCCTCGCTGGCATTTGGCACGGCAGCCGAGCGCAGAACCTGGGTGTTCAGGGTCAGCGGCTTATCCACCTTGAACTCGTCCTTGAGCATGTCGTAGCGCTTGCCGCGCAAGTACTTGAAAGCACCCGCGGCACGGGAATCCAAGGCCTTGGTGTCGTTCTTTTCATCGGCGTTGCCGACCTGCTTCTGGACATCTGCCAGAACGCTCTTGAGCTGCTCTTCGGTCAGCACCGGGAACGCGACCGGCTCCTCTTCGCTTTCCGAAGCAGAGGCGGAACCGGAACCGGATTCCTCGGCAGGTGCCGAGGAAGCGGGGCTGGAGCTGGCATCGCCGGACTTGGCGGCAGACTCGGAAGGCGATGCGCTGGATTCGTCCTGCGGCTGCATCGGCAAGGTGACACCGGACAGGGCGAGGGCAACAACGGCCGCCGCAGCCACGGAGTGCTGGGCGTTCGAGCCGGTCTTCGGCTTGCCCGGACGCATCACCAGCAGGGCCAGCCCGAAGACCAGCAGCAATGAGCCGGCAATGATCAATGGCAGCGCGAAGGGCATTGCGTCGTCGTTGGCGTAGGTTACCGAAATATCCACTGGGGCAGCGTCCTTTCCGCCAGCAGCCAGCAGCAGTGACCAGTCGCCCGAATCTGGAGCAGTCCACCGGTAGGTCATGGTGCCGTCAGCGCTTTGCGAATCGAAGAAGATGTCATCGCCTGCAGGGTTGGGCACTTCGGCTTCGCCATCAACGTATTCGGCGATCATCTTGTGGTTCACTGTGTCGATACCGGTCAGCGACACGTGCGCTGCGTTATCGACCCACGCATCCACGTCATAGCTGCGTCCCAAAGATGCAGTGAATTCGCCCTTGGCCTTGATCACCAGTTCCACCGGTGCGACCTTCGGGTCGTTGACCGAGGGCTCGATCAGGGTCAGCGGCGCCTCGCCGTCCAGTTGCGGCATGGAAGCGGTGACCGTTTCGGGCGGGGCCCAAAAGGTCTTCTGTCCGATGCCGGCTACGAGGGCCGCAGCCCCCAGCAGCATCGCGATCACGGAGATTACTTTTCGCACGAGTTCACCTATTCGCCTACGTCTTACTGCAGTTCATTCCCAAGTCTAACGAGTTCGGCGTGAACATGGTTCCGTTCCGGGGCTGTGAAGTGGCTCATTGGTGTTTCAACTCAATGTCTTGAAACACATATTCACCTCTCACCCGCGATATGCTCGGTGCCATGGAGCCAGATCAGCAGCGCCAGCACCACGATCCTCACGACCCCGGGGATCGCGCCAGCACGCCCTCTCCGCCATCAGCGCCGGGTGCTTCACAACCTGTGAATTCCCCGGAAACCACATCCGGCGGACCAAATAGCGCCGAAAACCAGGCCGCGCAGCCGCAAGGCACGCTGGCCCGGCGCCTCGGTGCAAGCCTGGCAAAAATGTTCAGCACTCCAGCCCGCACCGCCGCCCTGGGCGAGGTTCCCGATCACCAGTCGGAAGAGGCCTTCGACCCCTTCCCGGTGCTGCATCCTATTTCGATGGGCTTCCTGGCCACCATCGGCGTGGGCTTGGCCCTGGGCGGCTACTACGTGTTGACCAATGTTGGCTCGCTGCTGACCTGGATCGCCATTGCCTTGTTCATTGCGCTCGGCCTGGATCCGGTAGTCCGCTTCCTGATGCGCCGCGGATTATCCCGCCCCCTGGCCGTAGTCGCCACCATGGTGGGCATGCTGGGCATCTTCGGCGGTTTCATGGCGCTGATCATCCCGACACTGGTCAACCAGATCACCACCTTCATCACCCGTGCCCCTGATATCGTTGCCGATTTCCTGAACAGCCAATGGGTGCGCGAAATCGACCAGCAATATGCGCTCTCTGAACGCGTGACCACCGAGGTGGACCGCTTCTTCGGAGATTCCGGGGCCGTAACCAATGTCTTCGGCGGCGTCCTTGGCGTGTCGCAAACCGTAGCCCAGTCGATGTTCGGCGTACTGATTGTCCTGGTGCTGGCCATCTACTTCTTGGCCTCGTTGCCGGGCATGATGGGCTTCTCGCTGCGCCTGGCTCCGCGCTCCAAGCGCGAGAGGGTCGCCGAGCTCGCCGAAAGGATTACCCGCTCGGTGGGCAACTACGTCATGGGCCAGGCGACTGTGGCGGTTCTGAACTCGCTGGTCGCCCTGCTCTTGATGACCATTCTCGGCGTACCGTTCACCGCGCTGCTCACCTTGCTGGTGGCCATGCTGGCATTCATTCCGCTCGTGGGCGGTGTGATTGCCGGAATCCTGGTCACCCTGGTGACGCTGTCCCTGGGTTGGCAGACCGCCTTGATCTACGCGATCTGCTACTTCGGCTACCTGCAGGTGGAGGCCTATTTCGTATCGCCTCGCATCATGCGCCGGGCGGTCGCCGTTCCTGGTGCCGTCGCCGTCATCTCGGTCATTGCCGGCGGAACCTTGGCCGGGGTTACCGGCGCCTTGATGGCGATCCCGGTGGCGGCCAGTGCCATGATCTTGCTGCGCGAAGTCTTCATCGCACGCCAGGACCGCCGCTAGCGGCAACTAGTAGCGGTAGGAGCGCGTGTCCCAGCAGTGCGGATGCCAATGCCGCCGAGCCGAGGCTGCCGCGTCGTCGCCGGACCAGTGATCTGCCCGCCACGCCACCACATGCCCGACTCCGACACCAATCTTCTGGTGGCATCCGGGGCAGATGTAGGCCTTATTGGCATTCAGCGGTGCAATCTTGCGTACGTGCCACTGGCCATCGGGAGCGTCCTGCAGCCGCACCACGCCGAAACGAGCGCGTTGCAGCCAGTCATCGGCGCCAGCTTCATACTCTGATTCTTCATCATGATTCCGCGCCTTGCCGGGACGGGGATTCTTCGAACGGCGCGGACGGTTTGAACGTGGCATGTCATTAATCATGCCGTATCTGCCCGCACAACACGCAACCAGCTAGTAAAGTGTGTGAGGTGCGTTTAGTGGTTGCAAAGTGTTCAGTAGATTACGAGGGCCGTCTTCGAGCCCACCTTCCGTTGGCGACTCGTCTGGTGATGGTCAAGGCCGACGGCTCGGTGCTCATCCACTCCGATGGCGGCAGCTACAAGCCGCTGAACTGGATGAACCCTCCGCTGACCCTTCGCGAGGGAATGCCCGATGAAGATGCCGCAGCACTGGGCGCCGTTTCCACCTGGACCGTGGCAAGCGCCAAGACTGATGACAAGCTGACCATCAACTTCCACAGCTTCGAACATGACTCGGCGCATGTTCTGGGCACCGACCCGGGCCTGATCAAGGACGGCGTGGAAGCAGACCTCCAGCGCCTGCTGGCCGAACAGATCGACCTGCTCGGGGACGGCCACAAGCTGATCCGCCGCGAATACATGACCGCCATCGGCCCGGTGGATATCCTGGCTCGCGATGCCAAGGGGGCCACCGTCGCGGTGGAGCTCAAGCGCCGAGGCGATATCGATGGCGTAGAGCAGCTCACGCGCTATCTGGATTTGCTCAACCGCGATCCGCTGCTGAAGCCGGTAACCGGCATCTTCGCCGCGCAGCAGATCAAGCCACAGGCGCGCACGCTCGCCGAAGATCGCGGAATTCGATGCTTGACTTTGGATTATGATGCAATGCGCGGTGTCGACGACTCTGCCGGCCGGCTTTTCTAACCCCGCTTTAAGAACAATTGCCCTGAGTCGATGACTCAGGGCGTTCTGTCTTCTAAGCTGGGAACATGAAATCGACGCGCTACGCCCTTATCGCCACCCTGATTTCCGATGGACTCAAGGTCACCGACGGCGTACTTGCCGTGGATGGAGATCGAATCAGCTTCGCAGGCAACAAAGATGATTTTGCTGAGCTGCCCGATGCAGCCGACTATGAAATCCGGGAGCTGGCAGCGGGAACCACCATCATCCCGGGCCTGGTGGACCTGCACTGCCACGGCGCCCTTGGCGCGGATTTCTCGGCACCGGATCATTCCAGCATCACCGGCGCCCTGGAGTACCTCCATCGCTCAGGCACCACCACCTTGCTTGCCTCATTGGTCACCTCGGAGCCGAACTCCATGATCGGAGCCGCCGAGTTGCTGGCGGAATTTGCCGAGTCCGGTGCCATTGCCGGTATTCATGCCGAAGGGCCGTTCCTTTCCGAAGCCCAGTGCGGCGCCCAGGACCCTCGCTACCTGCAATTGCCGGATCCGGGCTTCGTCACCGAACTGGTGTCCGCCTGCCGCGGCCAATTGCGCACCATGACCTATGCGCCAGAGCTGGAGGGCAGCGAGGAGCTGATCGAGCAGCTGGTGTCCCACGGTGTCGTTCCCTCGCTGGGGCATACCAACGCCTCGGCCCAGGTTGCCGCTGATTCGCTGCGCTACGCCCGCGAAGAATTGCTCAGCGCCGGCGTAGATGGCTTTACCGAACGCCCAACGGTCACGCACCTGTTCAACGGCATGCCTCCGTTGCACCACCGTGAACCGGGACCGGTAGCGGCCTGCCTGGAAGAAGCGGCCAATCGCAACGCCTTCGTGGAATTGATCTCCGACGGGGTGCACCTGTCCCCCGATACCGTTCGCCTGGTCTACCGCCTGGTCGGTGCCGAGAATGTCCTGCTTGTCAGCGACTCCATGGCAGCTACGGGACTTGCCGACGGCCAGTACGCGCTTGGCCCGCAACAGGTCAACGTCGTTGATTCACAGGCCCGGCTGGCCAGCGATAATTCATTGGCAGGCGGCACCTCCACCTTGCTGCAGGTGCTCCGGCATGCGGTGGCAGCCGGGGTCCCCCTGGTGCAAGCGGTGAGCTCTGCGACCACCGTCCCGGCTTCGCTGATCGGCCTGGCCGACGAGGTCGGCTCCCTGCATTACGGATTTGCCGCCGATGCCCTGGTGCTCGACGAGGACTTGCAGCTGGTGCAGGCCATCCGCAAGGGCCAATACCTATAGGCCAGCCGCGAGCTCAGCGGGTCTCGCGCAGGGCCTCCAGGAGTTCCAGTTCTTCGGCCCTGCTCAGCCCTGACTGCCTAGCTCGGTTAAGCCCGCGCGCTTTTTCATCCTCCAGCACCTCGTGCAGCAACTGATCCAAATTTCGTTCCTGCCCACCCGCTTGCCGATATTTATCGTTGTTCCGATCGCTGAAGCCGTAGTCTTCAAGGGGAACCCATAGGGGCAGTGATCGCGGACCGGACCAGTAATTGACGCCGTGCCCGAGAAGCCAGTCGTCCTTGGCCATAATCATTTCGCCGGCAAACTCCGCCACCCTGGCGGCGGCTTCCAGGAAATGGGCGAAGGGATACGCGGTGCCCACGACGTTGTAGGTGCCGGTGAGCCGATGCGAACTTGCCCGAGTGATCCATGCTGAGAGGTCGCGGACATCAATGGCCTGAACCTGTCGTCCGGTTGTTGGCGGAATGATGATTGGTTCATTGCCTGCCCGCGCCATGGCAGCGACCCAATAGGAGAAACGGTCGCTGCCATCAGCCGGCCCGGCAATCAGGCCAGGGCGGGCGATGAGCAAGCGCTCCCCGAGCGCTCGGCTGCTTGCGCATTCAGCGGCAACTTTCGCATGGCCAAAGTGGCTCAGATCGACTGGTTCATTTACTTCTGCGTCCTCTGCATCTCCGGGATGCCCTTGGTAGCTGTACACCGAGATCGATGAAACCAGGATCCAATGCTTGGCATTCTCCGACAGGGCATCGAGGGCTCCAGCCACTAATTGTGGCTCATAAGCCAACTCAATGACTTCATCCCAATGGACATCCCGAATCGCATCGTAGGCCCGCGGCAGGCTTCTATCGGCGCTCACAAGCTTGGCGCCGGGCACCACGCCTCCGGACCGGCCCCTTGCTAGACACGTCACGTCCTGGCCGGCAGCCACCAGCTGTCGCGTGATTTCGCGGCCCAGCCATGCGGTGCCACCAAGAACCAAGATTTTCCCCATGCACACAGTCAACTACCGGAAGCCATTGGTGCCTAGTACGATCGCGCAGGGCACAACCCTGCGAGCAGCTCATAGCTCAGGTATCACTATGCCGATGGCATCTTCCCATCCGCTTGGCATTCCAGCTGGAGACTTAAAGGAAAGACGTAGTATTTATTTAGCCCAGGCTATAGCCTGTGAAAATGAAAGCACTTAAAATATCGCTGGTCGGTGCGTCGCTGTTTTTCGCCGCGATAGGGCTCAGTTCCTGTACAAATCTAAGCAATCGTGCCGAAACGACTCTTCCCGCAACAGAAGAGGCTACTAGCCCAGAAGCCACCTACCCGAGTTCTGAAGACATCTTTGAGAATCAAGAAAAGACCCTGAAACAAGGCGGCCGGCCGCTGGAAATACGGCAGCAGGTGCGAGCCAAGGGCAGCACGACCATTAATGTTGTTCCCATTCCGGATAATTACACGCAGCTGGGTGTGGCCGTCCAATGTGCAGGCAACAGCCAGTGGAGCACGCGTTTCGTAGACGACGGTCTTGAATCCAAGGGCGATTGTTCCTTGACCCCCGGTTCGGCAAGTCTCGTCGATGCCACTCAAAAAGACCGCGGTTACACCGTGGAGATAGAAGTGCTTGACGAGCAGGATACCCCGCTCTGGGTCACCATCTACGCTACTTCGGGCGTTGGCAGCGAATAAAGTGCAATGCATCCAGGCAGGTTCAGGACAAAAGAGCCGCCGTGAACCCATGGGTCACGGCGGCTCTTGCTTATGAAATTCTAGATCTGCCAGCTTCCGGCAATCGGCCCGGCTTCAAGCCAGGCAGAAAAACCGGTGTAGTCACGGTAGTCCATGGCTAGCAGCAGCTCATCCCCGTTCCGGGTCAGCATCACCACAACAAATCCTGGCGGAATCCGCGAGGCTTCATCGTCGGTGGCGCGACGGGTTCCACTGATATCCAGCCCTCTTCGCTCAAGCTGGAATCGCGGCACCGGTGAAACAGAGAAAAACCGCAACAGGTCTACATGTCCCGGCCCATAGCGGCCAATAACCATCATCCATTGTCCCTGGGGAGTCCGGATGGAGGCATCAAAGGTGCCCAGCGTGCGCCGCAATTGAATGCGGCGCACAGCCATGGCGCCGAAGAACAAGGCGATGCCGATCAGGATCAGCAGCGCGATTAGAACTGGTGCGGTTATCTCAAACAATTCATCGCCTACGCTGCGGTACCAAGCACAGCGTTGTCAGCAACGATCACTACGCGGTCCGACTCGACGGAGAAGAATCCCCCGTCGATCTGGACCGAGAAGCGGGACTCGGAAACCGGTTCGATTTCCAGATCCCCAGCGGCAAGCACCGACAGCATCGGAACGTGACCGGGCAGAACTCCGACCTCGCCGTCAACCGAGCGAGCTTTGACCAGCTTCGCAGCGCCGGACCACACGAAATGGTCGGCCGCGACGATTTCGACCTGAAGCTCAGCCATAATTAGCTGGCCTTCTGAATTTCGGCCCACTGGCGCTCGACGTCGTCCAGACCGCCGATGTTGAAGAACGCCTGCTCTGCAATGTGGTCCAAGTCGCCATCGCAAATGGCCTTGAAGCCTTCGATGGTGTCCTTGATGGAAACGGTCGAACCCTCGACACCGGTGAACTGCTTTGCGGTGTAGGTGTTCTGCGACAGGAACTGCTGGATGCGACGTGCACGGGCAACGACGATCTTGTCCTCTTCGCCCAGTTCGTCGATGCCGAGGATCGCGATGATGTCCTGCAGTTCCTTGTTCTTCTGCAAGATAGCCTTCACGCGGATGGCTACATCGTAGTGATCCTGGCCGATGTACTGCGGATCCAGGATTCGCGAGGTCGAGGTCAGCGGATCGATTGCCGGGTACAGACCGCGCGACGCGATTTCACGCGACAGCTCGGTGGTTGCATCCAGGTGGGCGAAGGTTGCTGCTGGAGCCGGGTCGGTGTAGTCATCGGCCGGGACGTAAACAGCCTGCATCGAGGTGATCGAGCGGCCCTTCGTCGAGGTGATGCGTTCCTGCAGCAGACCCATTTCATCGGCCAAGTTCGGCTGGTAGCCCACGGCGGACGGCATGCGGCCCAGAAGGGTCGACACCTCGGAACCGGCCTGGGTGAAGCGGAAGATGTTGTCGATGAACAGCAGCACGTCCTGGTTCTGGACATCGCGGAAGTATTCCGCCATGGTCAGTGCGGACAGTGCCACGCGCAGACGGGTTCCTGGTGGCTCATCCATCTGGCCGAACACCAAGGCGGTGTCCTTCAGAACGTTGGCCTCATCCATTTCGACCCAGAGGTCGTTGCCTTCACGGGTGCGCTCGCCCACACCGGCGAATACCGAAGTACCACCGAAGTTACGTGCAACACGGGTGATCATTTCCTGGATCAGGACGGTCTTGCCCACGCCGGCGCCGCCGAACAGGCCGATCTTTCCACCCTTGATGTACGGGGTGAGAAGGTCGATCGACTTGATGCCGGTTTCCAGCATTTCGGTCGAGCCCTCAAGTTCAGAGAACTTAGGTGGCTGGCGGTGGATTGGCCAGCGCTCGGTGACCTGGATCTCCGAGTTGTCAACGTCCAGGGCGTCGCCCAATACGTTGAAGATGTGGCCCTTGACGCCGTCGCCAACAGGGACGGAGATCGCAGCGCCGGTGTCGGTCACCGAGGTACCGCGGACCAGGCCGTCGGTGGCCTGCAGCGATACCGCGCGAACCAGGCCCTCACCGAGGTGCTGGCTGGTTTCGAAGGTGATCTTCTTGGTTTCGCCGTTGAGGGTCAGCTCAGCGGTCAGTGCGTTGTAGATAGCAGGCAGTGCATCGGCTGGGAACTCGACGTCCACGACCGGGCCAGTCACGCGCGCGATGCGACCGATGGCCCCTGCGGTAACCTGCTCGTTGAGTTGGGCAGTCATCTTTCTCACTTCTTGTCTGGTCGGATCTGTCGGGAATTAGCCGTTCAGCGCGTCGGCGCCGGCAATAATTTCCGAAAGCTCCTGGGTGATTTCAGCCTGACGGGCATTGTTAAGCAATCGTGTGTACTTCTTGATCAGTTCGCCTGCGTTGTCGCCTGCGGCCTTCATTGCCCGCTGGCGTGCAGCAAGCTCGGAGGCTGCGGACTGCAGCTGGCAGTTGAACAATCGAGACTCGATGTACCGAGGAAGCAGTGCGTCAAGCACTTCTTCCGCCGATGGCTCAAACTCGTACAGTGGCAACAGCTCGTCGGTTGGAGTCTCGGATTCATCCTCGACAACCTCCAACGGCAACAGACGGATGACCGTCGGTTCCTGCGTGACCATCGACTTGAACTGGGTGTAGACGACGTGGATTTCTTCCACGCCACCCTCTTCGTAGTCGGTGTTGAAGTCCTCCAGGAGGACGTCTCGCAGCTCGTGTGCGGTTTCGAAACGCGGAGAATCAGTTTCCCCGGTCCACACTCTGGCGTACTCGCGTGAACGGAAATCAAAGTAAGCCTGTGCCTTGCGGCCGACCAGGTAGGTCTTGACTTCTTTGCCTTCTTCACGCAGGAGTTCCACGAGGTGCTCTGCCTGCTTCAGAACGCTGGCGGAGTAGGACCCGGCAAGTCCTCGGTCCGAGGTCATCACCAAGACCGCGGCACGGCGTACCTGCGCCGGCTCGGTGGTCAGTGGGTGTTCGACATCGGCCTGGGACGAGACGGCGGTTACTGCACGGGTAATCGCATTGGCGTATGGCAGTGATGCCGCGACACGCGTACGTGCCTTGCCAATGCGGGATGCAGCGATCAGTTCCATCGCCTTGAAGATCTTGCGCATCGACTTGGTCGATCCGATCTTCTGGCGGTAGACCCGAATCTGGGCTCCCATGTGTGTCCTTTCCTTATCCCCTGTGCTGTTGTTGCGGCGCCGTCACCGGCGCCGCAACTTCAGCACAAGAAAATTGTCAGCGCTTCTGCTTGACGATCTGTTCCTGGTCAACGGACTCGGCGTTCAGAGCGTCGTGCTCTTCGTGGCCAGCGGCAACCAGCTGATCGCTGCCTGCACCGAAGAAGCCGGCCTTGAAGTCGGCGATGCCGGACTTCATGGCTTCCAAGGTCTCGTTCTCCAGCTTGCCGGTCTGGCCGATTACGGTCAGAACGTCAGTGCGGTGACGCAGGTAGTCGATGAACTCAGCTTCGAAGCGGCGTACGTCCTCAACCGGGACATCGTCCAGGTAGCCGTTGGTGCCGGCCCAGATCGAAACGACCTGATCCTCAACAGCGTATGGGGTGTACTGGCCCTGCTTGAGCAGTTCCATCAGGCGTGCACCACGGGTCAGCTGCTGCTTGGAAGCGGCATCCAGATCCGAAGCGAACATTGCGAAGGCCTGCATGTCGCGGTACTGAGCCAATTCAAGCTTCAAGGTACCGGAGACCTTCTTCATGGCCTTGACCTGTGCCGAACCACCAACGCGGGATACCGAGATACCCACGTCGACAGCTGGGCGCTGGTTGGCGTTGAACAGGTCCGACTGCAAGAAGATCTGGCCGTCGGTGATCGAGATGACGTTGGTCGGGATGAACGCGCCCACGTCGTTGGCCTTGGTCTCGATGATTGGAAGACCAGTCATCGAACCTGCACCGAGCTCGTCCGAGAGCTTGGCGCAACGCTCAAGCAGGCGGGAGTGCAGGTAGAAGACGTCACCTGGGTAGGCTTCGCGTCCTGGCGGACGGCGCAGCAGCAGGGACACGGCGCGGTAGGCTTCAGCCTGCTTCGACAGATCATCAAAGACGATCAGAACGTGCTTGCCACCGTACATCCAGTGCTGGCCAATGGCCGAGCCTGCATATGGCGCCAAGTACTTGAAGCCTGCTGGGTCGGATGCCGGGGAAGCCACGATGGTGGTGTATTCCAGGGCGCCCTGCTCTTCGAGGGTCTGGCGTACGGCAGCGATGGTCGATGCCTTCTGGCCGATTGCCACGTAGATGCAGCGAACCTGCTTGGTTTCGTCACCGGTTGCCCAGTTGTCGCGCTGGTTCAGGATGGCGTCAACCGCGATAGCGGTCTTGCCGGTCTGGCGGTCGCCAATGATCAGCTGACGCTGGCCACGGCCGATCGGGATCATTGCGTCGATGGCCTTCAGGCCGGTCTGCAATGGTTCGTGAACGCTCTTGCGCTGGGTCACGCCTGGTGCCTGGAGCTCCAGTGCACGACGTCCTTCAGCGGCAATTGGGCCCATGTTGTCCAGTGGCTCACCCAGTGGATCAACAACGCGGCCGAGGTAGCCGTCGCCGACTGGAACCGAAAGGATCTCGCCGGTGCGCTCTACCTTCTGGCCGTCTTCGATGCCGGTGAAGTCACCAAGCACAACGACACCGATTTCACGGGTATCGAGGTTCTGGGCCAGGCCCAGGGTGCCATCTTCGAACTTCAGCAACTCGTTGGCCATAACGGAAGGAAGACCTTCCACTCTGGCAATGCCGTCGCTCGCGGCGACGACGCGTCCCACCTCGGTGCGCTCTGCCTTACCCGGTTCGTAGGAAGATGCGAACTCGTTTAGGGCATTGCGGACGTCGTTGGCATTGATGGTCAAATCGGCCATCTGCAGTCCCTGCTCTCCTAAATTGTGATCCACCCTCAAGAATGGTGGATCGATGTGAATGAAGTCTGTGTTGGTCCCGGCGAGCCGGAACAACTGCCAGGAGCCAGCTCCTGGCAGAAGTCCTAGCTAGCCAGTGCGCGGCGCAAATCCGCCACGCGCGATGCCACGGAAGCGTCGACAACTTCGTCGCCAACCTTTACTACCAGTCCACCGACCAGCGATGGGTCGATAGCCGTGTTGAGCTTGAGCTGACGACCGTATAGCTTGTTCAGGCTGGTCTCCAGGCGCGAACGCTGAGCCTCGGAAAGCTCCACCGTGCTGGTCACCGTAGCGATCCAGCGCTGCTGGCGCTTGGCGACTAGTTCAACGAAGCGTTCGGCCAGGGTTGCAGGCTTCAAACCGCGTGGGTTCGAAACTGCCTGGGAGATCAAAACCTGCGAGGTCTGCGACGCGTTAGGCACAAGCTTGAGCGCAAGTGCGCGCTTAGCTTCAACTGGGGCCTGTGCATCATCCAACGCACGCTGCAGTTCGTGGTTTCCACGGACCACCTCGATGAAGGAGAACAGATCCTGCTCCAGCTTGTTCAGCCCTGAAGCGCCGTCCTGCTGTTCAGCCACTGCGGTAGCCGCGGTGACAGCCAGCGTTTCGAGCGCATCGCTAATGTCGCGTTCCGAGCTCCAGCGGGTTGAAGCCAGCTGGGCGACGGTGTCCTCAGCTGCAGCCGAGACCTTTCCGTGCAGCAGCTGAGCCAAGAGGCCTGCCTTTTCGGCATCTTCACGGGCTGGATCAGTCAGTGCTCGGCGAAGACCGGCATTTGCATCCAGTACTTCCAGGACCGCGAACAGTTCCTTTGGCAGCTCAATAGATGCCAGTGCCAGCTTGGGTTCCAGGAACTCCAAGGCCTTTGCCAATGACTCGCTCGATACACTTGCCATTAGTTCGATGCACCTGCGTTCTGCTGAGCTTCCAAATCGTTCAGGAACTGATCAACCACGCGCTGTGCACGGGCATCGTCCTTCAGAGCTTCGTCAACAACCTTGCTTGCAAGCTCGGTGGCCAAGGTGCCCACGTCGGTGCGAAGCGAGGACAGAGCGGCTGCGCGCTCTGCCTGGATCTGGCGCTGAGCCTGCTCGCTGATGCGAGTAGCCTCGTCGGTTGCTTTGGTCTTCAGATCTTCAAGGATCTGAGCGCCTTCGCTGCGAGCTTCCTCGCGGATGCGGTTTGCTTCGGTGCGTGCTTCCAGAAGCTGGGCCTTGTACTGTGCCAAGGTCTCCTCTGCTTCCTTCTGCGCTGCCTCGGCCTTTTCAAGACCGCCTTCGATCGCGGTGACGCGATCTTCATAGGACTGCTCAAACTTCGGAGCGATGACCTTGATGACGATGAAAAGGAGGACCGCGAAGCCAACGCCCGTGACGAGAATTTCCCACGGGTTAGGCATCAGCGGGTTGACCGATTCGCCCGCAGCGAGGATGAAGTCAGTGCTATTCATTCTCACCATTCCTTATCTATTAGTTTCCACTTGTGTGTATGCCTCGCGATAGTGGCGAGGCCACTACAGCCGGGAAGGACTTACTTGATAACGAAGGCGAAAACCAGGCCAAGGATGGCCAGTGCTTCAGCAAGTGCGAAGCCGAGCATTGCGATTGGCTGCAGGATGCGCTGTGCTTCTGGCTGACGTGCAACGCCGTTGATGTACGCTGCGAAGATCAAGCCCACGCCGATAGCCGAACCAATTGCTGCCAGACCGTAGCCGATCATGTTCAGGGAGCCGCTCATGCGAATTTTCCTTTCAAGATACCGGCTTTTTGCCGGTAGGTTGTGAGGTTTTCCTTGAATCGTTCAAGGAAGAACATTTGGGATTTAGTAAATAAGAAATGGCCTAGTGGGCGTCAGCTTCAATTGCACCCTGGATGTAGATCGCGGTCAGCAGCGTAAACACGAACGCCTGCAGAACCATGATCAACAATTCCAGGAAGTACATAGCCACGGAACCTGCGATGACCAGAACACCAACACCATTCAGTGCCAGCGAGTCCTGGACGACGATCAAGTGGCGTGCACCTGAAGCAGCCAGCATCACAATGATATGGCCTGCCAGCATCGTTGCCATCAAACGCAGCGAGTGCGTCAGCGGGCGGACAATGAAGTTAGAAATGATTTCCAACGGCACCAGCAGAATCAACATCACTGGGCTGACACCCGGTGGGGTGACGGCCAGCTTGAAGAATCGGATACCGTGGTTCTTCAGGCCTACAGCAATCCAGGTGCCGTAGATAATGATGGCCATCGCGTATGCAGAACCAGCGTGTGAGAACGATGGAAGCTGCAAGAACGGGATCGCGCCGAAGAGGTTGTTGAGCAGTACGAAGAAGAAAGTCGCGAATAGCAGCGGAATCCACGGGCGGAAGTTCTTCTCGCCGATGATGTCGCGGCCGATGCCGTTACGCACGAAGGCGTAACCGGATTCAGCGATGTACTGCATCTTGCCTGGAACCAGCTTCGGGTTCTTGATGGCCATGGTGAAGAACCAAGTGATGAGCGCGATCGACAAAACGATCATGAGCATCTGCTTGCCGAAACCGGTGCCGTACTCAGCTGCCCAAGGGAAAATCTCTGGGAGGTGGGTATCGGACACCGATGGCGGAATGAAGCCGCCTTCTTCTGAGGCCATTGGGAGCGCAAACGCGAACAACGCGCTGTCCTCTCTGCAGTAACGGTCACGGGCAAAAGGCGGTGACTGGCGGAAACTGCCTCTCACCGTGTGAAGAAAAGATCAAACGGGGATCCCACCACAGCTGTTGCCGGAAGCATCAACCCTGATGAGGTGCCACCTGCGGGTTTCCCCGCAAGCGCATATGTATCCAGCCTCACGCATTACAGCGTTCAGCTAAAAATGACCCGTAGTAAGCTTATCAAACTCACAGCATCCTTCCGACACATTCGCCGGCCGGTACTCCCTAGTCCTCGTTGTAGATTGCCAGCCGGGCCTTCATGAAGGCTCGAACTTCGCCAACCTGCCAGGCAACGAGTGAGATAGCTGCTGCAAGAACGAATCCCTGCCGGTTAACCCATTCGGGCAAACCCAGGTTCAACAACACGAAGGCGATACCAAAAACCTTGATGACATATGCGCCCAAAAACGCAGGCATGGCCCACGAGCGGCGAATTCGTCCTGCAGCTTCGGCGATCAGAATGCCAATGGCAAAGAAGCCAATAACCACCCCGGCCGCCAATGCGCCCGACAGTGCATAGCGAAGATCAGCGAACAACCACGAAATCAGGAAAAATGCGGCTGTTGCGATCAGCGAATACACCAGTGACAAAGCCAAAATCGGCAACCAGATGGAGTTCGGAGCTGAGGAAGTGCTGATGCGGGCAGAACTGGAAGCCACGTCCGCAACCTTTCTTCGTCAATCCGAGGGACCATCGTGCACCCACGATGCTGATGAAACTTGAAACTTCCGCTCGCCCAAAAAGAGCTCCCGGAAGAAGATCTACTCTGAATTCTACACGAGATAGAAAGACTTTGCTTGTGGATTACTCGACCATTTGGTGAAGCTAATCATGCCCCAGGCGCTTGCGCAGAGCACCAACCCGCTGAACGACCAATGGCCACCACGTTCCGATGGCCGCAGCCAAGAAGAGGACCAGGGCCATGGGGATCACCAGGAACACCGGAATGAACGCAATTGACACCACCGAGACTGCGATCGCGGCGGCCCACAGATAGAGCAGGATCACCGCGCGGCGCACCGAGTGGCCTTGGGCCAGCATCCGGTGGTGGATGTGCTTCGAGTCCGGTGAAAAGGGTGAGCGCTTGTTGGCCAGGCGGCGGAAGACCGAGAGTACAAGGTCCAGCACTGGTAGGAACACGATCACCATCGGCAAAAGCATGGGCATGTAGGCCGGGATATTGCGGAACCGGCGGGCTTCGAGTCCCTGCACGTCGCCGGTGACAGCGATCGCGGCCACCGAAAGGATCAAGCCGATCGCCAGCACCCCGGTCTCCCCCATGAAGATGTTCGCGGGATTGAAGTTGTGCGGCAGGAAGCCCAGGCAGGCGCCGAGCAACAGGGCGCACAGCAGGGCGCCGAGATTCGCATAGTCATCGGCGCTCACATGCGTTGCCAGAACGTAGGAGTACACGAAGAAGGTGGCAGCGCCGATAGCTGCCAGGCCGGCTGCCAAGCCGTCCAGGCCATCAGAGAAATTGATGGCGTTCATGGTCAGGACAATCAGGAATATGGTGACAACAACCTGCAGCCATTGTTCCCTGATCTGCCACGAGCCCACCGGCAGCGACTGGATCAGCACCCCGTGGGTCGCCATCAGCCAGCCGATGAGAATCTGGCCCAGGAGCTTGATCCACCAGCGCAGGTCGAACATGTCATCGGCGAGGCCAAGGAGCAGGATGACCAGCAGCGCCAGGCTCAGGCCCTGGATTGCCTGGCCGCCGAAGACTCCGCGGAAGAAGTGGAAATTGCTCGCCAGCCAAATGCCCATGCCGAAGGAAGCGATGATGGCCACGCCGCCAAATTTCACGATGGGCGATTGATGCTGGTCGCGTTCGCGCAGCATCTGGTTGGCGGTGTACCGCTGGCCCAGCGAACGGACCATGGGGGTCAGCAAATATGAGGCGGTGAAGCTGAAGGCGATGAGAAGAAGGTATATTCTCATGCGCGCTGGCCTGGGGCATCCTGTCCCATGTCGAGCACCTCGGGGACGACAACGCGCAGTTCCTCGATGGAAATCGCGCCCGAGCGAACGACCTTCAGGTGTTCGCCAGTGCAGTCGATGATGGTCGAAGGCAGGGCATCGGTCGAATTCTCGCCGCGCGAACCGCCATCAAGGTAGACGTCAACGGATTCGCCCAGCTGCTCCATGGCCGAATCGGCGTCCAAGGCTGCGGGCTGGCCGGTGCGGTTGGCCGAGGAAACAGCCAGCGGGCCGGTTTCGCGCAGCAGTTCCAAGGCAGTCTCATCATTTGGTACACGCAGCCCAACGGTGCCGCGAGTCTCCCCCAGGTCCCAGGTAAGCGACGGCTGGGCCTGCAAAATCAGGGTCAGTCCCCCCGGCCAGAACGCCTCGGCCAGTTTGCGCGCGGCATCAGGAATGTCGCGGGCCAGTCCATCCATGGTGGCCGTTTGCGCGATGAGTACCGGTGGCGGCATGGTGCGCCCGCGCCCCTTGGCTGCCAGCAGCATGGCTACGCCCTGGGCGCTGAAAGCGTCGGCCCCAATCCCGTAGACGGTATCCGTGGGCAAGACGATGCACCGCTTGTCCGCCAAGGCGGCTTTGGCCGCGGTGATTCCTGCTGCATGCTCTTGCTCGTTGCTTACCAAAAATCTTGTGCTCACGGGATCATTCTTTCATGCACGGTGGGTCGTAGGTGGTACTGCTTCTCGGTGTGGTGCGTAGCCGGAGGTGGCACGGGCCCGTCCGGTCAAATCCTTGTGGCCTGCCACCCGCTCGAATCCGGCCTCGCGCAGCATCGCCGCGGCGGAATCCTGCTGGACCTCGGCGTGCTCCATCACAAAATATCCGCCGGGGCGCAGCAGCTTCATGGCTTGGGCGCTGATGGCCCGCGGAATCTGCAATCCGTCCTCGCCCAGGCCATAGAGGGCCATATCCGGATCGTGGTCCCGGACTTCCGCCTCGCGCGGAATCGCATTGGGCGGAATATAGGGAGGATTGGAAATCACCAGGTCCATGGATCCGTCGAATTCACCGGGCAGGCTGGTGGCATCCTGGTGCAGGACGGTGACCTGGTGCGGCAGGCAATTGGCGCGGGTATAGCCGATGGCCTCGGCGGACAGCTCGACCGCCCAGACCCTGGAGCCTGGCAGCTCGCTGGCCAGCGCCGCAGCGATGGCCCCGGAGCCGGAGCACAAATCGATGCAGGAAGGAGCATCGATTCGGTGCGCGGCCACAAAATCCAATCCCAGCTGCACCACGGTTTCGGTCTCCGGGCGCGGGGTGAAGACCCCGGGGCCGACCTTCAGCTCGAGATAGCGGAAGTGGGCTACCCCGGTCAGGTGCTGCAGCGGAATGCGGGTGCGGCGCGCGGCGACCAGCGCGGTGAACTGCTCGCGCTGGTCGCCCTGGAAAACATCGCCGCGCAGCTCGCGGAGCTTGAGCTCCGAGCGGCTGATGCCCAGCACATGGCAGAGCAGCAGGTCGGCATCAACGCCGGGGCTTGGCACCCCGGCGCTGGCCAGCGCCGCAATCGCCGCCTGGCGAACGGCTGAGAGTTCTTCCAAGGCGCTATTACTCGCCCAGCGCTGCCAGGCGCTCTTCCTCGTCCATCTGGATGCAGGATTCGATCACCGGCTGCAGGTCGCCGTCCATCACGGCATCCAGGTTGTAGGCCTTGTACCCGGTGCGGTGATCCGCGATGCGGTTTTCCGGGTAGTTGTAGGTGCGGATGCGCTCGGAACGATCCATGGTGCGGATCTGGCTGGCACGCTGGGCCGAGTTCTCCTGGTCGATGATCTCCTGCTGGTGGGCCAGCAGGCGCGAGCGCAGCACGCGCATGGCGGCTTCGCGGTTCTGGATCTGCGACTTCTCGTTCTGCATGGCCACCACGATGCCGGTGGGCATGTGGGTGATGCGCACCGCGGAGTCGGTGGTGTTCACGGACTGGCCGCCGGGGCCCGAGGAGCGGTAGACGTCGATCTTCAGGTCATTCTGGTGGATCTCGACTTCTTCTGGCTCGTCGACTTCTGGCAGCACCAGGACGCCGGCTGCCGAGGTGTGGATGCGCCCCTGGGATTCGGTCACCGGCACGCGCTGCACGCGGTGCACGCCGCCTTCGAACTTCAGCTGGGCGTAGACGCCTTCAGCCGGGTCGTTCGACTTGCCCTTGATGGCCACCTGGGCATCCTTGTAGCCGCCAAGGTCGGATTCGTTGAAGGAGATCATCTCCACCTTCCAGCCCTTGTTCTCGGCGTAGCGGGTGTACATGCGCAGCAGGTCGGCTGCGAACAGCGCGGCCTCGTCGCCGCCTTCGCCGCCCTTGACCTCGAGGATCACATCGCGGGCGTCGTTCTCGTCGCGCGGAATCAGCAGGCGGCGCAGCTTTTCCTGCAATTCAGGCAGTGCCGCGCTCAGGGTCTCGACCTCTTCGGCGAAATCCGGGTCTTCATCTGCCATTTCGCGGGCAGCTTCCAGATCCTCGGTGGCGCTGTGCCAGCGGTTGTAGGCTTCGACGATGCCGTTGAGCTGGGCGGAGCGGCGTCCGAGCTTGCGGGCCAGCGCCTGGTCGGCGTACACCGCCGGATCCGAGAGCTGCGCCTGGATCTGTGCATGCTCTTCTAGTAGCGTCTTGACGGATTCGAACATGGTGGTGTGCTTCCTTGTCGGCGGTGTCCGCGCAGCCGGGCCGGATCGGCGCTGCGGGCTGCTGGGAATAAATTCTAGTTGGTTTTCTGGTCACTACGCGCCGATGGCGTCCAGCCAGCTGCCGGTAAGGCAGGCTGGCTGGACGCCATGGCGGGCAGGGGCGCTAATCCTTGTTCGGGGTGGTCTTGTTGACCAGCATCAAGAATTCTGCGTTGGATCCGGTTTCGCGGATCTTGCCGGTGAGCACTTCCAGTGCCTGCTGCGGATCGATGCCCGAGAGCATGCGGCGCAGGCGCCACATGATGCGCACCTCTTCGGCACTCATCAGCTGCTCTTCGCGGCGGGTGCTCGACGCGTTGACGTCGACGGCCGGGAAGATGCGCTTCTCTGCCAGCTGGCGCGAGAGGCGCAGTTCCATGTTGCCGGTGCCCTTGAATTCCTCGAAGATGACCTCGTCCATCTTGGACCCGGTCTCCACCAGTGCGGTGGCAAGGATGGTCAGCGAACCGCCATTTTCGATGTTGCGGGCAGCACCGAAGAAGCGCTTTGGCGGGTACAGCGCAGCGGAGTCCACACCACCGGAGAGGATGCGGCCCGAGGCTGGAGCCGAGAGGTTGTAGGCGCGGCCCAGGCGGGTCATCGAGTCCAGCAGGACCACAACATCCATGCCCATTTCCACCAGGCGCTTGGCGCGCTCGATGGCCAGCTCGGCCACCGTGGTGTGGTCATCGGCCGGGCGGTCGAAGGTCGAGGCAATAACCTCGCCCTTGACGGTGCGCTGCATGTCGGTGACTTCTTCGGGACGCTCGTCCACCAGAACCATCATCAGGTGCACTTCTGGGTTGTTGATGGTGATCGCGTTCGCGATGGCCTGCAGGATCAGGGTCTTGCCGGCCTTCGGAGGCGAAACGATCAGGCCGCGCTGGCCCTTGCCGATCGGGGCCACCAGGTCGATGACACGCGGGCCGACCAGCTTCGGATCGGTTTCCAGGCGCAGGCGCTCGGTTGGGTACAGCGGAACGAGCTTGTTGAACTCCACGCGCTCGCGGTTGTCTTCCGGCTTCTTGCCGTTGACCGAAGTCAGCTGCACCAGGGCGTTGAACTTCTGGCGCGGGTTCGGGGTCTCGCCCTCGCGCGGCTGGCGGATGGCGCCGACAATGGCATCGCCCTTGCGCAGGTTGTACTTCTTGACCTGGCCCAGGGTGACGTACACGTCGTTGGGGCCTGGCAGGTAGCCGGAGGTGCGGACGAACGCGTAGTTCTCCAGCACGTCCAGGATGCCGGCGACCGGCAACACGACATCGTCTTCGCTCAGCTGCGGCTCGTCGTCATCACGGCGGTTGCGGCGGTTGCGGTTATTGCGATCGTTGTTGCGCTCATTGCGGTCGTTGTTGCGCTCGCGGCGGTTATTGCGATCATTGCGATCGTTGTTGCGCTCGCGGCGGTTATTGCGATCGTTGCGGTCGTTATTGCGCTCGTTGCGCTCTTCGCCGCCCTCGGTCTCGCTGGACTCGGTGCGCTCGTTGTTGCGCTCGGCACGGTCGTTGTTGCGCTCGCGGCGGTTGCCGCGTTCACGGCGCTCCTCGCGGGCCTCGCCGTTGTTCTCCGGCTCGCCGGCTTCGCCGCGGTCATTGCGCTCGGCGCGGTCGTTGTTGCGCTCACGGCGGTTGCCGCGCTCGCGGCGCTCCTCGCGGGCCTCGCCGTTGTTCTCCGGCTCGCCGGCTTCGCCGCGGT
>NZ_JACKQN010000005.1:0-106915 GCF_015524875.1 Glutamicibacter sp. FBE19 | reverse complement strand
CATTGCGCTCGGCACGGTCGTTGCTGCGCTCACGGCGGTTGTTGCGATCGCGGCGGTTGTTGTTGCGCTCGCGGCGCTCCTCGCGGGCTTCACCGTTGCCTTCAGCGGCCTCGGCCTTTGGCTCGGCGTTCGCTGCTGGCTGCTCGGCGGGGGCTTCTGCCTTGGCCTTGGAGTTGCGGCGCTGGCGCGGAGCCTTCTGCTCTGCCGGGGCTGCTTCGGTTTCGCTGGCAGCTTCCGGCGCCTCGGTCTTCGCTTCGGCGGCGACCGGGGCCTTGCCCGAGTCGGTCACGCGGCGCGATGGGCGGCGGGTGCGCACTGGCTTCTGCTCGGCGGCAGCTGGCTCGGCGGCTGGCTGTGCCTCAGGCGCTGCTTCGGCCTCGACCTTGGCTTCTGCCTTCGGTGCGCGGCGGGAGCGGGCCTTGGTTTCCTTTGGCTGCTCGGCTGGAGCTGCCGCTGTTCCGGTGTCAGCCTTGGCGGCCTTGGCGTCCTTGGCGGCAACGGAGCCGCCACGCTGGTGATCGCCGATGGCCTTGACCAGGTCGGCTTTGCGCATTCGCGATCCGCCGGTAATGCCCAGCTGCGAAGCCAGCTGCTGGAGCTGGGTCATCTTCAAAGAGGCCAGACCGGCGCTCTTGGTTTCGGAAGTCTTGGTGTCCACGCCTTCGTTGAGGCTCGTGGTTTCGGTCACGAAAGTTCCTTCTGACTCGTAGGATGGGCCGCTTCTAGGCAGGCCCACTGTGCCGTAAATGTTGTGCAGCAGCCGAAGATTTCATGGTTGCTCCACGCTCCACCGAGCGAGCCCAGGGTTCAGGGCACTAAACTGCGGTGGAATATGAGGAAACTGATATCTCGACGGCACGAGGCTGTGCATGAATGTGGGATATCAAAGGTGCTGTGAACGGCAGGAAGATCCGGAACGGCTGGACGGACAAAATGGGGTTCAAGAACCGAACTTATCCGCAGCAACACTGGCCAAAAGGGATTTGAACCGGGTAACGACCCAGCAATCCGGCCTGCCATAGTGCTACAGCACTTCTACTGTAACACCGTTGGCGGCCAGCGTGGGAACTTCCGCACGCCACGACACCGTGGAATGGGCAGAAAATTCGTCAATCCTGGCCAGCACCTCGGCCACCTGCGCGTCGCCGGCCACCAAGGTCAGCACGGTTGGCCCGGCCCCGGAAACCACCGCGGCCAGTCCGGCCTCGCGCAGCGTTGCGATCAGCGCGGCGCTCTGCGGCATGGATGCCGCGCGGTAGTCCTGGTGCAGATAGTCCTTGGTGCCGGCCAGCAGCACCGACGGGTCGTTGCTCAAGGCATGAATCAGCAGCGCAGCGCTCGCGCTGTTGGCGGCGGCGATGGAGTGGTCCACCTGGGCGGGCAGGGCGCCGCGGGCCACCTCGGTGGACAGCCCGTTGGAGGGGATGGCCAGCACCGCGCGCAAATCCTGGTGCAAGGGAACCTGCACCGAGCTGAAGCTGCCATCGGCGCTGGTGGAGGAAATGCTCAGGCCGCCAAAAACGGCCGGTGCCACATTATCGGGGTGGCCTTCCCACTGGGCGGCGGCCTGGAAGACCGCTTCGGTGCCGCCGCGCGATCCTTCGGGCAGCAGCGCGTCGGCCGCGGCGTAGGCGGCAACAATGGCCGCCGCCGAAGAGCCCATGCCGCGGGCGTGCGGAATGCGGTTGTGGGCGATCAGCTGCACCCCGGCCGCTTCAAATCCTGCCTTGCCCCAGTAGCGGCGCATTTCCTTGATGATCAGGTGCGATTCATCCGTCGGCAGCTCGCCAGCACCCTCGCCGTCAATCTGCACGCTGCTGGACTGGGCGGTGCGCACTTCCAGTCGGTCCCGGTATTCCAGGGCCAGGCCCAGCGAGTCAAAGCCCGGGCCAAGGTTGGCGGAGGTGGCGGGCGGGCAAACGATCAGGTGCTGGCCGGGGGCGATCTGCGCAGTCATGGTTCCTTCAGTGTCAGAACAGGTCAAGGGTTAATGGACCACGGCCCGCCGCGGCTGACGGCTGATCCCAGCGGGATCGCTTCTGCGCGCGGCGGGCCGTGTGGTGCCGGGGCTTCCCGGCAAGAGGTTCTAGGCCAGGCCCAGTGCGCCGGCGACCTCGACCACGTCGAAGGCCACCTTCTTCGGCGCGACCTCGGAGCCATCGGCCTGCTTCAGGGCCCAGTCCGGGTCCTTCAGGCCGTGGCCGGTGACGGTGATGACGATCTTCTTGCCGGTGGGCACGTTGCCTGCGGCGTGGTGCTTGAGCAGTCCGGCCACGCCGGCGGCCGAAGCTGGCTCCACGAATACGCCTTCGCGGGCCGAGAGCCAGCGGTGCGCTTCGAGGATCTGCTCATCGGTCACCGAGTCGATCTGCCCGCCGGACTCGTCGCGGGCCGCCTCGGCCTGTTCCCAGGAGGCAGGGTTGCCGATGCGGATGGCGGTGGCGATGGTGTCGGGTTCGGTGATCGGGTGCCCGGCCACGATCGGCGCGGCGCCGGCGGCCTGGAAGCCCCACATGATCGGGTTCTTGGTCGAAACCGGTTCCAGTTCCTTGCCCGCCTCGTTGGTCCACGCCGAGGAGTACTCCTTGTAGCCCTTCCAGTACGCGGTGATGTTGCCCGCGTTGCCCACTGGCAGCAGGTGGTAGTCCGGAGCGTCGCCCAGGAAGTCGACGACCTCGAAGGCGCCGGTCTTCTGGCCCTGGATGCGGGCCGGGTTCACCGAGTTGACCAGGAACACCGGGTAGTTTTCGCTCAGCTTGCGGGCCACTTCAAGGCAGTTGTCGAAGTTGCCGTCGATCTGGATGATGTCCGCGCCGTGGGCGATGGCCTGGGAGAGCTTGCCCATGGAGATCTTGCCGTCCGGCACCAGCACCGCGCACTTCAGGCCGGCCTGGGTGGCGTAGGCCGCGGCCGAGGCGGAGGTGTTGCCGGTGGAAGCGCAGACCACGGCCTTGGCGCCGGCGGCGACCGCGGCGGTCATCGCCATGGTCATGCCGCGGTCCTTGAAGGATCCGGTCGGGTTCATGCCCTCGACCTTGAGGTACACCTCGTTGCCGGTGTGAGCCGACAGGGCCGGGGCGTAGACCAACGGGGTTCCACCCTCGCCCAGGGTGATGACCTTGGTGTTCTCGTCGACTGGCAGGCGTTCGGCATATTCGCGGATTACTCCGCGCCACTGGTGAGCCACGTTAGTTTCCTTCAACTCGCATAACGGATAGTACTGAATGCACCGCGTCCAAGGCCTTGAGTGCTTCGACGGTGCTGGCCAGGGCCGATTCGGTGCCCTGGTGGGTGAGGATGCGCAGCTGCGCGCCGGAGTGCGCGTCGCCCTGCTGGCTCATCGACTGGATCGACACGCCATGCTCGCCAAAGACGGTGGCGATGGCCGCGAGCACCCCGGACTGGTCCTTGACCGACAGGCCGATCCAGTAGCGGGTGGTGATCGCGTCGAAATCCAGCATCCGCGGGCGCTGGTGCACCGAGCCGTTGGGCAGCGGCGCGCCGGCGGCGATCTGCCGTGCCACGGCGACCACGTCGCCCATCACGGCGCTGGCGGTGGCGTTGCCTCCGGCCCCGGCGCCGTAGAACATCAGGTCCCCGGCGTTTTCGGCTTCGACGAAGACCGCGTTGAAGGCCCCGTGAACGGTGGCCAGCGGGTGGCCGCGGCGGATCAGCGCCGGGTAGACGCGCACCGAAATGCCTGCGTCGCCCTGTTCGGCGATGGCCAGCAGCTTGATCACGTAGCCGGCCTCGGCAGCGGCGGCCACATCCTCGGCGGTGACCTCGGTGATGCCTTCGGTGGAAACCTGTTCCGAGGAGATGCTGGTGTGGAAAGCCAGCGAGGCGAGGATGGCGGCCTTGGCCGCGGCATCGTGCCCTCCCACGTCGGCGGTCGGATCGGCTTCGGCGTATCCCAGCGCCTGGGCTTCGGCCAGCACGTCGCCAAAGGCCGCGCCGGTGGTGTCCATGGCGTCCAGGATGAAGTTGGTGGTGCCGTTGACGATGCCCATCACCTTGGTGATGTGGTCCCCGGCCAGCGAATCGGCGATCGGGCGCAGGATCGGGATGGCCCCGGCCACGGCGGCCTCATAGCGCAGCTGGGCGCCGCTGCCTGCGGCCACCTCGTTCAGCTCCGCGCCCTTGAGCGCGATCAGCGCCTTGTTGCCGGTGACCACGCTGGCGCCCTTGGACAGGGCGGCGGCGATGTACTGCCCGGCCGGGTCCAGCCCGCCGAGCAGCTCGATGACCACATCGGCCTGTTCGATCAGTGCCAGCGCATCGGTGGTGAAAAGCTCCTTGGGCAAGTCCACATCACGCTTGGTCTCCAGGTTGCGCACCGCAATGCCGATCAGCTGCAGTCCGGCACCCGAGCGGGATGCCAGTTCATTCGCGTCTTCCAGCAGGATCCGGGCCACCTGGGCTCCGACCGTGCCGCAACCCAGCAGGGCTACCTTCAGGTTCTTTTCGCCGCTCAATTAAACTCCCATGTCGCGGGCTAGCAAGTCGTCTTCGGTTTCCCTGCGCACGATCAGGCGGGCTTGGCCATCGCGTACCGCTACCACCGCGGGGCGGGTGAGGTAGTTGTAGTTGCTCGACAGGGCCCAGCAGTAGGCGCCGGTGGCCGGAACCGCGAGCAAGTCGCCAGCGGCCACGTCTTCGGGCAGGTAAACGTCCTTCACGACTATGTCACCTGACTCGCAATGTTTCCCAACTACGCGAGAAATAATTGCGTCGCTTTGCGTCATACGGCCAGCGAGCACGGCGGTGTATTGCGCGTCATAGAGCACCGGGCGCGGGTTGTCGCTCATGCCGCCATCCACCGAAATGTAGCGGCGCTCGAACAGCTCTCCGCTGGCGTCTTCCACCTGGACGTCCTTGCGGACTCCGGCCTCGTAGAGGGTGAAGGTGGTTGGGCCGGCAATGGCGCGGCCCGGCTCGATCGAGATGCGCGGGCAGTCCAGCGCCAGTTCCTGGCAGGTCGCGGCAACGACCTCGGCCATCTGGCTGGCCAGCTTCGCAGGGGTGGAGGGGTGGTCCTCGGAAGTGTAGGCGATGCCGTAGCCGCCACCCAGATCCAGCTCGGGCAGCGCCACCTGGTGGATCTCGCGGATCTGCGCGAGCAAGCCCAGCATGGTGCGCGCGACCATGGCGAAGCCCTCGGCCTCGAAGATCTGCGAACCGATGTGGGCGTGCAGGCCCAGCAGGTTCACGTTCTTTGCCTCGATGGCACGAGCCACCGCGCGCAATGCCGGCGAGGTGCCGGTGGCATCGGCCAGGATCGACAGCCCGAATTTCTGGTCCTCATGGGCGGTGGCGATCGCCTCATGGGTCGAGGCGTGCACTCCCGGGGTGATGCGCAGCATCACTTCCGCGGTGCGGCCCAGGGAGCCGGCCAGGGTGATGACGCGTTCGAGCTCGTCGAGCGAATCAATGACGATGCGCCCGACGCCCATGGTGATGGCCCGGGTGATCTCCGCGGCGGACTTGTTGTTTCCGTGCAGCGAGAGATTCGCCGCGGGAACGCCGGCGGCCTGGGCCACCGCCAATTCGCCGCCGGAGCAGGTGTCCAGGCGCAGCCCCTCATCGGTCACCCAGCGGGCCACCTCGGTGCAGACAAAGGCCTTGCCGGCGTAGTAGACGTCTACTGCCCCGCACAACTCCTTGAACGCCTGGTCGAAGGCGGTCTTGAAACCGCGGGCACGGGCGCGGAAGTCGTTCTCGTCGAGCACAAACAGCGGCGTGCCGAATTCTTCGGCGAGCGCGCTGGCAGTGATGCCCTGGACGGACAGTTCGCCGCTAGCTTCGCGGGAAACCCCCGAAGCCCATTCGATCTGGCGAAGCGCGTTGATGTTTTCGGGGAATTGCAGCCATTGCGGGGCTAGCGGCGATACGGCCATCGGCTATTTACATCCTCTCTGGGGCGGAAACGCCCAGCAGTTCCAATCCATTTGCCAAGACGGTGGTGGCGGCGTCGTTCAGCCACAGGCGGGTGCTGTGAACTGGTGCGATCGCCTCGTCCTCAGCCACCGGGGTGATGCGGGTTGCGGCGTACCAGGAGTGGTAGGCGCCGGCGACCTGCTCCAGGTAGCGGGCAATGCGGTGCGGTTCGCGGAATTCAGCGGCGCCTGCGACCACCGAGGGGAACTGGCCGAGCACTGCCAGCAGCTCGTTTTCGGTTGGGTCGGTGAGCAGCGCGGCATCGAACTCGTCGCGGGTCACTCCCTTGGCGGCGGCATTGCGGGCCGCGGCAGCCGAGCGGGCGTGGGCATACTGCACGTAGAACACCGGGTTGTCGTTGGAGTTCTTCTTCAGCTGCTCCGGGTCCAGCGCGATCGGCGAATCAGCCGGGAAGCGGGCCAGCGAGTAGCGCAGCGCGTCGGCACCGATCCAGTTGATCAAATCGCGCAGCTCGATGATGTTGCCGGCGCGCTTGGAGAGCTTGGCGCCGTTAACGCTGATCAGCTGGCCGATCAGCACCTCGATGTTCTTTTCCTTGTCATCCCCCGCGCAGGCGGCAATGGCCTTGAGACGGTTGACGTAGCCGTGGTGGTCGGCTCCCAGCAGGTAGATCTTCTCTTCGAAGCCGCGGTCCTTCTTGGACAGGTAGTAGGCGGCGTCGGCAGCGAAGTAGGTCGGCTCGCCATTGGCGCGGATCAGCACGCGGTCCTTGTCATCGCCGAAGTCGGTGGTGCGCAGCCAGACGGCGCCCTCCAAATCGAAGATGTGGCCCTGTTCGCGCAGGCGGGCTACGGCATCGGCCACGGCCCCGCCTTCGTGCAGGGCGGTCTCGGAGAAGTACACGTCGAAGCTGACGCCGAAGTCGGCCAGGGTCGACTTGATGTCTGCCAGCTGCGCCTTGTAGGCGGCATCGCGCAGCGCCGGGATGGCTTCGGCTTCTTCCAGTTCGCCCAATTGCGGGTTCTGGGCCAGGACGATATCGCCCAGTTCCTTGATGTATTCGCCTGGGTAGCCGCCCTCGGGAACCGGCAGGCCGTGGATGCGGTTGTAGACCGAGCGGGCAAAGACGTTCATCTGGTTGCCGGCGTCGTTGATGTAGTACTCGCTGGTGACCGAGGCGCCCGAAGCGCGCAGGACGCGCGAGATCGCATCGCCCAGGGCAGCCCAGCGGGTGTGGCCGATGTGCAGCGGACCGGTCGGGTTCGCCGAAACGAACTCCATGTTGACCACGTGGCCGGCCAGGGCCTGGTTGCTGCCATAGGCTGCACCGGCGTCGACGATGGTGCGGGCCAGCTCGCCGGCCGCGCCAGCTTCGAGGGTAATGTTCAAAAAGCCAGGGCCTGCGATGTCCACGGCACCGACTCCTGGAACCTCGGCAAGGCGTCGGGCAAGGATCTGCGCGAAGTCGCGCGGGGCCATGCCAGCCTTCTTGCCCAGTTGCAGCGCGATGTTGGTTGCCCAGTCACCGTGCTCACGGCTCTTGGGACGGTCGACACGCACGGTGTCTGGAACCTCAACGGAGATTTCACCAGCGGCGACGGCTTCGGTGAGGCATGCGGATATTGCTGCGGAGAGTTCTTCAGGAGTCACCGTTCAAGAATACCGGTAATTGCACCGCATGTTCAGCATTCATGACTCCCCCAAGGCTGTGAGGCTTGCCGGGTTCGGTGACTTTTGCAACACAGCACAACCTGGCTGCTCGAATTGCGCAGATCAGCACACCACCTGATAGTATTTCTTCTGTTGCCCAGCAACACGCCTCTGTAGCTCAGTGGATAGAGCGTCTGCCTCCGGAGCAGAAGGTCGAAGGTTCGATTCCTTTCAGGGGCACCAGCAAATTGCAGGTCCTGGTTCATCCGGGCCTGCAATTTTTTTATTCCCGGATCGCCGTTTTCCCCATCCCCTGGAGAGCAAGAACTAGCGCTGATCGTACGCCTGGTGCTTATCTTGGGGCATGAGCCAATCAGCTAATGCCCATCCCGGCGAACCTCATGACCTGAATTTCGCCGAACGCCTCAACTGGCTGCGTGCCGGGGTGCTCGGCGCTAACGACGGCATTGTCTCGGTGGCGGCGACCGTCGTAGGCGTAGCAGGAGTCACCAACCAGTCAGCCCCAATCTTCATTGCCGGAATGGCCGCGGTGATCGGCGGTGCCATCTCCATGGCACTGGGCGAGTATGTTTCGGTCAGCAGCCAGCGGGATTCCCAGCGCGCCCTGGTGGAGAAGGAACGCCAAGAGCTCGCCGAAGATCCCGAGGCGGAACTCGCTGAGCTTGCCGGCATCTACCAGGCGAAGGGGCTGAGCCGGCAAACCGCGATGCAGGTGGCCACCGAACTGACCGCACACGATCCGCTGGCAGCCCATTTGTCGGCAGAGCTGAATATCGACGAAGAAGAAGAGGCCAACCCGTGGCATGCGGCCTATGCTTCCGCCGCGGCTTTCGTGGTTGGCGCGATATTGCCCATGCTTGCCATCATGCTGCCACCGCAACAGATCCGCATTCCCGTGACCTTTGCCGCGGTGCTCGTTGCCCTGGCGCTCACCGGAACGCTCGGCGCCTACATCGGTGGAAGCTCCAAACGGGTCTCAGCGCTCCGGCTGGTAATCGGTGGCGCGCTGGCCCTGGCCGCGACGTTCTTTGTTGGCTCACTGCTCGGCTCCAGCGGAATGATCTAGAGCAAACGCACTCGCCGCTTCGCTTGGTGGCCAGGCAGACACGGCATATCCTTTTAACGAAGGGAATCATCGATGACTCGCTGTGTAGTCTGATGCCATGGCACGCATGGAATCAGCTCCGCACGATCTAATCGTCGCCGTCCACCAAGGCGTTGATGTTTCTTTTGCCGGGCTCAATCTAAGCACGGGCCTCCCGCCTTGGCACCTTGAATCCGAAGACTGCGATGTCGGGTTCACTTCAAGTTTCGAGTTCACGCTGCGCGCTGTGCCCAATGAAATGACCCGCCAACTCGATGCGGACTTCAGCAGCAAGAAAGAGGCCTGGAAGGCTCAGCTCGAAGAGCGTGGAGCAAGCATCGCCGGAAGTGCACCGCCACTGCCGAGTGATAAATTTTTCGAGCGCATCGAAGCTGAAGTGACAGACGATTTGGGCACGGAATACATGTGGGTCGGTGGTGAGACAGCCTCGCTTGAATCGCCTTGGGAAGCCACGTGGATCTACGCCCCTGCTCCCCCGCAAGAAGCCGGGCATTTGGTCCTGGATTTTATCGCGGAGGGCCTTAAGACCGGCCATTCCTGCACCTTGGATCTGAGGTCTTAGCACCATGTGCATGGATGACTCATCGCTCACCTTTATGGAAGCGACGCGGCAGGATTCGCAATGCATTGACCATGCTGCGAGAATCTGGGCGCAAGCTGCCGCGCAACGCGATCGCAAGCCCACGCCAACAGACGGCAGCCAAGCGCTTGCTGGAGTTCAACGTCGCTTGGCGCTGCCGGAAGCCAGGCTCGTGATGGCATCCAAGGACGAAGTTCCGGCAGGATTTAGATCGCCTCACCCCACGATGGCTATCTGGAAATTTACTACGTCGCCGTTGCGCCCGATTTCTGGGGCCAAGGCATTGCGCGAGTTTTGCTTTCCGAGGTGGACCGCCATGCAGCGAGCGCCGGTCACGTGGAACTCCGCTTATGGGTTATTGCCGATAATTCGCGTGCGATCGAGCTGTACCTGTCCTGCGGATACCAGCACACTGGCCAGGAACTCATTGATGAAACCTCGGGTCGAATCGAGTTCCTATTGCGAAAGAAGCTGAGCCGAGAACCTGGTTAACGCAGCAAGGGCTTTGCCGACCTCGAGGGTCAGGCAAAGCCCTTGCAGCTGTTCGCTGTAATTACTGGAGCATGGTCTTGTCGTCGAGCTGCGCGCCCTTGATCTTCCCGAACTCGTCGAGCAGGTCCTTGACGGTCATCTTGGACTTCTCTTCCTGGTTCAAATCCAGGATGATCTGCCCATCGTGCATCATGATCAAGCGGGTGCCCAGGGCGAGCGCCTGTTCCATATTGTGCGTGACCATCAGGGTGGTCAGCTGGTGGCGTTCCACAATTTCCTTGGTCAAGCGCGAGACCAGCGCCGCACGCTGCGGATCCAGGGCGGCGGTGTGCTCATCAAGCAGCAGGATCTTCGGCTTGGAGAACGTCGCCATGAGCAGGCTCAGCGCCTGGCGCTGGCCGCCGGAGAGCAGCCCCACCTTGGTTTTCAGGCGCTTTTCCAGCCCGAGTTCCAGGCTCTTGAGCTCCTCGACAAACAGTTCCCGGCGCTTGGCTCCCACACCCAAGCCCAGCCCGCGGAAACGTCCGCGGGCGTAGGCCAGGGCCATGTTCTCCTCGATGGACATGGTCGGGGCGGTTCCGGCCATCGGGTCCTGGAAAACGCGGCCGATGTATTTGGCGCGCTGGTAATCGGCCAGCTTGGTGACATTCTTGCCGCCGATGGTCACCGAGCCGGCATCCGGCTGCAGCTTGCCTGCCACCATATTCAGCACCGTGGACTTGCCAGCGCCATTGGAGCCGATGACGGTGACGAATTCTCCGTCAACCAGGTTCAGGTTGATGTTGCGCAGTGCCTTGCGCTCGTTCACGGTTCCGGGGAAGAACGTACGCGACAGGTTCTTGATTTCAAGCATTGGTGCGAACCTCTTCCTTGGATTCGGTAACGGGTTGCGGGCGCTTCGTGAAGGTCTTGATGATCTTCTGGAAGCCCTTCCACTTCGGCAGCAGCAGCGCGACCACCACGAGCACCGCGGAAATCAGCTTCATGTCGTTGACCTGCAGGCCGGCAGAGAGTGCCAGCTGGATGACCAGGCGGTAGATCACCGCGCCGAAGACCACGGCGATGGCAGCGAGCCAGATGTAGCGCTGGGTGAAGATGGCCTGGCCGACGATGACCGAAGCCAGGCCGATCAGGATCAGGCCAATGCCCATGCCGATATCGGCGAAGCCCTGGTACTGGGCGATTACCGCGCCGGACAGGGCCACCAGGCCATTGGACAGCGCCAGGCCCAGGATTTTCTGGTTGTCGGTGCTCACGCCGAAGGAGCGGATCATTTCCTGGTTGTCGCCGGTGGCACGCATGGCCATGCCCAATTCGGTATGCAGGAACCAGACGATCACCGCAACAAATGCCAGGCACACGGCGAAGAAAATCGCGACCGATGACCAGGATCCGAGGATGCCCGAGGCGCGCATCGGGCTGATCAGGGTCTGTTCCCCGAGCAGCGGCGTATTGGCCTTGCCCATGATGCGCAAATTAATCGAGTACAGCGCGATCATGGTCAAAATACCGGCGAGCAGGCCATCAATCTTGCCCTTGGTATGCAGCAGGCCGGTGATGACACCGGCAACCATGCCGGCGAAGAAGGCCAGCACCGTGGCCAGCCATGGGTTCATCCCGTTCACGATGCCGACCGAGGCAACGGCGGCACCGGTGGTGAAGCTGCCATCGACGGTCAGGTCGGGAAAGTCCAGGATACGGAAGGTCAGGTACACCCCGAGCGCCATGATGGCGTAAATCAGGCCGAGTTCAACCGCTGTGATCATGTGTGGATCCTTGAGTTGTAAGTTTTGCGAGTAGTCACGACGAAAGGCGAGGCATCAGGTTATGCGCCCCGCCTTGCGTCGGTAAGTTGTTGCCGGGGTTTAGTAAACCTCGACGGCTTCCTTCTTCATCTCATCGGTGAATTCAACGCCGACCTTCTTGGCGGCCTTTTCATTCAGGTAGAGATCAACCTCGGAGATGGTCTCCACTGGCAGGGTTGCCGGTTCGGCTTCGCCCTTGAGGATCTTCACGGCCATGGCGGCGGTCTGCTCGCCCAGCTTCTCGTAGTTGATTCCGTAGGTTGCCGTGGCGCCGCGCTTGACGGACTCGCCATCAGCGGAGATCACCGGGACGTTGTTCTTCTCGGCGACCTGCAGCAGGCCTTCCAGAGCGGAAACCACTGCGTTATCGGTTGGCACGTAGTATGCATCCACATCCAGCGAGCTGGCAGCCTGCTGGACTTCGCTCGATGCCGATACTGCGGCCTTCTCGATGGTCAGGCCCAGGGACTTGGCCGCTTCCTCAGCCATCTTCACCTGGACAGCCGAGTTGGCTTCACCCGAGGAGTAGACGATTCCGACCTTCTTGGCATCAGGCGCCAGATCCTTGAGCAGCTGCAGCTGCTCGTCGACCGGGTTCATGTCCGAGGTGCCGGTGACGTTGGCGCCGGGCGCTTCGTTGGAGGCTACCAGCTTGGCATCTACCGGGTCGGTGACGGCGGAGAAGAGCACTGGAACGTTGGTGATCGCCTGCGCTGCAGCCTGGGCCGAAGGGGTGGCAACTGCCAAAACCAGGTCGATATCCGAATCGGCGGCAAGCTTGCCGGCGATCGAGGTGTTGGTTGCCTGATCGGTTTCGGCGTTGTTCATGTCGTATTCGATCTTGTCGCCGGTGTAGCCGGCTTCTTCCATGCCAGCCTTGAAACCGGTAACTACAGCGTCAAGCGAAGGGTGCGAGACGAACTGGGAAATGCCGATCTTGACGGCGTCATCGCCGCCAGCAGCAGTGCCCCCGTCGCCACTGCCGCCACAAGCGGTCAAGGCCAGTGCACCAGCTGCTGCGATAGCAGCGAATTTCATGGCGGTGAAGCTCTTCATTGAAGTTCCTTTCAAAGTTCCCTTGCGAGTGAATCCCACCGATAGCGCGGATGCCCGGTTATGAAGCGCAACAGCTGCGCAGCATGCGGGAACCGTCCAGGCAACACGTCGATGATTACCCTCGATCTTACATGTGAACGACCTCACCTTGACTACGATCAAGGTCGATTCCCAGACGTTTGCATCTTGATCTGGATTCTAGTGGACACAAATGATCCGGATTGCGCCAGTATCTGGAAGTTTTGTATTTCTCGGCCTTAAGTTGTCGACAATTGCTTGGACAATCTGAAAATTTGACTCTTGGCGCACTACTCCCCAAGGCGCATTTTTGGTGTCGACCCGGGCTTCGGCCCGGCGGCCACCACGAATGCGCGTGGCGCGAATAGAATGGGAACATCATGGCGCTTAGCATTACGTATCCCGAAGCCCTCCCGGTCTCATCCCGTCGCGCAGACATCCTCAAGGCGGTGCGCGAAAACCAGGTAGTAGTCATTGCCGGCGAAACCGGTTCGGGCAAAACCACCCAGCTGCCCAAAATGCTCATCGAACTCGGCCTGGCCGAGCAGGGCATGATCGGGCACACCCAGCCCCGGCGCCTCGCCGCGCGCACCGTCGCCGAGCGCATTGCCGAGGAAATGGGCACGCAGATCGGTGACGAAGTCGGCTTCCACGTGCGCTTCACCGGCGAAGTTTCGCGCAATACCAAGCTGAAGGTCATGACCGACGGCATCCTGCTGGCCGAAATCCAGCGCGACCGCCTGCTGAGAAAATATTCGGCGATCATCATCGACGAGGCCCACGAGCGCAGCCTGAATATCGACTTCCTGCTCGGATACCTCAAGCAGATCATGCCCCGGCGCCCCGAGCTGAAGATCATCATCACTTCGGCCACCATCGACCCGGAACGATTTGCCGCGCACTTCGGGACGCCGCTGCCATCGGGCGAGATTGAACCGGCCCCGATCATCGAGGTCTCCGGGCGCACCTTCCCGGTGGAACTGCGCTACCGGCCACTGCAGGCCGAAGCCGAGCTGGACGCCGAGAACGCCGACGAGAATTCCCTGGAAGAAGAGCGCGACCCGCTCGATGCGGTCACCGACGCGGTCAAGGAGCTGTCCCGCGAAGCCCCGGGCGACATCCTGATCTTCTTCTCCGGCGAACGCGAAATCCGCGACGCCGCCGAGGCCCTGCGCGCCCTGGTCGCCTCCAATAAGCGCCTGCCGCGCTACGAGGTGCTGCCGCTGTTCGCCCGGCTGTCGCTGGCCGAGCAGCACCGGGTCTTCCACCCGGGCGGCGCCCCGCGCATCATCCTGGCCACCAACGTGGCCGAAACCTCGCTGACCGTGCCGGGCATCAAGTACGTGATCGATACCGGCACCGCCCGCATCTCGCGCTACTCGCACCGCACCAAGGTGCAGCGGTTGCCGATCGAGCGTGTTTCGCAGGCCAGCGCCAACCAGCGATCGGGGCGTTGCGGCCGTGTCTCCGAGGGCATCGCGATCCGCCTGTACTCCGAGCCCGACTACCAGGCGCGCCCCGAATTCACCGACCCGGAAATCCTGCGCACCAACCTGGCCAGCGTGATCCTGCAGATGATCTCCATGGGCGTGGTCTCCTCCGCCACCGAGGTGGCCCAGTTCCCCTTTGTGCAGCCGCCCGAAGCCCGCGCCATCACCGATGGCGTGAACCTCCTGCGCGAGCTCGGCGCCCTGGAATCCACCAAGGCCGCCAAGCTCACCGATATCGGGCGCAAGCTGGCCCAGTTGCCGCTGGATGTGCGCCTGGGCCGAATGATCGTGGAGTCCGCGGATCGCGGCGTCGCCAAGGAGCTCATGGTGCTGGCCGCCGGGCTGAGCATCCAGGATCCGCGCGAGCGCCCCAGCGAGGAGACCGGGCAGCGCGAGCGCGCGGTTCAATTGCACAAGCGCTTCGCCGACGAGAAGTCCGACTTCATCGCGCTGCTGAACCTGTGGGCCTACCTGCAGGAACAGCAAAAGCAGCTGTCCTCCTCGGCCTTCCGCAGGTTGTGCAAGTCCGAATTCATCAACTACCTGCGCGTTCGCGAATGGCAGGATCTGTTCACCCAGCTGCGCCAATTGGCCAAGCCGCTGGGCATTACCGTGGCGGCCGCGCCGATCGATCCGGCGGGCAATGAGGACCAGGTCCACAAGTCGCTGCTGGCCGGGCTGCTGGGGCATATCGGCCTTTACGATGAGCGCAAGCGCGATTATCTGGGCGCGCGCGGCACCCGTTTTGCGATCTTCCCCGGATCGGGGCTGTTCAAGAAGTCCCCCACCTGGGTCATGTCCGCCGAGCTGGTGGAAACTTCGCGCCTCTGGGCCCGGGTAAATGCGGCCATCGCGCCCGAATGGGTGGAAGAAGTAGCCCCGCATCTGCTCAAGCGCACGCACTCCGAACCGCACTGGTCCAAGCGCACCGGCTCGGTGATGGGCTATGAGAAGGTCACGCTCTTTGGCCTGCCGATCATTCCCCGCCGCCAGTTCCACTACTGGCGCGTTGATCCTCTCCTGGCGCGCGAGCTGTTCATCCGCCACGCGCTGGTCGAGGGCGATTGGCGGACCCACCACAAGTTCTTCGCCAAGAACCAGGCGCTGCTCGAAGAAGTGGAAGAGCTCGAAACCCGCATGCGCCGGCATGATTTGCGGATCAGCGACGATGACCTCTTCGCGTTCTACGACGCCCGGGTCGGCGCCCAGGTTTATTCCGAGCGGCACTTCGACCGCTGGTGGAAGAAGGCCCGGGCCACCGATCCGGCGCTGCTGGACTTTGATCCCGAAGCCCTGCTGGCCGACGGCGGGGAACTGGACGAAACGCTGTTCCCGACCACCTGGCAGCTTGGTTCCATCCACCTGCCGCTGAGCTACGAATACAACCCTGCCGCCGCCGGCTCCGAGGGCGACGGCGTGTCGCTCAGCGTTCCGGTGGTGTTCTTGAACCAGCTGGATCCGGCGCGATTCGCCTGGCTGATCCCGGGCCTGCGCCACGAGCTGATCACCGCACTGATCCGCTCCATGCCCAAGTCGATTCGCAAGAACTTCGTGCCCGCCCCGGATGTGGCGGCCAAGGCGCTTGAAATGCTCAACACCGACTTCGATCCGTCCGCCGACGATCTGGCCGAATCCCTGGCGCTGGTATTGCGCCGGCTGCGCGGCATGGTGGTCGACCCGGCGGTCTTCGACTTCGCCACGCTGCCGCCGCACCTGCGCTTTGGCTTCACCATCACCGACGCTTCGGGCAAGGTGCTCGGCCAGGGCGATGACCTGGCCGCCCTGCAGTACAAATTCGCCGCCGCCAACCGGACCGCCCTGGCCAGCGGGGTCAACTCCCCCGGTGCCGGGAAACCCGGCAAGCCCGGCAAGCCCGTGGCTGCTGCCAGCCAGCGCAAGAAGGCCCAGGCTTCGGCGGCCACCGGCGCCTGGGACCAGAAGGCCCTGGAGACCTGGCCGCAGCTGGAGTCCTCGGGCCAGACCCTGGGCGATACCCTGCCGGCCAAGGTGACCACCACCGTGATGGGCCAGCAAATCACCGCCTACCCGGGGCTGGACGATAACGGCAGCACCGTGGATTTGACGGTCTTCCGCAGCGAAGCCGAGCGCGATGCCGCCCACCGCTCCGGCGTGATCCGATTGCTGATGCTGCGCCTGCCGCCGGCGGCAAAATTCGTGATCTCGCACCTGAACAACGCGGAGAAGCTGGTCTTCACGCAGAACCCGCATGGCTCGATCGACAAATTGATCGCCGACTGCACCATGGCCGCGGTCGATCAGCTGGTTCCCGAGTCGCTGCCGATGAACCGGGCAGGCTTCGAGGCCCTCTTTGAAGCGGTGCGCGCCGAGCAGATCGACACCATCTTCACGATCACCGCGATCGTGGCCAAGGTGTTCGGCGCCTCCACCCGCATCAACAAGGATTTGAAGAGCACCAAGTCCCTGGCCATGTTCGCGGCGGTCACCGATATCCGTTCACAGCTGGAGCAGCTGATTTATCCGGGGTTCATCGCCGCCACGGGAGCGGCGAATCTGATGCGCCTGCCGCGCTATGTGGCCGGCGTCGAAAAGCGCCTGGAGAAGCTGCGCGCAGGTGCGGTCACCCGCGACTCCCAGGCGCTGGTGGTGATCCAGAAGCTGGAAGACGAGTACGACAGCGCGCTGGAGAAGGTGCCACAGGGCGCACGCGTCCCGGCGCTGCTGGCGCAGGTGAAGTGGATGCTGGAGGAAATGCGCATCTCGCTCTTTGCCCAGGAGCTGGGGACGGCCTATTCGGTGAGCGAAAAGCGCATCCGCAAGGCGATGAAGGACGGGCTGGCGCAGCTGTAGCGTGCAGGGGTGCCGGCCACGCTGTCAGGCCCCGGGCACGAACTCGCCGTGGCCGTCGGCGACCAGCCCGTCGCGCAGCTTCTGCGCATTATTGTCCATCGCCTGCGGATCCGGGTTGTCGGCCGCATTGGACAGGTCGAAATCCGCCAGCGAATTGGTCGGCCACACGTGCACATGCAGGTGCGGAACCTCGAAGCCGGCGATCATCAGCCCGGCACGCTGCGCGCCGAAAACCCGCTTCTGGGTCTGCCCGATCTTCTGCGCCACCAGGGTCAGGTGCGTGAGCAGCTGCTCGGAGGCATCGGTGAACTCGTCGACCTCCTCGCGCGGCACCACCAGGGCGTGGCCATCGGAGAGCGGGCCGATGGACAGGAACGCCACGCAGGTTTCGTCCTGCCACACGAACCGGCCGGGGATCTGCCCCTGGATAATCTTGCTGAACAGCGTGCTCATGGCAGCCTTTCGTCGGGTTGCGGAAATCTAGTGGCGGTGCTTTTCGTCGCTGGTGGCGATCGGCGCCTGCGGGTAGGAGCAGTACTCGGACCAGCTGCCTGGATACAGTCCGAGTTCGATCCCGGCGCTGGCAGCGGCCAGCACCTGGTGGGCCGCGGTAATCCCGGAGCCGCAGTAGGCGGCCGATCCGGGCTGCTGCGCCCCCAGCTTTTCAAAGGCGGCCCGCAAGGCTTCCGGGCCGTAGAAGCGGGCCTGCTCATCGAGGTTGTCGGTGGTCGGGCGGTTCAGCGCGCCGGGAATGTGGCCGGCTACCGGATCCACCGGCTCGGTGATCCCCAGATACCGTACGGTGGCCCGTGAATCGATCAAGACCCCGTCCAGGGATTCCAGCTCGTCGAAGTCCACCACCGGCATCCGCCCCCAGGACAGCGACACCGTTCCGGGGCTCACCTCGGGGGCTTGCGTGGAGATCGGCCCCGCGGCCTGCCTCCAAGCCTCCAGTCCCCCGTCGAGCACCTGCACCTGCTCGAACCCCGCATGGCGCAGCAGCCACCAGGCCCGGGCCGCGGCCAGCGCGCCAGAATCGTCGTACACCACCACGTGGCTCTGCGGGTTGATCCCCCAGCGCCGGGCGGCCGCTTCGAAGTCCGCGGGCAATGGCAGCGGGTGCCGCCCGGTATGTTCGCCCACCGCGCCCGACAGCTCCCGCTCCATATCGACAAACACCGCACCGGGAAGATGCCCGAGCGCATACTCTTGCGCGCCGTCATCCCGTCCGAGCACCCACCGGACATCAAGCAGGACGCACTCGCCAGGAAGCAGGGCCTTCAGCTCTTGGGCGGAAATCAACGGGTTCATCTGCGCTACCTTGCTACGAGTTCTTCGACTTTGTATTCGGCGCCATTCTCCAGGCGCGCAAACTGGCTGCCAGCGCGTTCGGCGATCGCACCCAGCTGGCGATCAAACAGCGCGACACCACGTTCATTGAGCAGCCCATCGTGGATGGGCACCCAGGCCTCCGCCTTGACCGCCGTCGCGAAGTCCGCGGCCTCCGACATCTTCGCCCAGGGCGCCATGACCGGAAGCAGCAGCACGTCCACCGGCACGCCGACCGGGACGTGGTAGCTGTCGCCCGGGTGGTAGACCACCGGCTGGCCCACCGCGTGGTCGCCGAGCAGGTAGCCGACGTTGGCGACAAGATCGATCGAATGGTGGATTGTGGCATGCGTACCACCGGTGGCGCGCACCTTGATCCCGCCGACGATGAAGTCCGCGCCGGCGCACACCGTGTGCACCTGGGCCGCGGCGGCCGAAGGAAGCTGCTCGCGCAATTCCCGGGCCAGCGCCGCGGGTGCGTAGAGCTCTAAAACAGAGTTGGCTGCAAGCGCCTGGACGATCGCATTCCGGTCGGCATGATCCGCATGCTCATGAGTCACCAGCACCGCGTGCTTGCCTTCGAATACGCCAGTCAGATCGGAAAAGACGCCAGGATCCAGCAGCAGCGAACCGTCGATCGTGCTCAGTTCTATACAAGAATGGCCTCTGGTTTTGATACGCATATCCATAGCGTAGGCTTCGCGCCCCGCCCGTGCCAGCCACAGACACGCATCATCTGGGAAAGTTGGCTAAAATTGAGAGGAAGTACAGGTGATCGGCCGAGCAGACAGGCCCTTTGCCGACCCGCGACGAAGTCAAGGAATGGTGCACGTAGATGTCCCAGCCAGAAACCCGGATCACCAAGCAGCGATTGGCTGTTACGCAGGCCTTGAGCGAGATCGACGATTTCGCTACGGCCCAGCAGCTTCACCGCTGGTTGCAGGATTCCGAGAAGAAGGTTTCCCTGGCCACCGTTTACCGCCTGCTGCAGTCCATGGCTGATGACGGCCTGCTCGATGTCCTTCGCAGCGGCGATGGCGAAGCCCGCTTCCGCCAGTGCGTCACTGAAACCCACCACCACCATCTCGTGTGCCGGTCATGCTCCAAGACCGTCGAGGTTCAAGCCCCTTCGGTGGAACGCTGGGCTGCGAGGGTTGCTGCTGAACACGATTTTTCCGAGCCCGAACACACCGTCGAGATCTATGGCATCTGCGCTGAATGCCGCGCCAAAGCACTCTCCTGAAGCTTGAATTCCCCTCAGCTTCCAAGCCAATACAATCGCTGACTGGTAACTTTACCGTGTTCTAAAAGTTATCCACCCGCAACCAAACCATCGAAGACATATTCTAATAACTGGCGTAAAATAAGAACATGTCCGAAACCACGATCCCCCCAGCGCAAACCCCCAACCCCGAAAACCACGACGGATTCACCGCCGTGGTCAAAGGACTGGAAACCAGCCTGGCACACATCGAGGAACACGGAACCACCGAGGAATGCCTCACCAGCATCGCCCGCCTGGAACGCGCCATCTCCTCCCTGCGCTACCACCAAGCAGCCCTCGCCCACCAAACCGAAATCAACGTCGTCCACCAGAACGCCACCCGCGGCAACCTCAAGCAGCTGAACCGCGGCACCGCCGCCACCATAGCCCTCGCCCGCAAAACAGACCCCCACGGCTACCGCGAATACCTCGAAAACTGCCGCATCCTCTTCAACGACACCCCGCACCTGGCCGCGGCCTACAGCCGCGGCGAATTCACCGAAGCCCAAATGCGCGCCATCCTCACCCCGCTGCGCATCCTCAAAGCCGAACGCCGCACCGAATTCGATCAGCTGTACGCCAAGAACCCCCGACTGTTCGCCAACCAGGGCACCAGGAAAATCAGCGACACCGTCAAGGACTTCACCTACGCCTACGCCTCGGACGACCAGTGCAAAGAACAAAAAAGCGCCGAAGAGCAACGCCGCATCAAATTCACCGCGCACCCGGACACCGGCATGATGAGCCTCCACGCCGAACTGCCCATCATCGCCGGCCTGGCCCTGAAAAACGACATCAAGGCAAAATCCACAAGCCTCAAAGCCCACGGCGACCCGCGCACCCGCGCGCAAATCGAAGCCGACTACCTCTCCAGCTTCTGCACCAGCCCGGATGCAACAGTGCCCGTGAACATGAACGTCGCGCTGGTCATGACCGACAAGACCCTCTTCCTCGGCGACCGGCAGCCAGCCTACCTCGACGGCTACGGGGTCATCGCCCCGCAATACGCGCGCGAGCTGGTCGCCGGCAAGGAAATCCTGAACAACATGACCCTCGCGGAAATGGCCACCACCCGGCCCCCGGCCTTCATCGACACCCTGGAAGCGAGCATCGAGCTGATCCGCCTCTATACCGCTCCCGGGGACCGGGAGCTGATCGCGATGGACTCCACCGCACGGATCTTCCCGGAGAAAATGAAGAAGTTCATCAGAACCCGGGACCGGCGCTGCCGCACCCCCTTCTGCGACGGGATGATCGAGGAAATCGACCACGTCACCCAGGCCTGCCTGGGCGGGCACACCTGCGTGGTCAACGCCGATGGACGGTGCAAGTTCTGCAACCAGGCCAAGGAAACCCCTGGATGGCAGGAAATTGTCATCTCCCGGGGGCCGCACCGGATGAAGATCGCTACCGGAATGGGGCCGACGTATCATTCGACCGCGCCGCCGGCGACAGGTTTTGCGCATCAGCCCTACCCGCAGTGCATGAGCGAAGCTGACTGGGTGCGTTCCTTCGAGGACTGGCTGAACCGGCCGCCGGACACCGGGAGCAGTCCGCCGGATATCGAGGATATCCCTGCCTGATCGGGGCTACCTGCCCGCACGGGGAGTAGAACGTGAGCTGGAGACAGCAATCGCCCCAGTCCACATGAACTGGGGCGATTGGAAAACTTCCACTTACACTTGATGGCGCCTTCGGGGAGAACGCACATATTCAATTCCACGGCAGATGACGTAAATCAGGAACGAGATCGTGGTGACGTACGGGCTAATCGGCAATGCGCCAGCTAGCGCCAACAAGATACCGCCAACAACAGCCAATTCTGCGAACGCAATAGACAGCACCACAGTCAGTACTGGATTGGAAGTTATGCGCATTGCCGCAGCTGCAGGCGTAATGAGCAGAGCAAGCACCAGCAGCGCGCCAACCACCTGGATGGTAACTGCCACCGCAAGCGCCAGGATCACCATGAAAAAAATCGACAATCCAGAGGTGCGAACGCCCCGGGCATTGGCTACCACCGGATCTACGGATGCAAATGTCAACGGCCGCCACACGAGAATCAAGGCAAGCACAACGACAAGCGACAGCACCAGCATTCCAGTCAATTGCACATCATCGACAGCAACTATCTGGCCGGTCAGCAACCCGAACTTGTTGGCGCTGCGCCCCTCATAGAGGGACAAGAACAAAATGCCAAGACCCAAGCCAAATGGCATCAGCACGCCGGTAATGGAATTGCGATCACGCGCTCTGGTCCCAAGGAATCCAAGGATCAGCGCTGCGACGAGCGACCCGAATACCGATCCTGTCACGACGTCAGCTCCGATGAGCAGCGCAAACGCGGCACCGGCGAAAGACAGCTCGGCGATTCCATGAACGGCAAAGGCCATGTCACGCATCATGATGAAGATGCCGATCAAGCCGCCGACAACGCCGAGCACGGCCCCAGCAATCAGCGAATTGGAAACCAGCGGCAAGAGCTGCGCGTAATCGTCAAAGTTAAATGCCTTGTCGATGAAGTCCGAAAAGTTCATGTCCCGCTCCTACTTCCCGGTTTCCAGGTCGATGTCTTCAGCATGCTCGTGCCCATCTGCCGGCAAGTCGCTGCTCGCGGCCCCGGACACGACCACGATTCGCCCATTCACGCGAAGCACGTCCACCGGGGCGCCATAAAGTTCGGTGAGCACCGATGACTGCATGACCTCATCAACCGTGCCCAGATGGAAGCGGCCTTCTGCCAGATAAAGCACGCGATCCACATACGGAAGAATCGGGTTGATTTCGTGAGTCACGAAAATGACAGCGCTTTCGCGCTCGACGGCCTGGCGATGAATCACTTCGCTGATGGCTTGCTGATGGTGCAAATCCAGTGACAGCAACGGTTCATCGCATAGCAATACCCTGGGGTTTCCGGCCAAGGCTTGAGCCGCACGCAGACGCTGCTGCTCTCCTCCTGAAAGATCGGATACCGGCCGGTTGGCGTAGCCGCTAGCCCCCACCATCTCCAGAAGCTCATCGACTTTTTGACGCACCGCACTTCGACCAATGCGGATACCCAGCTTGGAACCATCTACGCCGAGGGCAACGAGATCCCGGGCGCGCAATGGGACGTTGTCGCCAAAGGGACGCTGCTGGGGAATCAAGCCAACGGCCGCCGATCCACGACGAACCGGAGCGCCAGCAATGGCTACGGAACCTCGATTCAGCGAGGTGGTTCCAAGCATGGTGTTAATGAAGCTGGTCTTGCCGGAGCCGTTAGGGCCCAAAACTGCAAGAAACTCGCCCGCCGCGATGGATAGGTTGAGCTCATCCCAGAGCACACGCGACCCATAGGCCAAGCGTGCGTCCTCAAAGTGGACAATGGGGCTAGATGACATGGACTGCTTTCTGCACTGCGAGATTGTTGTTTTTCCGGCGACGAAAAACTGCGGCACCCAATGAGGTGCCGCAGTCAATCCTACCAGTTGCGATTCATTCGCAATACGTGCCCACGGGGTGAGCTTCGCCTAGTTTCCCTGCTTCTCCCTGCGCGGTGGAGAAGTGCGCTTCCTAGTCGTATCGGTGATCTCGCCAACCAGCACCTCGATCACATCCTCAAGGAACACCACGCCAAGGGCAGAACCGGCGGCATCAACGACCACCGAAAGGTGGTTGCCTTCCTGGCGCATCTCCTCCAGGGCCGCTTCGATTTCCGTGTCCTCGCCCAGCTGGCCCAATGGATGTAGCGGCAAGTCCTGCAGCGGCTGAGTCGAATGCGCGTCGTCGATCAGCATCACGTCTTTCACGTGCCAGTAGCCCACCGGAATATCATTTTTCGTGATCAGCATGCGCGAGAATCCGGTCTTGCCGACCTTCTTCTCGAATTCGCGAGCCGTGGTTTCGCCCCATTCCAGGGTGAACAAGTCATCCAGCGGAACCATGCAGCTTCGTGCGGTCACCGATGAGAATTCCAAGGCCTTGGTCAGTCGCAACGCGTTGTCTTCATCCAGGGTCCCCTCTTCGGAAGAGGTGTCGATGATCGAGCGCACCTCGGCCGCAGTGTAGGAACTTGAGACTTCATCCTTCGGCTCGATGCCAAAGGCGTGCAACACCAGGTTGGCCATGCCGTTGAGCATCGAGATGATCGGCTTGAGCACCTTGGACATGCCAACCAGCGGCATCGCCAAAAGCATGACAGCTTTATCAGCGACGGAAACCGAAATGTTCTTCGGAACCATTTCGCCGAAGGTGACGTGCAGGAAAGTCACCAGCACCAATGCGATCAAGAAGGCCGCGGTATCCGCAGCCGACTCCGGCATCCCGATCATGGTCAGCGGCTCCGCCAGCAAGTGGTGGATCGCAGGTTCGGAAATGTTCAGGATCAGCAGAGAGCAGACGGTGATACCAAGCTGGCAAACGGCCAGCATGACCGAAACATGTTCCATGGCATACAGTGCAACCTTGGCCCGCTTGTTGCCTTCATCGGCCAATGGCTCGATCTGCGAGCGACGAGCGCTCATCACCGCGAATTCGCCAGCAACAAAAAACGCGTTGAACAGCAACAGGACGACTAGCCACACGAGGCCCATAAAGTCATTCATTGCCGGCCTCCTGCTCCGTTGCCACCGGTTCGAAGCGGACCTGGGCGATACGCCGGCCATCCAGCTCGGTCACGGTAAAGGTGCCATTTTCCGTCTCGACCTGGTCGTTGAGTTCGGCCAAGCGGCCTAGTTCGGCAAGCATGAATCCACCGATGGTCTCGTAGGAGGACTCTTCAGGGATCACCTCGTGGTCGAAATTCTCATTGACCTGGTCCGGCCGGAACATGCCGGGGAACAGCCAGTTGCCGTTGGGCTGGGTGACTGCTTCTTCCTCGTCCTCGTCATGTTCGTCGGAGACTTCGCCAACGATTTCTTCGACGAGGTCTTCCAAGGTGACCAGGCCCGCGGTTCCACCGTATTCATCCATCACGATGGCGATCTGGAATTCCGCGGCGCGCAGTTGCTCCAGCAGCACATCGAGGTGGATGGTTTCAGGAACATACAGGGCGTCACGTGCGAACTCGCCCACCTGCAATGCAGCACGGCGTTCGCGCGGCACCGAGACAACCGCCTTGACATGGCAGATCCCCTGGATCTCATCGCTGGATCCCTCGATCACGGGGAAGCGCGAAAAACCGGTATCGGCGCTGACCGAGATCAGCTCGGACAGGGGCGCCTGCGAATCGATGGTGGACATGGAGGTGCGCGGTGTCATCACATCCGCCGCGGTGCGTTCGGAGAATTCGATCGTGGATTCCACGAAGCGAGCGGTTTGAACGTCCAGGGTGCCCAGCTGGGCCGAACGGCGCACCAGCGAGGCCAATTCCTGCGACGAGCGAGCGGCGGAAATTTCTTCCTTGGCTTCCAACCCGAAGAAGCGGTGCAGCACGGCGTTGGAGAATCCGTTGAGCACCACGATGGCTGGCTTGAAGATCGCGGTGAATACCAGCTGCGGACGGGCCAGCAGCTTGCCGACGGACATTGCCTCGGCGATGGCCAAGTTCTTGGGGACCAATTCGCCGATCAGCATCGAGAGCAAGGTGGCTACCACCAGGGAAACCACCACGGAGATGGCTACCGAGCTGGCTTCGGGAATACCGGTCATTTCCATCAATGGTTCCAGCAAGGAACTCATTGCCGGTTCCAGAACGTAACCAGTGAGCAAGGTAGTCAGCGTAATGCCCAACTGGCAGCTGGAGAGCTGGGTGGACAGCGAGGTCAAGCATTGCAACAGCGGCTTGGCGCCGCGTTCGCCTCGATCGACGGCGTTTTGCACTGTGCTTTTGTCAAGGGCGACCAAGGAGAATTCCACGGCCACGAAGAAGCCGGTGCCGAGAATCAGCAACAGGCCAAGAAGTATGAAGAGCCAATCCATAGGTGGTTACCACCACCTGTTCATCGGCATGGGAATGAGAGGTTCAGTGCCGATTCGACGGCAACTAGAAGGCTCCAATCGGGAGCCGGAACCTGCTGAACATGGACTGAGTTGGCCGGCACTGCGCCCGCGGGCGGCACACCGGCTTGGAGAGTGTGATTCCATAGTGCGACTCAGTCTATCGAACGATGCCCTCATTGCGCACCACTTCAATGTCGTGGCGTTCAGCGGTAGCTTCACCACGCTGAACGGGATGTTATACACGACACTTTCGTGAGATTACCTACGTCCCGTGGCCAACTGCGCGTAAAAGTCACTAGACTGGTGCGCAGGTCTAGATATCTTGTGAGCCGAAGTGGTCGATTCACGTCCTCGGAAGACCACCGGCTCAGCTAGAACAACGTAGAAATCAGGGAAGAGGCGTTGCACGTGCCAGAGCAAGCACACCACCGACTTACTGAAGAGTTTGGTGGAAACGAGTGGCTAGTAGACGAGCTGTTCGAACAGTATCTCGTCGACAAGAACTCGGTAGATAAGAAATGGTGGGATATTTTCGAATCTCTCGCCGCCGACAAGAAGGCACCGGCAACGCAGCCGGCGCCAGCGGCGCCAGCAGCAACTACTGCAGCACCCGCAACGACCGGGCAGGGCACACCACGCGCCGCAACCCAGGCTCGGGCCTCCGAGCCAGCACCAGCTTCAAAGCCAGCACCTGCCGCAGCGCCAGACGCTGAGGCAAAGAAGGCCGAGCCAGCGCCGAAGACTGCACCGATTCCGGCTCAGGCTCCAAAGGCCACCCCTTCCACCGAACTTTTCGGTGAGGAAAAGCGCACTCCACTGCGCGGGCCAATGAAGGCCATCGCCACCAACATGGATGCCAGCCTCGCCGTGCCGACCGCCACCACCGTGCGTGCGGTTCCGGCCAAGGTGATGATCGACAACCGCATCGTCATCAACAACCACCTCAAGCGCGCTCGTGGTGGCAAGATCTCCTTCACCCACCTGATCGGCTTCGCCGTGATTCGCGCATTGAAGCAGATCCCATCGATGAACGTGACCTACGATGTCATCGACAAGAAGCCAACTGCGATCCAGCCGGCTCACGTGAATTTCGGCATCGCGATCGACATGCCAAAGCCAGATGGCACCCGCATGCTCGCCGTGCCCAACGTCAAGGCTGCGGAGACCCTGAGCTTCAACGAGTTCTGGGCCACCTATGAAGATCTGATCAAGCGTGCCCGCGGCAACAAGCTGACCGCCGACGATTACGCTGGCACCACGGTCTCGCTGACCAACCCAGGTGGCATCGGCACCGTTCACTCGGTCCCCCGCCTATCCAAGGGCCAGGCCGCCATCATCGGCGTTGGCGCACTGGAATACCCTGCCGAGTACCGCGGCTCGTCGGAAAAGACCGTCGCTGCCCTGGGTATCGGCAAGCACATCACCCTGACCTCCACCTACGACCACCGTGTCATCCAGGGTGCCGGTTCGGGCGAATTCCTGAAGCTGGTTGAATCGCTCTTGCTCGGCGAGCAGGGCTTCTACGACGAGATCTTCGAGCAGCTGCGCATCCCTTACGAGCCAGTTCGCTGGGCCGTTGACAACCAGGTCGACATCGACCTGCAGGTCAACAAGGTCGCCCGCATCCAGCACCTGATCAACTCCTACCGGGAGCGCGGCCACCTGATGGCCGATATCAACCCGCTGGAATACGTCCAGCGCAAGCACCCGGACCTGGACATCAACAACTACGGCCTGACCCTGTGGGATCTGGACCGCGAGTGGATCACCGGCGGCCTGGGCGGCAAGGATCGCGCGCTCTTGCGCGATATCCTCGGCACCCTGCGCGATGCCTACTGCCGCACCATCGGCACCGAGTACATGCACCTGCAGAACCCGGAAGAGCGCGAGTGGTTCCAGTCCAAGCTGGAGTCGCGCTATGCGAAGCCAACCCGCGAAGAGCAGCTGCGCATCCTGAGCAAGCTGAACTCCGCCGAGGCTTTCGAGACCTTCCTGCAGACCAAGTTCGTCGGCCAGAAGCGCTTCAGCCTCGAAGGCGGCGAATCGCTGATTCCGCTGCTGGATGCCATCATCTCCGATGCCGCCGACGACCAGCTGGACGAAGTCGCCATCGGCATGGCCCACCGCGGCCGCCTGAACGTGCTGACCAACATCGCCGGCAAGACCTACGCACAGGTCTTCCGCGAATTCGAAGGCACCGCCACCCCGGGCTCGGTCCAGGGTTCGGGCGACGTGAAGTACCACCTGGGCACCGAGGGTTCCTACACCTCGGATGCGGGCAACCAGACCAAGGTCTACCTGGCTGCCAACCCTTCGCACCTGGAAGCGGTTGATCCGGTGCTCGAGGGCATCACCCGCGCCAAGCTGGATCGACTGGGCTCGAAGAACGAAGTGCTGCCAATCCTGGTGCACGGCGACGCGGCCTTCGCTGGCCAGGGCGTGGTCTCCGAGGTGCTGGCCATGAGCCAGCTGCCCGGCTACAAGACCGGCGGCACCGTCCACGTGATCGTGAACAACCAGATCGGCTTCACCACCGCTCCGAGCTCCTCACGCTCTTCGGTCTACGCCTCGGATGTGGCGCGCACCGTGCAGGCTCCGATCTTCCACGTCAACGGGGATGACCCGGAGGCAGTGGTCCACGTGGGCCAGCTGGCTTTCGAGTACCGCCAGAAGTTCGGCAAGGACGTCGTCATCGACCTGGTGTGCTACCGCCGCCGCGGCCACAACGAAGGCGACGATCCTTCGATGACCCAGCCGATCATGTACAACCTGATCGAGGCCAAGCGCTCCACCCGCAAGCTGTACACCGAGGCCCTGGTGGGCCGCGGCGACATCACGCAGGAAGAAGCCGAGCACGTCCTGGCCGAGTACAAGGAGAACCTGGAGCGCATCTTCGCCGAGACGCATGCGGCCCAGACCTCCCCGATCCCGATCATCACCCCGGGCTCGACCATCAACGACCTGGAGAAGCCATTCGCCCAGGCTGCCGACGAGAACACCATCGACGGCGCCCGCGGTTCGGCCATCTCCGCCCAGACCTTGGCACATATCGGTGCAGCCCACGTTCAGATTCCTGAGGGCTTCACGATGCACACCAAGCTCAAGTCGCTGCTCGAGCGCCGCGAGAAGATGTCCCGCGAGGGCGGCATCGACTGGGGCTTCGCCGAAGTCGCAGCCCTGGGCTCGCTGTCCATGGAGGGCGTGCCAGTTCGCCTGGCCGGCCAGGACTCGCGCCGCGGCACCTTCGTGCAGCGCCACTCGGTCTTCCACGACCGCGAGAACGACAACGAGTGGTACCCGCTGCACAACCTGAGCGAGGACCAGGCCCCGCTGTGGATCTACGATTCGCTGCTTTCCGAATACGCAGCCCTGGGCTTCGAGTACGGCTACTCGGTGGAGCGCCCGGATGCGCTGGTGATGTGGGAAGCCCAGTTCGGCGACTTCGTCAACGGCGCGCAGACCGTGATCGACGAGTTCATCTCCTCGGCCGAGCAGAAGTGGTCGCAGTCCTCCTCGCTGGTCATGCTGTTGCCGCACGGCTACGAGGGCCAGGGCCCGGACCACTCCTCGGCACGCATCGAGCGCTTCTTGCAGCTGTGCGCCGAGAACAACATGGTCGTGGCCCAGCCTTCCACCGGTGCCAACCACTTCCACCTGCTGCGCCGCCAGGCCTATGCCCGTCCGCGCAAGCCGCTGATCGTCTTCACCCCGAAGCAGCTGCTGCGCCTGAAGGCCGCGGCAAGCTCGGTGGAGGACTTCACCACCGGCGGTTTCCAGGAGGTTATCGGCGATCACACCATCACCGATGCCAACGCCGTTGACAAGGTGCTGCTGTGCTCGGGCCGCGTTTACTACGACTTGGTCGCCGCGCGCAGCAAGGCGCAGGACTCCAAGACCGCGATCGTGCGTGTTGAGCAGCTCTACCCGGCACCGTCCGAGCAGATCGCTGCTGAGCTGGCCAAGTACCCGAATGCCAAGGCTGTCTGGGTCCAGGACGAACCAGCCAACCAGGGTCCATGGCCATTCTTCGGCCTCTACGTTGCACCGCAGCTGGAGCAGAAGATCACCTTGGTCTCCCGCCCGGCATCGGCAGCAACCTCTGCAGGTAACGCAAAGCGCCACGACGCAGAAAACGCAGTGCTGCTGCAGCAGGCGTTCGCCCGCTAAAGCACCTCGCAACACTGGGCTGTTGTGACGTTGCCGGCGAGTTCTCCCAGGTAATTCTGGGAAAACTCGCCGGCAACTGCTCGTTAACCCGCTGCGGCGCTCCGGGGGCAATGTGTGGCATTTATCCAGCATGGATCTCCCGCGATGCCGGCGACTTCACTGCTAAGGTGGGGATCGATTCATATTCTTGAAGCCAACGAAAGGTCGCCCAGTTGGAGTTACGCACAATCCGCATTACCGCAATCGGAGATGAGCTGCTGGCCGGACATGGGGACCCGCGCGGACTAGGCTGGTTCGGCCGGGTTATGGCTCGGACCCAGGATCCTGCGTTGCGCTTGCAGTCCTTCGTCCTGGCTGCCCCTGCCGAAGGCTCCGAGGCCCTGGCCGAACGCTGGATGGGCGAAGCCTCGCGGCGTTTCAGCGACCAATACGAGAATCGCCTGGTCATCGCGCTCTCCGATCGCGATGTGGATCTGGATGTCTCCACCGCCCGCAGCCGGCTGAACCTGGCCAACATCCTGGATTCCGCGTCGCAGATGAGCATCAAGGCGCTGCTGGTCGGCCCGGCCCCGGGATTGGATGACGCCCGCAATCAGCGGGTCGCGGAGCTTAATCGCGTGTATTCGGACGTGGCCCTGCGCCGCAACCACCACTACGTCGATACCTTCACTCCCCTGCGTGCCCACGCGCAGTGGCGCGCTGACCTCAATGCCTCGGGCGGGGTTCCCGGCCAAGCTGGCTACGGCCTGATGGCCTGGCTGGTTCTGCACCGCGGCTGGTACTCGTGGCTGGACTTGCCGGAGCCTGGCGAGGGCTAAGGCACCCTGTGCCCGTTAGGAAAAACGGCGCAAAGTATGAAAGACTATTAGCCGGCCCGAACTATCGGGAAGATCCATTGATCCCTCTAAGGAGTCACCATGTCGAAGCGCGCTCGTAAGCGTCGCGATCGCAAGCGTGGCGGTGCCAACCACGGCAAGCGCCCAAACAGCTAAGCGAAGCGAACATAAAAAGAACCCCGTACCATTCGAGTTTTGCTCGAACGCTACGGGGTTTCTCTTTGCCTGCTAGTGGCCTGATTCCACCCGTATCTGCGAGATCCGGGCGATGATGCTGGCCTTCAGCGCCTGGGGGGCCTGCTCTTGGCAGCTGCGGCGCACCACCGAACGGATAATGCACTCCAGGTCGTATTCCTCGGTGCATTCGGGGCATCCATCCAAATGCGACTTGACCTCTTTGAGGTCGCTGAGCGTCAGGGCACCGTCGAGGTACTCGTAGATGCGTACGATGCGGTCATCGGCGCAATCACCCAATGAATTGCAGTCCATCTTATTTCGCTCCTCCATCAGCCTTTGCGGCGCTCTTGTTGCGAGCCCCGGTGGCTATCCCACGGTCTGCCGCATAATCGGCGAGCAGTTCCCTCAAGTTCTTGCGTCCACGGTGCAACCGGGACATCACGGTGCCAATGGGCACACCCAAAATGTCGCTGGCTTCCTTGTAGCTGAAACCCTCGACATCCACGAAGTACACCGCCATCCGGAAGTCCTCGCCGATAGCCTGCAGCGCGGCCTTCACGTCCGAGTCCGGCAGGTGATCCAGCGCCTCGACCTCGGCCGAGCGCAATCCGGCGGGCGAATGCTCCATTGCCGAAGCCATCTGCCAGTCCTCGACCGTGTCGGTACTGGTGCGCAGCGGCTCGCGCTGGCGCTTGCGGTACAGGTTGATGTACGTGTTGGTCAGGATGCGATACAGCCAAGCCTTCAGGTTGGTCCCGGGCTTGTACTGGTGGAAGGCCGAATACGCCTTGGTGTAGGCCTCCTGCACCAGATCCTCGGCGTCCGCAGGGTTGCGAGCCATGCGCAGGGCAGCCGAATACAGCTGGTCCACATAAGACATGGCATCGCGCTCGAACCGTTCGCGACGCTGTGCCTCGGACTCGGTGGCCACGTCGGGCAAATTCTCGTCCACACTCTTGTTGTTCATCACGCCTGAGTCTACGCGGTTGCTTGCGCTATTGCGCGAATTCGTCCGCGATCGGGTAGCGCTGCGGGTGCCGCGGGGCTCCTCGGCCACCACGCATGTGGTGCCGCCGGCTGTTGAAGTATCCTGTCTGATCGTCACACTGGGTATAACCATGGGATCCAAAACCTTATTCCCGCGCCGATCTCGGCTAGGATTTAACTAAAACCGCACGAGCCTAAGGATCAGCAATCAACTCCGCAAGCGCCTCTGGAAACCCGCAGTCCGATCCCCCGCACGCTGGGACGCACTGGTGGCCGGCACCTCATGTCAGCACCGGCGTAGACGCCATCGTTTCGGTGCCCGCTTCCAAGTCGCTGACCAACCGCTATCTGATCCTTGCGGCCCTGGCCTCCTCCCCCTCCACCATCCACAACACCCTGATCAGCCGCGATACCGAGCTGATGCTTGGAGCCCTGGCCAGCTTCGGCACAGGGATCAAGCGGATCGAGCAGGCCGACGGGTCCACCACCGTCCAGGTCCATCCCGCAGCTGAACTGGCCACCGGGCCGCTGGGCATCGAGTGCGGATTGGCCGGCACGGTGATGCGCTTTGTGCCTCCCTTGGCCGCGGTAGCCCGCGCCACCGTCGCTTTTGACGGCGATCCGCACGCGCGCCTGCGCCCGATGGCTCCGGTGCTCGATGCGCTGCAGGCCCTGGGCGCCACCATCGATTTCGGCGGGGACCCGGGCAAATTGCCCTTCACCATGGATGCCAGCGGCCTGGAGCCCGTCGATCAGGTCGTGATCGATGCCTCCAGCAGCTCGCAATTCATTTCCGCACTGCTGCTCGCCGGCCATGCCCTGCCCGGCGGCCTGGCATTGCGTGCCGCTGATGGCCCGATCGCCTCGCCGGATCACATCATGATGACCGTGCAGACACTGCTCGAACTGGGCGTGGACATCACCGTGGACGAGGATGGGCGCGGCTGGCGCATCGCCCCGGGCGAACTTGCCGGCTTCACCGTCACCGTGGAACCCGACCTGTCCAACGCCGGGCCATTCCTGGCCGCGGCCCTGGCCAGCAATGGCAGCGTCGGCATCCGCTTCTGGCCCGCCAGCACCACCCAGGTCGGCGGAAAATGGGTGCAGATCCTGTCCCAGATGGGCGCCGAGGTGCACCACGGCGACGACGGGGTGCTATGGGTACGCGGAACTGGAGTGATCCGCGGGATCGACTACGCCGATGCTTCCGAGCTTGCCCCCACCCTGGCGGCACTATGCGCCTTGGCCAGCTCCCCGAGCAACCTGACCGGGATCGGGCACCTTCGCGGGCATGAGACCGACCGCCTGGCGGCCCTGGAAAACGAACTGGCCAAAGTCGGAGCAAACGTCGTGGCTACAGGCGACAGCCTGGCGATCACCCCGGGCCCGCTGCAGGCAGCCGACCTGCACAGCTACGAGGACCACCGCATGGCCACCGCCGGGGCGCTGCTGGGCCTGGCCATCGAAGGGGTCCGCGTGGAAAATATTGCCACCACCGCCAAAACCATGCCACAGTTCCCGCAATTGTGGGCGGATATGGTTTCCACCGCGAAGGCAGCTGGCTAATGCGCTACCTGGATTACGACGAGTCCTCGGTCCGCGTCCGCCCGAACAAGCGCGGGTCGCGTCCGCGCACCAAGGATCGCCCGGCCTATGAGAAGGCGGAAATCGGCCGGATCATCACCGTGGACCGCGGGCGATACACCGCGATCCTGGACGAGGACACCAGCAACGAGCGCATCGTGATCGCCGCGCGCGCCCGCGAGCTGCGCCGCCAGGCGATCGTGCCAGGAGACCTGGTCGCCCTGGTCGGCGATACCTCCGGCAAGCCCGATACGCTCGCCCGGCTGGTGCGCATCGAGGAACGCACCACGCTGCTGCGCCGCAGCGCCGATGACACCGACGCCACCGAGCGAGTGGTCGTGGCCAATGTGGACAAGCTGGTCATCGTGGTGGCTGCCGCCAACCCCGAGCCGCGCACCGGATTTGTCGATCGCGCCCTGGTGGCCGCGTACGACGCCGGCATCCAGCCGGTGCTGTGCGTGACCAAGGCCGATGTGAAGGACCCGGCGGATTTCCTCAAGCACTACGAGGGGCTGGACTTCCCGGTGGTCATTTCGCGCACCACCACCGCAGATGCCTCGGGCGTTGATGCCCGCGGCGCCGACGGATCCAGTGCGCGCCTGGACGCGAACGCGCTGGAGGAACTCGAAGAGCTGCTGGGCGGCTGCGTTTCGGTCGTGCTCGGGCACTCCGGGGTCGGCAAGTCCACGCTGGTCAACGCGCTCACCGGCGCCGACCGGGCTACTGGCCATGTCAACGCGGTCACCGGGCGCGGGCGCCACACCTCGTCCAACGCCTTGGCACTTCGGCTGGGCCAGATCCCTGGCTCATGGCTGATTGATACCCCGGGCATTCGATCCTTCGGGCTGGGCCTGGTGGATCCAGATAACATCCTGGCCGCCTTTGAAGACCTGGCCGAGATCGCCACCGGGTGCCCGCGCGGCTGCACCCATGCCGCCGGCGAAGCTGGCTGCGCCTTGGAAGCCTGGGCGCAAGCAGCGCCGAACAGCCAACCCGCCGACCGCCTCGCCTCATACCGCCGGCTGGTCACCACCGAGGAAACCACGCACGAAAAGGAGCTCGGCGCACTCTGAGCGCCGGTACACCATGGCAGATTTCACCCTGCAGCAAGATCTCGACTTTGCCCTAGCCCTGGCCGATAAGGTCGACCAGCTGACCTTGGCCCGCTATGGCTCCAACGATCTGGTGGTCGAATCCAAGCCGGATATGACCCCTGTTTCAGATGCCGATCGCGGTGCCGAACAGCTGATCCTGGCCGAGCTTGCCAAGCACCGCCCGCAGGACTCGGTGCTCGGCGAAGAATTCGGGGTGCACGGCAGCGGGTCGCGGCGCTGGGTTATCGACCCGATCGATGGCACCAAGAACTTCGTGCGGCGCGTCCCGGTCTGGGCCACGCTCATTGCCCTGCTGGTGGACGACGAGCCGGTGCTCGGCGTCATTTCCGCCCCCGCGCTCAGCCGCCGCTGGCACGCCGCAACCGGCTTGGGCGCCTACGTCAGCGAACCCGCGGCCGGCGCAGGAGAGCGGGCCACCCGCAAGATTTCGGTCTCCTCGGTGTCCGAACTCGCCGATTCCTCCTTGGCCTACGCCTCCCTGAACGGCTGGAAGGACGCCGGCAAGCTCGACGGCTTCCTGGACCTGCTCGATGCTGCCTGGCGAACCCGTGGCTACGGCGACTTCTATTCCTATGCGCTTCTGGCCGAAGGTGCGGTCGACGCGGCCTTCGAGCCGGAGCTCGAGCTCTACGACATGGCAGCCCTGGTCCCGGTAGTTCGCGAAGCCGGGGGCCGCTTCACCTCGGTGGCCGGAGAGGAAGGCTGCCACGGCGGCAATGCGCTGGCCACCAATGGCAAGCTGCACGCCGCAATTCTGCCCTACCTGAACCGCTGATGCTGACCACCAGCGAAGAGGACTACCTCAAGGCGCTCTACACGCTGACCGAATGGGAAGATACCGAGGTCAGCACCGGCGCATTGGCAGACCAGCTGGGCCTGTCCCCCGCGTCGGTGACCTCGATGATCCAGAAATTATCGAGCAAGGGGCTGGTCGATCATGTGCCCCGCAAGACGGTGGCCCTCAGCAGCAGCGGTCGTCGTGAAGCCTTGCGGATGGTTCGCCGGCACCGGCTATTGGAGACCTTCCTTCGCGACGAGCTGGGCTACGGCTGGGACGAAGTGCATGACGAGGCCGAGGCCCTGGAGCATACCGTCAGCGACCGCTTCATCAACGCCCTGGATGCCCGGCTGGGCCATCCCCGCCACGACCCCCACGGCGACGCAATCCCGGCCTCTGATGGAAGCCTGCCGGTATCCGGAGCGATCCGCCTGGACCGTTTTGGCGGAGAACTGGCCATCATCGACCGGATCAGCGACGAGGACCCGGACTTCCTGCGCCGCGCCGCCGCGCAGGGGCTGGTGCCCGGGGCCCCCATCAAGCTTCCGCATCAGCTGGACTATATCGAGGCCTCGCTGATTTGGGTCCGCAACAACGAGTCGAAGTGATCTGGCCGATGTCAACCCAAGGATTCACCCTGCGCCCGATCGAGCTGCTGCTGGTGTTCGCTGGCGGAAGCGCCGGGACGGCCAGCAGACTGGCGGTCAGCCTATTGCTGCCTCAACAAGGCCCGCTGCCGGTAGCCATCTTGTTCGTCAACCTCGCCGGGGCCTTGGCCCTGGGCTGGCTGCTGACAGCCCTGGCCGCCCGGGGACCGGAAACTACGCGCCGGAAAAAGCTGCGGTTGCTGCTTGGAACAGGATTCATGGGCGGTTTCACCACTTACAGCGCGCTAGCCACCGACACCATGTTGCTGTTCACGCAAGGATCGACGGCCATTGGGCTGGCATATGGCCTGGGAACCGTGCTGCTCGGGGCGTTCGCCACCTGGGTCGGCATGCTGTTGGGCACCAGGCGCCGTACGCCGCAGGGTGATGCAAAATGATGGGCACGACACCGGTGCTCTTTGCGCTTGTTGCACTCTGCGGCGGCCTGGGCGCGGCGCTGCGCTATGGGCTCGATTCTTTCATCAGTGCCAAATTCGGGGCGTTGCTTCCCTGGGGAACCATCACGATCAACGTTTCGGGCTCCTTCGCTTTGGGTTTTCTGACCGGTTTGCTGGCAAACACCCAATTGAACGAAGCCTGGCTTTTGGCCATGGGCACAGGGGTGCTCGGAGGCTACACCACCTTCTCGACCGCCAGCTTTGATACCCTGCGCCTGCTGCGAGCCGGCCGCCCCTTCTCCAGCTTGGCGAATGCCCTTGGAACGTTATTAGCGGCCGTCCTCGCCGCCTGGGGCGGTTATCTTCTCTCCTCGCTGCTCTAATACAAACTGGGCGGGATCGCAGTGGATACAAGAAATGCCCAGCCGTCTGGCTGGGCTTTGAAGTTGTTTCTAACGGGCAGCTCGCCGTCCCTTGGGCGCGCCGGTGGATTGTCGCTTTGGCGCTGGCTTGATCGGCTTGGGCGTTCGGTCATGCGGGACCACGTAACCGCCGGAAGCCAACACCAGGATTGCGCTAATCCCGGTGAGCGACAGCATCGCAATCGCCCAAATTTGTGATTGTTCGTAGAAACTGTGATCGACGCTGAGCCACAGCACATAGGCACCTACCAGGTAGATGAGGTGGATCAGCAGCACGCGAGTTCGCAATCGGAGTTTGACCACTGCTTTGGGCGAAAAGAAAATTGACCAAATGATCAACAGCGGGATGACAACCACTAAAATGGCCAGAATCATTGGCCACGGAATGAAAGCGATAGCTGCTAAGGCGGCGGCAAATAGCAGGCCAACTTCAAGCAGGAAAGCCACCACTGCGTAGGTGCCTGAGAGAAACGGCGATACCCGCTGGGAGCTTGTTTTACCCATCGACTCTAATCTCACTCCAATTCCGCAATGACCACCGACCAGTAATCTCCGGCTTTTCATTTCAAGTCTATGTGCAAATCCTCCATGCCGCGAATAGACTCGCGAGATTCCAGAAGTGTTTAGCCGCAATGACCGCCGTTGCCAGGGATTGGCCGGCCTGCGAAGCCAACATGAATTCCACCAACGAAAAAAGCCCTGGAACCAGGCATTTAGCCTAGTTCCAGAGCTTCAAAACGTGGAGATGGGGAGAATTGAACTCCCGTCCGATGTGGTGTTGCCAGGTCTTCTCCGGGCGCAGTTTGCTGCGGATTTTCTCTGCCCCAACCATCACGCAAACATGTGGTTGATCCGGGCACAGTTACCAAAATATGTACCCAGCAGCGGTAACAACCGCTGGATACAGTGGCTATCTAAATGACGTTAGGAACAGAGGCGATAGCATCCCCTGGCTAACGGACTGTCTGGCTGCTTAGGCAGCGAGAGCGAAGTCAGTGCGCTTTGATTCGGCACTTATTGGTTTGCAAAGAGCGTTTACGAGATAACTTTGCGTCCTCGGCCCGCTTCATCTGTCGCGACTCACACCGTCGAAACCGATCATCCCCGTATTTTGTTGTCAGTCCCGGTTTCCCGGATACAACCACACCCGAAAGCGTGTTCATCAATCATAACTCATCCACGTGCTCTGCCCCAACGCGGAATGCGCCACACCAAGTTTTAGGCGTGCCCTCGGTTGCGCTCGCGCATGGCGCGCATTGCTTCGCGGTTGTCCTGTTGCTCGCGCAGGGTCTGGCGCTTGTCGTACTCACGCTTACCACGGGCGATACCGATCTCGATCTTTGCCCGACCTGACTTGAAGTACAAGCTCAGCGGAACAACAGTGAGTCCAGCCTCGCCGATCTTGCGCTCGATCTTGAGCAGTTCTTGCCGGTGGAGCAGCAGCTTGCGACGGCGACGTGCCGCGTGATTGGTCCATGATCCGTTGAGGTACTCAGGGATGTAGACGTTCTCGATATAAAGCTCACCACGGTAGAACTGGCCGAAGCCGTCAACGAGTGAGGCTTTGCCTTCTCGCAATGACTTGACTTCCGTACCAGTGAGAACCATGCCAGCTTCGAAGGTATCGAGGATTTCAAAATCGTGGCGCGCCTTGCGGTTGCTCGCGATCACCCGATCTTCTTGATTCTTCTTAGCCACGTTACTCCTTGCATGTCGCGGGCGAATTCTCGCACGCAGACTACAAGTCTAGCGCTAGAGAAGTCCCAATGGGTTCACGGCCGTGCCATTGACAATAGTTTCGAAGTGCAGGTGGCAGCCTGTGGAGTTGCCGGTGGTGCCAACGTAGCCAATAACTTGGCCCTGCTTGACGTGCTGCCCTACGCTCACGGCGACTTGTGACATGTGGTGGTACCCAGTCGCCAGTGCCTTGCCACGAACTACACCGTGGGAAATGAGCACCTTATTGCCGGAGGTACCGCCCCAGCCAGCCATCCACACTTCACCATCGGCTGCAGCCGTAATGGGCGCACCACACTGGCCACCGAAGCCCCAGTCGATGCCAGCGTGCACATATCCGCCACGTCCACCATAATCGATGGTTCCGGCGGGCGTTGGACGCCAGCCGAAGGAGGAAGTCAGATTGTTGCTGGTCGTTGGCTTTACCAATCCCCAGGCGCTGGAACCATTAGAGGTGCTCACCTCGGGTTCTGCCGGCGCTGGAGGAACGTAAGCCTTCTTTTTAAATTCCTTCTTCTTGGCAGCGGCTTCTTCTGCAAGACGCTTTTGCTCGGCTTCGTAAGCCGCTTTACGCTTTGCTTCAGCTTCAGCCGCTTTGCGCTTTCGTTCAGCTTCCTCACGCAACAAGCGCTCCTGACGCTCCTTGATGTCCGCCTGAACTTGGGCGTATTCTTTCTGCTGCGAAGCTAGTTTTGCCTGGATTTGAGGCTTCTTGGCTTCAAGCTCAGCACCAAGTTTTTCAGTGCTTGCAACCAAAGCATCGAGTTCGTTCTTTGCGTTCTGCGCTTGGGTTCGAGCTGCCTGCTCTTGAGCCAACGCGTCCTCGGCCTGGGATTTGAGCGATGAGATTTCCTTCTCAACGGCGTCAAGTCGAACCTTATTGTTTTCGTTGTTGGCCTGCTCTTGCGCCAAGTCGTTGTAGGTAGCGCTCTGCGAAGCCATCGCTCGGTTTGCCAGGTCAAGACCGTCTGCGATCTCAGTGGCCGACTCCATGTTCAGGATCATGTCCAGCCCGCTAGAAACGCCGCCGCGCTTATAAGCCTCTGACGCAATCGAAGCCATGGCTTCTTTTGCTTCAGAAATCTTCTTGGCGTTTGCCTCAATTTCGGCCGCGACTTGATCGCGCGTTCCCTGAGCAGCAATTAAACGGTTGTTCAGATCGGCAACTGCCGCTTGGGCATTGGCGACACGGCTCTGCGCGTCCGCCAATGCCTGTTCCGCTGCAGGAACCTGAGCCTGCTGGTCACGCAGCTTCTTGTCGGTGGCCTGGATATCGGCGTCCAGGAATTCCATGTCTTGCTCTAGGTTATTGATGTTGCCTTCAACCTGAGCTTTTTTATCGTCCAGCTCATCAGCTGCGACAATTCCAGCCGGCAACGTCAAGGCCAGTGCCATGGCGCCACCGAGAGTGGCGCGCAAGAACTTACTACGCACTGCGTTGGACAGCATGTGACTCCTTAGAGTGAATTGTCGTGCATCAGATAGGCCGGAGATAACGATTCGGCTAAACCTTCAGGTAACGCTTCAACGTTACCACTGATGAAATTGTGGCCAAAACGATACCGATTATCAAGAGGACAGGCGCAACAAGCCAAACTTCTCCGGTAGAAATGAAGGCAACGCCGACATTTTCACTGGCAAGCTTGTCTTCGACGAGGAATTTGAGAAGAAGCCATAAGGTTCCCGAAGCTAGCAATCCACCGATCAATGAGGCAATAACACCTTCAATGATGAACGGAAGCTGAATTGTCGCTTTGGATGCACCGACCAGCCGCATGATGGTTGTTTCCAACCGTCGATGCATAGCTGAGAGTTGAATCGTTGTTCCTGTAAGCAGGACCGCGCAAATGATCATCACGATTGCAACCACGGCTGCAGCAGCCGAAGCAACGCGCACGAGCTGGAAGACCTTCTCTAGCAGGTCACGCTGGTCGATTACGGAGTCCACCCCGTCGACCGTCGAAAACGCTTCGTTGATCACCGGATACTTCTCCGGGTCAACCAATGCAACACGGAAGGATTCAGGCAGCTGCTCAGGAGTGATCTGGTCAACTAGGGAAGAGTTCTCATACTGATCCAAGAAGTTCTTATACGCCTGATCTTTCGATTCATAGGCATATTCCTTGATATACGGAGCCAACTGTTCGGACTTGAGAACCTTCTCAATGTTCTGCCGCTGAGCATCAGTGGCTTCATTTCCGCCACAGTTCGGCGAAGTGCTGGTGTCGTCACAGAGATAGATCGCTACCTCCATGCGGTCGTACCAGTAGCCCTTCATCTGGTTAATCTGCAGTTGCAGAAGAATCGACGCGCCAACGAATGTTAGCGAAACGAAAGTCACCAGGACGACAGAAACGACCATCACGACATTCTGCCGAAGGCCTTTCGCCGCTTCGCGGAGAATAAATCCTAGTCTCACTGGTCCTCGTCTTTCTGGTCCTCAGCAACCTGTGAATCTTCGTGGTGTTCAACAGCCGAATCGCCCACGAGTAGCTCGCGAGATCCGTCTTGGTTCACCACCGTGGTCATTGGCGTGTATTGACCTTCTACTTCGTCGCGGATCACCTGTCCGCGCTGCAGTTCAATCACGCGATGACGGTATTCGCTAACAAGCTCGTGTGCGTGCGTTGCCATCAAAACGGTTGTCCCGTTCTGATTAATGCGATTCAGCACGTTCATGACTTCGATGCTGTTCTTGCGGTCGAGGTTACCGGTGGGCTCATCTGCCAAAAGGATCGACGGCTTATTCACAATGGCGCGGGCTATACCGACACGCTGCTGCTCACCGCCGGAAAGCTCGGTAGGCTTGCGACGAGCCTTGTCTTCAAGTCCCACCAGCTTCAAAGCATCTGGGACGCGTTCACGAATCTGCGCACGCGAGGCGCCGATTACTTCCATCGCGAAGGCCACATTGTCAAAGACTGTACGTTCGCGCAGGAGGCGGAAGTCCTGGAACACGAACCCGATATCACGACGCAGTTTTGGCACACGTCGACTTGGGATCCGGTTCAGGTTCTGCCCTGCAACGTAAACAGCCCCGTCGGTAGAACGCTTTTCGCGTAGCACCAAGCTCAGGAAGGTCGACTTTCCGGAACCGGATTCGCCGACCAAGAAGGCGAATTCGCCGCGGCTAATCTCGATGTTTATGTCGTCCAAGGCGGCATTCTGCTGTCTTGGCTCATAAACCATCGAGACGTTTTCGAATTTAATCATGTCTTCAATCGCTAGTTTTCGTCGGGGCGCGACCCACGAATACCAATCTCGAGATCAAACGTCAATAGATGCGCCAGTGTTCCAAACACTATCGGTGCAAGCCGTCGAACCAGCATAATTCCTAGGTGTGTTGCCATATTCATCCGATAAGCACAGCAAGGATAAACCACTGAGATCATGCATTACTTGATGTATTTCGCCCTTGGCCGATGGGCCCGGTGACGATACTTACACTGCTTTTGACAAGTCCGTACTACTAGATAGGTATTCGCAGCATCTGCTATTTGCTTGGGCGGCGCTGTCCTGCGCGCCAGCGGATCCCTGCATCGATGAAATCATCAATCTCACCATCAAGCACAGCTTGAGTATTGCCTACTTCGTGTTCAGTGCGCAGATCCTTGACCATTTGGTATGGATTGAGCACGTACGAACGCATCTGGTCGCCCCACGAGGCTTTCACATCACCAGCAAACTCTTTTTTCTGTGCGTCTTCCTGTTCCTTTTTCAGGAGCAGAAGCCTGGACTGCAAAACGCGAAGTGCAGCAGCACGGTTCTGAATCTGGGACTTTTCATTCTGCATGGAGACAACAACTCCAGTTGGAATGTGAGTCATGCGAACCGCCGAGTCGGTAGTGTTGACGCTCTGCCCACCAGGGCCCGAAGAACGGAACACATCCACGCGAATTTCCGATTCTGGAATTTCGATGCTGTCGGTCTGTTCAATAAGTGGAACTACTTCAACGGCAGCGAAGGAAGTTTGGCGACGTCCCTGGTTGTCGAATGGCGAAATTCGGACAAGGCGATGAGTTCCAGCCTCTACGGACAACGTTCCAAAAGCGTAAGGTTCGTCGATTTCGAAGGTAGCCGACTTCAGTCCAGCTTCTTCAGCATAGGACGTGTCCATCACGGTAGCTTTGAATCCGCGCTTTTCAGCCCAACGCAAATACATTCGCATGAGCATCTCGGCAAAGTCCGCAGCATCGACGCCGCCAGCCCCGGAACGAATTGTTACCACGGCACCTCGGGAATCGAACTCGCCGCTGAGCAAAGTAACAATTTCCAGTTCATCGAGGGCCTTGCGGATGCCGATAAGTTCTTTTTCGGCCTCTTGCAACGTTTCGTCGTCATCTTCGAGTTCGGCCAACTCGACGAGTACTTCTAGATCATCAATCCGCGTCTTGAGCTTCGTGAGGCGCTCTAGCTCCGACTGGCGGTATGAAAGCTTGCTAGTGACAATTTGCGCTGCGGCAGGATCGTCCCAGAGATCAGGGGCGCCCGCTTCCTCGGAGAGCGTTGCAATGTCAGCCTTGATCTGATCAACGTCGCTAACATCTTCAATTGCAGAGAAAGTTGAGCGCAGTGTGCGGATTTCAGCAGAGAAGTCAGTTTTTGCCATGGTCCTCTAAGACTACGTCATTTCACCTCCGATACCGGAGTCCCCTGTCAGCGACTCAGGACCGTCTGCGCAGTGGAGTTCACTGAAATCGGGACTCCATTCGGCACAATCCAGCCGACGATTGGAGGTCGTACAGTTCCCGACAGTTCTAAAGTAGCACCCTGCCCATCGGGGCGGATCTCCACTGAAGTTATCCGCAAATCATCGACCCTTCCGGCAGCTCCAACATCGAGGAGGTACTTACCTACGGCCTGCTGAACCCGTTGTTGGCTCAACTCGATTCGGGGGTTGGGCCCATCTGCCACGAATTCGAACTCATCTACGGCCGCGACCACTGCCCCGTCTGCGATAGACAATAATTGGCGTGCTTTCAGATTTACCGCACTCGCCGCCAGAACTACCGAGATAGTCAACAGAGTAATTGCGCAGAGTCCAATAGCAAGCACTAAGGACTGCCCATCTTCTGCAGATGCCCACTTCTTGTAGTTGCCATGGCTATCCAAATTGATCAACTCTTTGGGAAGCTGCTGAATCAACTGAAAAGGCTGATACATCAAACATCGCCGAGATAAAGGGCAACGGAACGTCCAATTCGACGGTGACCGTCACTACGCTTCCAGGACTCAAGCATTCAGAATCGCAAGAAATACTCGTTTTCGCGTTGGGATAGCCAAAATTATTCATCGCACGGCGTACCGTTTCTTTGGCATCTGCTTGCGCTTGAATTGGAGTATCGGCTAGTGCAAACACCTTAGCTGCCTGGTCCGCGGCTCCAACCACTGCATAGCTACCTGCCTGGAGATGACTTGCGGCAAGAATTAAGTAGACCATTGGAATCAAAAGTACTGTCGCCGCGAAAATAAACTCAACGATCGCGCTTCCGGATTCGTCCTGCGAAGTGTTGCGCAAAGCTGCCGAGATAGTTCTCTGTAAATTAGCCATACTTCACAGCTTCACCTTGTACATGCAGGTTCCATCCGTTGGGTAGTAAACCGACTAACGGCACCTTCGTTTCAACTGACACTGTGATCACGCTGCCCTCGCCGATATTCGCGGAGCGAACGCTAATGTTTCCGGCGAATCCCGAATGTAGACTCTCAGTGATCAAGTGCCGTGTCCGATCTTGCGCATCTGCCGTGGACCGATTCGCTAGCGCACCATAATGTGCGCCGTTTGCAGCCGCATCGATCAACGTATTACGAACGTGCAGGACAAGTGCGAGTTGAATTAGAGTCAACGCGATGAGAACTAACAGCGTCGTGATCATGACAAATTCCGCTACGGCTGATCCCTTGGATTCACCAAAGAACCGCCTAAATACTGGCGGTATTCCATTCGGCACGACGCGGCGCATGTTTGCCTTCTATCCCAACCCCGAAACCCGATCAATGGCTTGATTGAAGAGGTCCTGCAATCGCGGTCCTGCGATAGCTAAAAGTGCTGCGACCAAGACAGCCGACATGAGAGTGATCATCACCCAACCAGGCACGTCGCCTCGAGAGTCTCCAATTTTGGGCGAGATTTTTCCCCACAGCCTCTTTGCCACAACCACTAATCGTAAAAAGAGACCAACGAAAAATTCCTGTATGTTCAACATGGCGTGCCTTCCAGTGTTCGTAATTTCAAGGTTCGGAGTTACATCACTACTAATTTCGTTCAATAGCTCATCTCCAATAGCGCTAGTCCCGGGAATACCGCGAATACGATCGTCAAGGGCAAAATGCCAAAGACAACGGGTACGAGCATGAAAATTTCTCGTTTTCCCGCAACTTCCATTAATTCGCGTTTCGATGCGTCTCGAACGTCTTGAGCTTGGTCTCTGAGTACTTGGGCTAGAGGAGTCCCACGTTCGGTAGCAACCACGATTGCATCAACAAATCTTGAGATCGTTCCGACTTGCATTCGATCAGACATATTTTGCATCGCATGAACCATAGGAGTTCCGGAATGAATGTCGTTCAACGTCTTCACGAATTCTTCACCTATGACTCCGTGGCAGATTCGGGAGATACGTTCGATTGCACCAGTAGTTGATTCCCCTGCACCGACCGTCAAGGCCAGGACTTCAGCAACCGTTGGGAATTGGGTCAATATTTTTCGAGCTCTGCGATGAATTTGTTCGCCAAGCCACCAGCCTCGCAACGCGTAACCCAACATCCCACAGCAAATAACGGCCAAGATAGAAAAGACCAGCGAAAGGTCGTATTGCATTGAAATAAACGCAGTACAAATGGCCCCTGCCACAACTCCGGCCAATGCACAGATGATCTCTTGTGAGCGATAGTCAATTATGCTCAACTCAAGGCCAGCGGCATGGAGCCTTTTCTTGAGAATGTCATTGGAAGGGCTATGGCTACTGGCAAACTTTCTCATTTGCGAGATCAATGGCGATGCAAGTTGGGCCAGCGCTGAATGCCCCGACTCTGAATGCCAAGAGTCCTCAAGCATCCGCGAACTTCTGACGCCGACGCGGACATGTGGGGCAATTCGTTCGGCGAAAGCCATTTTTCTCCATCCGGGCAGATTGACCAGGATGATCCATATCCCTAGCCCGAACCCGAGTCCGCACAGGGCAGCCCATGAAACGTATGAGTTCATGACAGAACTCTCTCTTCCGCCGGTAACGTGCCCAACCGCAGCATGATTCGGTAACAGACGATTGAGATTAATACTCCTAGACCCAGGACAAGCACTCCACCGGCCGTCATGTACGCGTCTTTTGCCGCGTCCTGGGTTCCCAGAATCAGAAGCAGAATCCATGGCGCTGCCACAGCCAACCGGGCTGCGGAGACTATCCAGGACTGCCGAGCGGCCAGTTCGCCACGCGTGCGTACGTCATCGCGAAGGAAAGCAGACAAAGTTGCTAAGGTGTGTCCCAAATCAGTGCCACCGACTTCGCGAGTGATTCGAAGAGTGGTCAAGATCTTGTCGGCAACTGGGTCGGCCATTCGCTCACCAAGCTGTTCCAGAGCTACGTTAAAGTTGGCGGTGGCTCGATAGTCCAAAGCAAAGTCCCCGAATAGTGGCCTTAGTATTTTTGGTCCCACTGTTGCGAGTTGGCTCAGGGCTTCAGGCAACGACAGCCCGGCACGTATGGCGCTTCGCAGATGGTCAACGACTTCAGGCCATTGTTCCTGCAATGCAGCCCGCCGCTTAGACGCTTGACGACGCAGAAATGCCCATGGGGCGAAAATTCCAAAGCTGAAGAATAGAAGGGCAAACAGCCACGCGCCAGTTAGCCCCAAGGCCAATAATCCTGATGCAACACCACACACCAAACAAATCATGAGGAACTTGGGCGGTGTCACATTTGTCATTCCAGCTTGCAGCAGGGCCCCCTTGATCGCTGACCTCCGCTTCGGGGCACGCACCCACGGTGCGAAGAGTAGCCAATCGACCAAGACAGCCAGCCCGAGACCACCAAGCAATGCAAAAAACGCGATCATCGCTATACCGCCATCAGTTCAGCGACGTTGATCCCGGCAAGATCGAATTTTTCGTGCTCCCAATCCGCGCCTGGCGAGGCGCGAAGACTTCCATCTCGTCTTTCAAACAAAGTAGACGATTCGATTTGTCCTGCTTCCACCCGGTTACGAATGCTGAGGACTTCACTTACGTATCGATTCCCACCAGGGCTGCGTACGCAATGCACGACTAGATCTATACAAGCAGCAACAGTTTTGACCGTGAAGTCGCTTGTGATGTTCGGACCGGCTAATAAAGGTAAAGTGCAAATCTTCGTAATCGCGTCCCTCGCAGAATTCGCGTGAAGGGTACAAAGCCCAGAAATCCCTGAATTCAGGGCGATGAGCATGTCTAGCGACTCGGCCTCACGGACCTCCCCCACAATAATCCTGTCCGGTCTCATACGAAGCGCCTCTTTGACTAGGCGACGCATCGTAATTTCGCCCATTCCTTCAAGGTTTGCGAGCCGCGTTTGCATGGCCACCACATCGCGCAAAGAAAGATTAAGTTCAAAAATTTCTTCAATGGTAATGATGCGCTCACGCGGACCAATTGAAGAGGCCAAACAATTGAGCATCGTCGTTTTGCCAGCCTGTGTTGGTCCCGTGACAATAACGTTCAGTCCCGCGTTGATGGCCGTTGACAGGTACAAAGCGGCCTGCCTACTCAAGGAATCCAATTCCACCAGATCATCCAGTTTCCCTGCGCGCGCGATGAATTTGCGAATATTCACTGCCCAGTGCTCATGCGTAATATCTGGAATTACCACATGTAGGCGGGACCCATCCGGAAGCTGGCAATCTACAAACGGCTGCGACAGATCCAATCGCCGTCCGGAAGACTTGAGCATTCTCTCGACCAATGCGGCAATCTCTGAAGATTCCATGCGGATATGGGTTAGTTGGCTTTGCCCACCTCTGGCGCAGAACACTTGATGTGGAGCATTTATCCAAATTTCCTCGACAGTAGGGTCATCGAGAAGTGGTTGTAACGCGCCAAAACCTGCGACATTATCAAAAATTGTTTGACGGGCAGCGTCAAGTGAGCCCAGGGATGGTACTGCACCAAGCAGCGCACGCTCGTCATAGTCCTTGATTACTTCTTCGATCAAGGACTTGATCAAAGTCGGTTGCTTAGCCGGATCCAGTCCGCGGCGTCTCACCAACTCACGAACTTCGTCCTCAACGATGGACAGAGCTTCCACGACGCACCCCTGTGGCTCTTCGTAACAAAGAATCCCGAAGTCGGGGACCATCGGCGAGCGCATCGTCGGTGCAGCATTCATATTCGTATGACAAGGGATGCTATAGGCACTTCGCTTAGCTTTCAAGAGGTTTTCCTTTTGTGGATAACCGAAAATTCTTTCTCCACAGGCCGTTTTTTAGTTATGCGAGCAGGTGGACCATCACGCTTTTATTGGTCATACAAGCCTTGTCACATACGATCAGGATTCTTCATGCCCCGCTACGAATTTCTCTTGATATCGCAACTTTTCCAGCATCCACGGCAATTTGAATTGGTCTCGGCCGGGAGACTGACTGGAGACAAATTGTCGTCAATTCTCCTGTCATCTTTTCCCAATCAGTATTGGTATTTCGGACAAGACAGCCTGGAAACCTTGGGCTCTTTAGCATCAGGCCAAAAACTGATTCTGAGCGATATTCCTCAGGTGCAGCCTGAATACATCGATAAATCAGCTACCTTAAAGCTCTATGTCCCCCACGGCCCAGATTCTGGAGCTTGGATTTCTCTCACTCAAGGAGAGCATTCAATTGGCCGGGGGGCTCCACTGTGGCTCGAAGACCCACTTATTTCACGATGCCACGCGACTTTAAATGTTTCTACGCGTCGCCTACGGCTGGTGGCAGCAGCCAACCACCAGATAGCTCGTGAGGATGGGATTCTCTGCAGCTCAATGGACCTAGTTCTAGGTTCTCGGTTTCGTTTAGGAAATACGTTTTTCGTGGTTGGCGACCCGGTCGCCACGGAATCCAAAAAAACAATTCGAGATGAGGACTTGGAAGTCCATGTCCCTCCCAAGCCTGAAATGAGCCGGCTGGTGATGCTCTCGCTGGCTGCCCTCGTCCCGATCCTGACCGGCGTTCTATTGGCAATACTGATGGGAACGATGTTCTTTCTGATCATTAGTGGGATCTCTGCCCTCATGGGCTTGGCCCCGGCAAGCCAATTGGTATCTGAGCTCAGACGTTGGAAACGAGCCATGCGCGCCCAACGGAATGCAGTAATCCAGAATCGATCCACGTATGCCGCTCCGTTGGGGCAAGTAATTATTGCAGGGCTAGACGCGACCGCCTTGAACATTAACTCGCCGTCCGTACCTCCGTTGGTTTGGGGCGACGGGCTCTGGTCTCCAGAATTGCATGAGTCTCCACAGTCCGATGCTACGCAAAGATCACGGTTCAAGCTCAAGAGCCGGGAGCTAGGTGCGCCCTGGCATGGTCCTGTCTTTTCTCCGCCAGTTCCTGGAGTTTGGCATTTGGTCGGGGCTCAAGGTCCGGAAACTGGAGAAGTCTTGGCCAGTGTTCTTGCACGTTTCTTACCGCTGATCGCCACGGGAAAACTATCGCTCTATATCGATCCGAGCATCCGTTGTTTGCCGGCTTCCTTATTACTGATGAAGAATGTCACCGCTTCCAGCCCACCGATGCCCTCGGAGCAGAGTCCCTGGCAACGCGAAGTTCCTTTGCTTAAGTCCATTTATCTAACAGCCGCGCCGACTCGGCTCCTCCCCGAGACCTTAATAATCGGCCTTGGCCCTAGGCTCCCGGAGGCCGCAGAACACTGGATCGAAATTAACTCCCAATCAACTCACCTTCCTGACCAGCGCTTCGTACTCAAGAATTTGCACCGATTAAGCTTGATGCGATTCGACCGAACCATCCAGCAGTTATTGCGTTTGCTGCCATCAGCGCCTATTGCCGCGCAACAAGCATTATCGGAACCTGCAAACAGCGTGCGAGCTGCTATCGGAGTCACCGATGAAGGAACCGAGGTAGCACTTGACCTAGATTCGGACGGGCCACACATGCTGATCTGCGGAACGACCGGTTCAGGAAAATCGGAAGCCCTGCGCCGCATAGTTGCGGATCTTGCACATAGCTTCTCGCCGCAGCATATAGCTTTCGTCCTTATCGATTTCAAAGGAGGCGCAGGATTATCAGTTTTTGAGCCGCTCCCCCACGTTCAACTTTTCGCCAGTGATTTAGACGAGTCCTCCGCACAGCGCACCCTTGAACAACTTGAATTCGAAATACGTCGTAGGGAAAAACTCCTTGCTGATAGCGGATGTAGCGATCTCGGCGAATATCAAATGCTCACGCCAGTTCCGCAACCATTGCCACGGCTTGTAGTCGTGGTTGATGAATTTCGGGTATTTGTCGAATCCCTGCCTACAGCTGGTCAGCGAATTGACCGGTTAGCCGCCGTAGGTCGGGCGTTAGGGATTCATTTGATCCTTAGTACACAGCGCCCCGCTGGTGCTCTTACTGGCCAAACACGCGCGAATATCAATGCCGTCATCGCGCTTCGAGTCAATGATCCCAGCGAATCAGTCGAACTCATTGGCTCCACTGCGGCAACATTGCTAAATCAGCCGGGGCAGGCAATTATGCGAAGTTCTTCGCGGCCAACTGGAAAAGTCCAATTTCATCTCGCTGTTGAGCCCGATCTCAAAGGCGAAATTTTTGAGCGAAACCGCAACAATATGGCAGTAGCCCCGTTCTGCACATTTGAACCTGAACATGAGCTATCCGGGACAGACCCGCTTACGGTACTTCTGGAGCAGCTAACGGCCCGTTGGATATCGGTGCCTAAACCTGTCTCGGGATTTGCATCCCCTCTTCCTTTGACCTCCGAAGAGGCACTAATTCCAACAGGCTGGCCGGGGAAAGACACGGGCACCATCTTTTGCGGCGTTCGGGACAACCTATCGGGTGGCACGTTAGAACCACTGGTCGTTAACACCGCAAAAGGGCATTCTTTATTGATATGCGGTTTGCCGGAAGCTGGTGCTCGGAAGTCATTGAACTACTTGGTCTCATTGCGCCGCAAAATATTGTGTTTTGGACCAGAGCCGGTGACTGACGCACAGCAGCATGCAAATCTGAAGGTCATCACTGGCAATGACACATACGCTTTTTTGGATGCTCTGGATTACCTAGAATCTCTTCCGAGGGACGATGGCTTGATCATCATGGTTCATTCGTTGGCTCAACTTCAATCGGTGCTGCGCCCGCAGCACTTTCAACGATTCGATGAGGCGCTGGGTTCGCTTTTGCGCTTAGGTTCTCAGCGGTCACCGTTCATAGTTTGCGCCGTCGATAGAGATCAGAATTGTCTAAAATCCACCGGCTTGTTCACGACCCAATGGTACTTTCCATACAATTCCACGGAATCACTAAAAATGATCTGGCCTAAAATTCCGGCTTGCGCTCCCATTACCGGCCGAGGAGTAATCGTAACTGCGGACAACCCGCCCCAGGTTTTTCAGCTTGCGCCAGCTCAAGCAGTTCCCCGCGAGGACGACAACTGGAACGTTGCCAGTCCAGAGGTCAGTGCGTATAGCCAGGCACCACACGAAGCATCCCAGCTACTTGGCTACTGCCCGTTTACCGATCGCCCGATAGCCCGGCCACAACAAGCTCGCTTGATCATGATCTGTCCCGACGCTGACGAGAGGCTCAAGCTGTCGCTTCTTCTAGCGGATCGTTGGAACGCTTCCCACGCCAATGGCATAGAAGAATTAGCTTCAAGAATCGATGACTTCGAATCGGGGAAACAAGATAGTCCGGCCATGCTTTGCGTTTATTTGGAGAACACAGCACAGCCACGACTCATGCCCGCCATCGAAAAACTCGGAGCAATCAATGTGCCCGTCGTTTTCTTCACGCCGCCCTCGGCAAGGCTGGCGTATGAGCTCGGACTATCAGCGCTTGGATTAGATGACCGGGAATTCGCAGTCGTTGAGTCCGAACATTCCCAGGACATGCAACCAATGCAATGGCCTGCACTTCATCATGAGCCATCGGCTGAAAACAGACCGTACTGGCGCGCCATCATTTCTCGCAATGGACAGCCACGGATGATTCACATCCCCCGGGACATACGTAGGAAATAACTAATTTGATGGCCGATCGCCAAGAAAGGCCGTGGTCTTTGGAGCGAAAAGAAGGACCACGCTCGAACCGGCAATCACGATAGATGCAAGAGCAGCTATCTTGACCATCGGAATATTGGAGCTAAGGAATGAGACAGACAAGATCAGTTGGAACAATTGCCACACGATAATTGGGGCTCGCGTGAATGCCTTCCCCTTGAAGAAGTTAGCGGCAACGGACCCCTGCCAGATGGCCAGTAAAAGGCAAAGTGCCAACATGAAGATTTGTCCGCCGACGTTCACCGCACCGTCGGTCGATAAGTTGCCTAGATAGCTAATGGCATATCCCAATACGGCCAGCGCTTCAAGCATTACTAATGCTGCAACGATGACTACACTGATCGGTCGGGGCATATTACTGTGTTGGTGGCTCACGTCAACAATCTTCGTTGACGTCTGGCAGGAACTCAAACTGCCCCGACTACTTCTTCTGTAGTGGACGCCACACCAACTGGCACTAGCGGACTTGCCACCCAAATGCCATGTGAGAAAGCACTCAGGCATTCAGCAACATTTCGCTATCATGACCCTTGTTTACTTCCTCGTAACATGAAAACCTTATGTGGTCGGTTAAACGAGGAGCCCAATCGGTCCTCACCGAAGATCAGAAGAGCCAATCGGTAACCATTGGCTAATCAGGATTTCATTTCTTTCCTAATTAGTTGTTGCCTCACCGTTGCCTGCCGTTGGCCCTTCAGACCCCCTCTCAGATTTCAAGGAGCATCAATAAGCATGGATTGGCGTAGCCGCGCGGCGTGTCTGGAAAAGGATCCGGAACTGTTTTTCCCAGTTGGGAACACCGGTCCGGCCCTGTTGCAGATCGAAGAGGCCAAGAGCGTCTGCCGTCGATGTGAAGTAACCGAAACTTGCTTGCAGTGGGCTATTGAGTCTGGTCAGGATGCAGGCGTATGGGGCGGTATGAGCGAAGATGAGCGCCGCGCTTTGAAGCGCCGCGCCGCACGTGCTCGTCGCGCTTCATAATTATGCGCTCGAGGTAAATCTCGCAACCCGAGACGCCAAACGAATTCCGCCAGAGGTCAACACCCCTGGCGGAATTCGAGTTTAACCGGCATTTTTCCAGCTCCCCTAGGTAGATTAAAAGTAGTATTCATGTTCGAAAGGATCTGTTAGTGACTTTGGCCTGCTTCGCGCGCACAATTCAGGTGGGTGCAGACGGGAAATGAGCTCAGCCCTGACAGACCCGCATTTGGGCAAGACTCTCGACGGCAGATATCGGCTCGACCATCTGCTAGCTCTTGGCGGAATGTCCCGCATCTACCGCAGCATGGATAAGCGGCTTCACCGCGCTGTCGTCGTGAAAATACTGAACGACAATTTCGCGAGCGAACCCACTGTCCGTGAGCGCTTTCAATCTGAAGCCGTAATCGCCGCGAATATCACGCATCCGAATGTCGTTTCTATTCGCGACCATAATGTCAGCGACAATCTCGTTTACCTCGTCATGGAGTATGTCCGTGGACGGAACCTCGATCAAGTTATCGCTGAGCGGGGTCATTTCACGCCCCGCCAGATGTTGAGCGTTCTGGATCAAATTTGCAATGGACTAAGCGCTGCTCACAGCGAAGGCATCATTCACCGAGACATGAAACCAGCAAATGTCCTGCTCGCGGACACCGGAGAGATCAAGCTGACCGACTTCGGCCTGGCGCGAGCAGCCAGCGCCCATACCCAATCAGCAACATTGCTGGCAACGCTGTCCCATGTTTCACCGGAGCTCGTTTCTGGGGCGGCAGCCGATTCTCGCAGCGATATCTACGCGCTGGGCATCATGATCTATCAGATGCTCACCGGCAAACTGCCATACTCGGAAACTAATCCGGCCGCCATGATGAAACACCATCTGGACTCCCCCATGCCGTTGCCTTCGCACACGGTTCCTGGTCTTGCCGAAGATCTGGATGAGCTGGTTCGCTGGTGCACCGAAAAAGACCCTGAAAAGCGTCCTCAAGATGCCTCGCTCTTGCTAGAGGAAGTCCGCCAGATCCATTCGACCCTCTCCGATGAACAGCTGGACTTTGGTGTCGAAACGCTGGGAACCGTCGCAGATCTGATTCCCAAAACCTTCACCCACATGCCGACCACCTTGCAGCAACGGCTCGACGACATGCAACGCGACCGGGAGATTGAACGTGAACAGCAATGGCTAGCGCTTAACTCCACTTCCGGTGACGGCGAATACGAGGTCGACGACGACCAGGCGAACGAATCGCCAACCACCATCATCGCTGCCGGCGCCGCGACCGAGGTCCTGGACCTGCGAGACGCCCAAGCAACCCGTGCACTGCCCCAAGGCGAGAGCATTCCGGATGGCGCAGGCCTGAATGCCACCACCGCTTATGCCCGCGATGAGCTTCCCGATAGCGCGCCCGAAGCTGCCGATGCTGCGCCTTCCGCACGCGATGCAAAGCGCGCGCAAAAGCAGGCAAACAAGCGCTGGCGCAAAGAAGCCCAAATTCCAACGCACCGCCTGCGCAAGCCGCGGACGGGGACCCAGAAGATCGTCATCACCTTGATGTGGATGCTGATTGTGGCGCTCGTTGCGGGCGCTGGGTGGTTCTTCGGTCGCGGACCCGGAACGATCGTGCGCATTCCTTCGCTGAACGGCATGCTCCAAGAGCGGGCGATCGCCCAAATGGATAGCCAAGGCGTTCCCGTTAAGGTCAGCACGGCCTACGACGACGAGATCGCGATTGGCCGGGTGGTCGATTCACACCCGGGCACCGGGAAGAACATCATGAAGTTTCAGGGCATCGAGCTTACCGTCTCACAAGGACCGGAACTCTTCGACGTTCCTGACGTTGCAGGCCTGGCATTGGAAAGCGCCAAAAAGTCATTGGCCAAGGCCGGCTTCAAGAACCTGAGCACCACCGAAGAGTATTCTTCGTCGGTGGATTCTGGCGCGGTAATCAGCGAAAGTCCTGGCGCCGGGCAACGGGTGCCAAAGAAGAACACCATCAAGCTCACTGTTTCAAAGGGGCCGGCACCAGTTCAAGTACCCTCGGTGATCAGCCTGAGCCAGGAACAGGCCACGGAAAAACTTCGCGCGGCCGGATTGTCGTTAAAGGCTGGTGCTGAAGTCCATTCGTCACAGGTGGAAAAGGGCTTGGCAGCTTCCCAAGATCCAGCAACAGGCACCGCCGAATTCGGCAGTTCCATCACTGTCAATTTCTCCTCCGGGCCAGAATACATTCAGATTCCATCGGTTGTCGGACTCGACGTCAATGACGCTAAGGCACGGCTGGAGGAATCTGGTTTCCAGGTGAAGACCCACAGCGTTTTCGGTGGTCGCAACCAGATCGTGCGAATGCAAACTCCGCTCAATCAGGAAGCTGTTCGCGGTAGCGAAATCAGCATCTACGCTTTCTAGCGGTTACGCCAAAGGCTCAGTTCCCTTATGGGGAACTGAGCCTTTGGGTTATGCCTTAGCGATTGCGGCTGCGGCTTTGCAGTGCCGAGGAGACCAAGAAGGCCATTTCCAGGGACTGGCGGTGGTTCAGTCGCGGGTCGCAGACGGACTCGTAGAGCGAGTCGAAATCTTCCTCACGAATTGGGTCAGCGCCACCGAGGCACTCGGCCACGTCGTCGCCGGTCATCTCGACATGCAGGCCACCTGGGAAGGTGCCCAGCGAGTCGTGCACCTCGAAGAAGCCGCGGACTTCGTCCATGACATCCTCGAAGTTGCGGGTCTTGTAGCCGTTCTGGCTGGTGACCGTGTTGCCGTGCATCGGATCGGTAACCCACAGCACCTGGGCGCCGGAGGCAGTGACCTTCTCGACCAGGTTTGGCAGCTTCTCGCGAATATTCTTCGCACCCATGCGGGTGATGAAGGTCAGTCGGCCTGGTTCGCGGTTCGGATCGAGCTTTTCGATCAGGCGCAGCGCGTCCTCTGGCTCGGTGTTCGGGCCAAGCTTCACGCCAATCGGGTTGCGCACACGCGAGAGGAAGTCGATGTGTGCGTGATCCAGCTGGCGGGTACGTTCGCCGATCCACAGGAAGTGGCCGCTGGTGTCGTACGGCAGGCCGGTACGCGAATCGGTGCGGGTCAAGGCACGCTCGTAGTCCAGCAGCAAGGCTTCGTGCGAAGCGAAGAACTCGGTGCGCTTGAGCGCCTCGAAGTCCGCGCCGCAGGCATCCATGAAGCGGATGGCCGAGTCGATTTCGCCAGCCAGCTGCTCGTAGGCGGAGTGTGCCGGGTTGGCCATGAATCCGCTGTTCCACGAGTGCACGCTGCGCAGGTCGGCGAAACCGCCTTGCGTGAAGGCCCGGATCAGGTTCAGCGTGGCCGATGAGGTGTTGTACGCCTGCACCATGCGCTTCGGATCGTGGGCACGCGATTCCTCGGTGAATTCGTAGCCGTTGACGATGTCGCCGCGGAATGCCGGCAGGGTTACGCCATCTCGGGTTTCGTCATTCGAGGAACGCGGCTTGGCAAACTGGCCAGCCATGCGACCCATCTTGATGACCGGCATCGATGAGCCATAAGTCAGGACAACGGCCATCTGCAAGATGGTGCGCACACGTGCGGAAATCTTGTCAGCGGTAGCATCGGCAAAGGTCTCGGCGCAGTCGCCTCCCTGCAGGAGGAAAGCGCGGCCCTGTGCGGCCTCGGCGAGGCGTTCACGCAGGACATCTACTTCGCCGGCAAAAACCAGAGGAGGACGCGAACCCAATTCGTTGATGGAGGACTGATAGTCCTTGTGCTCGCGCCAAGTTGGCTGCTGGGCAATAGGCAATTCACGCCACAGGTCTAGTTGCGGATCAGTGGCGGGGCCGGCTACAGAGGAGCCTGGCAATGGGGTTCGGTTTACTTCGCTCACCTTGAAGATTCTACGTCGCTGATCGGCAAAGCACCGCGACGAATGTAACAACAGCGCGTAATACTGTGAACCAGCTTCTACTTTTTAGCTTTCCGGGGTGCATAAACGTCGACATAGCTCTGTCCAGACAGCGCATTGATAGCCTGCCGGATCTCATCGGCGCAGGCCCGTAGCGCCTGCGGATCGCCATGTTTGCCCGCCAAATGCTCGAAGTGCAGGGGCTCGCCGATCTTGATTCCGATCTTCCCCGGATGAGGCAGGCCCTGCCCGATAGGCTGGACCTTTTCGGTGCCGATCATGGCCACCGGAATCACCGGTGCCCCGGATTCCAGAGCGAGGATGGCCACGCCGAGCTTTGCGCGGTACAGCCTTCCATCCGGTGAGCGGGTGCCTTCTGGATAGATCCCCAGAATTTTTCCTTCATCCAGGGCCCTCTTGGCGCTAGCCAGGGAAGCGGCTGATTTCTGCCCGCCGGAACGGTCCATTGGCAGCTGATTGATATTGCGGAAGAACCATGCGGTGATGCGCCCCTTGAGTCCGCGGCCGTTGAAATACTCGTCCTTGGCCAGGAAGATTACCGGGCGATCGAGCATCGCAGGCAGGAACACCGAGTCGCTGACTGACAGGTGATTTGAGGCCAGGATGGCCGCTCCGGTGCCCGGAACGTTGTTGATGCCTTGCAGATCCACGCGGAAGAAGATCCTCACCAGTGGCCGAACGGCGAATCGCTTGAGGAAGTCATACAGCACGGCAGAAAATTCCTTTTTCTCGAGGTTCGGCTTTGTCACGGGACATGGATTGATCACAGAACTTGTGGCACTGTCCGCACCCTTCAATTGTGCACTACGCTCGGAGGTATAAGCAGAAAATTGGAGTGGTCACGATGAATAATGAAGCACGGAATAGCTCTGGGCACTCATTGCCCAAGGGCTCAGCAGTGCTGCTGATCCATGGCTTCACTGGCTCCCCCACGGCCATGGAGCCCTGGGCCAGATCCCTGCAGGGAGCAGGCTTCACTATAGCCGTGCCTCTGCTTCCAGGCCATGGCACCCGATGGCAGGACATGATTCCGGTGGGCTATAGCGAATGGATCCAGGCAACCGAGCAGGCTTTTGACGACCTGGCACGCACGCATGGCACCGTGTTCGTGGCCGGTTTGTCCATGGGTGGAGCGCTGGCACTGCATTTGGCTACAAGGCGCAATGTCGCCGGGATTTCACTGGTCAACCCGGGGCTCGTGGTTGACTCTGCGCTGGCCCCGATGACGCCATGGTTGAAGCACCTGATGCGCAGTGTGGCGCCGATCAGCAACGATATCGCCAAGCGCGGAGTGGACGAGGGGGCCTATCCGCGCACTCCCGTGGCCGCGGTAGCTCAGCTCCACGCGCTGTTCGCGCAAACCCGTTCACGGCTGGAACTCGTCACCGCTCCGGTGCAGCTGTTCAGATCGACCGTAGACAATGTGGTGTCCGAAGCTTCCGTGCGGGAGCTGGTAGCAGGGCTCAAGCCAGGAACACTGGCCGAACACCACATGCTGCTTCACTCCAAACACGTTGCAACACTGGATTATGATGCCGAGCAGATTTTCCACGAATCGGCCCGCTTCTTCTCCCAGCTCTCCAGCACGGGGCACACTCGGGCAGGAGGGCCCCTATGAGCCAGCCCGATGCCACTCCTCCGGAGCGCGAAGATCCCCGCTGGGATGATCTGGTGAAAAATTTTCAGCAGCTTGATGCGCAGGCCCCTCGGGAACCTAGTGCCCAAGAACGAGCAGATCACCTCAAGAAGCTCTTTAATACCGGGCCAGGTGCCATGAATGGCCCGCGTGACTTTGCGCCCGAAGAATCCGATGAGTCTTTTGTCCCCGACGAGCCGGCGGCGCTGGGCTCCGGGGATCCGATGTTGAATCTCGCGTGGACCGCGGCAGCAGGTGGACCCGTCGGCTTGTTGCTGTGCGTGCTGTTCTTCCGTTCAGCTCCGGCCTTCGTTGTCATTGGCTTGGCCCTGGCGACCGTCGCCGGGATCGTCTACTTGCTTAAACGTCTTCCTACTGAGCACGATCCGGGAGATGATGGGGCCCAGGTCTGAAGTGAACTTGGAGCGCCAAACATAGTAAGTTACCGTAAAGTAATAAAGTGTGATGCGGATTACCCGCCATTGCTCATGGGGACACATACAGTTTCAGGAGATGAATACCAGATGCGCGAATATAGCTCGCCAATTCGCATCCATACGCCTCAGCAGTCAAATATCACCGATCTGTTGCTGCGGCACGCCAATTCGGCCGCGAATCCAGCCTTGTTCGCCAAACCTGGCGACGGCTCCTCCTGGCAGGATGTCACCGCATCGCAATTTGCCGCGGACGCGAAGGCCATCGCCAAGGGTTTCATTGCCAATGGCATCAACCCCGGCGCACGCATCGCGCTGATGGCAAAAACCCGCTACGAATGGACCCTCGTCGACTTCGCCATCTGGTTTGCCGGATGTGTCACCGTTCCCATCTACGAAACCTCCTCCCCCAGCCAGGTAGCCTGGATTGTCGCCGATTCCGAGGTCAAGGCGATCGTTCTGGAATCGGCAACCCACGAAGCCGTGGTGCGCCGCGCAGCCCATCAGGAACAGCTCGATACCCTCGATAACATCTGGCAGTTCGAGGGCGGCCTGGAACAGCTGGCCGAAGACGGCAAGGATATTGATGACGAGCAGCTCGAAGCCCGCCGCTCGGCTGTCGCCTTGAGCGACATCGCAACCATCATCTACACCTCGGGAACCACTGGACGGCCCAAAGGCTGCGAACTGACCCACGGCAACTTTGTGGAGCTGGCAGAAAATGCTGCCGCGTCCCTTCCCCAGGCGGTGTATCCCGGTGCCTCCACCATCATGTTCCTGCCACTGGCCCACGTCTTCGCACGATTCATCTCCGTGATCAACGTGGCTGCCGGTTGCCGCACCGGGCATACCCCTGATGTGAAAAACCTGCTGGGTGATCTCCAGTCTTTCAAGCCCAATTTCATCCTTGCCGTTCCCCGCGTCTTCGAGAAGGTTTACAACTCGGCCATGCTCAAGGCCGAAGACGGTGGCAAGGGCAAAATATTCCACGCTGGCGTCGACGTGGCCGTGGCCTATTCCAAGGCGCAGCAGGCCGGCAAGATTCCGCTGGCGCTCAACCTCAAGCACAAGCTCTTCGACGCCTTGCTCTACAAGAAGCTGCGCGAGGCCATGGGCGGCAATATTCGCCATGCCGTCTCCGGTGGTGGCCCGCTGGGAGAGCGCCTGGGCCACTTTTTCAACGGCATAGGGGTCACCGTGCTCGAAGGCTATGGGCTGACCGAAACCACCGCGCCGATCACCGTGAATACCTTGGAACGCATCAAGATCGGCACCGTCGGCAAACCGCTCCCGGGCAACGCGGTTCGCATTGCCGAAGACGGCGAAATTCTTGCCAAGGGCTTGTGCGTGATGCGCGGATACCACAATCGCCCGGAGCTGCAGGAGGAAACCTTCACCGACGGGTGGTTCCACACCGGCGACATTGGGGAATTGGATGCCGACGGGTTCCTCAAAATCACCGGCCGCAAGAAGGAAATCATCGTCACTTCCAGTGGCAAGAACGTGATTCCGGCACTGCTTGAAGACCAGATCCGTGCCGACGCCCTGGTTTCGCAGTGCGTTGTGATCGGTGAAGGCCGGCCATTCATCGCGGCACTGGTCACTTTGGATCCTGAAGCGCTTCCGGGCTGGCTTGAACGCCACCAGCTCGATAAGAACACTTCGCTGGAGGAATTGGCCACGCATCCGACGGTGCTGGAAACCGTTGAGAAGGTCATCGCCAAGGCCAACACCTCGGTGTCCAAGGCCGAGGCAATCAAGTCCTTCCGCGTGGTGCCCGCTGACTTCACCGAGGAAACCGGCCATCTGACTCCCTCGATGAAGATCAAGCGTGCTGTAGTGCTCAAGGACTACAACGAGCTGATCGAGGAGATCTACTCGGCTCCCAAGCCCACAGCGTAATCCAGCACTGCTGTAACCAGCTCCCACGATTCGCGTGCCGAAGCGGCCCAGGGCAACCTGAGGCCGCTTTGCTGCGTCCGGGCGAAGTAGCTGCGCGGCAAGACCACGCGGTTGAATGCAGGGAGTTCTGCCACGCTGTGCCCTTCGTCGAGCACCGCGAAGATCAGGTTCTCCGCCAAGGCCTGGCGGCCGTTGGCCAGCAGCCACTGCACCAATTCCATCAGCTGGTCTTCGCCCGCGGGCCCGGTTTCTCCGACGACCACGAGCACGTCAACGCCGCTGAACTTCCCCTCGAGGACCGACTGAACGCGTTGCGGTCCGGCGGTGGACACCTCGGCACGCAGCTCCAGCTCTCCAAATTGCTCAGCCAGATGCTCGGCAATTTCGAAGAATGGCAGATGGGTGCTGAGGGTGAATACCAGCACGCCCAGGCGATCGCGCCCGGCAGCGGCCTCGCTTGCTCGTGCTGCCACCTCTGCGGGCGCTGCCCCTGCTGGAGTTTTATTTGCTCGCCTCACGGCTCTCCTTGTGCTTGATCTGCGTTGTGAATCCTTGCGGTGAGCACAGGGGCCCGCAACCATGGTTGCGAGCCCCTGTGCTCTATGTGGCGTGCTATGCCAGCTGCTACTTCGGTTCGATCACCAACAGCAGGTCGCCACCTTGGACCTGGCTGGTGCCATCGAGGGTGATCTGGGTGACGACTCCGGTGGCGTTGGCGGTAATGCCGGCCTCCATCTTCATCGCCTCGATGGTTGCCACCGACTGTCCTGCCTCAACCAGGTCGCCGGCCTTCACGGTCACCGTCACGGCGCCGGCGAATGGCGCAGCCACATGCCCGGCATTGTTCGGATCAGCCTTTGGCGCCGACTTGACGGTGGACTCCACCGACTCGTCGCGGACCTTGATCTGGCGCGACTGGCCGTTAAGCGTGACCACCACGGTACGCAGGCCCTTCTCGTCAGCCTCGGACACCGAAACCAGCTTGACCAGCAGGCGGACACCGGTGCCCAGCGAGATGACGTGCTCGAAGCCCGGGGTCAGGCCATAGAGGTAATCACGGGTGTGCAGCACCGACAGGTCGCCGAAGTTCTCCACCGACTTCTCGAAGTCGCGAGTCGGGCCGGCGAAGAGCAAGCGGTTCAGGGTGGATCGGATCAATTCCGATTCCCCGCGCAGCGCCTGGGCGTCCTCTGCGGACAGATCCTCGACGCGGGCCTTGACGTTGCGTCCCTGCAGCGCCTTGGTGCGGAATGGTTCCGGCCAGCCTCCTGGAGGGTTGCCCAGTTCTCCGGAGAGGAACTGGATGACCGAGTCCGGGATGTCGTAGTTCTGCGGATTAGCCTCGAAATCAGCGGCAGAGACGCCCGATCCGACCAGCTGCAGGGCCAGGTCGCCCACCACCTTGGACGATGGGGTGACCTTGACGACGTTGCCGAGCATCGCGTTCACCGAAGCGTACATGGACTCGATGGCTTCGAAGCGCTCGCCTAGGCCCAGCGCGATGGCCTGCTGGCGCAGGTTGGAGAGCTGTCCGCCAGGGATCTCGTGCTGGTACACGCGGCCCGTTGGTGCTGGCAGTCCCGATTCGAATGGCTTGTACAGGGCACGCACCGCTTCCCAGTACGGCTCCAGCGAGGCTACGGCATCCAGGGACAGGCCCGGATCGCGCTCGGTGAATTCCAAGGCCGCGACCAGTGCGGAGGCCGATGGCTGGGAGGTGGTGCCGGCCATGGCGGCGCTGGCAACGTCTACTGCATCCACGCCGGCATCGATGGCTGCCATCAAGGTGGCCAGCTGTCCGCCGGAGGTGTCGTGGGTGTGCAGGTGGACCGGCAAGTCGAAACGCTCGCGCAGCGCGGTGACCAGCTTGGTGGCTGCCGCAGGGCGCAACAGGCCAGCCATGTCCTTGATCGCAATGATGTGTGCGCCGGCATCAACGATTTGCTGCGCCAGGTTCAGGTAGTAATCCAGCGTGTACAGCTTCTCGTTGGCATCGAGCAGATTGCCGGTGTAGCACAGTGCCACTTCGGCAACGGCAGTACCGGTCTCGCGCACGGCCTTGATCGCCGGCGCCATCTGCGACACGTCGTTCAGTGCATCGAAGATGCGGAAGATATCGATGCCGGCCGACGCTGCTTCCTTGACAAACGCGTCGGTGACTTCCGTGGGGTACGGAGTGTAGCCAACGGTGTTGCGGCCACGCAGCAGCATCTGCAGCGGGATGTTCGGAAGTTCAGCCCGCAGCAGTTCCAGGCGCTTCCAAGGGTCTTCGCCGAGGAATCGCAGGGCAACATCGTAGGTTGCTCCGCCCCAGACTTCCATGGAGAACAGCTGTGGCACGCTGTGCGCGTAGGCGGGCGCGGCCGCGAGCAGGTCGCGGGTACGCACGCGGGTCGCCAGCAGGGACTGGTGCGCGTCGCGGAAGGTGGTGTCGGTGATGCCCACTGCCTTGGAATCGCGCAGCAACTTGGCGAAACCCTCGGGACCAAGTTCCAGCAGTTTCTGGCGCCATCCATCAGCCGGCACTGCCGACTTGGATGGGCCGTCAAATGGCGAGCGCTCCGGCTCGTCGGACTTGTCCCCCGGGAAGGCAGGAAGCTTCTTGCGAGGGTCGATGCCCTCGATGCGTTCGCCATTGGGGTGGTTCACGGTGACGTGCGCCAGGTAGTTCAGGGCCTTGGTACCGCGGTCCTGGGACTCATTGCCGGTGAGCAGGTCCGGCCGCGAATCGATGAAGTCGGTGGCGACATCGCCGGCCAGGAACTGTGGATCGCCTAGCACGTTCTGGATGAACGGGATGTTGGTGGCCACGCCACGGACACGGAATTCAGCCAGCGCGCGCCGGGCACGAGCCACGGCGGTCTGGTAGTCGCGACCGCGGCAGGTGAGCTTCACCAGCATCGAGTCGAAGTGCGGTGAAACCTCTGCGCCGGTGTAGATGGTTCCGCCATCGAGGCGCACGCCCGAGCCGCCGGCGGAGCGGTACACGGTAATCGTTCCAACATCCGGGCGGAAGCCGTTGGCAGGGTCCTCGGTGGTGATACGGGACTGCAGAGCCCAGCCGCGCACCTGGATCGTGTCCTGGCTGATTCCCAAATCCGCCAGCGACTCGCCGGCAGCGATGCGCATCTGCGCCTGGACCAGGTCGATATCGGTGACTTCCTCGGTCACGGTGTGCTCGACCTGGATGCGCGGGTTCATCTCGATGAACACGTGCTGGCCGGCGCGCTCGCCCACGGTGTCCACCAGGAACTCGACGGTTCCAGCATTCTGGTAGCCCAGGGTCTTGGCGAACTTCACAGCGTCGCGGAACAGCGCCTGCCTGATCGATTCGTCCAGGTTCGGAGCCGGAGCGATTTCGACAACCTTCTGGTGGCGGCGCTGCAGCGAGCAGTCGCGTTCGTGGAGGTGAACGATATTGCCGTGTTCGTCAGCGAGGATCTGCACTTCGATGTGCCGCGGGCGAAGAACTGCCTGTTCCAGGAAGACGGTGGGATCGCCGAAGGCGGTGCCTGCTTCTCGCATGGCCGCACCCATCAGCTCTGGCAGATCCTCGCGCTTGTCCACGCGGCGCATGCCGCGTCCGCCACCGCCGGCCACTGCCTTGACGAAGATTGGGAAGCCGATCCGGTCCGCTTCAGCAATCAGGAAATCAACGTCATCGCTTGGCTCGGAGGATTCCAGAACCGGGATGCCCGCCTGGCGGGCGGCCTTCAGCGCGGCGACCTTGTTTCCGGCCAGTTCAAGCACGTCCGCCTTTGGACCGATGAACTTGATGCCTTCGGCCGCTGCAGCACGAGCCAGATCGGGGTTCTCGGACATGAATCCGTAGCCCGGGTAAATTGCGTCCGCACCGGCTTCTTTGGCGACGCGGATAATCTCGTCGATGTCCAGGTAGGCGCGGACCGGGTGGCCCTCTTCGCCGATCTGGTAGGCCTCTGCGGCCTTCTGGCGGTGAATCGAATTGCGATCCTCGTGTGGGTAAACCGCAACTGTCTTTGCACCTAGCTCGTAGCTGGCACGGAAAGCACGAATTGCAATCTCACCGCGGTTGGCGACCAAGATTTTTTCAAACATAGTGTCCCTACATCGAATCAGTACAGGTTGGTTGGGCTCGGTCCAAGGGTTTGATTTCCCTGGTCCGAAGTGAGACATCAACAGCCTGTCGGGTCTCGAAAAGCAGCAAGCTTTTGCCACTTCTGTGAAACACACTACACGGACGCCGAGTTGAACGTCCAAACATTTCACGATGTGGTCAGACCACATGAAATATTTGCCAGACGTGATCTTTTAATCACTAAGTTGGATTCATAACCAAAAACCGACGTTGCAAAGTCGGGGAAATGGACTCCGGCACACTATGATGATGAGAGACTAAATATTCGGTGGGACGTTAAATTAGCGAACAGTGAAAGGCGTGGTCTGGTCCGTGCACGTAGTGAGCATCAGCAGCCTCAAGGGTGGCGTGGGAAAAACCTCCGTAACGCTCGGCCTGGCTTCAGCAGCACTTGCCGCCGGCATCCCGACTCTCGTCATTGACTTGGATCCCCACGCGGATGCCAGCACTGGCCTCGGAGTCCGGGCGAATGGAAAGCAGCCAATTGGGCAGATGCTCAAAAACGCTCGCCGAGCCCGCCTGCAAGATCAGGTTGTCGCCAGCGCTTGGCAGTCGAAGGCAGCAGAGAAGAAATCGCGTACTCGCATTCCGGTGCTTGATGTAGCTGTAGGCGACGCCTACACCGGCATTTACGACCGTCCGGACCTGCGAACCAGGGATCTTCGCCGGCTTACCCAGATCCTCAGCCGCACCAGCGGTTATCAGCTGGTGTTGATCGATTGCCCTCCGTCGCTGAATGGCCTGACCCGCATGGCATGGAGCGCTTCGGATCAGTTGTTGCTGGTGGCAGAACCAAGCCTCTTCTCCGTGGCTGGCACCGAGCGCACACAGCGCGCACTGGATCTTTTCCGTCGTGAATTCGCCCCTTCGCTTGGCCCAGTCAAGGTCGTTGCCAACCGGGTTCGCAAGGATTCAGCAGAACACACCTTCCGCTTGGGAGAAATGCGCCAGATGTTTGGTGATTCCATGGTCAAGCCAGAAATCCCAGAGCACCCGGAATGGCAGCAAATTCAGGGTGCCGCCTATTCAGTGCACCATTGGCCTTCAAAGGCCACCGGGCCAATGCTCAACCAGTTTGACGCACTGCTCAAGGAAATCATGTCGACCGCTGGCTCTTCGAATTCCTGACGTTCAGCAGACGTCGATCACATAGGCTTTGGGCCGGACCACCGATCGGTGGTCCGGCCCAAAGTCTATGCAGTTCTATTTCAGATTGATTAGCCGACGTTGCGCGCGGCCTTGGCAGCACGACGGGCAGCCAGCTCATCTTCGGGCAACGCCTGCTCTGCAGAGCTTTCCGAAGGCAGTTGCGCCAGCGAGCCTTCTACTTCACGCCAGACTCGTCCTACGGCGATGCCGAACACTCCCTGGCCCTTCTGCACAAGATCAATGACCTCATCAGCACTGGTGCACTCGTATACCGAGGCGCCATCGCTCATCAGGGTGATCTGCGCGAGGTCTTCGACCCCGCGTTCCCGCAGGTGCAATACCGCAGCCCGAATCTGTTGCAGAGATACTCCGGTGTCCAGCAGGCGCTTAACGACCTTGAGCACCAAGATATCGCGGAAGGAGTACAACCGGTGGCTGCCGGACCCCTTGGCACCACGAACTGCCGGCTCTACTAAGCCGGTGCGTGCCCAGTAATCAAGTTGGCGGTAGGTGATTCCTGCGGCCTTGCATACGACCGGGCCGCGATAGCCGGCATGCTCATCGAGCTCGGGCAGGTCATCGGTGAAGAGCAGCCCTTGTGTATTGGAATGCTTGATGCCACCGTCGGCCCCATGACGAGGCTCTGTCTGGCGTGACTCCATCCAATTGCTCCTTGCGTATCAGCACGTTTCTAAGCGAGTAATGAGGCGACCAAATTAGAACCGTGCAGATGCGAGCGATGATCACAAAAACAGTTCCTGTTTAATGTCCCTATGCATCGACGGTACGGCCATCTGACCTAATGGTCAAAGACCTTCAAGCTTAACTTTAAGCCGTGTCGCGCAAGCGATTCGAATATCCCAAATGAGAGTCGATAATTCGCTGAATTCAGCAATGCTTCAACTACGAAGAAAAATCTTCGGGATCAATATTGTCCAAAAATTCACGGAACTCACGCAGTTGCTCCTCGGGAGCTTCTTCGCCATCGCTATCCGTCTCGATGGAAACGCCAGCTTCTTCCAATACGTCTTCTGCGCACATAATCGGGCACTTGGCACGAACCGCCAGAGCCACCGCATCGGAAGACCTGGAATCAACGCGCTTGCCATTGGAAAAAACAAGCTCGGCAACGAAAACAGCATTATGCACGGAAACGATTTCAATTCGTTCCAATGTCACGCCCAGCGCTTCAAATACGCTAATCATCAAGTCGTGCGTCATCGGGCGAGGCGGAGTCAGGCCTTGTTCCGACATGGCGATTGCCGATGCTTCAGGCGCTCCGATCCACAATGGCAGGTAGAGATTCTGTTCCGGATATTTAAGCAATAGCAGTGGCTGATTCGCAGGCAGTTGAATGCGAATCCCGGAAAACTCCAGTTCCAGCATGCCGGCCTCCTAGAGTTGTAAATGCCTGTTGAAATTCAGCCTAGCGATCAAGTTGCGAAATAGCACGCTGCACGAGGGCATCGTGAATTTCTAGGCACTGGCGAGAAATTTCTTGGGCTTCTTCGGCGGCCCTGGCCCTTGCCGAAACTTCAGGCTTCTTCAAGTCATTGCCGACGATTGATTCGATCAATGAAAATTCGCGATCAGCTGCGGTACGGAACTGGCGCAAATGCCTGGGCTCAACACCGTGATTCGCGAGTTGCACGGCAGATTGGGTCACCTTGATGCAGCTCGAATCAAAAAGTCCTGCCTGCGCTTCGACGAGTCCAAATTTGAGTAGTTCGTCAACTAGTTCTTCGCTGGCACCTGTCAGCCCCTGCAGCTCTGCTAGTGATACGAGACGGGTCTTGCGCTCTACAGCTTCAGCCATATCGCTATTGACCAATTGCGGAGCGGCAGGTGCTCCCCCAGGCAATGCCTCTGGAGCTTCACCTCGGTCGATGGCATCCAGGTGGTCCTTGATGACCTTCAGAGGCAGGTACTGGTCACGCTGCACGGCGAGGATGAAACGAAGGCGGCTGACGTCCGACGCGGTGTACTTGCGATATCCGGCAGAAGTGCGCTGCGGGATAATCAAGCCCTTGTCCTCCAAGAAGCGGATTTTAGAAGCCGTTACTCTCGGGAACTCATCTTTCAGTTCCGAGAGCACTTCGCCGATATTCAGCGCTGCCTGCCGGACAGGCTCGTGGCGCGATGCCTCGAGTCGTGGGCTGCGGGCTGCGTCAAAGATCGGCAAAGGGTCTACACCTCGGAAGTAAAAATATCTCGACGGACTGGCCGCCGGTGGAAATCTAGAACTCTACCAGTTTAAAGGTTCGGTACGCTCTGGTAGAAATTCAAGCGGAACTTGCCGATCTGCACCTGGACTCCACTGCTCAGCTGAATTTCGTCAATACGGTCGCCGTTGATGTAAGTACCGTTCAGCGAACCAATATCGCTGAGCAGGAAGCTCTCGCCATTTCTGGTGAACTTCGCATGTCGACGCGATACCGTGACATCGTCCAGGAAAATATCCGCGTTGGGATGGCGGCCAGCGATGCTTTCATCGGTATCCAGCAGGAATCGGGCTCCCTTGTTGGGACCCGAGTGAGCAATGAGCAAGGCCGAGCCCGATGGGAGTGCTCGAACCGCGTTCTTCTCATCTTCGCTGAGTGTGTAAATCACTGAAGGCTCTGAAGCCTTGTTCATCGAAGGAAGAGCAATATTGGTCGTCTCGGAGGCAGACTCATTATGCGGGGCAACCGGCCCATGTTCCGACATGTGGGATCCTCCAGAAAATCTTGCTTACAGTTCGTACGCGACGACATTGTGTTCTGATTTGGCATAGTACGCAATACCAAACTATCTACAGATTAGCCTACTCACCACCCAAGTGATAACAGAAATATCGATATTTTCCGATGCGTGGATTTCCTGTCGATCCTTCCACTGCTGAAAGACCATTGATGCGGCCGTCGCTATAGCATCAGTCTTTCGCGGTATAGGGTGGCAGTGCAAGCGTTGACCGGAACTTCGCAGGTGGACAATGACTGAAATACTGATTAAGCGCGCCTATGCGGAACCAGACAACAAGGACGGCTACCGAATACTGGTTGACCGTTTATGGCCAAGAGGACTTACCAAGTCCAAGCTCAAGTTGGACCAGTGGGCCAAGTCCTTGGCTCCTAGTACCGAGCTCCGCAAGGCGTGGAACCACGACTCGGATCGTTTTGAAGAATTTGCCCGGTTCTACAGGGCCGAGCTAAATCAGAATCCGGCGGTCGACGACTTTCTGGAGCTGATCGAACACCTGCCCACGGTGACTCTGGTTTTTGCCGCTCGCAATGAACAGGCTAATCACGCGATGGTCCTGCGTGAGTATCTGCTTGACCAGTTGAAGCGCCAGTAGGCGGTACGAAACAGACACCGTCGGCGCACACGAAGTCCGATTCAACAACTTGCTGAAGGTCAAAACTGAACTCCTGGCTCATTGCACCATCCTCTCAATGAATCATTTCATCGGTCACATGATTCAACTTGCCGAACCCGCGGAATATTCCTTAGACAGACATCGGGAAACGCAGCAGAGGTAGCGGCCGCTGCCGACCGGACCTCTGCTGCGTTCTGAGGTAGCGGCCTAGATGCGTGGAACCAAGACATCGTCAAAAAAGCCTGCGAGATCCTGAATGGAATCCAACGGCAGAACATGGGACACGTACATATCCGGGCGGACGATGATGATCGCGCCCTCGCGCGAAATCTGGCGCTCTTCGAAAATATCTGACGATTCCCACGCCGCATAGACCTTTTCATAGTCCATGAGTCCCAGCTTGCCAACATTGGGCCGGAAGATTTTCGGAGCGTCATTGATGTTCATCGAGGCGTAATCCTGTTGGTAGATCACCTTCACGTCAAACAAGGAATCAAGATCAGCATCCTGCGGTGTGAAGCGGCGCACCGGGGATTCGTTCGATTCCAATAGCCAATTCGCCAGCGTGGCAACTTTGCCTGGTTCGCCTATTCGGGCTCGATCGGCAAAGACGTAAATTCGATAGCGGCCATCGGCCCGATGGTGGTGCCCCAAGTGCCTTGGACTGGCATCGGCGACCCGCATGACTTCCGAAGATCTGAATCGCTTCCCAATGGGGAATCCTGCCGCCAAGTCCTGGTGCTCGTGGACGGCCGTTAGCACCGAGGGAGCATATTCAGTCATGAAACCAGCGGGGAACTCGGCGGTACGCACGTAGAACTCGGCGGCGCCCTCTTGGCCCTGCAGCGCTTCCGGCGTGGCCGCCATGATGGAGGACCACTGCTTATCAAAGTCGATGAGGTCCCTGGCGATCATCTTTCTCTCTGTTGAATACGTGCGCAGAAGGCTTTGTGGGGACCGACCGGTCAGGACATACCCCAGCTTCCAGGCCAGATTGAACCCGTCCTGCATTGACACGTTCATTCCCTGTCCGGCCTTCGCCGAGTGGGTATGGCAGGCGTCGCCGGTGATGAAGACCCGCGGTTCTCGAATGCAAGTCTCATCCGGCGCAACGTCATCAAAACGATCTGCGAGACGATGCCCGACCTCGTAGACGCTATGCCATGCAATGTCCTTCACATCCAACGTGTAGGGATTCAGAATCGCTTTGGCACGTTGAATGATTTCTTCCAGCGGCGTTTCGCGAACTTTGCCGTTGTCACCTTCGGGGACTTCGCCCAGATCGACGTAGAGCCGGAAGAGCTGGCCGCCTTCACGCGGGATCAGCAAAATTGAACCGGCCCCGGAGTGAATCGCGCATTTGGTTCGAACGTCAGGAAAATCGGTGAGTGCCAAGGTGTCCATAACACCCCATGCGTGGTTCGCTTTGTCTCCAGAAAGCTTTGCTCCGATAGAACGACGGACGTTGCTTCGCGCGCCATCCGCGCCAACAACGTATTTAGCGCGCACCACTCGTTCAAGGCCCGCAGCTTCGCCTCCGCAGGCAAGCAGGGTGACCTTCACTGGATACTCTTGGCCATCTTCAACCACCAGTTCCTTGAACTCCCAGCCGAAATCCGGGGTGATCCGCGCTGGCGAGTTATAGGCATACTCGGCGAAATAATCAATCACGCGGGCTTGGTTGACCACCAGATGCGGAAATTCACTGACACCAGTTGGATCATCCGGGGTGCGGTCGGTGCGCATAATGCATTCCGGGTTTTCCGGGTCGGGATTCCAGAATGTGGTTTCTTTGATGATGTACGCCTCGGAGGTAATGCGTTCGGCAAATCCAAATGCCTGGAATGTCTCAACGGTTCGAGACTGGATGCCGTCGGCTTGTCCAATTTCCAGGCGGCTCGGGCGTCGGTCAATGATTCGCGTGTGCACTTGAGGGAACTGCGAGAGCTGGGCAGAGGCGATGATGCCCGCTGGCCCGGTACCGACAACCAGCACATCCATTTGGTCAGGAAGCTGCTTTGGGCGGTCTATTCCCGTACCGGCAGCTGGCTGTTTACGCGGATCAGCGGAAACGTATCCGTTGTGGTGAAACTGCATTGTTCCATTCCCCATTTCTCTAGCAGTGCGATCAAGCATTTCGCTCAAAGTTCTATAAACGAACATAGTAATCATTTATCGCACACTAATCATATACAATCTGTGAGCTCACGCACAAGAAACCTGGCGGCGCCGCGAAATACAGCTGGCTCCGGGCATGGAAAACGCCCCAGCAAACCGTAAAGGTTTGTTGGGGCGTTCGAGCAACGTCTAGTTGGCGTTGCTCGCAGGCGAAAGCCACTGAGGGCCATCGAGTTGGCAAACTCTACTGAATTACTTGTACGTGACCATCCTGTACCTGCAATCGGTGCAAGGAACCGTGCTCCTTGAGTTTCTGCTGCCATCGCCGATCATGGCTCACGGTGACTACAGTTCCGGGAAAGGCCACCAATGCACTTTCAAGCTGTTCGACCAATGCCGGCGAAATATGGTTCGTGGGCTCGTCCAAGAACAGGATGTGCGCCTGGGAGCTCACAGCGATTGCCAGTTCGAGCCTGCGTCGTTGCCCCACGGACAAGGCCAGGGGATGGCGCAAGAAGTCCTGGGGCGCAAATAGCCCAAGCTTGGCCAGCACTTCGGCGGCATCTTCAACGTATTGATCTGTCGCCAGCGCAAAGGCTTCGATCAGGCTCTGCCCCGGCACCTCGCCGAGCTCCTGCCGCAGCCAGGCACAGCGCAATGGCTGGGTCTGCTGAACCTGGCCCCTGTCATAGGACAACTCGCCAGCCAGCATTTTGAGCAGCGTCGTTTTCCCGGCCCCGTTCGGTCCGGTCACCATCCATCGTTCACCGAACTTGATCTCGAACGATCCGCTGCTCAGCGCCGGCAGTTCCGAGCGTCGGGCCTTTTCCACGCGGATCAAGGTTTTGGCGGTTTCTGGAACGGTGGCGCCTGCCGGCATGGAAAATTCAAGTTCAGCGGCTGGTTTGGGCGCCGGACTGGCTTCCAGCTCTTCGATCCGCGACTTGGCCTGGCGGATTTTGGAGGCCGACCCGTGGCTCCGTTCCCGTAGACGGAAATTGCCGTGCCCAAAGCCAGCCTTTTCCATTTTTCGTGGAATTGCCGCGGCACGCGCCACGTTCTTCTCCACCAGCTTCCGCGAATGCTCCATCTCAGCCACCCAGGTGGCATAGGCTTCCTGAGCCGCGATCCGTTCCTGCTCCTTGGCATGGAGGTAGCCATCGTATCCATTGCCATATCGGCTCAGTTGCCCATCATGGACTTCGAGGATCGAACGTGCAAAGCGCTTGAGGAACATGCGGTCGTGAGTGATCAGCACCAAAGCCCCTCGGTGCCTGTCCATACTGCGTTCCAGCCAGGCCAACGCAGCCTCATCAAGATCATTGGTCGGTTCATCAAGCAACAGCAGCTGCGCGCCAGAACACAGCACGCAAGCCAATGCGAGCCGGGATCGCTGGCCACCGGACAGGCGCGAGACTCCGCGCTCTTGATCCAGCTCCCCCAATCCAAGTTGTTGCAGGGCGCTGTCCAGCCGCTGGGCCAGGGTATAGCCGTCGGCCGCTTCGTAGATATCAGTCACCTGTTGCAGCTGGGCCATCAGGCGTTCAGCAGCAGGGCCCTGTGCACCTTGGAGCTTCAGGCTGATGATCCGCATCAGATTCTCCAGCTCGCGAAAGCGGGCATGATACGAGTCGATGACTTGCTGAATGCTCATCGAAGCGGTGAAGCGCGGATTCTGCGCGGCATAGGCCACGCCGCCAGGGGCGTTGATGTGCCGTTCCCCTCGCTCGACCTCCAAGTTTCCAGCGATGACACGCATCAGCGTGGACTTGCCTGATCCGTTATCCCCGAGCACAGCTAGCCGCTCCTTGCCGGAAATCGACAAATCGCAGTCGACCAACACGTCGCGTTCGCCAAAGCTGACACTGAGGCTTCGAAGGGAAACGATGTAGTCAGGGCCGTGCTCGGGATTCTCGAGCGCTGGCTGGCGCTGATCATGTGGATGGGTCATGGGATATTCCTGCCTGACGCCAACGGCCCACCAGAGTACTTTCCGGAGGCTGGCGAAGATTGGGCATCACAATGATGCAAAAGAGAAGAGAGGGAAGGTGCGGCGTGCAATCGCCTGCTGCCTGGAGGAATCAGATCCCGGAAATTATCGTGCCCATCTTTCAAGGCTAGGCCTCTTGCCTGGAGCTGGCAAGAATTTTTGTGGCTAGAGCTCGATGGTTCCGCTGATCAATATCGAGGTAGCGCCGCCAACCCAGAGCTGATTGCCGGCCACGCTCACATGCACTTGGCCGTCGCGTCCGGCCTTTGCGCCTTGGCGGTTGACCAGTGGCGCGCTGGCATATCCAGCGTCGATAAGCCATTGGGTTCCGGCACCGTTCAGGCTTCCAGTCACTGGGTCTTCGCGCAATGCCCCGTCTTCTATGGTCAACGCCCGGACTTCAAACTTTTCTGGCCATCGCTCCTGTGGCAGGGCACCGAAGACCCCGATCTTCCATCGGCCTGGCCGCTGCGGAATTTTCGGAACAATATCCAGGACCTGTTCCGAATTTTCCAGCAGTATCCCGGCCCACCCAGGCCCGTTGTCAACCCATTGGGCGTCCTTGACTGCGGCTGGATCAATGTCCAGAATCCCTACAAGTTCTGCTAGTTCCCCGGGTTCCAGCTCGCCGGAGCGAATGGCAGGCGGAGAAGCGAAGGAAAGCAAGTTCCCATCAATGTTGATGGGCACCAATCCAGCGCCGCACTGCACGACGAGCTGGCGCGGATTGCGTGGCACTCCTCCAGCTTCCAGCCAAGCACGGGCGGTGCCGAGGGCAGGATGCCCGGCGAAACGGTACTCGTGCTGCCGGGCGAAAATGCGGAATCGGAAATCTGCCTGCTGTTCGGTGGCCGGCAGGACATAAGTGACTTCGGAAAGATTGGACCAGAGCGAATAATCTTGCATCGCTTCCTTCTGCAAGTCCTGTCCGTCAAGCACCACGCCCAGCGGGTTGCCCTTGTAGGGAGTGTCGCTGAAAACATCAACCTGGTAGAACCGACGCTGCATGGGGCTGGCCTTCCGAACTAGTTCCCGAATGCGCAAAACCCCGCCGAGACTGGTCTCGACGGGGTTGCGCTATTTGGTCGGGCTAGCGGGATTTGAACCCACGGCCTCCTCACCCCCAGTGAGGCGCGCTACCAAGCTGCGCCATAGCCCGATGCCTCCGCAGCCGTTATCCCCGAGTCGTGAGAACCAAGGGTGCCGTCTGCAAAAGCTCCGTTATTACCCTACACCAAGTGAAGGGCTAATTTCGAACTCTAGCGCTTGCGACCGCGTCGTTCGCGGATTCGCATCGATACTTCGATCGGCGTTCCTTCAAATCCGAAGGTCTCGCGCAGGCGGCGCGTGATGAATCGGCGGTAGCCAGGATCGAGGAATCCGGTGGTGAACAGCACAAAGCGCGGCGGGCGGGCCGAGGCCTGGGTGCCGAAGAGGATGCGTGGCTGCTTGCCGCCGCGGACCGGGTGCGGGTGGGCTGCAACCAGTTCGCCGAGGAAGGCGTTGAGCTTTCCGGTGGGAATGCGCTTGTCCCACGAGTCCAGGGCGGTGTTCAGCGCGGGGACCAGCTTGTCCTTGTGCCATCCGGTTTTAGCCGAAATGTTCACCCGCGGGGCCCATTCGATGTGCGCGAGGTCGCGGTCGATTTCCTGGTCCAGGTAGTAGCGGCGGTCCTCGTCCACCTCGTCCCACTTGTTGTACACGATGACCATCGCGCGGCCGGCCTCGATGGCCAGCTGGATGATGCGCACGTCCTGCTCGGAAACGATCTCGTTGGCGGCCAGCAGGATCACTGCGACCTCGGCCTTTTCCAGCGCAGTCTGGGTGCGCAGGGATGCGTAGTAATCCGAGCCCACAGCCATGTGCTGGCGGCGGCGGATGCCTGCGGTATCGACAAAGCGCCAGATGTTTCCGCCGAGCTCGATCAGTTCGTCCACCGGGTCGCGGGTGGTGCCGGCGTAGTCGTCGACTACTACGCGCTCGGAACCAGCCAGCTTGTTCAGCAGCGAGGACTTGCCCACGTTGGGACGTCCGATCAGGGCCACGCGGCGAGGTCCACCGGATGGAATCAAGCCGCCAAAGGCGGAATGCTCAGGCAGCTTCTCCATGACGGCGTCCAGCAGGTCCGCGGTGCCGCGGCCGTGCAGCGCCGAGACCGGCCAGGGCTGGCCGAAGCCCAAGCCCCAGAGCATGGCCGCTTCGGCTTCCTGGTTGAAGTCGTCCACCTTGTTGGCAACCAGAAAGACCGGCTTGCCCTTCTTGCGCAGCATCTTGACCACGGCCTCATCGGTCGCGGTGGCGCCAACATGCGAGTCCACCACAAAGAGGATCGCATCGGCGACATCGGCGGCAATTTCCGCCTGGTCAGCCACCGAAGCGTGGATGCCCTTGGCATCGTGCTCCCAGCCACCGGTATCAACGATGGTGAAGGGGCGGCCCATCCACTCGGCAGAGTAGGACACGCGGTCGCGGGTCACGCCCGGGGTGTCTTCCACCACGGCTTCGCGGCGGCCCAGGATGCGGTTGACCAGGGTGGACTTGCCCACGTTGGGGCGGCCGATCACGGCGAGCACCGGTGGAATGACCACATCGGCGTCGTCGTCATCAAAGTCGTCCAGACCGGCGAGCAGGGCCGAGTCTTCCTCGTCCAGTTCGTAGTCTTCCAGTCCGCTGAGCAAAGCCTGCGCACGGATGGCGGCTTCTTCCTCGCTCAGTTCGGCCAGGCGCTCGGCGATATCGTCGTCTCCAACGGGGATGTATTCCTCGTCGTGGGTGGAGTTGTTCTCGCTCATGATTTTCCCTTCACAGCGATCGTAATCTTCATCGGCTCTCGCCGAGGATGGGCACCAGCTTGTGGCTAGTTTTTCGTTGCGGTGCTGATTGCGTCAAGCACCGCGGCGATGGTTTGTTCAAAATCCAGGTCCGAAGAATCCACGGTCATCACGCCGTCGGCAGCCTGGGTGAAGTTCACCACCGTGGAGTCCTTCGCGTCGCGAGCCAGCACCTGGTTGGCCAGCTGCGAATCGTTCTGGGTGCCGCCCAGCTGCAATCCGCGGCGGCGCAGCCGGGCCTCTTCCGAGGCGGTGAGCAGAATGCGGGCGTCGGCATCCGGGGCCACCACGGTGGTGATGTCGCGGCCTTCGGCAACAATGCGGAGGTTGGCCTTGATGATTTCCTGCTGGCGGCGCACCAGTTCGGCACGCGCGTCCAGGTTGGTGGCCACGGTGGAGACCTGTTCGGAAATGCGCGGCTCGCGGATCGCGGCGGTGACATCCACGCCGCCGATCTGTACCAGCTCGGCGTCCGGATCCACCGAAATTTCCAGCTGGGCATCGCGCACGGCCTGGGCAATGGCGTTGGCGTCCGACAGGTCCGTTCCGTCAGCGAGCACCGAGTAGGTGATGGCGCGGTACATGGCGCCGGTGTCCAGGTAGGCTGCGCCCAGTTCGCGGGCGACGGCCTTGGAGACCGAGGACTTGCCCGAGCCGCTGGGGCCGTCGATGGCGATGACGAGCTGGTCGTTGTTCAAGGTGCTCACTGGGCTACTTTCCATCCGTTCTTGGTCAATACGTCAATCAGTTCGTCCCGGCGTCCGGGAACCACCGAAACATCCACCATGCCGACCTGATGGCCAGCAGAGTGCTCCATGCGCAAATCTTCAATATTAATGCCCGCTTCGCCGATTTCGGCCAGCAACCGGGCGATCTGTCCCGGCCGGTCATCCACCAGCACCGTGACCAGGGCAAAGGCCTGCGGCGGGGCGCCGTGCTTGCCCGGGATCCGGGCCTTGCCGGCGTTGCCTTCGGTCATCAGCTGGGAGAGATCCAGCAGCGCCCCGGGGCCCTGCGGGTTCTGCAGGGTGTTGATCAGCCGGTCCAGGTCTTCTTTCATCCCGGTCAAGATCGGCACCAGCGCCTCGGCGTTGTGCGAAAAGATCTGGATCCAGAGCTTCTCGTCACTGGCGGCGATGCGCGTGGTGTCCCGCAATCCGTTGCCGGCCAGGGCCAGCTGGTGCGCTTCGGCATTGAGCAGGCGCGAGGCGATCATCGAGCTGGCCGCCTGCGGGAAGTGGCTGATGAGGGCCACCGACTGGTCATGGTCGGCCACCGACATCCGGTGCATCGTGGCGCCAAGGTCGATGGCCAGTGCTTCAGCCACCTTCACCCGTGCCGGATCCGCGCCGCCATGGGCGCAGATGACCCACGGCATCGAGGTGAACAGCTCGCCGCGGGCTGCGGCCGGGCCGGACTTTTCGCGTCCGGCCATCGGGTGCGTGCCCACATAGCGGGAGGTTTCGGCCTCGCCCAGTCGATCATCGGCCAGCACTGCCGAAAGGATCGAGCCCTTGACGCTGGCGATATCCACCACGGTGGCATTGGGGTAGGCCAGCAGGGCGTCGGCCACCAGGGCGGCGGTGACATCCGGCGGAGCGCCGATTACCACGAGCTCCGGGGCAATGGCGCGCTGTTCAAGCAGGACGCCGGCCCCGATGTCCTGGGCAACCCCAGCGGCCGTCGGGGAAACATCTGCAAGATAGACCGGCACGCCTTTGGCGCGCAAGCCCAATCCCACCGAGGTGCCCAGCAGCCCGGTGCCGATGACCAGAACTGGGCCGGCAAGGTGAGAGGACAGCATGGGCTACATCCCCACCATGGCCATCAGATGCCCGACTTCCTGGTTGCCCAGGGAGCGGATGGTGCCCTGTTTCTGGTCGCCGAGCAGGATTGGTCCCACGGCGACGCGCACCAGACGCTGGACCGGGTGGCCCACGGCGTCGAACATGCGGCGCACAATGCGGTTGCGGCCCGAGTGCAAGGTGACCTCGACCATGACATGCTTCGGGGTGGTGGCGATGATCTTCAGGTCATCGACCTTGATCCAGCCGTCTTCCAGCTTGATGCCCTCGCGCAGCTGGTTGCTCACCGCGCGTGGCAATGGCCCAGGAATCTGCACCAGGTAGGTCTTGGGGACCTCGTACTTCGGGTGCTGCAGGCGATTGGCCAGCTCCCCGTCGTTGGTCAGGATCAGCACGCCCTCGGTCTTGTAGTCCAGGCGTCCGACGTGGAATAAGCGCAGCGAGTGGTGCTCGTTCTTGAAGTAGTCGGCGATGGTGCGGCGGCCCTCTGGGTCATCCATCGTGCACATCACGTGCTTCGGCTTGTTGAAGACGAAGTAGCGGTTGGCCTGGTTCGTCTGGATGCGCATGCCGTCGACGTGGATGGAATCCTTGGCAGGATCCACGCGGGAGCCCAGCTCGACAACCAGGTTGCCGTTGACCTCGACGCGGCCTTCGAGGATCATTTCCTCGCAGACGCGGCGCGATGCGACCCCGGCGTTGGCCATGGCCTTCTGCAGGCGGATGCCGTCCTGCTGCTCGCCGTTGATTTCGCGGGAGGCCTGGCTCTCGGCACGGGCCTGGGCGCGGGCGCGCTGGGTCGGGCGCGCGTAGTTGGTGGGCACGGAGTTGCCGAAGCGCTCCTTGCCGAAGGCGCGCTCGGAATTCTTGCGCGGGGCCGAGGTGTTGCGCTTGGCCGAATTCGACTTGGCGCCTGGCTTGCCCGAGGCCGACTTGTCGTGGGGCTTCTCGCCGAAGGACTTGCCGCCCTGCTGCTTGCCGCGTCCGCCTGCTGGCTTTCCGCCAAAATTGGAATTGTTGCCGCGTGGTGTGCGGCCGGAGGATGATCCCCTGCTCATGCTTCGCTATGTCCCTTGCTGTTGCGTTTCACTGCGCGGGCCCATGGATTGGGGGCTTCACGCGTGGTTAGTCCGTTGTAGCCGCCAGCTGGCTGCTACTTAGTCGTCGTAGGTTGCCGAATCGAGCGATTCAAGATCGGCCACCCCAGGAAGATACGGGGATAGCGCAGGCAACTCATCTAGCGAGCCCAATCCCAGTCGTTCCAGGAAGTATTCAGTGGTCTGGTACAGCGTTGCACCGCCATCGCCAGTTTCCGGATACTCCGTGATCAATCCGCGGGTGAGCAATGTGCGCACCACAGAATCGACGTTTACACCTCGAATCGCCGAAATACGTCCACGCGAGACCGGCTGGCGGTAAGCGATGACAGCCAGGGTTTCCAAGGCGGCCTGCGACAAGCGCGCGCTCTGCCCGTCGAGCACGAAGCTGGAGACGAAATCGGCGTAATCGCTGCGCGTATAGAAACGCCACCCGGAGGCGACACGACGCAGTTCAAATCCGCGCGGGCGATCCTTTCCATCATACTCGGTTGCCAGTTTCTCCAAAGCTTCGGCAACTCGCGCTGCCGGCACCTGGAAGATTTCGGCCAAACGCCCCGAGCTGACGGGGATATCAGCGACCATGAGCACCGCTTCCAGGCCCGATTCCAGGCCTCCTGGCAGCTGGTCAATGGGTGCAATCTCACTCATGATTCACCTCACCACCGCTCCCCTCATACTCGTCTTGTACTGCTTGGGCATCGAAGGAGGACTCCGAAGCCAGGGCGATCCGCAGCGGGCCGAGCGGGTCTTCTTGCTCAAAGCTGATCGCTCGTTGCCGGAACATCTCCAACAATGCCAGAAAACGCACCACAACCACCAGATGAACTGAAGCGTCGGCGACCAGTTCGCGGAAGTCCAGCGGTCCGCGCTCCTGCAGCAGGGCGGTGATGGACTCGGCTTCATCGGCAATCGTGACATTGGCCCCATGCAAGTGGCCGATGCCCACCTCGGTGATCGGCTCAGGCTTCGGCGCCAAAGCGCTGGCCGCCAAGGCTGCCAGGGCGTCGGGGCCAATGCTGAAAATCAATTCAGGCAGCAGGGAGGCAAACTGCGGTTCCAGGGAGACCTCGCGCGGATGGCGCGAACCTTCAGCCTCGTAGCGCTCGCCCAGGAATTCGGCGGCCTGCTTGAACGCCTTGTACTGCAATAGCCGGGCAAAGAGCAGGTCCCTGGCTTCGAGCAGCTCGAAGTCCTCTTCATCAGCCATTTCCCCGCGCGGCAGCAAGCGGGCCGCTTTCAGATCCAGCAGGGTGGAGGCGACCACCAGGAATTCGGTGGTCTCATCGAGCACCTTCATCCCGTCATTGCCTTCGGCGACGCTGGCCTGCAGCTCACGCAGGTAGGCAATGAATTCGTCGGTCACTTCCGCCAAGGCCACTTCGGTGATGTCCAGCTCGCGCTGGGTGATCAGGTGCAGCAGCACGTCAAAGGGCCCGTTGAAATTGTCCAGGGCAAGGCGAAAACCGCCAGACGATTCCTGCTCAGCTGTTGCTGGCTCGGCGGAATCGTTGGCGGTTTGCTCGGTGAGCGTGGTGCTCATTACGGGGCGCCACCGCGCCAAATCAATTCACGCGCCAGATTGCGGTAGGCTTCGGCACCGGGGTGGTTGGCCGCATAGGTGGTAATCGGCTCGGCAGCCACGTTGGCATCGGCGAATTTAATGGTTCGCTTGATCACCGTTTCAAAGAGCTTGTCGCCGAAGGCCTCGTCCAGGCGGGTGATCACTTCGCGGCTGTGCAGGGTGCGCGCGTCGTACATGGTGGCCACCACGCCGTCGAGCTCCAAGACCTGGTTCAGCCGGTCCTTGACCTTGTCGATGGTTTCCATCAGCAGGGCCACGGCACGCAGGGCGAAGAATTCTGCAGTCAGGGGGATGATCACGCCATGGGCGGCGGTCAGCGCATTGATGGTCAGCAGGCCCAGCGATGGCTGGCAGTCGATCAGCACTACGTCGTAGTCGTCGATCACGTGGCGCAGCGCGCGCTCGAGAACCTGCTCGCGCGCGACCTCGTTGACCAGTTGCACTTCAGCGGCCGACAGGTCGATGTTCGCTGGCAACAGGTCGATGTTTTCCACATCGGTGTGCAAGATCGCGTCCGTGATTTTCACCTGGCGGTCCATCAGCACGTTGTAGACGGTGATGTCCATTTCATGCGGATTGGTGCCGAAGCCGGCGGACAGTGCGCCCTGCGGGTCGAAGTCCACCAGCAGCACCTTGCGGCCGTACTCGGCGAGCGCCGCGGCCAGGTTGATGGTGGAGGTGGTCTTGCCGACGCCGCCCTTCTGGTTCACCATGGCGATCACGCGTGCTGGGCCGTGCGTAGGCAACGGTGCTGGCACCGGGAAATCTGTCAATGGCTTGCCAGTTGGACCCATCGGACGAGGCTCCTTGAGCATCCCCGCCCCGCGGTGCTTATTTCCCTGTTCCTCGCTCACGATGGGTAAACCACACTTCCCGTTCGATACACCAAATTCTTTGAGCTGTAGGCTCATTTCAAGGTTATCGGTCGAAGCAAAAGATCCCGGTTTTTTGGGTTCATTCACGGCGAGCCTTTACCTTGAACCTTAGCTCTAATGTTGTATGCGAGCTGGATGCGCACTGGCATTTCACGAAAGGACACGATGAGCACCATTGTGAAGTTCATCAGCCTGGCCGAGGCCGAGCCGGAGAGCGGGGAAGTCAGCGTTTCCGTGCTGCTCCAGGCACAGCTGGATGACGGGCGGCTGGTCGTCGTGCTCGATGACCGGGGCTGGTCCACCAACTGCAGCTGGCCGCAGGCGGTACCGGCTGATATTCGCGAAACCGCACTGGTGGTGGCGGGACCGGACGAACCGGGCCCCGGGGCGACCAGGGCCCAAGCCGAGCAAGATTACTGGGAGTACATCAAGTCGATTCTCGCTGCACGGCAGTTGCACCTGCCGGTCCATGAGCTGATGGCCCTGGAGCATGAAGTCCAGTTCGGCCCGCGGCTGCAAAACCTGCTGGCCGCGTCAGGCCATTGACCCCGCCTGGGATTGGGCAGGAGACTTGAACCATCATGAACAAGGAATCCCGGACCATGCTCGCTTCCCTGGAGCACTCGTTGCAGCTCGGCGGCCGGCTCGTCGAGAACATTGCAGGCACGCAGTGGAACGCGCCCACGCCGTGCAGCGATTGGACGGTGCGCAAGCTGCTCGAGCATGTGGTGGGCATGAATCTGGTCTTTGCCGCCATGCTGTCCGGGCAGCGCCCGCCCTCTCGCGATGCCGATGTGCTGGGCGAGGATCCGGCCGGGGCCTACACCCGCTCAGCGCAGCTGCTGCTCGCCGCCTTTGGCGCCCCGGGGGTGCTTGAACAAAGTTTCCAGAGCCCGATGGGCACGGCCACCGGCTTCGAGCGGCTGCAGATCCGCAGCTACGATTTGCTCGCCCACCTCTGGGATCTGGCCCAAGCCACCGGCCAGGCGCTGGAGGATGATCCCGTGCTGGAATCCTCGGCGCAGCAGGCATGGGAATTCGCCCGCGGGCAGCTGGCTGATTCTCCGCGCTCCGGGCGCTTCGATCCACCGCAACCAGTCAGCGACGAGGCGCCGGCGCTGGACCGGCTCGTGGCGTTCCTCGGCCGGCCAGTGCCGTGGACCCCACACCGATAATTTGCCCTCGATCCGGCGGAGCTCTTGAACCGGGCGCACCGAGGTGGTCAGATGGTGCCACACACCAGGACCAGGCGGCATGAGGGGCGAGGCAGATGTTCACGGGAATGCTCGGCAATTGTACGGTATCGGATGTGGCCCGCGCCGAGCACTGGTATGCCCGGCTCTTTGGCAGATCCCCCGATCATCGGCCCATGGACGGATTGCTCGAATGGCATCTGGCCCCGGGCTACGGCGTCCAGGTGTACTGCGAACCCGAACGCGCCGGGCACAGCACCCTGGTCTTGGAAGTTGCCGATCTCGACGCCCAGGCGTCGCGGCTGCTGGAATCGGGCATCGAGCATTACGGACCGCAGCCCGGCGGCGGGGCGCGAATCCTGCAGCTTCAGGATCCCGACGGCAACCGGGTAGTGCTCGCCTCCCCATTGGCCGGCCTCGCGCGCTGAGCCTGGCCTCAGGAACTCAGGCTTGCTCCGCCGCCCAATCGAATGACAACGGCAGCAGCTCGCGGGCGCTGACGCTGCGTGGCCCGTTCGGGGTATCGACGATGACTCTCAGCTGCGGGTAGTTATCCGCCATCACTTGGCGGCAGCGACCGCACGGGTTCTTGATTCCGCGGCCCTCGTTGCCCACCGCAACTACCACCTGCGGATCCACGGCCCCGGCGGCACGGGCCGCCCCGAAAGCCACCAGCTCGGCACAGGGTCCACCGGTGAAGTGGTAGAAATTCACGCCCGCGTGCATCGTGCCATTGGCAGCCAGCACCGCGGCGCCCATGGTGTGCACCCCGTCCCCGCCATCGGGCGCATCGGTGGTGGCCTCGATTATCTGCCGGGCCAGCTCAACCAGAGCCTTTTCGTCATCAGCCAGTTCTCGATAGTGCAGCTGGTGCGGTGTCGCATTCATGGCTCCAGCCTAGCTGCCACATCCTGAAGCCAGGCATCCCAGGCCCCGCTGGCCAGACCGGCCAGCAAGTCGTATCCTGCGGCGCGTGGATGCGCCCCGTCATCGGCAGCTACTTCACGGCGCCACAGGTCGTTGCCGGCCAGGTCTTCGTGGACGCCCAGATACGGCACCATCTGCGAGCGGCAGAATGCCCGCATCTGCGCGTCCAGCTCAAGCAGCTCCGCGTTCAAGGCATCATCGGCGATCGCTGGCGGCCCGATCATCAATATCGGCCAGTTCCGTTCCCCGGCCGCACCCAGGATTGCCGCAAGGTTGGGGATCCGATCTTCGACTGCCACTCGTGGCTTCGCTCCCCAGCGGATGACGTCGTTGACGCCGAAGGAAAACACCACGCCCACCGCATGGTCCCCTGGCGGAAAACGCGCAGCGCATTCGGCTTCGAATCGCTGCCTGATCATGGCGCTGGTATCGCCGCGCACCCCGAGGTTGTAGCCGGTGAGCGCGTAGCCGCGTTCGATTCCCCGGGCGATCAGCCGTCCTGCCCATCCGCGGTGGGTTTCATCGCCGACTCCCGCGACAAATGAATCCCCGACGAAGCACACTCGCAGCGCTGCACCCATGATGTCCTCTCGACCGGTTGGCTCTCTCGCCGCCCAAGGCCAATCCTCCCAAAGATTCCAAGACGCAAAAAATCCGCTACCCGAGCACTTCGGATAGCGGATTCTTCACTGCGGGCTAGTGGCCCTCGACGCTGGTTTCGTCGAACGGACGGTTGCCTGCCAGCACGGCCTTCGCCTGGTCCATGTCAATTTCCCTGGTCCACTTGCCGATCAGCAAGGTGGCCACGGCGTTGCCGGTGAAGTTGGTCAGCGCGCGGGCTTCGGACATGAACTTGTCGATGCCCACGATCACGCCCATGCCGTCCAGCAGTTCCGGACGGTGCGACTGCAGCCCGGCGGCCAAGGTGGCCAGGCCTGCACCGGTCACGCCGGCGGCGCCCTTGGAAGCGACGATCATGAAGACCAGCAGGCCGACCTGCTCGCCCAGGTTCATCGGCATGCCCATGGCGGTCGAAACGAACAGGGCAGCCATGGTCAGGTAGATCGCGGTGCCGTCAAGGTTGAAGGAGTAGCCGGTTGGCACGGTGATGCCGACAACCGGCTTCGAAACACCGGCATGCTCCATCTTGGCGATCAGGCGCGGCAGGGCCGACTCGGAGGAGCTGGTAGAGAAGATCAGCAGGTATTCGCGAGCCAGGTACTTGAGCAGCAAGAAGATGTTCAGACCGGTCACCACGCGCAGCAAGGTGCCAAGGATGACGACGATGAACAGGGCGCAGGTCAGGTAGAAGGCGCCCATCAGGATCGCCATGGAGCCGATGGCGGCCCAACCGGTGGCACCGACCACTGCGGCAATGGCGCCGAAGGCACCAATCGGGGCAACCCACATGATCATCATCATCAGGCGGAAGACCACGGCCTGGATGTGCTTGATGCCGTTGAGCACCGGCTCGCCGGCCTTGCCCATGGACTGCAGCGCGAAGCCGACCAGCAGGGCCAGCACCAGGGTTGGCAGCACCGGGATGTCGCCCGGGATCAGTTCCAGCAGGAAGGCGACGGTGGCGTTGTCTCCCCCGCCGGTGCTCGCCTCATAAGGCTCGAGCTTCAGTCCGGATCCGGGGTGGATGATGTTGCCGACGACCAGGCCGATGGCCAGGGCGAAGGTGGACATGGTGATGAAGTACAGCAGCGCCAGGCCGCCGACCTTGCCGACCGTGGCGGCCTTGGCGATGGAGCCGACGCCGAGGGCGATGGTGCAGAAGATCACCGGGGCAATCAGCATCTTGATCAATGCCACGAAACCGGTGCCCAGTGGCTTGAGCGCCTTGCCGAGGTCCGGGGCGAGCAGTCCGACCGCTGCGCCGAGCACCACGGCGGCAATCACCATGATGTACAGCCAGTGGGTCTTGTCTTTTTTCTTCGTTCCGGCCTGGGCTGAGTTGCCGCCCGGCTTCATGTCGTCAGTGACAGTCATGTGGTTAGTCCTACCCTTGAAAAGTGCCTGCAACCGCCCCTGGCGTCCTTGCCAAGCCGGTATTACGTAGAATCGTTCTGTTCAATGGTGCGCGCCGAGGTGATGTGCATCTCTATTGCGTTCATATTGGTCACGCAATAGCACTCCAAAGGAAGACACCGCAAGAGGAGGAGCGCAACATGACAGACCACTTCACTGACCTGTCCTCGCCCCGCGAGGCTCAGAACGATGCAATCCCCGCTCCCCTGAGCCGCAACGGATGGTCTTTTGCGGTGCTGATCTTCGCCGCGCAAATGCTCGTGGTCATTTTGGTGGTCATCGGAATGGCGGTCTCCACCTACCAGCAACAGGCCCGGGTCATCCTCGACGACAAGCAAGCCACCGTTGCCACGATCTCCATTACGCTGGCCAACGACCCTTTCGTGGGCAACGCGCTGGCCGGGGACCATCCCTCGGAACTGCTGCAGCCCTACACCAACAAGATCCTGGACCGCGGCCAAGGAGTCGATTTCATTTCGATCATGACCCCGGACACCAAGCGCGTCACCCACCCCAATCCCGAGCGGATTGGCCAGAACTACGCAGGTTCCACCAAGCAGGCGCTCGCCGGCCACACTTATAACGAGGTGGCGCTGGGAACCCTGGGACGCTCGGTGCGGACCATTGCGCCGGTGTACCACGACGGAAAGCTTGTCGGGCTGGTGGCCACCGGAATCACCCTGGAAAACCTGCAGACGATTTACCGCAGCGAGGTGCCGCAAATCCTGCTGGTTTCCGCACTCGCCCTGATCCTGGCCGGCTTCACCTCGTGGTGCTTCTCGCGCTACGTCAACCAGGCGACCTTGGGGTTCGGCCCGCATGGGCTGCGCCGGCTCTACGCCTTCTATTTCTCCGCGCTGCATTCGGTGCGCGAAGGGCTGGTGCTGCTCGATCGGCGGCATCGGATCGTACTCTATAACCAAGAGGCCGCGAAATTGCTGGATTTGCCCGATGAGGTACCGCCTCATGGCCTGGATCTCGACCAGGTCCAGATGCCCGAAACCCTGCGCACGCTCATGGCCACCGGCCGCAGCTGCAAAGACGAAATCCATCTGGGAGCCCGCAGCGTACTGTCCATTTCCCAAGGTCCCGCACGCTTGACCAACGCGGGATTGCCCCGGCGAGGCGGCGCTCCCCGGCGCTGGCTTGGCGTGCAGCCGCTTACCGGCCAGGTTCTGACCTTGCGCGACCTCACCGAGGTGCAGGAACTGGCCGGCGAGGTCCAGTCGCTGAAAACCTTCTCCACCGCCCTGCGAGCGCAAACCCATGAGCATGCCAACCGGCTGCACACCATCGCCACGCTGATAGAAAATGGCCAGAACGAGCGGGCCTTGGCCTTTGCGGTGGACGACCGGCAGCATTCGCAAAAGCTCACCGATGCCATCGTGCATTCCATCGATGACGCCTACCTTTCCAGCCTGCTGGTGGCCAAAGCCGCCCAAGCCCATGAGCGCGGGGTCAAGCTGGATATCACCGCGCAGGGATTCATCCCTGCAGATGCGGTGGCAGCCAGCGATATGGTCACCATCGTGGGCAACCTCTTGGACAATGCCTTGGATGTTTCCGCCGGCACCAGGGAATCCACCGTCTGGGTTGAGGTCACCGCGGGGCATGGGGAGCTGATCATATCCGTGGCCGATTCCGGGCCCGGCATTGAACCGGAATTCCTCGACCAGCTGCTGCGTTTCGGGGTGAGCACCAAAAAGGGGGCACAGCCGCGCGGTCTGGGCTTGGCCCTGGTGCAGCAGGCCGTGCTGCGCCTAGGTGGCACAATGAATGTTGACAATGATGCCGGGGCGATCTTCACCGTGACCCTTCCGCTAGAGTCCAGCAGCTAGCCAAGGAGAGTTCCATGACAGGTCCCCGCATCGTCCCACCCGCCCCGTCTTCAAGCAGCGAGGACATCGTTGTGCTCGTGGTCGACGACGAGCCCGAAACCGCGGCATCCCACGCCAAGTACGTTAATCGGGTCCCCGGATTCGCGACCGGCGCGATCGCCAGCAACGGGCAAGAAGCATTGTCCCTGCTCACACGCGCCCGGAATTCAGGGGCTGCCTTCGATCTGGTCCTCCTGGACATGACCTTGCCCGATTTGCACGGGATCGACGTGGCCAAGCGGATGCGCGGGTTGGGCCTGACCACCGACATCATCGCCATCACCGCGGTCCGCGATCTTGCCGTGGTCCGCTCCGCGGTCGCCACCGGCATCACCCAGTACCTCATCAAGCCCTTCACCTTTGCGGCCTTCAGCGAGAAGCTGGAAAATCACCGCCGCTTCATCTCCACCATGCGGTCCACCGGGCCGGACACCAGCCAGGCCGCCTTGGACAACGCCTTTTCCGCGCTGCGCACATCTACCGCTTCCGCTTCCCTGCCCAAGGGCCTGATCCCGGAGACCTTGGCACAGATCAGCGAGCATCTGGCCCGGCAGGCCGAACGCTGCTTTTCAGCCACCGAATTGGGCGAAGAGCTGGGCATCTCGCGGGTCACCGCGCGGCGCTATCTGGAGCACCTGTTCGAGACCAGGGCAGTGCTCAAACAACCGCGGCATGGCACCAGGGGCCGCCCGGAATATGAATACCGGGCAGCTCCTCGAAGCTAGGCCGCCGGCCTAGGCTTGCGCGCGCAGCAGCGGCACCAATTCATCGAGCACTGCAGGGTCCTCGATGGTGGATGGAACGGTGTACTCCTTGCCGTCGGCAATCTGCCGCATGGTCTTGCGCAGGATTTTGCCCGAACGGGTCTTCGGCAACGCGGCAACCACCGTGACTTCGCGGAAGTCCGCCACGGCGCCGATCTGCCGGCGCACCAGGGCGACAATTTCCCGCGCCAAGGTTTCGCCGTCGATCTGAACGCCGGATTTGAGCACCACATAGCCACTGGCGCGCTGCCCCTTGAGCGCATCGGCCAGGCCGATCACGGCGCATTCTGCGACCGCCGGATGGCTGGCCAGCACCTGCTCGATGGCGCCGGTGGACAGCCGGTGCCCGGAAACGTTGATCACGTCATCGGTGCGGCCCATCACGAAGAGGTAGCCGTCCTCATCCAGGAACCCCGAGTCCCCGGTCAGGTAGCACCCCTCGATCTGCGCCAGATACGTGTCGATAAAGCGCTGGTCGTTGCCCCACAGCGTGGTCAACGCACCCGGTGGCAATGGCAGGCGGACAACAATATTTCCCTCCTGGCCCGCTGGCAGCTTTTCGCCCAGGCCATCGCGAATCTGCACCGCGAAGCCAGGCACCGGGGTGGTGGGCGATCCCGCCTTGGCCGGCAGTGCTTCCAGCCCCAGCGGATTCGCGGCGATCGGCCAACCGGTCTCGGTCTGCCACCAGTTATCCACCACGGGAATCCGCAGAAGATCGGAGGCGAAGTGGAAGGTATCGGGGTCCAGTCGCTCTCCGGCGACAAACAGCGCGCGCAGGGTGGACAAGTCATGGCTGGCGATCAGCGCGCCCTGCGGATCCGCCTTGCGCACGGCACGCAACGCAGTTGGCGCGGTGAACATCGTTGTGACCCCGTGGTCCTCGATAATGCGCCCAAAAACTCCAGCATCCGGCGTGCCCACCGGCTTGCCTTCATAGAGGACCGTTGTCGCGCCGGCGATCAGCGGCGCGTACACAATGTAGGAGTGGCCTACGACCCAGCCGACATCGGAGGCGGTGAACATGGTGTCCCCGGGATGCACATCGTAGATTGCGTTCATCGAGTACTGCAGCGCCGTGCCGTAGCCACCGGTGTCGCGGACCACTCCTTTCGGCGCCCCGGTGGTGCCCGAGGTGTACAGCACGTAGAGCGGGTGGGTTGATGGCACGGGCACGGCCGCGGCGGGTGCTGCCTGCTGCGCCTGCTCATCCCAGTCCAGCCAATTGACTTGGTGGCCGTTGATCGGCTGGTTCCGGTAGTCGGCGAGGCCATGCTCGAACCCATCGCGGTGGGCCACAATCACGTCCTTGACGGCTGGTTCTGCCAGGGACAGCGCCTCGGCCACCGCCGGCAGGTATTCGATGCGCCTGCTTGGCTCGATGCCGCCGGAGGCGGTGACCACCGCGACCGGCGCGCAGTCGGTAATACGCGCCGCCAGCTCCTTCGGGGCAAAACCGCCAAAGACCACCGAATGCACGGCACCGAGCCGGGCGCAAGCGAGCATGGCGATCACGGCCTGCGGGATCATCGGCAAGTAGATCAGCACCCGATCCCCCATGCCGACCCCGCGCCCTGCCAATACGCCGGCAAAGGTTTCAACTTCGCTCAGCAGCTGCGCGTAGGTGTAGCTGACGACGCTGCCCAGCATCGCTGAATCATGGATCAGCGCGGTGTGATCTGCGCGGCCGGCGGCAACATGCCGATCGAGCGCATTGCTGGAAAGGTTGAGCTTGCCATCGGGAAACCAGGAATAGAGCGGCTTGCGCGAATCGTCGATGGCTATTTGCGGCACCGTGTCCCATTGGAGATCCTGGGCCGCTTGCAGCCAGAAGGTGGCGGGGTCGTTGGTAGCCTGGGCAAAGGCCCGGCGGTATTCCTGTGCCATTGTTCTTTCCTCCCGGCACCGGGCGTCATTGCCCGGCCCCTGCGTGGTGACTGAGATCGTCCTCGCCGTCAACTCTATGAGCCAAGTCACTCCACCACAAGGTTTATGTATACACTACTTGAAAAAATTTTGGGAAATATTCTCAAATCTCCCAATTTTCCACGGTCCGTGTATACAATTGCAGCATGAGAGCAAGCGACAAGGTCTACGAGAGCCTGCGTGCCGACATTGTCGAATGGCGCTTGGCTCCGGGCACCGTACTCGCAGAAGTCGAGCAGTCAGAACGCCTGGGCGTTTCGCGCACACCGGTTCGCGAGGCGCTGGGGCGGCTGGTTGCCGATGGACTGGCGGTAGCGCAACGCGGGCGAGGCACGGTGGTCTCGGAGGTCAGCGAAGATCACGTAGAAGACCTGTTCGTCCTGCGCGTAGCACTGGAATGCGCCAGCGCCCGGCAGGCAGCCGGCTCAGCGCAGCGAGCAAGCTTCGACGAACTGGCGCAGCGCTTTGAGGCCGCCGCCCTAGAAATAGAGATCCCCGGATCCCGCGAATCCTACTACCAGCTGGTGCAGCTGCTCGACGACTCCATCGACGAGGCTGCGAACAACAAGTACCTGTCCAACGCATTGCGCACCCTGCGGGTTCACCTGCAACGGATTCGGCGCATGGCCAAGGACAACCCCCAACGGCTCAAGGCCTCCGCCGGCGAGCATGCTGCCATAGCGCGAGCGATCGCCAGCGGGAATCCGGAGGTTGCCGCGGCGGCCACCACAGTTCACCTGCACCAATCCTTCACCCACATCATGGCCCACGCGGCCGGATCAGAAAGGCAATGACCATGATCAAGCACCCTGTACGCGTATACCGCTCCGAGGAAAACCTGGCTCGCGAAGACCAGCTGGCGCACAAGATCGCCACGGTGGCCGCCGATCCGGTAGAGGTCACCGCAGAAGTGACCGACATGATCATCAACCGCATCATCGACAATGCCTCGGTGGCCATCGCTTCGCTGAACCGCGGACCTATCATTGCCGCCCGCGCCCAGGCACTGACCCACGCCCCATCCACCGGCGGGGCGGGCGCCAGCGTCTTCGGCATCTCCGAAAAGGTCTCCCCGGAATGGGCGGCCTGGGCCAACGGCGTGGCCGTGCGCGAACTGGACTACCATGACACCTTCCTGGCCGCCGAATACTCGCACCCGGGCGACAACATCCCGCCGATCCTGGCTGTTGCGCAGCACACTGGCGCCTCGGGCAAGGACCTGATCCGCGGCATCGCCACCGGCTACGAAATCCAGGTGGACCTGGTCAAGGCCATCTGCCTGCACAAGCACAAGATCGACCATGTCGCGCACCTGGGCCCATCGGCCGCCGCCGGCATCGGCACCCTGCTGGGCCTGGATGTCGAAATCATCTTCCAGGCCGTGGGACAGGGCCTGCACACCACCACCGCCACCCGCCAGTCGCGCAAGGGCGAAATCTCCACCTGGAAGGCCCACGCCCCGGCCTTCGCCGGCAAGATGGCCGTCGAGGCCGCGGACCGCGCGATGCGCGGCCAGACCTCCCCAGTGCCAATCTACGAGGGCGAAGACGGCGTCATCGCATGGATGCTCGATGGCAAGGATGCCGCCTACGAGGTGCCGCTGCCAGAAGCCGGCGAAGCCAAGCGCGCCATCCTGGACACCTACACCAAGGAGCACTCGGCCGAGTACCAGGCCCAGGCCTGGATCGACCTGGCCCGCAAGCTGCACAGCGAGCACCCGGAGGCCACGGACCCGAAGAACGTCACCTCGGTGCTGATCAAGACCAGCCACCACACCCACTACGTCATCGGCTCCGGCGCGAACGACCCGCAGAAGTACGATCCCACCGCCAGCCGCGAAACCCTGGACCACTCGATCCCGTACATCTTCACCGTGGCCTTGCAGGATGGCGCATGGCACCACGTGGATTCCTACTCCCCTGAGCGTGCCGGCCGCGCCGACACCGTGGAGCTGTGGCACAAGGTCACCACCGAAGAAGATGCGCAATGGACCCGCCGCTACCACTCGCTGGACATCGCGGAGAAGGCCTTCGGCGGTTCGGTGGAAATCACCTTGAACGACGGCACCGTGATCACCGATGAGATCGCCGTGGCCGACGCACACCCACTGGGTGCCCGTCCTTTCGCCCGCGAGCAGTACATCAACAAGTTCCGCACCCTGGCCGCCGGCCTGGTGGACGACGCGGAGATCGACCGCTTCATCGCGGCCGCAGAAAACCTTGAAAATCTGGCCGCAGGCGAACTGGATCAGCTGAACATCCAGGCCGCAGCGGGCGTCATCGACGCAGCGGCCGCACCGAAGGGCCTGTTCTAGCATGTTGTACTCAACCAAAACCCCCGCCGCCAAGCGCCTGGCGCTGCGCGAAATGCTCACCCCGGGAGCTGCCCGCCAGTTCCCCGGCGCTTTCAACCCGCTCTCGGCGAAGCTGATCAGCGAGAAGCAGTTCGACGGCATCTACATTTCCGGTGCGGTGCTCGCCAACGACCTTGGCCTGCCGGATATCGGATTGACCTCGCTGACCGAGGTAGCCACGCGTGCCGGGCAAATCGCCCGCATGTCCGACCTGCCCGCGATCGTGGATGCCGATACGGGATTCGGCGAGCCGATGAACGTGGCCCGCACCATCCAGGAACTCGAATACGCTGGACTTGCCGGGTGCCACATCGAGGACCAATTCAATCCGAAACGCTGCGGCCACCTGGACGGCAAGAACGTGGTGGACACCCACACCATGCTCAAGCGCATCGCCGCCGCCGCTGATGCACGCATCGATCAGAACTTCCTGATCATGGCCCGCACCGATATTCGCGCGGTCGAGGGCCTTGAATCGGCCATCGACCGGGCCAAGGCGATGGTCGACGCCGGAGCCGACGCGATCTTCCCCGAGGCGATGAAAAACGTCGCAGAGTTCGAGGCCGTGTGCAACGCCGTGGATGTGCCGGTACTGGCGAATATGACCGAGTTCGGCAAGTCCGAGCTATTCAACCGCCAACAGCTGGCAGATGCCGGTGTCGCGCTGATCATCTACCCGGTCACCCTGTTGCGCAGCGCCATGGGCGCGGCCGAGCGGGCGCTGGATGCCATCAGCGAGGATGGCACCCAGCAGCGCGAGGTGGATAACATGTTAACCAGGTCACGCCTCTACGAGCTCGTGGACTATGAAGCCTACAACCGCTTTGATACCGGAATCTTCAATTTCCAGGTCCCGACCTTGGACATTGATTCCAATAGCGCCAACCTCTAGATTCGCACCATAGCAGTATCACCAATGCATTATTTCTCCGGCAATGAAGAGGAGCAAGAATGACTACCCCAGAGGAAATCAAAAAGGGCCTGGCAGGCGTTGTCGTTGACTACACCGCCGTCTCCAAGGTCAACCCGGAAACGAACTCGCTGTTGTATCGCGGTTATCCCGTGCAGGACCTGGCCGCTAACAAGTCCTTCGAAGAGGTCGCACTGCTCTTGTGGACCGGGGAATTGCCGAGCCAGAGCGAATTGACCGAGTTCACCGCCTTCGAACGCGCCAACCGCGCTTTGGATCCGCGGGTCAAAGCCGCCATTGATCTGCTGCCTGCCGACTGCCACCCCATGGATGTCGGACGCACCGCAGTATCGGTGATCGGCGCAAACCACCCCGAGGCAGGCAATTCCTCGCCCGAGGCCGAACTGCTCAAGGCCAAGGAACTGTTCGCTGCTTTCCCGGCAGTGGTTGCCTACGACCAGCGCCGCCGCCGCGGCCTGGAGATTGTCGCCCCGCGTGAAGATCTGGACTACTCGTCCAACTTCTTGTGGATGACCTTTGGCGAAGAAGCCGCCCCGGAGGTTGTCGATGCTTTCCGCGTGTCCATGGTGCTCTATGCAGAACACTCTTTCAACGCCTCGACCTTCACCGCCCGAGTAATCACTTCGACCCTGTCGGATCTCCATTCGGCGGTCACTGGGGCCATTGGAGCGTTGAAGGGTCCGCTGCATGGTGGAGCCAACGAAGCGGTGATGCACACCTTTACCGAGATCGGCATCAACAAAGACGAATCTCGCGAAGATGCAGCAAAGCGCGCCAAGGCCTGGATGGTGGAAGCACTGGCCGCGAAGAAGAAAGTCATGGGCTTCGGGCACCGTGTTTACAAGCACGGCGACTCGCGCGTCCCGACCATGAAGGCCGCGTTGGACCGGATGATTGAACACTACGATCGTCACGAAATACTGGGATTGTACGACGGCCTGGAAGCTGCCATGGATGAAGCCAAATCCATCAAGCCAAACCTGGATTACCCGGCCGGCCCGACCTATCACCTCATGGGCTTTGACACCGAGATGTTCACCCCGATCTTCATTGCGGCACGCATTACCGGCTGGACGAGCCATATCTTCGAACAGCGCGCAGCCAACGCGCTGATCCGACCGCTCTCTGCCTATAACGGCTCGGAGCAGCGCGCACTGTAAAAAGTTCAGCTCGCAACAAGGGCCACGGGGACAAAGCAAGCACTTCCACCTCGTGGCCTTTGCCATGTCCAGGACCGGAGTGCACCAGTTAGCCGCCACGCAGGCTTGCAGTATCGAACGAATCAACCTATCGTTTAACGATAGAAACACTTCGAAGAACGATAAGGTATCTTGCCATGGGAAAATTCAGCATTGTCGGGTTGAAGGTAATTCTGGCTGTGATTCTAGCTGGCACATTCTTTGTCCAGCTATTCATGATCCCGATGATTTTCATCCACGAATCACCGAGCGACGGGACGGAGAAGTTCTTTCAAGGTTCCTTCCTCAGCTACCTTTTTCTCGCAGGGCTCATCATTGAAACCTGCGTTTACTGCGTGTGGAAATTAGCGACGAGAGTCAAACGCGGGACTGTTTTCGACCCGGCCTCTTTGGGTTATGTAACGCCCATCATCATCGCCTTCGCGGTCGGCGCCTTGGCCACGCTTGCACTCGGCGCCATCTTCGCTGCCAGCACCGAAATAGCCCCCGGCGTTGTGCTTCTTGTCGGTGGGGCCGGACTCCTGATGATCGGCATCAGCATCATCGTGCTCGTCCTGCGCCAGCTGCTCGAACAAGCGGCAATGACCGAAGCCCAAGCTGCCGAACTTCGCACCGAATTGGGTGGCGTTATCTGATGGGAATTCGAGTAGATATCGACGTGATGCTAGCCAAGCGAAAAATGGGGGTTGGCGAACTATCAGAGAAGATCGGCATCACGCCTGCGAATCTTGCCGTGCTCAAAAATGGACGGGCCAAGGCAGTCCGGTTTAGCACCTTGGAAGCGTTGTGCCGTGAATTGGATTGCCAACCTGGCGACCTGCTGATTTTTGAACCCGACGCCGGCTAGGACAGAGAACGGCATCGGATCAAGATCAATCCCAGGGGTCAAAATCAATCGTTTGCACCGAGATGTTGTCGGAGGCCAGAACTATCCTTGCGGTGAACCTCTGGCCGGCGGCCAGCTGGGGCAGCCAAGTTTTCGAGTCCTGCCACATCTGATCGACGGGCAATTGGTCGATGCGGAACCACAACGGTTCGAGCTCGTCGCTGCTTGCTGCTTGCCCCTCGGCAGATCGCGCGATAAAGGTCATGCAGTCCATGTCAGCGGCGGGCAGCGAACTGAACCTGAATTCAATTCTTGCCGCCAGTTGCAGTTCCGGGCCAGAGACCCTCAGACCCGTTTCTTCGAAAAATTCCCGAACAGCCGCTTGCCTGCTCGACTCCCCCGGTTCATTTTTCCCTCCGGGAAGGACGATCTTTCCTTGCCCGAATCCGCGCAACTTTCGCCCCAGCAGAATTTGGGCATTCCCATCCCGTTCAGCGAGCAAGGCAACCAACGCCACCGGGCGAGGATTAGACGAGTGGCTATTCCCAGACATGGTCATTCAACCCTTGGATGCGCCAGTTGATAGGACTCACGCAGCGAGTCCACCGTCACTTTGGTATAAATCTGCGTTGTAGTCACCGAAGCGTGACCCAGGAGTTCTTGCACTACACGAACATCGGCACCGCCCTCTAGTAAGTGGGTGGCGAAGGAGTGGCGCAAGGTATGCGGCGAAACTTCGACATTGATTCCCGATCGCTGCGCAGCCTTGCTGATCAAGAGCCAAACTGACTGTCGAGACAGCCGGCCACCGCGCTGATTGAGAAAGAGCGCAGGCGTGCCGTTGCCCTTCAGCGCCAACCCAGGTCGCGAACGCACCAGGTAGTCGCTGACCGCTTGCTGCGCGTAACCGCCTACGGGAACGATGCGTTCCTTGGACCCCTTGCCGAAGAGCCGGACCACCGCGTCGTCGGCAAAATGAAGATCGTCCACATCCAGATCGACCACTTCAGAAATTCGAGCACCGGTGGCGTACAAGAATTCCAGGATGGCGCGATCACGCAGGCCTGCCGGAGTTTCGGTACTGATCGAATCCAGCAGTCGAATTACCTGCGCAATGGAAATCGCTTTTGGCAGTGATTGCCCGATTGCCGGGGGCTGAATCTCGCGTGCCGGATTGGGCACGCAAATCCCTTCCAGCTCCCAGTACTTGTGCAACTGCCGTATGGCCACTGCATGCCTGGCCACGGACCTCGCGCCCAAGGGCTTATGGTCGTCGTCGCCGCGGGAAAGCTCCTGCAGATAACCGCTAATGGTGGCCTCGGTGATTTGCTGTGGATCGTTCACGTTATAGGTTTGCAGCACATCTGCATAGCGGGCTAGGTCCCGGCGGTACGATGCAAGCGTGTTCTCGGCTAGGCCTCGTTCGATGGCCAGGTGCTGCAAGTAGCGCTTGACCGCCTGCTCAAAGCCGTCGCTCATCCTTCGCGCAGATTGGGGTGAACCTCGAATGGTTCATTCGCGTCGCGCAAATTGGTGTACTTGCTAGCTCGTGCAGCTTGAGCAGCCAGGAGCGCGATCATTGCCGTTGGATTGTGAATCTTGCCGGCCAGTACGGCGGCAACAGCTTCTTCCAATGGAACCCAGGTGCTGATCATTTCAGCTTCTTCTTCGGTGCGTTCATGTCGCTGGTCCTCCGGCACGAGCTGCGGTTCGCGTGCTAGATATACTCGCACGGCCTCCGATGACGAGCCTGGCGAAAGGAAGACATCCGTCAAAATTGACCAATGATTTGCCGTTCGGTCCGCTTCTTCCCAGAGCTCACGCTTGGCTGCATCCAGCGGTGCCTCGCCCTCGATATCCAACAGCCCCGCAGGAATCTCCCATAAGCGCATCCCGACTGGATGGCGATACTGATTGATCATCAGCACTCGCTCGTCATCATCCATCACCAATACACTGACGGCGCCAGGGTGGTTGATGTAATCACGTTCAATGGTTCCGCCAGTCTCTGAAAGCTTCACCGAATCGTGGATGACGTTCCAGATTCGCCCTTCGTACACTGTTTCCCGGCCCAGTAATTCGCGCGGAGAGAATTCGTCGGAAATTGGAGGCATCGACACCAGGTTCGTCCTTTGGTAGGTAATAGCTGTCCTTCAATTCCAAGCTTAAACAGCCGCGCGCCGGTCAAGAGTAACCGGCGCGCGAGTGCTTGCAGAGAATTCGCTCTGCCCGAAGTTTGCTAGTTGCGCTGATCCAAGGCAGCAGCAACCAGGCCAGCGAACATCGGGTGTGGTCGTGTCGGGCGGCTGGAGAGCTCCGGGTGCGCCTGAGTGGAGACGTAGTAAGGGTGAACATCCTTTGGAAGTTCCACAAATTCTACAAGGCTGCCATCTGGCGAAGTGCCGGAGAAGACCAGTCCAGCTTCTTCCAGCTGCGCGCGGTACGAGTTGTTGACCTCGTAACGGTGACGGTGGCGTTCTGCTACGTCGGTCGTGCCGTAGGTTTCGGCCAGGACCGACCCTTCAGCCAGCTTTGCCTCATAAAGGCCAAGGCGCATGGTTCCGCCCAAATCGCCCTTGCCATCCACGATCTCCAGCTGCTCCTCCATGGTCGCGATGACCGGGGTGGTGGTATCTGGATCGAATTCGGTGGACGATGCGCCTTCAAGGCCAGCAACGTTACGCGCGTATTCGATGACCATGGACTGCAGGCCAAGGCAAAGGCCGAGGGTAGGCAGCTTGTTCTCACGAGCGAAACGCAGTGCGCCCAGCTTGCCTTCGAGGCCGCGAATGCCGAAGCCGCCTGGCACGCAGATTGCTTCAACGCCAGCGAGAGCCTTGGCAGCTCCGGCTTCAGTGGCGCATTCATCTGCTGGAACCCAGCGAATGTTGACCTTGGCGTTGTTAGCGAATCCACCGGCGCGCAATGCTTCGGTCACCGAAAGGTAGGCGTCCGGGAGGTCGATGTACTTGCCAACCAGAGCTACGGTCAGCTCGGTGCTTGGGTTGTGCACAACGTCCAGCAGGCGATCCCACGAGCTCCAGTCGACATCGCGGAACTTCAGTTCCAAAGTCTGCACGATGTAGGCGTCCAGGCCCTGAGCGTGGATGACCTTGGGGATGTCGTAGATGCTCGGGGCATCAGCGCAGTTGATGACAGCTTCGGTGTCCACGTCGCAAGTGCGTCCGAGCTTGGCTCGCATCTCTGCAGGAATCGGACGATCGGAACGGATGACCAATGAGTCTGGCTGAATGCCGATGGAGCGCAACGCAGCTACGGAGTGCTGGGTTGGCTTGGTCTTCAGCTCATGGCTCGGGCCAATGAATGGAACCAGGGATACATGTACGAAGAAAGCGTTCTTGCGGCCGATGTCCTGTCGAACCTGGCGCGCTGCTTCCAAGAATGGCTGGGATTCGATGTCGCCAACAGTGCCACCGATTTCGGTGATGATCACATCTGGAGCTGACTTGCCGGCGGCAGGATCAGTGGCGGCCAAGCGCATACGGCGCTTGATTTCATCCGTGATGTGCGGGATCACCTGGACGGTATCGCCCAAGTACTCACCGCGACGTTCACGTTCCAGAACGGTTGAATACACCTGACCGGTAGTTACGTTGGCGGTACCAGGAAGGTTCTCATCCAGGAAGCGCTCATAGTGTCCGATATCCAGATCGGTTTCTGCGCCATCGTCAGTGACGAAGACTTCACCGTGCTGGAATGGGTTCATAGTACCTGGATCGACGTTCAGGTAGGGATCGAGCTTCTGCATGGTCACTGAGAGACCACGAGCTCGAAGTAGATGTCCAAGGCTGGATGCCGTCAATCCCTTACCAAGGGAAGAGGCCACACCGCCGGTGACGAAGATATGCTTTGTCGTTTCAGACGACCGAGAATCACGAGTTGAATTACGCTGCACCACGGGATTTCATCCTATCACCATTCCAATATTTAGCATCCTTCTAAAACTCTAGTGCACCATCACGCGAAGCCCTAGCCTCACCGTAATTCAGGCATTCACCAAGACTTTTAGCCGAAAATCTATTTCGCGGTGGTGAGCGATGACACTAGAATCTGGGCTTCGGAAAGCAATTCCTCCGCATGGGCCTGAGCTGTATCCGATTCCTCTTGGCCCGCGAGCATCCTAGCCAATTCCTTGACGCGTGCATCCTGATCGAGGCTAATCACATCGCTGGCGGTGTAGCCCGCACCTGATTTCGATGTAGCATCCGAATTCTTGATCACTCGAATATGGCGATCCGCATACGCGGCAACCTGGGGCAGGTGTGTCACGACGATGACCTGCACGTGCCTGGCGAGCATTGCCAGGCGTTCGCCAATGGCTACGGCAGCCTTGCCGCCTACACCCTGGTCGACTTCGTCGAAAACGAACGTCGGCACCGGGTCGACCGCCGCCAACACGACTTCAATGGCCAGCATGACACGCGAGAGTTCGCCACCGCTGGCGCCCTTGCCCAAAGCCCGTGGAGCGGCACCGGCATGAGGGGCGAGCAGCATCGAAATTGCGTCCTGGCCGAAGGCCCCCGGCTCGTCCAATTCGGCGACTTCAATAACGAGCTTTGCATCTGGCATTGCCAAGGCTTTAAGTTCGGCCGAAACCTGCGAGGAGAGCTTTTTCGCCGCTTTGCGTCGAGATTCCGACAGCTCGGAGGCAAGCGAAGCGACGCGATGCTCAAGCTCAACTACTTCATTCTCAAGCTCCGCAATCCGCGAATCATCGCCACCAAGCCGCTCGAGGCGGGAACGGGCCTCGGACGCCCAGCTGATCACTTCGTCGACGCTCGGAGCGTACTTCCGCATCAGCTTGTTCAAATCAGCGCGGCGGGCTTCGATCTGCGCAAGCCGCTCCGGGCCTTCCTCGTCGAGATCTGCGGCATAGGCCGCCAGATCGCTGGACAGCTCTGAGGCAAGAATGCCAAGTTCTGCAGCACGCTCGGCAAAGGAGGACAATACGGGATCGTCGCCACTGGCCTGCGCGAGCACTCCCCTGGCAGTTTCCACCAGCGTCGTGACTCCAGGGTTCTCGAAATCTTCGGAATCGATTACGGACTGCGCTTGCTGGCTGGCAGATCGAAGCGACTCAACGTTGCCCAACTTGATCGACTGCTCGCGCAAGGTTTCATCCTCACCCGGCTGCGGATCCAGCGACTCAATCTCATCCAGGGCCAAGCGCAAATTCTCGGCCTCGCGCACTCGATTGCGCGATTCGGTCTTCAGGCTCGATAGCTCTTTAGTTGCGGAGCGCCACTGGCGGTACGAGCGCTGGTAGCTGCTCAAGAGGCGGGTGAGCGATTGTCCGGCAAAGCGATCGAGGGCATCGCGTTGAGCGGCTGGCTCCTTGAGCCGAATCTGATCGGATTGGCCGTGGACTGCGACGAGATCATGGCCCAGCTCGGCGAGCAGGCCCACCGGGGCGCTGCGCCCGCCAATGGTAGCCCTGGAACGCCCCTGGGCCGACAGCGATCGGGAAAGCAGCAGTTCGCTCTGTTCGCCAGCCGGTTCAATAAAGGCACCGGCCTGGCTGGCAGAATCTAGTACATGGTGATCCGGCGGCAAGTGCACCACGGCCTCGGCGAGGGCATGCTTGGCACCGTTTCGCACCGCCCCGGCATCGGCACGACGCCCCAGCAGCAAGGACAGCGCGGTGATCACCATGGTCTTGCCAGCCCCGGTTTCACCGGTGACCACTGTGAGCCCTGGGCCCAGTGGAAGGGTGGCCTCGGTAATCACACCAAGGTTGGAAATCTGGATTTCCTGAATCATTGCCTGCTCCCGAATGTCGAGTTCAAGTCGTACCGTGAGATTTTAGTATATGTGTTCTAACCCTGTTTTTCGTAGTTATGTTCGAGCGTGTGGAAAATTTTTCTGGAACTCGTTTATTCCGGGCCATCGTCGGTTCGCGCGACCATGGGGATTCCCGGTTCGTCACGGTGGTGCGGCTCGACACTCTGCAAGCCAGGACCGATAACCGGAAGGGCGGCAGTGGCTGATCGGCGTGCATCTACCTTTGCCGGCCCGCGCCATCCAGTGATCGGCAATTCAAACTTGTTGACCAGGCGCTCGGAAAATGGCGTGGTATTCAAACGCGCCAAATACACCGGGCGGCTGCTGCGCGTGACCTCCACGCGGGCGCCAGGCGGCAATTCGATAGTTCGCCGGCCATCGCACCACAGCACGGCGCCGGCATCGGTGCGGGTGAGGATCTCGACCGCCATCACTGAATCCGGCGACACGACCAGCGGCTTGGCAAAAAGCGCATGGGCCGAAATCGGCACCATGATCAGCGCAGCTACATCCGGCCACACCACTGGCCCGCCTGCGGAGAAGGAATAGGCGGTCGATCCGGTGGGCGTTGCCATCACGACGCCGTCGCAGCCAAAGGTCGAAATTGGGCGGCCATCAACTTCGATCACCACTTCGACCATGCGTTCGCGATTGGCTTTCTCCACGGCGGCTTCGTTCAACGCCCAGGTTTCAGCTAGGCATACATTATCGAGCCAGACCTTGACCTCGATGGTCATCCGCTCTTCGACGGTATATTCCTGATTGACCAGGGCGTCCACCGTTGCTGCGAGTTCGCTGCGTTCCGCTTCGGCGAGGAAACCCACATGCCCGAGGTTCACGCCCACCAGTGGAAGCGGTGCCTCACGGACCAATTCGGCGGCGCGGAGCACCGATCCGTCTCCCCCAAGCACCACGCCCAGGTCAACGTCGTCAATCTGGCAGTCCTCGCCAAGGATTTCGATCGACTCGATGGCCTCGCCGATGGCGTCGGTCATGGCTTCGTGGTCCTTGCGCCGCATCACCGTGATGGCACCGGCAGCTTTGAGCAATGAACAGGTTTCTATGGCCGCGGCGATCGCTTCTTGGCGTCCGGTATGGGTGAAAACTAGAATTCGGCGCAAGGCGGGCGGCCCCTCTCAGGATCGTGAGATGCAAAATGACCGAGGCGTTCGACCCCGGCTAATGCACGTCACTTCTAAGAATAGTCAACGTTCTGCTCAATCAGCGCAACATCCGCCGGCTGTGCATTTTCCCCGGCCTTGAGCCACAAGAAGAATTCGACGTTGCCGTCCTGGCCGGGCAACGGGCTGCGCGCCAGGCCTTGCAAATGCAGCCCTGCCTTTCGTGCGCTGGCAATCACCGCGTCTACGGCTGTTTGGCGCAATTGGGGGTCGGTGACTACTCCGGTGCGGTTCAAATGCTCGCGGCCGACCTCGAATTGGGGCTTGGCCATGAGCACCAGCGAACCGCCGGGCTTGGTGGCCCCAGCCAGGGCATCGATCACCAGGCGCAAGGAAATGAAGGACAAGTCGGCTACTACGAGGTCGACAACTCCCCCAATATCTTCGGGCGTGAGGTAGCGGACGTTGAGTCCTTCATGGACCGAGACCCGGGGGTCTTCGCGAATTTCGGCGACCAGCTGTCCATGTCCGACATCGGCTGCGACCACATGTTCTGCACCGCGGCGCAGCAATACATCGGTGAATCCCCCGGTAGACGCACCAGCATCAAGGCAGCGCAGACCGGCAGGTTCGATAGTGGCAAAGACATCTAGTGCGCCGGCCAGCTTGTGCCCGGCACGAGAAACGTATTCTTCGCTGCCGCTGGGCAGCACCGCAAGTTCATCGGCGGCAGAAACCTTCTTTGAGGCCTTGGCGGCAGGATGCCCTGCCAGCAGCACGCGCCCGGCGGCAATCAGCTTGCCTGCTTCAGTGCGCGAACGGGCCAGACCTCGGGTGACGAGTTCTTGATCGAGCCTTGTCACCGGCTGTGCTCCGCGCGATTGAGTTCTTGCTGCAGCCCTTCGAGCAACTGCTCATAGACCTCTGCATGCTCGGTAATATCGTGATCGGCCAACGATGACAGGGCCTGCTCTACCTGCGCATCGTCCATGCCCCGCGGGCCGGGAGCAGGCACTGGGTTCTGTGGAATCATGCTTAGCCTCGAACCCGGCGCAGGGTATCCAGTCCACGCTCGGTAAACCGGATTTCTGGTACTTCATGGCCGCTCTGGCGCGGGTGGGCAAGCCACCAGGCGTGGCAGGCGGCGCGCCAGGCATTCAGGTCCGACTCGCTGCCAGAGACTTCGATCGCTCCGGCGTCAACCTTGGCCACCGCTTCGCCCACTTGCACGCCATAGCCCAAAACCTTGATGGTCGGGTACGGGCGGTACAGGTCAGCCAGCGTGTTGATGAGGTAATTGGGGCGTTGCTCCACTGGAGCTCCAAGGGCGGTACGCGGCGAATCCACGCCGGTCAGCACCAAGGCGGTGGAGAACCCGGCCCGGAATCCACCGAGAATGTCGGTATCCAGCCGATCGCCAACCACCAGCGGACGATGCGAATCCAGTCGATCCGCGGCACGGGCAAAAAGGTACGACTCGGGCTTGCCGGCGACCTGCGGCTCAGCTCCCGTCGCCAATTTCACCGCGTTGACCAGCGATCCATTGCCCGGGGCAATGCCCTCAGCGCGCGGGATCGTCAGGTCGGTATTAGTGGCAACCCAGATGGCGCCATTGTTGATGGCGTAGCTGGCCTCGGCCAGGTTTTTCCACGACAGGTCGGGGTCGAATCCCTGGATGACCGCTACCGGTTCATCGGCATGGGATTCGACCACTTCCAGGCCGCGAACTGCAATGCATTCGCGCAGGTAGGGCGAACCCACCACCAAAACCTTGGATCCCGGATTTAATTCGCGTGCGAGCATCTCGGCGCCGGCATCTGCCGAACCGAAAATTTGCTCAGCGCTGGTCTTCACTCCCAGCTGGCGCAGGTGCGCTGCGACAGACATCGGCGAACGCCCTGCATTGTTGGTAATGAAGGCCAGAGTGACATTCACTTCCGCAAGGGTGTTCAGCGACTCGACAGCGTCATCGATGGCGTTGGGGCCAGCGTAGACAACTCCGTCGAGGTCGGAGAGGACAGAATCAAATCCAGAAATCAGCATTCGGTGGTGGTTCCTACTACTTGTTGTTTTTGGCTGCTACTGCCACAGCTTACTTCGAGGACTCGTCCTCGGACTCAGCTGGCTCGCCCTCCGTGCCGGATTCGGCGACTTCGCTCAGGCCGTCTTCCTCATCGATCCCGGTTGCAGCCTCTTCGGCTGCTTCAGTCTCGTCATCCTGGTCTGAAACTTCGTCCTCGACCTCGGTCTCATCCTCAACCGGGTCGATCAAGTCCTTTGCACGGGGAGCTTCTTCCTCTTCATCCATTTCTGGAGCCAAGTCCATGATGAATGATTCGGTTTCCTGCTCGATGCCCAGCGCACGCTCGGCAACCTCGACCTGCTCGTTCCAGCGCTTTGCGTCCTCGGGACGGCCAGCGGCCGACAACAGATCCGCGTAGGCAGTGAACAGGCGCGGGCTGAAGGAGAACGCGCGGTTGAAGTTCAGCTGTTCCAAGGATTCCAGCTCTGCCAATGCCTCATCCAGCTTGCCCAGATCGCCAAAGGCGCCGGCAGCTACAATCTGCATCTCGACCTTCACGGCAGCTTCGAGGTTGGCGGACTCTTCCGACTGAGCCAACTCGATGGCCTTTTCCGGGCGGCCCAGCGCGCGCAGCGAATCAGCGATCAACGGCAGGTTGTAATCTGAACCGGAAATCCGGCGGTGGGTGCGCAATTCGCGCAGTGCGTCTGCATACTTGCCAGCGTGGTAAGCCGCGATGCCAACTGCTTCACGAACTACCGCCACGCGGCCACCACGACGCGAAGCTGCCAAGGTGTGCTCGTAAGCAAGCTCTGGATCTTCTTCCAACAGGCGCCCAGCCATCACCAGGTGCTTTGCAACCCAGCCTGCAGAACGTTCCTCAAGGTAGCGGAGCTGAGCGCGAGCAACACGATCCAGTTCCTTACCGGTGACATCCTCGTCGATATCCGGAGATTGCGTGCGGTCAGCACGGTTTGAGATACGCAGATCGCCTGGGTTATGAGCGCGTGCAGTTTCTGCACGTGGGTCTTCGAAACGCTGTCCGCGTGCTGGTCGATCGCCCTTGGAGCGGTCGTCCTTGCGGAAGTTGCCGCGATCATCATTGCGCTTGAAACCACCGCGGTTGTCATCGCGACGGTCATTGCGGAAGCCGCCACGGTCCTCGTTGCGCTTGAAGCCGCCACCGTTGTCGTCACGGCGGTCATTGCGGAAGCCGCCACGGTCCTCGTTGCGCTTGAAGCCACCGCGGTCATCATTACGGTCGCTGCGGAAGCCACCGCGCTTGTCGTCACGACGATCGTTGCGGAAACCGCCACGGTCCTCATTGCGCTTAAAGCCGCCACGGTCCTCGTTGCGCTTGAAGCCACCGCCGTTGTCATCGCGACGATCGTTGCGGAAACCGCCACGGTCTTCATTGCGCTTGAAACCACCACGGCTATCATCACGATCATTGCGGAAACCGCCACGGTCTTCGTTGCGCTTAAAGCCACCGCGATTGTCATCACGCTTGAATCCGCCACGGTTGTCTTCACGACGGTCATTGCGGAAGCCACCGCGGTCTTCGTTGCGCTTAAAGCCACCACGGTTATCATCGCGATCATTGCGGAAGCCACCGCGATCTTCATTGCGCTTGAAGCCACCGCCGTTGTCTTCACGACGGTCATTGCGGAAACCGCCACGGTCTTCGTTGCGCTTGAAGCCACCGCGATTGTCATCACGCTTGAATCCGCCACGGTTGTCTTCACGACGGTCATTGCGGAAACCGCCACGGTCTTCATTGCGCTTGAAGCCACCACGGTTATCATCACGGTCCTGGCGGAAGCCACCGCGGCTCTCATCACGACGGTCATTACGGAAGCCACCACGGTCCTCGTTGCGCTTGAAACCACCACGATTATCATCACGCTTGAAACCACCGCGATTGTCATCACGACGGTCATTACGGAAGCCACCACGGTCCTCGTTGCGCTTGAAAGCACCACGGTTTTCATCGCGATCCTGGCGGAAGCCACCACGGTTATCCTCACGACGGTCGTTGCGGAAACCACCGCGATCATCATTGCGCTTAAATTCGCCACGATCATCGCGACGCTTAAAGCCATCACGGGAATTGTTGCGGTTTGTATCTGAATTCCGGAAGTCGCCTCGCCCGTTATCAGAACTACGGCGGAAATCGTTAGACATTTAATGTCCCCTTCAGCGGCAATCTCAATACCGCAACCTTCGTGATCGCTTGCACGATGCACTTCACTATTAACTAATCAGCGTGCTCCAACGGCACGAACAACTAACTTCAAGTCTACGGGAGCAAAGACTCATACCATAGGGATTAGAAGCCAATGTGGTAAGACACTCAGTCCAACAAACTCCAGCGTTGCTGAATGAAATTCCGTCAAGGTGCCGCGGTAGCGATCAACGCCCGTGACCGTTAAACAGGAAAAAAAGGGGGGCCAGGCACCCACCCGAACCCCCACCAACCAACAAGCCGCAACCAACAAGCCAACCCAGCACCAACAAGCCAACCAGCAGTTTGCTGGTTAAACAAGCAAGGGCCCCAACACACAAACTGTGTCAGGGCCCAAACCACATATTATTCAAGTTAAGTCCGGCGGTG
>NZ_JACKQN010000004.1:319005-334508 GCF_015524875.1 Glutamicibacter sp. FBE19 | reverse complement strand
CACCGCCGGACTTAACTTGAATAATATGTGGTTTGGGCCCTGACACAGTTTGTGTCAGGGCCCTTACTTGTTTAACCAGCAAAACAGGTTGGTGGGGGTTCGGGTTGGGTGCCTGGCCCCCCTTTTTTTTCCTGTTTACAGAGCAATAACTAGCCGGGTGTCCCTTGACGCTCGAGTCGTGGCCGCTCTAGAGTCGACCCACGCACTGGTCGTTGGCCGAGGAGAATCCGCAGATGGGGCATCTAACCTTCGCTATCAATGTCACCCTTGATGGCTGTATTGATCATAGAGTGGGGATCGCTGACGATGAGACTCACGAGTACTTCACCGGCTTGATGGACCAGCACGGAGCAATGCTGTGGGGCCGGACTACCTACGAAATGATGGAAGAGTACTGGCCGCTGGTGGCCAGCGGAGAAGTCGAGGCGCCCCATGCGCTGCGCGATTGGGCATTGAAGCTGCAGGACAAGCCCAAATATGTGGTTTCCGATCAGCGCGCCGACTTTCCGTGGAAAAACAGCCACCATCTCATTGGCGACCTGCGCACGTCGGTTCTAGAGCTGATAGAGCGTGTGCCGGACGGCGTGCTTTTGGGCAGCGGCAAGCTGGCAACAGCATTGGACCAGCTGGGACTGATCGACGAGTACCGCTTTCTGGTTCACCCGATCATTGCCGGGCATGGACCGCGGCTGTACGATGCGGGGTTGCCTGCTTCGCGCCGACTGGAGCTGCGGGAAACAATGACCCTGGGCAATGGCGTTATTGCCGCCCACTATCGCCGCGCGCAATAAAGCCGGCCTGTTCGTGCAATGAGTTCACGAGCAGGCCGGCTTTGGCGCGGGTTTTTGATTAGCGGGCGGTGGCCTTCTGGCCCATGAGCTCAGCCAGGGTCGCAAGGGATCCGTGCTCATGCAGGGATTCCAAGGTCTTCAGGTACGGGGTAGTGAAACGCTCATCATCAACCACGTCCCCAAAGAGGTCGCGCTGGCGCAGGAAGGCCAACGGGTCGTCGCCGTGGTTGGACGCGGCAGCACGCACTTCTTCGGCCAGCCTGTCGACGATGGCGATGGCTTCGTCGGATTCATCGGTGCCCTCGGCATAACGCGCCCAGCTGGCCACGATGGCGGCCGATAAGGTGACGTCCCGATCGGCGGCGAGATTCTCGCGGACCACGGGCATGAGCCACTTGGGGATGCGGTCCGAGGAATCAGCGCACAGCCGTGCTACGGTGTCGGCCACATATTCATTGCTGTAGCGCTCGATGAGCTTGTGCTGGTACGCATCCAGATCCACGCCGGGAAGCTCGCGCAGGGTCGGTTCGGCCTCGTTTTTCATGTAGCTCAACAAGAAATCGGCGAACAGGGGATTGCGCGCCACATCATGCACTGCGCGGTAGCCGGCCAGGTGGCCGAAGTAGCACAGACCCTGGTGGGTGGCGTTGAGCAGGCGCAGCTTCATCAGTTCATAGGGCACCACGTCATCGACCAGCTGCACTCCGGCTTCCTCGTAGGGCGGGCGGCCGGCCACGAACTTGTCTTCCAGCACCCACTGCTCGAAGTCCTCGCAGACCACGGGCCATCCATCCTCGATGCCGTAGCGCTCGGCGACATCGGCGCGGTCTGCATCCGTGGTGACCGGGGTAATGCGATCCACCATGGAGTTCGGGAAGGATACGTTCTCCTGCACCCAGTCGCCGAACTCGGGGTCCAGCGCCGTGGCGAAGGCGCCGAACATCTTGTGCGCCACCTCGCCGTTGCCCTGGATGTTGTCGCAGCTCATCACGGTGAAGGGGGCGATGCCGCGTTCGCGACGCAGTTTCAGCCCTGCGCTGATCAGGCCGAAGGTGGTGCGCGGGGCCTGCGGGTTGGCAAGGTCTGCGGCGATGGCCCGGTTGCCCAGGTCGAATTCGCCGGTGACCGGGTGCACGTTGTAGCCGCCCTCGGTGACCGTGAGCGAGACAATGCGGATCGCCGGGTCCGCCAGCTGCTCAATGGCGGCGTCCAGATCGTCGGGTGCGTAGAGGAAGCCGAGGATCGAGCCGATCACCTCGACTTCACGGGAGCCATCGGGGTTCTTCACCACGAGGGTGTAGAGCCCATCGCTGGCCGACAGCACATCGCGCATGCGCTGGTCGGATTCCATCACGCCCATGCCGATAATTCCCCAGTCCAGGGCCTTGCCCTGATTCATCAGCCGATTCAGGTACATGGCCTGGTGGGCCCGGTGGAATCCGCCGACGCCGAAGTGCACAATGCCGGCGGTGGCCTTGTTGCGGTCGTACTGCGGGGTGCCCACCTGCGGATCAAGCTGGGTCAGGGTGCGGTTGTTCAGTTTCATGGTTGCTTGCTCCTTGGTCGGCAAGTTCGAGGGTGGATCAGTGTGCTGCGATGGTGGCGGGCTGCTGCACGCCGTGGAAGCCGGGCTGGGTGCCGCGCAGCGCGTGGGACATGATTGCCGCTACCAGGTAGAGCGCCGCGAAGAGGAAGACCATGCCCGAGGCCCCGAGGACGTTGTAGAGCAGGGCCACCAGCAGCGGGCCGGCGAAGACGGCGGCGCCAATGCCCAGGTTGTAGGAGGCCATGGCGGCTCCGGGGTGCTCGGGCGCCAGGGAGACGGCGATGGCCGAAAGCGGAACGAAGCCTGCCAGGCCGATGCCGAAGACCGCACCAATCACCAGGGTCAGGGCGTAGGCGAAGGAGTAGCCGTGATCGACGGCCCAGGCAGGCACGAGGTAGAGCGCCGCCATGGAGATCGCGCAGAGCACCGCGCCGAACCAGACCACGACCTTGGACCAGCCCAGCTTGTCGCCCAGCGCACCGAAGAACAGGTTGAACGGGATGTTCACCGCGTAGATCACCGTGGTCAGGATCAGGAACTGGCCGACGCTCCAGCCGAATCGGTCCACGAACAGCGCCGGGAAGAAGATGGCCATGCCGTAGGTGGGGACGGAGTTGATGGTCCGGGTGAGCATCACCAGCAGCGCCTTGCGATTGCTCGCCAGCAGGCGCAGCCCAAAGCTCATGGTCTTGAAGACTTCTTCCGGGTTGCTGACCAGGGCGGCGCGTCCGGTTTTTTCCTTCACGCCAATCAGCGCGATCGCCGCGCCGATCACAACCAGCGCCAGGGAGACCCAGAGGGTCTGGTAGTAGCTCAGGGAGAAGATTTCCAGGCTGGCGCTGGCGGTCAGCGCGCCGAGGGTGGGAAGCCCGGAGCTGAAGGCCACATAGAACCAGCCGATGGCCACGGCCAGGCGCTTGGCATTGGCGGTGGCTGAAATCCAGACCAGGAAGCCGTAGGCGAAGAAGGGGTAGCCGAAGCCGCGAAGCCCGTAGGCGATGAAGATCAGCGGCATGCTCGAGCTGTGCAGGGCGACGCCCAGGAAGAGCAGCTCGAAGACCACCCAGATGCCTGCGCCGATGAACATGACCTTGCGCGGGCCCCAGAGATCTGAGAGCGAGGCGGAGAGGAAGGCGGCGATGGCCACGGCCACGCCGTAAATGGTGACCAGGGTTCCGGCCAGCGGGATCGAGAAGCCGTGTTCGCCGGTCAGGTAGGGGGCGAGGATGTTCGTTTCCACGCCGTCGCCGATCATGAAGATCATCAGGCCCACGAAGCCCCAGAGCAGCGGGCGAGGCAGCCCGAGCTTATCGAGGATCGAGGTGCTCGTGCTCGGTGGTGCAGGCAATGGGTGGGAATTCATGGCGCTCCTTTGCGACGGCCTTGCAGGTGTGATCGATTGAACTAATCTAACACCAAAACAACAAACTCAACAGATTTTTTGTTAAAAACTTGCTAAAAATGATGTTTTGCAAGTGCGGGTGCAGCATCTATCATCGAAGTTGTGGCATATAACGAATCTGATGTTAAAAACGATGCTCCCGATGCAGCCCAGGGGCTGCCTCCGGAGACCCGCCGCGAGGAAATCACCGGGCATGTGAACAAGTCCCGCAGCTGCCGGGTGGAAGAGCTGGCCGAGATCTTCGGGGTCAGTGCCATGACCATCCACCGCGACCTGGAACAGCTGGCCAAGGAAGGCCGGGTGGAGCGGATCCGCGGAGGAGCCCGGGCCATCACCGCCCGGCTCGCCGAACGCGATGTGCGCCTGCGCCGGCACCTGAACGCCGAGGTCAAGCGCCAGCTCGCCGCCACCGCGGCGCAGCTGATCGAACGCAACTCGGTGATCGCACTGGATGACTCCACCACCATCGGGGCGCTGGGCAGCTATTTGGAAGAACGCGAACCGTCCACCGTGATCACCCACTCGCTGGCGCTGATGGGCGCGGTTTCCGCCATGGCGCATATCGACATGGTAGGCCTGGGCGGACAGTACTATGCCGAAACCGATTCCTTCCTCGGCTCGATCGTGGTCGAGCAAGCCCAGCGGCTGATGGCCGACGCCGTATTCGTGTCCACCACGGCCATCAAGAACCAGGCCCTGCTGCACCCGGACGCCGAAGCGGCGCGCACCAAGCGCAGCCTGCTGCAAATGGGCCGGCGCAAGATCCTGGTGATGGACTCCAGCAAATTCGAATCCGCCGGCATCTACCACGTCATGGACCTGGCCGAAATCGACGACGTGGTCATCGACGACCAGCTCGATCAGCGGCTCATGAGCGAACTGCAGGGCCTGGGCCCGCGCATCCACATCGTCAGCACCTGAGCAAAGGAACAGCCATGAAACCCACCTACGTCCTAGGCATCGACTCTTCCACCCAATCCTGCAAGGCCCTGCTGGTCGACGCGCAGAGCGGGGAAGTGGTGGCCGAGCAGCGCAGCAGCCACCTGCCGGGAACCCAGATCGATCCGCAGCACTGGATCACCGCGCTGGAATCGGCCACCGCGGGACTGCTGGAGCAGGCCTCCGCGGTGTCCATCGCCGGGCAGCAGCACGGCATGGTGGCCCTGGACGAGCACGGGCAGCCGGTGCGCGAGGCCATGCTGTGGAACGATACCTCCTCCGCCCAGCAAGCCAGGGACCTGACCGAAGAGCTCGGCGGCGCGCAGGCCTGCGCCGAGAAGATCGGCAGCGTCCCGGTGGCCTCGCTGACCGTGACCAAGCTGCGCTGGCTGCGCGATCACGAGCCGGAGAACGCGTCGCGCACCACCCAGGTCCTGCTGCCCCACGACTACCTCACCTGGCATTTGGGCGGGCGCAAGGAAGCGGTGACCGATCACGGGGACGCCTCGGGCACCGGGTACTACGATCCGGCCGCGCGCCGCTTCTTGCCCGATCTCGCGGCGGCCGCGCTGGGGCACAGCGTGGCGCTGCCGCGGCTGGCCGAGGCCAATGAGGCGGTGGGGCGGACCTCCACCGGCGCCGTGATCGGCGCGGGCACCGGGGATAATATGGCTGCCGCGCTGGGGCTCGACCTGCAGCCCGGTGATGTCTGCATCTCCGTCGGCACCTCCGGGGTGGCCTCCGCGGTGGTCGAGGACAGCGTGCATGACGGCAGCGGAATGGTGACCGGCTTTGTCGCCGCCAACGGCAAATTCCTGCCGCTGGCCTGCACCCTGAACGGGGCGCCGGTCCTGGACTTCGGTGCACGCATGCTCGGGGTCGGGAAGCAGGAATTCTCCGACCTGGCGCTGGCTGCCGAGCCGGGGTCCGGCGGGGTCGTGCTGCTGCCGTACCTCGGCGGGGAACGCACCCCCAACCGGCCCGAAGCCACCGGCCTGCTTCAGGGGCTGCGCGGCACCACCACCCGCGAGCAGATCGCCCGCGCCTATGTGGAAGGGCTGCTGTGCTCCATGAAGGATGCGGTCGCGGCGCTGGAAGCGAGCACCAAGGTGGCCACGAAGCGGATCCTGCTGATCGGCGGCGGCGCCCAGGCCGAGGCGGTCCGGGTCATCGCCCCGCAAATTTTCGGGGTGGCCGTGGACGTGCCCAGGACTGCTGAATACGTGGCGCTGGGAGCCGCCCGGCAAGCGGCCTGGGCGCTGGGCGGCCAGGAGCAGCCGCCGGTCTGGGATATCGCCGAGCCAACCCGCTACCAGGCCTCGCCCCGGCCGGAAATCTATGCAGGCTACGCGAAGCTGCGCGATGCCACCGAAGGCTGGAATTAGGGCCGATATCGCGTAGCGTAGGAACCATGGATACGCTCTTTTTCGCCCACCGCGGCAGTTCGCACAAATACTCGGAGAATACCCGGGCCGCCTACCTGCAGGCCATTGACGAGGGCGCGGACGGAATAGAGTGCGATGTCCATTTGAGCATGGACGGGGAAGTGGTGTGCCACCATGACCCCACCGTGGATCGCACCTCCGACGCCTCCGGCCTGGTTTCCGCCTTCACCCTCGAGCAGCTCAAGGCCATGGACTTCACCGGGGTCGTGCCCGCGGAGGTGCCGGCAGAATACGGCACCGAAAATGAGCAGCTGCTGAGCCTGGGCGAGCTGCTGGAGCTGATCGATCAGCGCGGCACGCCGGTGGGCCTGGCCGTGGAAATCAAGCACCCCAGTCCCTACGGGCACCTGCTCGAAGACCGGGTGCTGCAGGTGCTCGACGCCCATGGCTTTGATCCCGGGACCGGGAAGGCCGGCAGCCGCGGGCAGATCGCGGTGACCCTGATGAGCTTTGAGCCGGACTCGCTGCGCTACCTGGGCCGCACGGTGGATTCCAGCTTGCTGTGCCAGCTGATGACCGAGGTGAACCCCGAGTACATCCAGGAGCTCCTGGATTCCGGCCAGGTCGGGCGGGCCGGGGTGTACTCGGTGCTCTGCCGCTCGGTGGCCGAGGGCATCGAGCTGATCAACGCCGGCGGGGCCGGCATTATCGGATCCGGAGTCGCCTGGACGCGGGCCAATGAGAAGATCGTGCGCCGCTGGCTGGATGAAGGGCGGCAGGCCCGGATCTGGACGGTGGACCGCCCGGCCGACGCGCAGTATTTGATTGGGCTCGGAGTCGGGGAGCTGACCAGCAACCGGCCGGTGGAACTACGCAGGGAATTGGAACAGCACTAGGATCATGAGCGGCAATACTATCGACCAGATCAACCTGTATCTGCAGGACACCTATGTTTTCAGCACCACGGCGACCGTCATAGCCACCGGCGATGACGAAGAGGGCCGCTGGGTGGCGGTGAGCCCCAATATTTTCCATCCGCGCGGAGGCGGGCAGCCCGAGGATTCGGGCACCGTTGACGGGCAGCAGGTCACCGTGCAGCGCAATAAGGATGGCCTGGTGATCCTGCGCGGCGCAGAAGCCAAGAATGCCGGCGCAGTGGTGCACACGGCGATCGACCGCGAACTGCGCCTCAAGCACGCTGCCTTGCACACCGCCGGGCACGTGCTGGGATTCGCCGGCGAACAGCGCGGCTGGCAGCACCGGGGCCACTCGCACTTCCCGGGGCAGGCGCGCCTGGACTTCGACCCGGACAGCATCGACATGCCGCTGGCTGACGAGGCGCAACGCGCAGCCGCCAGGCAATGGCTGCAGCAGCGGGTTGACCAGCTGGTAGCCCAGGGCGGAGCCATCAGCAGCGCCATGGACGCCGCAGGGCATCGCACCGTCACCATCGCCGGGATCAACGCCGAACCCTGCGGCGGCACCCACGTGGGCAACGTCGATCAGCTCAGCGGGTTCACTATTCTCGAAGCCAAGGTCAAGCGCGGAGCCTGCAAGGTGCGCTACGAGGCCAGCCACGGTGGCTAGATTCTTGACCCCGGCGACAAAAATGGGCCTGTCCATTTCGATCGCCACCGGGTTGTACGGAATTTCCTTTGGCGCCCTGTCCATCGCCGCGGGACTGGACCTGTGGCAGACGGTGGCATTGAGCGCCTTGATGTTCACCGGCGGGTCGCAGTTCGCCTTCATCGGAGTGATCTCCGGCGGCGGCGCGGCCTCGGCCGCATTTTCTGCCGCCACGCTGCTGGGCGTGCGCAACGCCGTCTACGGAATGCAGATCAAGCAGGCCTTGCGGCCGCTGGGCAAGCAGGTGCCGTGGATGGCCCAGGTGACCATCGACGAATCAACGGCCGTGAGCCTGGGGCAGGCGAAGATCTCGGAAAAGCGCCGGGGATTTGTGACCGCGGGCGTGGGGGTCTATGTGCTGTGGAACCTGTTCACGCTGGCCGGCGCCCTGCTCGGCGAGCAGATGGGGGATCCGGCAGCCTGGGGTCTTGACGGTGCTGCGGTCGCGGCCTTTATCGGCCTGTTGTGGCCGCGGCTGAAATCCATGCAGCCGGTGCTCATCGCCGTGGCCGCCGCGGTGCTGACCGCACTGGCCGTGCCGATCAGCGCCCCTGGCCTGCCGATTTTGATCACCGCGGTCTGTGCCGCGATCTATGCGCTATGCACGGTGCGCAAGGCGCCGCCGGCAACCGAGCATGGCGGGCTGCACAGCGTGGGCGAGGAGCAAAAATGAGCGAACTGAGCTGGTGGGTTCTGGGCGCTTGCCTTGCCGCCTATGCCATCAAGCTGTGCGGCTATTTCGTTCCGCGCAAGGTCCTGGATTCGCCGATCATGACCCGCGTGGCCTCGACACTGACCATAGCGCTGCTGGCCTCCCTGGTCACCGTCAACGCGTTCACTTCCGGCCAGGAGCTGGTGCTCGATGCACGCATCGGCGCCTTGGCGGCCGCCATGATCGCGCTGTTCTTCAAAGCTCCCTACCTGGTGGTGGTATTGGCCGGGGCGCTGGCCGCGATTCTGCTGCGCGCCACCGGGCTGGCCGCCTGAGCACCTGCTCAAAGCAGATGACAAGCCGGGGCCGGGGTGGGAAAGTAGATGCATGATCGTAGCTTTTTCTGTAGCCCCATCCGGTACTGGCAGCAACCCCGACGGATCGGTGCATGACGCCGTCGCCGAAGCCGTAAGAGTCGTGCGCGATTCCGGGTTGCCCAACCGCACCAGTTCCATGTTCACCGAAATTGAAGGCGAATGGGACGAGGTTTTCGACGTCGTGAAACGCGCCACCGAGGCCGTCGCGCCCTTTGGCTCGCGCATCTCGCTGGTCATCAAAGCCGATATCCGTCCCGGACGCGAAGGCGAACTGGATGGAAAGATCCAGCGGCTGGAGCAGGCAATCAAGGATAGTGAGGGGAGTGCATCGTCATGATTCACCATTCAACCGACCGAGAGGCCGGTGCGGTTGAGCAATATCTGGAAGAATCCCTCGGGCTCCAGGTCGAGTCCCTGGAGAAAGGGCGCGAGCACGGCCGGGCCGCCGGCTTGCCGCCCATTGAAGTCAGCGCGGGCCAGGGCAAATTCCTGCAGCTGCTCGCAGAGATGATTGGCGCCCGGCGGGTATTGGAGATCGGCACGCTCGGCGGCTATTCGACCAGCTGGCTGGCCCTCGGAGCCGGTCCGTCCGGCAAGGTGGTCACCTGCGAATTCGAGCCGTTGCACGCCTCGGTGGCCCGGGAGAATCTGGAACGCTCCGGGCTCGCGGACCGGGTGGAAATCAAGCTGGGAGCCGCCCGCGGAACCCTGGACACCTTGATTGCCAAGCGCAGCGAAGCCTTTGATTTGATCTTCATCGATGCCGACAAGCGCAACAACGTGATCTATCTGGAGCGTGCGCTGGAGCTCTCGCACCCGGGCACGGTGCTGGTCCTGGACAATGTGGTGCGTGGCGGCGCCATCTTGGATGATCCGGGCCAGCTGGGCAGCCAGGAAGCCGACGTGCGCGGAGTCCAGGAATCGCTGCTGTGGCTGCGCGATCACCCGCGGATCTCGGCGACCGCTTTGCAGACGCTGGGCTCCAAGGGCTGGGACGGATTCGCGCTCGCGCGGGTGCTGTAGGGAGCAAAGCCGATGGCTAGCGCGCTGAATGGTGATCGTGGAACTCGCGGTCGAATTCTTCATCAGGATCATGCCTGAACGGCGGGGACTTGATGATCAGGTAATGCACCGCCAGCGCACAGATCACGGCCACCGGGGCTCCCACCCACAGCGCGTATTCGGTATTGCGCACCAGGCCGGCGACGACCGGGCCCACCAGCATCGGGATGATGTAGTAGTAATGTTCCGGGGCGGCTGGGCCCCACAAGCGCTCGAGCTTGGACAGGAGGCTGAATCCGGCGGCGAGGATGATGGATCCGAGCAGGATCACCCACAGCGTCGCAGAGAGGCTGATGGCCAGGGTGAGCGAGCCGACAAGTCCTGCAGTCAAACACGCGTACTTCGTATTTTGATGCAAACCTTGCCTCTTTTTCTGCTCCCGGTGGATTGAGCCTCGACTAGTATTTTTTCAAACACTTGGACTGTCTGCAATCCTACTTAAGTAGGAGGGGCGCAGGGAGCGTTGGCTGAAATAGGCCAGGGCACTGCCGTAGGGTATAAATGTGCCACATATGAACGACTACCGAATCCGCCTGGCGACCGAGAACGACGTGCGCAAAGCGCTGGAGATGAAGCTGCAATGCTGGCGCGAAGCCTATGCCGGACTGCGCGAACCATCCTTTTTCGCCCATCATGAGCAAGAGCTCGACGGGCAGGTTGCGTGGTGGGAACGCGGACTGGCCTCCGGCGCGCAGTTTTTCATCGCCGAAGACCCACAGGGGGCGATCATCGGCCTGGCCGGGGCAACCCCGAGCATCGACGAAGACCAGGATGCCGGCGTCGATATCGAGCTGGGCATGCTCTACGTGCTCGAGCAGTACTACGGCAGCGGACTGGGCGCCCACCTGATGCAGGTGGTGCTCGGGCAGCGCGATGCCCTGGTCTGGGTGCTGGAGGGCAACCACCGGGCGCAGGCATTTTTTGAAAAACAGGGATTCACCGCCGATGGAACCACCGAAGCACTGGTTGGCACCTGGCAGGGACTGGTAGAACGACGGATGGTGCGCGCACATGGCTAGGGATTCCAGGGACTCGTTGCTCGGCGAATTCCCCATTGATACCGGAAGCGCCATGATCGAGGCCGACCCCTATGGCGGCAACCGCTACATCCTGAAGGTCAACGGCGTCCCGTCCTCGCACGTGGACCTGGATGATCCGACATACCTCGACTTCGAGTACATGCGCTGGATGGAACCGATTTTCACCTTCGGCTTCCCGGCCAGCGACTTCGACGGGCGCGCCCGCAAGCTGCGCGTGCTGCATCTGGGCGGAGGCGGCTGCTCCATGGCCCGCTGGGTCGCGGCAAGCTACGAGAACGCCCGCCAGGTCGTGGTGGAACTGGACGCGAAGCTGGCTGAACTGGTGCGCACCTCGTTCGACGTGCCCCGTGCCCCGCTGGTGCGGCTGCGCGTGGGCGATGCCGGCCAGGTGCTGCCCACCCTGAGCGATGACAGCCGCGACGTGATCATCCGCGACGTTTTTGCCGGAAGCACCACCCCGCGCGAACTGACCACGGTGGACTACGCCCGCCATGCCCAGCGGGTGCTGGACGGCGGCGGGGTGTACATCATGAACTGCGGGGACACCGCCGATCTGGCCGGCGCCAAGGCCGAGGCAGCCACCCTGCTCGAAGTATTCGAGCACGTGGCCATGATTGCCGACCCGCCGATGCTCAAGGGCCGGCGCTACGGCAATATCGTCTTCCTGGCCAGCGACGAGCCGCTCGCCCTGGGCGCCGCTTTCGAGCGCAACCTGCGCACCGCGCCGCTGCCAGCGCAACTGGTCTCCGGGGCCTCGGTGCAGCGCTTTGCCGCAGGGGCCAGCCCGATCATTCCCCAGGCCTAGGCACTAGGCTCCGGAACCGATCCGGTAGCTGGAGCCATCGGCTGCGCGCAGCAGCAGGGCATGATCGACCATATAGCGGCGCAGCAGGGCGGTATCGGGGTGGAAGACCCGCAGCCGCTCGTTCAGCTGCTCTTCGCGCAGCTGCTCCGCCGGGCTGATCACCGCGTCGCGGATATGCACCAGCACCTCGTGCCGGTGCCCGGGCTTGGCCGGAAGAGCCGCCAGGCGTGGTCCGTCGAGGAAGCGCTGGATGCCGCTGCGATCGGCCTTCTGCGCGCTCGCCGAAGACAGGGTCCGCTCCAATAGCTGTTCGTTGACCTGCCAGCCTTGCCCGTCATGGCGGAGCAAGCCGATCTTTTCCCAGCGCGCCAGGTCCTTGAGCTGGGACTTGCTGGGCTCCGCGGGCATCCCGGTCCCGGCAAGCACTGCCCCGAGCAGCTGGCGCATGCCGGGATTCTTCAACCCGGCAGCGACTTGGATCCATTGCCCGGCAATCGGGTGCTCTTCGCTCATGCTCCTTATCCTAGCCAATCGGCAAATGGATGAAGACGCACAACAGCCCGCCATGGACAGGCCATGGCGGGCTGCAGCATGAAGCGCGGGATTACTTGACCCCGACCCACATCTCGATCAGGCCGATGCCGAAGAACAGCACGAACGCCGCGGAGACAACCCACATCAGCGGGTGGATTTCCTTGGCGCGGCCCTGGGTGGCGCGGATGAAGACGTAGGAGATGAAGCCGGCGCCGATGCCGTTGGCAATCGAATAGGTGAACGGCATCAGGGTGAAGGTCAGGAAGGCCGGCAGCGCAATGCCCCAGTCGTTCCAGTCGATCTTGGAGACCTGGGTGATCATCATGAAGCCGACGACCACCAGGGCCGGGGCCACAGCCTCGAAAGGCACCAGGTAGATCAGCGGGCTCAGGAACATCGCGACGATCATCAGCAAGCCGGTGATTACCGAGGCCAGGCCGGTGCGCGCGCCCTCGCCGATGCCGGCACCGGACTCCACGAAGATCTGGGCCGAGGAGCTGGAGGTTCCGCCGCCCACGATGGCGCCGGCTGCATCAACCATCAGCACCTTGTCCACGTCGGGGATCTGCCCGTTCTCGTCCATGGTGCCGGCTTCGGAAGCCAGTCCCACCATGGTGCCCATGGCGTCGAAGAAGATCGAGAGCAGGATGACGAAGGCCAGCAGCGATGCCGCGGTGAAGCCGATCTTGCTGAAGGCGCCGAAGATGCTCACCTGGCCGATCAGCGAGAGGTCAGGCAGGGTCCACTCCGGCAGGGATGGAACCACCAGGGACCAGCTGCCGGTCTCGAATTCGCCGATGTGGAAGACGGCTTCGAGGATGTTGGCCAGGATGGCGGAGACGACGATGCCGATCAGGATCGCGCCCTTGACCTTGCGCACCACCAGTGCCATGGTCAGCAGCAGGCCGATGATGAAGACCAGGATTGGCCAGCCCATCAGCTCGCCGTCAAAGCCTAGCCCCACCGGCACGGTGGTGTTCGCTGCATCCGGGATGCGCTGCACGAACCCGGCGTTCACCAGGCCGATCAATGCGATGAACATGCCGATGCCCACCACGATGGCCGTTTTCAGCCCGGCCGGAACGGCGTTGAACACCGCGGTTCTGAAGCCGGTGAGCACCAGGACGAACATGACCACACCGGCGATGAGCACCAGGCCCATGACGTCGGCCCAGGTCAGTTCCGGGTTGGTGGCCACGGTGATGGCCACAAAGGCATTGACGCCCAGGCCGGTGGCCATGGCAAAGGGATGGCGGGCCCAAATGCCCATCAGGATGGTCAGGATGCCAGCCACGAAAGCGGTCACAGCGGCAACGCGCTGGATGCCCAGCTCACCGCCCGAGGAATCGGCGCCGGAGAGCACCAGCGGGTTGAGGACGACGATGTAGCTCATCGCGAAGAACGTGGCGATGCCGCCGCGAACTTCGGTGGAGAACGTTGAACGCCGTTCCGAAATCTTGAAGTATCGGTCGATGCGCGCGGCCACAGAAGTCCCGGACGCGGTGTTTGTGGAGGAGGACATGCAAAAATTCTATGTCGTTTTAGTTGCCAAATGATACCTGATTCATGGCTAACTAGGCGCAATCAAAAATCTTTAGACCCAACTCACACCAAGAACTATCAAAGCAAGTACATTGGAGGTAAGGGAAATCACACCCATGTTGATCTGAGGTTATGAAGGAGCGATTCAGATGAGTGACGAAGCGCCAGTCGCAGCAGAAAAGATCGAAGGAATTGTTGTCGGTGTTGACGGTTCGCAGCAAAGCAAGTGCGCGTTGCGCTGGGCCGAACGCGAGGCGGTGCGCCGCGGCAGCGTGCTGAATATCGTTTCCGCCTACACGATCCCGGTCTTTGCCGCATCCTCCATGGATGCCGGCTATTCGACCCTGGATGATGACCTGATTCGCGGTGGCGCCGAAGAAATCGTGCGCCAGGCGCGGATCGACCTTGAAGGCAGTGCGGCGCAGATCCGCACGTACATCGAGTCGGGGGACCCGGCCGGGGTGCTCCTGGATTTGAGCCAGGACGCCGAGCTGGTCGTGGTCGGCACCCGTGGACGTGGCGGTTTTGTGGGCCGCCTGCTCGGCTCCGTGTCCTCGGCCCTGCCAGCCCACTCCAAGTGCCCGACCGTGGTCGTGCCCTTGTGCATGTCCAAGGAGCAGGACGCCACCGGAGATGTGGCCGCTGATCGCAAGTGCATTGTGGTTGGCGTGGATGGTTCTGACCGGGCGCGCTCCGCGGTGCTCGCGGCCGCTGACGCGGCGATGGCCAGCGACCTGACGCTGCGCCTGATCTGCGCGGTGCCACCGGTGGGTGCGGCGCTGGCATGGATGCCGGCGACCATTGACCAGGAAGCGGTGCTCGAAGATGTCCGCTATCAGATGGGCGTGGGCACGAAGTGGCTGCGTTCGCACTACCCTGAGCTGAAGATGGAAACCGACGTGGTCTCCGGGCCTCCGGTCGAGGTGCTGATCCGCGAGTCCGAGCATGCGGTGTTGACCGTGACCGGTTCGCGAGGCCGCGGTGGATTCACCGGCATGCTGCTGGGGTCCACTTCGCAGGGCGTGCTGCACCACTCCAAGGGCCCGGTCATGGTGGTTCCCGATTCCGAGGATCCACGGCTGGAAGATCGCAAGAACTTCGATACCCGAGCCCAGGAGCAGTAGCCGCGGCCACTGCAGAAGGCGAATAGCAGAAGGCCACGCACCCGATGGGTGCGTGGCCTTCTGCTGTTCGGCGGCTGCTTCTAGTAGCGAGCTGCCTTTGAGTACAGGTTGTTGACCCAGCTCAATGGCGTCACCGAAATGCCGACACTTGGGTTGCGGGCGTGGACGACATTGCCGTTGCCGATGTAGATGGCTACGTGGTAGAACGAGGATCCGCCGTTGGAGGAGGAGAACACCAGGTCGCCCGGGCGCAGGTTGCTCAGCGACACGTACTGCGGTGCGCTGAAGAACTGCTGGGTCGAGGTGCGTGGCAGGCTGATGCCCGACTGGCCGAAGGCACGCTGCGAGAAGCTCGAGCAGTCAAAGGCGTTAGGGCCGTTGCCGCCGTAGACGTAGTACTTGCTTGGGTCGTCAGCGGTCTTCAAGGCCCAGGCGATGGCAGCCGAGTAGCTGCGGCCAGTGTCCGGTTCCGGCTGTGGCTCCGCGGTCTTGGTTGGCTCAGGCTTAGGGGTCGGCTTCGGCGTTGGCGTTGGAGTCGGCTTGGGCTCCGCGGTCTTGGTTGGCTTTGGCTCAGGCTTCGGAGTTGGCTTAGGCTCAGCCGTTTTGGTCGGCTTTGGCTCCGCGGTCTTGGTCGGCTTGGGCTCAGGCTTCGGAGTCGGCTCCGCCGTCTTGGTTGGC
>NZ_JACKQN010000004.1:0-318905 GCF_015524875.1 Glutamicibacter sp. FBE19 | reverse complement strand
TTCGGCTCAGCCGTCTTGGTTGGTTCCGGCTTCGGCTCAGCAGTCTTGGTTGGCTTCGGCTCAGCCGTCTTGGTTGGTTCCGGCTTCGGCTCAGCAGTCTTGGTTGGCTCGGCCTTTGGAGGCTTTGGCACGGCCGTTGGAGTCAGGGTTTCGAGCTCAACTGCTTTTGGCTTGATCGTTGGCTCATCGTCGGACTCGGTAGGTTCCAGTTCCTGGGGCTCAGCTACTGCCAGTGGCTTAATTGCCGCAGGCTTTTCTTCAGGAACCTCGGTGGTGTCTTCGGTAGCGATGGCCTCTTCGAGGGCTGCTTCCTGTTCCTGGGCTTCCTTCTTCTCTACTGCCTTGCGAACTTCAGCTTCTTCCTTCTGCTGCAAGGTGGCAAGGTGGCCGATGAGTTCATTGCGGAGCTTCTTCTCTGGCTCCACGGCTGATTCGTAGGTGTTGAGGGTGCTGTTGGCGGTGGCTGCAGCCGAGTCGTAGTTGGCTGCGGCATCTTCGGCTGCGCTCTGGGCCGCGTCAGCGTATTCCTGCCAGGCCGAAACCAGTGCTTCTGCCTCGGAGGCGGTGTTGACCGACTGGACCTGCTGTTCGCTCAGTGCATCGATGGTGGCGGCCTTGTAGAAGAGGTCGCCTTCCTTGTTGTCATCCAGCAGGAGGCCCAAGGTGGAGGTGCCAGCGCCATTGCGGTAAATGTCCGAGGCGATAGCGCCCAGGTCCTTGCGGCTCTGAGCTAGGTAGGTCTTTGCATAATCGAGCTGCTTGACGGCCTTCTCGGCTTCGGCGGTGCGCTGGTCGCGCTCTTCGCCAGCGGACAGCAGGGATTCCTGCGCCTCGGCAGCTTCGGTTTCAACCCGCTGCAGTTCAGCGCGGCTTGAAGCCAGGGAAGCCTCGATGCGGGCGATCATGGCGTTTGTGGAGTCTTTGCTCTTCTTGGCCTCTTGGATTTCTGCATCCGTGGGCAGAGCCGAAGTGCTTGGTGCAGCTGCGATGGAGACAGATGCTGGGAACGTAGCTGGAGTGGATGCGGACGCGGGCAAGGCACCTGCAAGGCAGGATGCTGCTAAGGCCAGTGTGCTAGCAGCGACACCGAGCGTGTGGCGAGTAGCCATATCGTTCCTCACTAAGTTCATGGATGACAGGGAGCGTTCAAACCGTGACTTCCTGAGGAGGAAAGGTCACGAATAGGACAAGGCTCCAAATAGCACATTAGGCCAACTGCAACATCCTTGGCAACACTGTTCACATCAGTCACATGAATCCCAAACGTGTAATTCACTTGCGGTTATGGGGTGTGATCTGCGGGAACGCAGGACATTGCGGGCAGATTTTCCTGAAAGAAACCTTGGAAATTTTTTTGGAGGCGTGCAGGGAAGTGTTATCTGAGCGCTCTCATCATGAAGCTTCGGTAACGCTGTGGATGCACTAAAAGAGCTGGGGCTAAGCTGATCCGAATTCCGCCACCAAAAAACTGCCTTTAAAAGGAAGCGTTTTCGGGGAGCTCAAAACGGTGTTCTCCGAAGATTGGGGAAGAGGAGATCTTGCGCGGGAAGATCCAATGTGTCCTGGCTCTCTTTGGAACCCCTTCTGGCCACCGGATTCAGGAAAATTTGTGAGGCAGATCTCAAAAGAAGTTTTGGCGGATTTGGGCTCAAGACCACCCCAAAGCATGCAATCTGTGGTCGTCGATTCCGAAGTGGTGGGCCACCTCGTGCATGACCGTGACGCCTATTTCGCGAACGACATCTTCCCGGGTTTCGCAGGCTCGAAGAGTCGGATTTTTGAAGATCGTGATCTGGTCGGGAAGCGCTCCTGCGCTCCAGCCTAGATCCCTTTCGGTGAGAGCGACACCCTCGTATTGCCCCAGAATTTCAAGGTTTTTTGGTTCGCCTGGACGAGGGGAGTATTCGTCTTCGATAAAGAAAATGACGTTATCCATCATGGCGAAAGCTGCCTTTGGAATGGCGTCGATCGCCTGCTCAACCAGCTGCTCGAACTCGTCATCACTCATCTCTAAAGCCATGTTTTCAGCCTAGTTGCGAACCTCGGAATTGGCATCGAAAAAATGCCCCAGGAGCCGATTTTGCGAAATCAAAAAACCCCACGTATAGTTATTGGAGTCCGCTACGGAGACGCAAGAAACCGAAGCGACTTAGGCCCCCATCGTCTAGCGGCCTAGGACACCGCCCTTTCACGGCGGCGGCACGGGTTCGAATCCCGTTGGGGGTACAAACAACTAATTCATTAGTTGTCAGATGGATAAAATCCATTGGCTTGCGAAAGCAAGGCCCTGTAGCGCAGTTGGTTAGCGCGCCGCCCTGTCACGGCGGAGGTCGCGGGTTCAAGTCCCGTCAGGGTCGCTCGATTTACTAATCTATTAGTAAATTTGGTGTCCACTTAGTGGTACCAGGCTCTGTAGCTCAGTTGGTAGAGCGTTCGACTGAAAATCGAAAGGTCACCGGATCGACGCCGGTCGGAGCCACGCAGGCCCTCGGTTTACCGAGGGTTTTACTGTGTGTATTGAAAGTAATTCAAAACACTAGGCCCTGTAGCGCAGTTGGTTAGCGCGCCGCCCTGTCACGGCGGAGGTCGCGGGTTCAAGTCCCGTCAGGGTCGCCAATAAACAGATGCTCCGGTTTTCCGGGGCATTTGCTGTATCTGGGGCCAGTTAGTTGGCGCGCCCCAGATGGCGTGGACCGATCCAGCGGTTGCTCAGCCGGCGATAGGCCGCAGCGGCTCCAGTCATATCCCCGTCATCCAATGCCTGCAAGCCGTCCAGGAGATCGCTGGCTGAATCGTCGGGCCAAACTATTTCAGCCAGCAGCCCGTAGTCCAGCTCAATCACTGCACGGCTATCAAAGGACTCCAGCCAGCTGCCCAGGGCGCCCAGCTCCTCGAAGAGCTGCGACTGCGGCGCGTGGGCCACCAGGGTCTGGACTGCCCACGCCAGTCGTTCCACTGCCTGATCGAAGCCAATGTACATGCGCACGGTCTTCAGGCGGTCGCCCTCATGGATCACTTCGTGCTCGTCTTCTTCGCGGAACAGGGCGAACCAGCTCAGCGGAATGCCCCATGAAGACGTGCGGGTGTGAAGGTGCGTCAGATCCCCTGCGAGCCGGTCGGGATTAACGCGCTGTGCATTAGCCTGCCGGGAAGCTGGAGGAACGAGAAGGTCGAAAACTTCAGGCCGGATGGCTTCTTCAGCCTGTTCGGCCGCTAGCAGGCTGCGTGCCTGCAACTGCCCTGGGCAGTAGCGGGTGTGCTCCGTGCCCTGGTAATCCAGGGTCTTGATGGCCCGGAAGAATTCTGGCTCATTGTGCGGGAAAGGGTCGGAAACGCTGCGCAGGGAGCGCTGCCAAAGGCGTTCGTTCTCAAACTCGTCCCATTGCTGGGCGGTCCGCTGTGGCGTGCGCAGAATGATTGACTGGGCCCAGTCTTCAAAGGTGTCCAGCGGTTCATAAACACGAAGGTGCGCCGTGGCCGAAGTGAGCTCATTGGTGGGCCCAGTCAATTTAGCAGCCATGGTCAGTCCGAGAGCTCCACGATCACCGGCGCGTGGTCGCTAGCGCCCTTGCCCTTGCGTTCCTCGCGGTCAATGCTTGCCGCGGTGACTCGTGCGGTGAGCGCTGGGGAGGTCAAGGAGAAGTCAATGCGCATGCCTTCGCCCTTGGGGAAGCGCAGCTGGGTGTAATCCCAGTAGGTGTACTGGCCCTCGGTGTAGCCGCGAACGACGTCGCTGAAGCCCAGATCCTCAAAAGCGGTGAACGCCGCGCGCTCGGGAGCCGAAACGTGCGTGAGCTTGTTTTCCAGGAAGAAATCAATGTCCCAGACATCTTCATCCTTCGGTGCGATATTCCAGTCGCCCATCAGGGCGATCTGGGCCTCCGGGTTCTCGGCCAGCCATTGCCCGGAGCGTTCCTTGAGCTCGTTGAGCCAATTCAGCTTGTAGGCCATGTGCTCATCGTCCAAGGCCCGGCCGTTGGGCACGTACAAGCTCCAGATGCGAATGCCGCCGCAGGTCGCAGCCAGGGCGCGCGGCTCCTGGATCGGGTTCTTGCCGCCCTTGCCGAATTCAGGCTGGCCCGGGAAGGTGCGCTGCACATCTTCAAGGCCTACGCGTGACGCGATGGCCACGCCGTTCCATTGGTTAACGCCAAAGTGCGCTACCTCGTAGTCATTGTTCTCGAACAATTCCCACGGAAAATTCTCGTCTTTGCATTTCGTTTCCTGGATAGCCAGGACATCTACGTCGGTGCGTCGCAGCCAGTCCTCAACGCGGTCGGCGCGGGCTCGCAGCGAGTTCACATTCCAAGTTGCAATCTTCACAAGTTCAACCTATCAAGTTTGCTGACCTGTGCCACTTCAATTTACTTGGAAGTCCGAGTATATTCGAGTGCAGAAGGTGACGCCAATCACTCCAAGGAGGCAATGTTGCCTGAAATCCTGACGGAACGTCGCGGCCACTTAGGCCTCATCACGCTTAACCGACCCAAAGCCCTCAACGCTTTGAATACTCAAATGTGCCAGATATTTCTTGATGCTTTGCTCGGTTGGCGCGATGACCCCGATATAAGCCAGGTCGCCGTCCAGGGTTCGGGGGAGCGCGGGCTATGCGCCGGTGGCGACATTGTCGCCATATACCAGGACATCAAGGAGCGCACCGGATCATCCGAGAACTTCTGGCGCATCGAATACCAGCTCAACGTCTTGATCAATGAGTATCCCAAGCCCTACATTGCCTTGATGGACGGCATCGTGCTCGGTGGAGGAATCGGCATCTCTGCGCACGGAAGCCATCGAATTGTTACCAATGCCAGCAAGTGCGGCATGCCGGAAGTCGGCATCGGGTTCTTCCCTGACGTTGGCGGAACACATCTGCTGGGCAAGGCCCCGCGAGCAGCGGGACGGCTGGCCGCATTGACCGGAACTAAATTTGGCGCGGCCGATGCCATCCTCCTTGGGCTGGCTGACAGCTATGTGCCGCAGGAAAAACTGCCGTCGTTGCTGGCAGCACTGGAAACCGAGGCTGCCCAAAGCGCTATCGGACGCTATGCGGAAAGGCCGCCTCAGGGCTTCATGCGCGAGCCGTGGGTGCAGGCCTTTGACGAGGACAATCTCCGCGCGGTGCTTCTGCCGCTGCAAAACAGCGATGCACCTCGAGCACATGAGATGGCCGAAGCACTTCGTGCTGCTTGCCCCAGTTCAGTGCGGCTGACCAGTGAACTCATGCGGCAGGCCGGCAATGATCTGCGCGCGGATCTCAAGCGGGAATTCCGGGCGGCATTGCATCGCCTGGACGACCCGGACTTCGCAGAAGGCATCCGGGCCGCGGTGATCGACAAAGATCGTACGCCGCACTGGGCGGAATCTCTGCCCGGGATGAGCCATGAACAACGAACCGAACGGCACCTCGGCCCGCTTCCGGGTGCCGAACTGAACTACGCCTTGCTGGGTGCAAGCCGAGGAGAAAAGAGCGCATCATGAGCGACAAGCCAGTCATCGGCTTTTTGGGCCTGGGCCATATGGGTTTGCCCATGGCCATCAACCTGCATCGTGCCGGCTATCAGCTGAAGGGATTCGACGTGGTTCCTGCGGCGGTACAGGCCGCGCAGGATGCCGGGATCGAAACCGTGGGCAGCGGCGCTGAAGCCGCCGTCGACGTTGACATAGTGCTGACCATGTTCCCTTCCGGGCAGCATGTTCTTGACGCCTATGCGCAGTATCTTTTGAAAAGCGCCAAGCCCAATACGCTGTTTCTGGAATGCTCCACCATTGATGTTGCCCAGGCCCGGCAAGCCGCGGAGCTTGCGGTGGCAGCTGGCCACCGCAGCGCGGATGCCCCGGTGTCTGGCGGCGTAGTAGGCGCCGAAGCGGGGACCTTGACCTTCATGCTCGGCGCGCAGGGCGAGGATTTGGAAGAGATCACCGCGGTCCTTGAGCACATGGGCAAGAGGATCGTGCACTGCGGTGGTTATGGCGCAGGCCAGGCGGCCAAGGTCTGCAACAACATGCTGTTGGGCATCTCCATGATCGGGGCGGCCGAGGCCTTTGTGCTCGGCGAGCGATTGGGCCTGGAGCATCAGGCGCTCTATGACGTGATTTCCTCGGCTTCGGGCCAATGCTGGGCGGTGACCACCAACTGCCCGGTGCCTGGCCCGGTGCCGACCTCGCCGGCAAACCGGGATTATCAGCCAGGGTTTGCCGCGGCCTTGATGGCCAAGGATCTTGGGCTGGCAGCCAGCGCGTTGGAACATACCACCACAGATGCCCAGCTCGGTTCCCTTGCTGCTGCCCTGTATCGGAAATTCAGCGACGAGGGCAATGCGGGAACGGATTTTTCCGGCATCATCAACGCCATTCGCGATGGATCGCTATAGGAAATCCCCGGAGGCCTTGCGGAAGCGGGCAAGGATTTCGAAAAGCTCGATGGCGTCCATGCCGGAGAGCTTGCTCTGGGCGAAAAGCTGCTCGTTGAGATCGTCCCGGGCCGCGCCGAGGACTTTCTGCCCTTGAGCGGTGAGTTCCAGCAGTCGGGTGCGGCCATCGGTCGGGTGCGCAATGCGGCGCACCAGGCCGGTGGATTCCAAGCGGTCTACCGAGTTGGTCAGGCTGGTGGCGTGCACCTGGAGCAGGTCGCTGGCCTGGCTCATGGGCAGCGATCCCCGCTTGGAGAATCCCAGCAGGGCCAGGACCTCAAAACGCGCAAAGGTCAGTCCGTGCGGCTTGAGGATCGCATCGGCGCGCTGCAAGAAGATCGACGCAGTGCGCATTACCGCGGTAATCGCGGCCATGGAATCAGCTTGGGCTGTCCATCCATGTGAAATCCACTGTTCCCGGGCCTGGGCAATCGGGTCGCGTGGCAACGGAGAAGTCATTTGAATACCCCCATAAGAAGACCTAGTCCAACAATATACTTGGACTTCCTAAGGTTTGGAAGGAGAACCCCCATGGACCTATTGGGTGTGGCACAACAGCTGGGCGATCGCGAACATGAACGCCTGCTGGAAGTGAGAGAACTGGTGCAGGACAAAATCCGCAAGCAGTCCATCAGGTACTGGAACCGCGAAGAATTCCCCAAGGATCTGGTGGCACTGCTGGCGAAGCATGGATTAGCCGGAATGCAATTAGAGGAATGCTCGCACCTGCTGCGCGGTCTGATTCATGCGGAAATCGCCAGGGCGGATATCTCGCTGTCCTCGGTGGTGGGCATCCACAATGAGCTGGTGGTCGGGATGATTCATGAACTTGGGTCCCAGGAGCAGCAGGACCAATGGCTGCCCAAGCTCATGGCCTTTGAAGCTTTCGGCGCTTTTGCGCTGACCGAACCCGAGCACGGCTCTGACATCGCTGGGGGAGTGCAATGCACCGCCCGGCGCGACGGGGACGCATACGTTATTTCCGGCGCCAAGCGCTGGATCGGCATGGGGACCATAAGCGACTTCGCACTGATCTGGGCCAAGGACGAAGGCACCGGAGATCTCGGCGCGTACCTTGTGGAATCCGACCGCCCGGGCTACAGCGCCACCAAGATTGAGCATAAAATCGGGCTGCGGATCATGCAAAATGCGGACATCGCTTTTGACCAGGTGCGGATCCCGGTGGCCAACAAGCTTCCCGGGGCGAGCAGTTTTGCCTCCGCCAACGGTTTGCTGATGCAATCCCGGGCCTGGGTGGGCTGGCAGGCGGTTGGCGCGATGATGGCGACCCTGGATATCTGCCAGGCCTACGCCCTTGAGCGCCAGCAATTCGGGCAGCCCATTGCGTCCTTCCAGCTGATACAGCAGCCGCTGGCGCAGATCGCCGGCAATTTGAGCCTCTGCCTGTCGATGATGGGCGATATTGCCCGCAAGCAGGAGCGCGGAGACCTGCAGATGGTTGATGCGGCCATGGCAAAGTCCACTGCCACCCGGCTGGCACGGGAATCTGCGGCGCTGGGCAGGGCGATGATGGGCGGCAATGGCGTGGTGAGCGATTTCGAGATGGCCAAGGTGTTCTGCGACGTGGAAATCCTGCACACCTATGAAGGCACCTACGAAATCAATTCGCTCATTGTCGGGAGGGCGCTGACAGGCATCAGCGCGTTCGTGTAGCGGGCTTTGAGCGGATCGAAAGCCAATAAAATAACTAACAAGTACTTTCCATTTTGGAAAGTACTTGTTAGTGTTGGGGTATTCGAAGGTTCGCAGGCAAAGGAGCAGGATCATGAAAGCGACGTTCAGCACTTGGTACCTCACCGCGATCATCGCGACGGGATTGGCCTTTTTTGCGCTTGCGCTCAGCGCGTACGCCACCGGTCAGCAGGCCTTGATTTTCATCGGCATGGGGATCTTCATGGTTACCACCATGACAATGGCCTCGTTGTTTGCGCAGCGGCAGCGCAAGGCCCTGGCATTGGACAGCAAATGAGCTCGGAACAGGAACTGGGCCCCGAGGAGCAATTGGCCGCGCTGGGCAAGGCGCAGCAGGGCATGGATCGCGCCTCCGGGTACGGCGCCAGATTGCTGGGATCCTATTGCATTGCCCTGGGCCTGCTGATCGGCGGGCTCGCGGCGCTCTTGCAGATCTATCGCCCTGATGAGAAATTCGCCGGATTCATCGTCATCATGGCGCTGTTTGCCGCAGCTGTTCTCGCGATGTCCCTGGCCTATGGGAAGCTCTACCGTTCGCTTCCGAGGGGATACTCGAAAATGTACCTGCGCGGATTTATTGCCAGCATGGTGCTCTACGCGGTGTCAGTGGCATTGATTGGCGCCGGACCGCTGGATTGGCCGGCAATGGCGCTCATTGGCGTTGTTGTTGCTGCGCCATTGTGCGCAACTGGAATTGCGATGGTGCGGCGATGAGCGCCCATGCCCGGGATCGGCTGAATGGAGATTTCTCGAATCCCCTGCGGCTATCGGTCATGGGATCGCTGCAGGCCGTGGACGAGGCTGATTTCAAGTCCCTGAAAGAAGCCCTGGGCGTCTCCGATTCGGTGCTTTCGCGGCATTTGAGCGCGCTTGAAGCTGGCGGCTACGTGCAGATCAAAAAAGGGTATGTCGGCAAAAGGCCCCGCACCTGGGCGAAGCTCACCTCGACCGGGCGCAAGGCCTTTGCACAACATGTTCAAGCGCTGAAAGAGATTACCGGTTTGATGTAATCCCTAGGAGCGCCACCACTGATCCCAGTAGGTGGCCGGCACCGCACGCTTATGGCGCGAGGCCACAAAGCGCTTCTCGATGGCCTCGGCGGCCGATTCGGCAACTTCGCGGCCCTCGAGGTAGTCATCGATCTGATCGTAGGTCAGGCCGAGCTCTTCCTCATCTGCTCGCTGTGGCTGGCCATCAAGCAGGTCAGCGGTGGGCTTCTTGGACCAGAGCAATTCAGGAGCCTGCAATTCACGCAGCAAGGCCTGGTTCTGCCGCTTGTTCAGGCCGGCCAGTGGCAGCAGGTCGGCACCTCCATCGCCAAACTTGGTGAAGAAGCCGGTCACCGATTCGGCGGCGTGGTCGGTGCCCAAAACCAGCATGCCGCGATCGCCTGCGATGGCATATTGCACGATCATGCGGGTGCGGGCCTTCGCGTTGCCGCGGTTGAAGTCGCTGATCCTCGGGTGGCCGGCATCGGCGATCGCTTCATCCAGGGCAGCTACCGGCTTGGCGATATTAACCTCGAACTGCTCATCGGCGGCAATGAAGTCCATGGCCGCTGCGGCGTCGTCGGCATCCTGCTGCACCCCGTGCGGGAGGCGTACCGAAATGAAGCGAGCCTCGCCCGAGGCTTCGCGCACTTCCTGAACCGCCAGCTGGGCCAGGCGTCCGGCCAATGTGGAATCAATTCCGCCAGAAATCCCCAGCACAAAGCCCTTGGCGCCGGTCGCGGCGAGGTAGTCCTTGAGGAAATCCACGCGACGCCTGATCTCCTGCGAGGCGTCGATTTCCGGGCGTACGCCCAGCTCTTCAATGATCTCTGCTTGCAATTCACGCATGTCTTCAATCCTAGGCAGTCGGCACGGCTAGAGGAGGCCAGGGGCCGCGTTTGCCTCGAAAATTAATCTGTTCTCAACATACGCTGCAACGGCGACCGGCTACTGCTGGGCTTGCTCCGGATCCCAGCCGAGGCTGCGTGCAATCTTTTCCAGGGTCTGCACCACCGCGTCATATTCCGAGCCGTCCAGATCCTGCCCGAACTGCGTGCGGATCTTTTCCACCAGCTCGCTGAGCTTCAGCAGGGAGATGTGGCCGCGGTCGGTGATCGAATACTCGCCGTCGTGGACGGTGACCCAGCCCGATTCCACCAGTTCGGCCAGGTGCTCGTTCAATGATTGCGGCTCATCCTCGGAAGCGAAGAAGGGCGAGAGCCCGGCATTCAGCTGCGCCTCGGTGGCCGGTTGCTGCTCGAGCAAGTTGAGCACCTGCCACTGCCGGCGTGTCACACCGTGTTCTTCCAAGGTCGCTGCAAACTGCTCGTCAATCAGCGAATCCACCAATTTTAGCCAGTATCCCAGGGGGCGTTGTGCGTTCATAAAATCAGCCTAGCGATGATGCCGACTAGAATCGAGAGTATGAGCAAAACCAGCGCCCGAGAGCGGCTAAAAGAACTGATCCAAGAACTTGCCATTGTGCGCGGCAAGGTCATCTTGTCTTCCGGCAAGGAAGCTGACTACTACATCGATTTGCGCCGAGTCACCCTGCATCAGGAGGCCTCGGGCCTGGTGGGCGAAGTCATGCTTGATCTGCTGGATGAAGCGAAGCTCGAGTTCACCAACGTTGGCGGCTTGACCATGGGCGCAGACCCGGTGGGCACCGCAATCATGCACACCGCGCGCGCCAATGATCGCGCCGTGGATGCCTTCGTGGTTCGCAAGGCGCAGAAGTCCTACGGCATGGGCCGCCAGGTCGAGGGGCCAAGCGTCGAGGGACGCGATGTCATCGTGCTGGAAGATACTTCCACCACCGGTGGCTCGGCGCTGACCGCCGTTGAAGGCGTGCGCAAGGCCGGAGGCAATGTGATCGCTGTAGCTGTGATCGTTGACCGCGATACCGGCGCCAAGGAACGCATCGAAGCAGAAGCTGGCGTTCCGTACCTGTTCGCCTACGGCAAGGACGAGCTGGGCCTGTAGCCAGCCAGGACTTTTGCCTGCAGCCCGCCATTCCGGTTTTCCGGGATGGCGGGTTTCATTTCTTAATTGGCGCGTGGTGGCGCAGTTGTATCGCGGGGAACCAGTACCGCTGGCAATTGCTGTGGCGCGGTGGCTTCTTCGCCGTCAAGTAGCGACAGCAGCAGGCGCACCGCGTGGCTGCCCATCTCATGCAGTGGTTGGCGCACCGTGCTCAGCGCCGGAGTGCTCTGTGCCGCAGCGGGAATATCATCAAATCCGATGATGGAAAGGTCCTCGGGCACGGCCAGCCCGCGTTCGGCCGCAACGCCCAGGGCTGCCAGGGCCGAGATGTCGTTGGCTGCGAAAATTGCGCTGGGCGGCTGGGGAAGATCAAGCAGGCGCCGGGCCGCTTCTACCGCTGCGTCATGCTGGTAATCGCCCTGCTCGATGAGCTGTTCATCATGGGGGATGCCGGCGTTCTCCAGCGCTTGCCGGTATCCGGCCTCGCGCAGGTGCGCTGATTTCAGATCCTCGCGGCCGCGGATGTGCCCGATGCGCTGGTGCCCAAGTCCCAGCAGGTGCTCCGTGGCTTTTTGCGCTCCACCGGAATTATCCACGTCCACAATGATGGGCATGTCGGTGCCGGCCTGAGGGTCGATCGCCACCACTGGGACCGGGCTATGGGGGATTTCAACGGTGGGAGTCACAATGATGGCGCCGTCGATGAGCGTGCCGCCCAAGCGCGAGAGCGAGCGGCGTTCCCAGCCGATATGCCCTTCCGGCGTGAGGTTACCTGCGTACGCCATCAGATCGTATTTGGTGCCGCGCAGGGTGGCGGAAATTCCATTCAGCAGCTCCAAGGCGAAGGGCTCGAATTCGGCCACCAGGATGCCGATGATATTGGTGCGTGAATTGCGCATGGAGGAGGCAACCAGCGAGGTTTCGTATCCGAGCTCGTTGATGACCTGGTGCACGCGGGCAATGGTTGCCGGCGCGACACCATAGCGGCCGTTGACCACCTTTGAAACGGTGGATACCGAAACCTCGGCGACGCGAGCCACATCGTTGATGGTGACCCTGGTTGCCACCTGGTTTTCAGCAGGCGCTGGCAGCCATCCGGCGGTGGCATTCACGGGGTGTTCGGTCTCAGGGGTCATCACCCGACTAACAGTAGCGCATATTTCCGCTAAAACAGTGGAGTTTGCGGGCGCATGACATGCCGCAGAGGAAATTGCGATAACGTTTTCGCCAATGATTTCGAAAACGTTATCGAAAACGATTGACATGACCTGCGTCACGGTGCAATTCTTGGTGAAGCCAAGTGCCTGCCGCGCGAAAGCCGGCAGGGCCAACTCACCACCACCACTGCTCAGGAGCACACGCATGCTATCCACGTCCCGCACCGCAAGAATTCTGGCGCTGGCAGCCACTGGCTCGCTGCTTTTCGCCGGATGCGCTTCCGGATCATCAACGTCCGGGGATTCAGCCGACGGAAGCACCACCGTTACCTGGTGGCACAATTCCAACAACGGCGAAGGCAAGGCCTACTACGAAAAGGTCGCCAAGGATTTTGAAGCAGAGCACCCAGGCGTGGACGTCGAAGTCCAAGCCATGCAGCACGAAGACATGCTCACCAAACTCGATGCGGCATTCCAAAGCGGCGACGCGCCGGACGTCTACATGGAACGTGGTGGTGGAGAGCTCGCAGCCCATGTGGCCGCCGGACTGACAAAGGACCTCAGCGACCTGGCCAGCGAAGAAATCGGCTTCCTGGGCGATACGGCTGGCGGCTGGCAAATTGATGGCAAAACCTACGCCCTGCCCTACTCGCTGGGCGCAGCAGGCTTCTGGTACAACAAGGCCCTGTTCAAAAAAGCCGGCGTTGAAAAAGCCCCGGAAACCTGGCAAGAACTCCTCGACGCCAGCAAGAAGCTCAAGGGCGCAGGCATCACCCCGCTCTCGGTGGGCGCGGGCGACAAATGGCCTGCGGCTCACTATTGGTATTACGCCGCAGTCCGCGAATGCTCCGAGCAAACCATGGCCGATTCCGTGGCCAACATGGACTTCAGCGACCAGTGCTTCGTGAAGGCCGGCGAAAACGTGGATGAACTGATCAAGGCCGAGCCTTTCAACGCTGGTTTCCTGTCCACCCCGGCGCAATCCGGGCCAACTTCGGCCTCGGGCCTGCTCGCCACCGGCAAGGTCGCCATGGAGCTCGCCGGCCACTGGGAGCCAGGCGTGATGCAGGGACTGACCGAAGACGGCAAGGGCCTTGGGGCTGACACCGGCTGGTTCTCCTTCCCCGCCATCGAAGGCGGCCAGGGCAATCCGGAAGCGCAGCTCGGCGGCGGCGACGCCTGGGCAGTGGCCCAAGATGCACCGGATGAAGCCGTGGAATTTGCCAAGTACATGCTCTCCGAAAAGGTCCAGCGTGGTTTTGCAGAACTTGATATGGGCCTGCCGACCAATCCCAAGGCAACGGATGCCGTTGCAGATCCAGCTCTGGCTTCCATGCTGGAAGTGCGCGATAAGGCTCCCTATTTCCAGCTGTACTTTGACACCGCCTTCGGCGCATCCGTGGGAGGCGCCATGAATGATGAAATCGCCTTGCTCTTCGCTGGCAAGTCAGACGCGCAGAAAATCGTTGACGCCAGCCAAGATGCCGCCGACTTGGAGAAGTGATTCGGGTCGTGGCTCAAGAAGCAACTTGTGTATCAAGCTCCGTGGCCGAGCGCACCGCGCCACAGTCGGGCATCAGCGAACGGCAGGCCGGCGCGCGCAGGGCGGATAAGGCCGAGCGGCGCGGGCGCAGGCCCTCGGACCGGCGCAAAACGCTGGAGATCCTGTTCTTCGTCAGCCCGGCGCTCGTGCTGATCGCCGTGTTCATGCTGCTGCCCATCATCCAAGCTGTGCGCTTCTCGGTGTACAACTGGAAGGGCTTCGGCCCGCTGGTGGACTTTGTCGGGCTGAAAAACTACGCACGGGTGCTGCAAAACGAGGTCTTCACCGATGCGATGATCCACAACTTGATCATCATCGGCGGATCCATTGCTCTGCAGCTGCCCATAGGCCTGGGCCTCGCCCTGCTGCTGAATCGGAAGATGAAGATCCAGTCGCTGCTGCGCACGATCATCTTTGTTCCCTACGTGCTCTCCGAAGTGATCGCCGGTGTCATCTGGTTCCAGCTGCTGCAGCCCCAGTACGGGGTAATAGACACCATCATGTCCAAGCTTGGCGTCCAAGGCCCGGCCCAGGGGTGGCTGGGTACACCCGAACTGGCACTGTGGACCGTGCTGGCGGTGCTGACCTGGAAGTACCTTGGCCTGGCCGTCATCCTGTTCTTGGCCGGGCTGCAGGGCGTGCCCTCCGAGCTCTACGAAGCCGCGGAGATCGACGGGGCATCCTGGTGGCAAATCCAGCGCAAGATCACCATTCCGCTGCTCGGCCCCACCCTGCGCACCTGGGGGTTCCTCTCGATGATCGGCTCGCTGCAGCTGTTCGACATGGTGTGGATCCTCACCGGCGGCGGGCCGGCCAACGCCACCACCACCATGGCCAGCTTCCTGGTATCCGAAGGCACCAAAAGACAGAATTTCGGTGTGGCCGCAGCCGCCTCGGTGGTGCTGTTCATCGTTGCCCTGGTCCTCGCCGTGTCCTACCAGCAGTTTGTCCTCAAGCGGGACTCCCAGCCAGATGGCGGACGAATCAACCCGAAGAAGGTCAAAGCATGAGCGCCACCGTGGCCACCGGCCCGCAGCACACCCCGGCACAGGCCCTGCGCGCCAAAAAACGAGCCGGGAACCAAGGCAGGAATGTCGCCATTTACGCCATCGCCCTGGCGGTGGTGGCACTGACCCTCGGCCCGGTGCTCTATGGCATCCTCGGCGGTTTCCGCAGCAACGCGCAACTGGCCGAAAACCCGTCAGGCTTGCCGGAGCCATGGGTGCTGGACAACTATTCCGGGGTGCTGAAAAACCCGGACTTCTGGCAGTACGCGCTGAATTCGACCATGATCGCGGTCATCACCACGGTGATTGTCGTGGTCCTGGGCATTATGGCCGCCTATCCGCTGGCCCGCTATCAATTCCGGATGCGCGAGCCGATCTTCATGGTGTTCGTGCTGGGACTGCTCTTTCCCGCTACCGTGGCCATCGTTCCGCTGTTCATCCTGATCACCCGCGATCTGCATATGGGCAACACCTGGTGGGGCGTGGCCTTGCCGCAGGCGGCCTTCGCACTGCCCATGACCGTGGTCATCTTGCGCCCGTTCCTCATGGCCCTGCCCCAGGAATTGGAGGAAGCCGCGCAGCTGGATGGGGCCAGCCGGATTGGCTTCTTCTGGCGCATCTTGCTGCCACTGTCCGGTCCGGGCATGGTCACCGTGGGCGTTCTGGCCTTTGTCGGCTCGTGGAATGCCTACTTGCTGCCGCTGCTCTTGCTGCAAGGGGATATGCGCACCCTGCCATTGGGTGTTGCGGATTATTCCAGCGAGCACTCTGCGGATACCGCTGGCGTTTTCGCTTTCACCGCCTTGGCGATGATCCCCGCGCTGATTTTTTTCCTCGCCATGCAAAAGCGCATCGTCAACGGGCTGCAGGGCGCAGTCAAGGGCTGAGACTGCGGGCCTCCAAGCGCACCCGATCTTCTTTTGAGAATAGGATTTTCATGAAAACTGCCGAGCAGACCTGGCGCAATGCCAACCTTCCAACAGATCAGCGCGTTGCCGCGCTTCTAGCGCAGATGACGCTCGAAGAAAAAGCGGGGCAGCTGGGCTCCTACTGGATCCGTCCGGAGGAGAAACAACACGACGGCGAGAGCAATGTGGCGCCGATGGCCGATACTTTCGGCGGCGGCCCGAGCTTCGAGACAGCCATCAAGAACGGACTAGGCCACATTACCCGGGCCTTTGGCACCGTTCCGCTGGACCCGGGCCAGGGCCGCGCCCGGCTCGCCGAACTGCAAGAGCAAGTTATTGCCTCGAACCGCTTCGGAATTCCAGCCATCGCCCATGAAGAGTGCCTGACCGGCTTCACCGCCTTGGGTGCCACCTGCTACCCGGCATCCATTGCCTGGGGAGCAACCTTCAACCCGGAACTGGTCCAGTCCATGGCAGCGCATATCGGGGCGGATATGAAAAAGATGGGCGTGCACCAGGGCCTGTCCCCGGTATTGGATGTTGTGCGCGACTACCGCTGGGGACGCGTGGAAGAAACCATTGGAGAAGATCCGCACCTGGTAGGAGAACTCGCTGTCGCTTATGTGAAGGGGCTGCAGGGTTCTGGCGTCAATGCCACCCTGAAGCATTTCGCCGGCTACGCCGCTTCGCAGGCCGGACGCAATCACGCACCGGTAGCCATCGGCCAGCGCGCTTTGGAAGACATCGTATTCCCGCCATTTGAACGAGCAGTGCGCGAAGCCAAGGTCCAGTCGGTGATGAACTCCTACGCGGATATCGACGGCGAAGCGCCAGCGGCCAGCCGCCGGCTGCTCACCGGCGTACTGCGTGAACGCTGGGGATTCACCGGCACCGTGGTGGCCGACTACTGGGCCGTGAGCTTCCTGCACAGCATGCATGAAATTGCCGACAGCGAAGATGCTGCAGGCCTGCTGGCCCTGAGCGCCGGCATGGATGTGGAACTGCCCGAAACGATCGCCTTCGCTCGCCTTGCGGAGGCGGTGCGCGACGGCGGCTTGGACGAAACGATCCTGGACACTGCGGTACGCCGCGTGCTCACCCAGAAGATCGAGGCCGGACTGCTGGATCCTGGCTACAGCCCTGAGCAGGCCTGGCTGGGCACAGACGTGGAATTGGATTCTGGGCAGAACCGGGCGCTGGCCCGTGCCATGGCAGAAGAGTCCATCATCCTGCTGCGCAATGAGCAGATCCTGCCATTAACGAACCCGGCCCGCCTCGCGGTGATCGGCCCTAGCGCCACCCAGCCACGCACCCACCTGGGCTGTTATTCCTTTACCAACCACGTGTACTCGCGCTTCGCCGAACAAGAAGACCACGGCGTGGAGATGGTTTCCATTCTCCAGGCGCTGCGCGAGTCTCCGGCGCTCGCCGGAAGCCAGATCGAATATGCCCGTGGCGTGGACTTCACGGACCTTGATGATGCGGGTATTGAACAGGCCGTTGAAACAGCTCGGAATGCTGAAGTGGCGGTAGTGACCGTGGGTGATTTGGCAGGCCTCTTTGGCCGCGGAACGTCCGGTGAAGGGTGCGACGTGGTGGATCTGAAACTGCCCGGGCGGCAAGCTGAACTTGTTGAAGCCGTGCTGGAAACCGGTACGCCCACCGTCCTGGTATTGGTCACCGGCCGCCCGTATTCGCTGGGGCAATTCGCTGGTCGGGCGGCTGGCATTGTCCAGTGCTTCATGCCAGGGGTGGAAGGCGGACCAGCGTTGGCGGGTGTGCTCACCGGTGAAGTGAATCCTTCGGGCAAATTGCCGGTGCAGATCCCTGACCATGTCGGCGGGCAGCCCGGAACCTACCTGGCGCCTAAATTGGGATGGCATTCAGATGGGGTATCGAACCTTGATCCGCGCCCGCTCTATCCCTTCGGCTACGGACTGTCCTACACGAGTTTCGAAATCTCCGCGCTTGAGTTATCAGCCACGGAAATCCCGACGGAAGGGACGCTGGAAGTCAGCGCGACCGTGACCAATACCGGGGAGCGCCAGGGGGCCGAAGCCATTCAGCTGTATCTCTCCGATGAGATCTCGCAGGTAGTTCGCCCACGGCGCTGGCTGGCAGGCTTTGCGAAGATCAAGCTCGAAGCGGGGGAGTCGAAACGAGTGGCCTTCACTGTGCATGCGGATCGGACCTCGTTTACCGGGCTTTCCGGCCGCCGGATCGTGGAGCCTGGAAAGTTCACTGCGGCTATTGGCTCCAATAGCGAGGATCTGGGCCAGCAGGAAGCGTTCAAGATTGTCGGGGAGATCCGCGAAGTCGGTGAAGGCCGGGTAATGGATACTCCGGTGGTTGTTAGCTAGCAGCTACGCGGTGCGCCGGCGCAGGGTCAGCGATCCGACAAGCAGCGCCACGACGATCCACGCAACGATCACCAGCATGCTGAAAGCAGTGTCCGAATCCGTGGTCCCTGCTGCGACGTCAGAAAGGGTGTCGATGGCATGGGACAGTGGCAGCCAATCGCCGATGGATTCAAGGACTCCTGGAAGCTGTTCTCGGGGAAGGATGATTCCCGCCAGCAAGAATTGGGGGATGACCAAGGCCGGCATGAATTGCACGACCTGGAATTCCGTGCGGGCGAAGGCGCTGGCCATGAGTCCAAGGCTGATTCCCAGCAGGGCATCCAGCGCGGCCACGGCGAACATCAACCAGAAACTGCCTGAGATTTCCAGGCCGCAAACCCAGACGGCAAAGCTCGAGGCAATGATGGTTTGGACGATGGCGATCATGGTGAAAGCCACCGCGTAGCCAAAGATGAATTCCCCCTTGGCTAGCGGCATGCTCAGAAGCCGTTCAAGCGTGCCGCTGCGCCGTTCTCGCAGAGTGGCGATGCTAGTGACAAGGAACATCACGACAAAGGGAAACAGGGCAATCATGGATGGGCCGATACGCTGAAAAGCAGGTGTATCGGTGAAAATCCAAGCGATCAATCCGATCAGGAGGCTGGGGACCACGAGCATCAGGGCAATGGTTCGCGGGTCGTGGCGGACTTGATTCAGCACCCTGCCGGTGGTGGCTAATGTTCTGCGCATTATTTGCTCCCATCTGCGCTGGCACGGTGCCGAGGTGCCGAATCAGGGTCAGGGGTGGCATTGTCATGCGAATTCGAAGCGCCCGTATCAATGAGTTTCAAAAACGCGGTCTCCGGATCGGTGGCGCCGGTGCGTTCCATGAGTTCGTACGGTGTCAGTTGTGCGAGTATTTTTCCTTCTCGGAGCAGCAGGATTTGATCGCAACGCATGGCCTCATCCATAACGTGGCTGGAAACCACCAAGCATAAGCCGGTGGCGGCCAGCCGTGCGAATAGGCCCCACAAATCTGCGCGCAGCACCGGGTCAAGCCCGACCGTGGGCTCGTCAAGGATGACAATTTCAGGGCTGCCCAGCAGCGCGATGGCCAGTGAGACGCGATTGCGTTGGCCACCCGAGAGGTCAATGACCAGGCTGGAAGCCTGCTCGGAGAGGTCAGTGCCTTGGATGACACGGTTCACCTCTTCATCGGGGAGCCCAAGAATTTTGGCGAAATAGGCGACGTTCTGCGTTACCGTCAGATCGTCATAGACACTGGCTGCCTGGGTCATATAGCCGACTTTGTGCCGCAAGGCCTTGCTGCCTGAGGGCAGGCCGAGGACGGTGACGGTGCCGCTGGTGATGATCTGGTTGCCAACGATGCTGCGCAGCAGCGTGCTCTTGCCGCTTCCGCTGGGACCGAGCAGCCCGATGATCTTGCCCGCTTCAAGCTGGAAGCTCAGCTGGTCCAGGACCAGATTCTTGCCCCTCTTGACGTTGAGCTCTTGCACGTCGATACAAGCCGATTTATTCATCACATAATGAATTAGAGACCCGTTTGGCTGACAAGTCAATGCTTTTGGATAGGAAGATCCCCGGTGAGGTAACGCTGAATTGTTGGCGCTACAAGTTCGATGAGCTCATCATCATCCATGGAGGCCAAGGGCTCCAGGGCAACAACATACCGGGCGATAATCAGGCCGATGAACTGGCTGGCCACCAGGGCAACACGCGCTTCTGCAGTTTCCTGCGGCAGGCGGGCGCCCACACGGGAGAAAATCTCTTTCTGGATGAACGGCTTTAAAATTTTTGCGGCGTTGTTGCTGGAAATCAACCCTCGAACCATGGCTATCGCAGGTGGCCGAAATGCTGGTTTTCGCCAAGTGCTGATCAGGGCACTGGTCAGCGAGTAGCCCAATTCTTCCAGCGGTGCGGTTACCGCCTGCCCAATGATGGCTGCCGGGTTGACCGGGAGGTGCATGGTCTGGATGAAGAGCTCGCTCTTGTCCTTGAAATAGTGGTGCACCAAAGCTGGATCCACTGAGGCGCGGCGGGCCACGGAACGCAGGCTCGCCCCCTCGAAGCCGGCATGGGCGAATTCCTTGGATGCGGCTTTGAGGATCTTGGACTTTGTTGATCCGGTGGTACTTCCCTTGGGGCGTCCGCGCTTGCGGGCACCGGGGACTTCGTTTGGTACTGGCTCACTCACTGCTTCAGGATACGTCTCGGGGCGCAGATTCGCTGATGTCCCGGAAAACGCTGAAGGCCGGGCAAAGCCCGGCCTTCAGCGTGCGTCGAGAACTACTTCTTCGTTGCAGGAGTTTCAGTTGGTTGCGCGCCCTTGGCCAATTCTGCATGGAGGTTCGCTACAGATGGGTACTGCAGGTCCGGGCGGAACGGGAAGGTGTCCATATCTTCGCGGGCGGTGATGCCGGTGAAGACCAAAGCGGTCAGCAGGCCAGCTTCCATGCCAGCAACAATGTCGGTGTCCATGCGGTCGCCAATCATTGCCGTGGTTTCCGAATGCGCATCGATGCGGTTCAACGCGGAACGGAACATCATTGGATTCGGCTTGCCCACCACGTATGGTTCGCGATTGGTTGCTCGAGAGATCAATGCGGCGATGGCGCCCGTTGCGGGCAAGAGCCCTTCGGCCGATGGGCCGGTGGCGTCCGGGTTGGTGGCGATGAACTTGGCGCCACCTTCAATGAGCCGGATTGCCTTGGTGATGGCTTCGAAAGAGTAGGTGCGGGTCTCGCCCAGCACCACGTAGTCCGGGTTCTGGTCGGTCATGATGAACCCTGCATCGTGCAATGCCGTGGTCAAACCCGCTTCACCGATCACAAAGGTGCGGCCACCCGGGCGCTGGCGGGCCAAGAACTCTGCCGTGGCCATGGCCGAGGTCCAGATGTTCTCCTCTGGAACGTCCAGGCCCGAAGCGAGCAGGCGGGCGCGAAGGTCGCGAGGGGTGAAGATGGAGTTATTGGTCAAGACCAGGAAACGCAGATTGTTCTCACGCCAGTACCCCATCAACTCTGCGGCACCCTTAACGGCCTGATTTTCGTGGACAAGAACGCCGTCCATATCAGTGAGCCAGCACTTGATGTCATGGACGGTGCGTGCGGCGCGGTTGGTAGTCGTCACGAGGTGAAGTCCTCCCTGATGAAATTGTGGTGGGAGCTATCTGCGTTGAAAGATTCCCCTGCTAATAAAAAGACTACACAGCCTTGGGGAATTGCGCCGTGAACAAGGGCACGATCAGAAAGAACTACGCTTAATAGCGTGAATCAAGAATTGCATGACCCGGTCAATGACCCCAGCGAGCAGCATGTCATCGGAGTGGGCCCCTGGGAAGGGGAGCTCCCATTTGATGAAAAGTATGATCCTGAGCTGCTGGAACTTGGCGACCGGCGCAATGTCGCTGACAAATATCGTTACTGGAAAATGGATGCCATCATTGCGGATCTAGACGAGCGCCGCCATGACTTCCATATCGCCATTGAAAATTGGCAGCATGACATGAATATCGGCACGGTAGTGCGCAGCGCCAACGCGTTCCTGGCCAAGGAAGTGCACATTATTGGCCGTCGCCGTTGGAATCGAAGGGGTGCAATGGTGACAGATCGTTACCAACATGTGCGTCATCATCCAACCGTCGAGGATTTTGTTATCTGGGCCGAATCCGAGGGGCTCACGATATTGGGAATCGACATTTTCCCGGACTCCGTGCCGCTGGAAACCTACGATATTCCCAAGAATTGCGTCTTGGTCTTTGGCCAAGAGGGGCCCGGTTTGAGCCCGGAAGTTCACGCTGCTGCCAAGGACACCTTGTCAATTGAGCAATTCGGCTCAACGCGTTCAATCAATGCCGCCTCTGCTGCCGGAATTGCCATGCACGCATGGATCCGCAGGCACGTATTTGGGCAGCGGGTCAGCTAACGCAGAAATTATTACTGAAGAGTTTTAGTCGAGCATCTGGATTAGTTACATTTTTGCGCATACGCTGTTAATCGGTTATGAAAATGTGATCTGGGAGTGAGTGGCTGTGAATCGTCGTCATCAAGTGAACCATGATCTATTGCTGCCTGGATTACCCCGACGCAAGAAACCTGTGGTCATCTGGACGACCTCTATAGTTGCTGCCTTCGCGCTCACGGGAGCGTTGGCTATTCCCCTCGTGGCGCAGCCCGCCGATTCGCGGCAGGGCGACGTTCCGGTATCGATGGAAGCTATCGCTGACTACTCGGTCGGCGATGGTCCCGTTTTTGTCAGTGGCGATGCCCCACTGAATGCCTTTGGAGCTTCCGGCAAGGAACTGGCCATTGATGGGCGCCCAGTTGGCATGATTGAGGGCGCCGCCGAAACGTCTGAATCGAGCAGCTCCAGCGAAGATTCCACCGCGTTGCTGGCTGGAACCGTTGGTGAACTTGGCAAGCTTCCCGGGGACTTGCAGCTGATGCACCCGGTGACGACCCGCCGCATTTCCAGCCCTTACGGTTGGCGTGCGAACCCCACCGGCCCGGGCAACCAGATCCATATCGGCCAGGACTACCCAATTTCTTGCGGTTCGCCGGTTTACGCTGCCGAAGACGGCACCGTCTCGGTCTCGGCGTGGGCTGGGCACTCCGGCATGCGCGTGACCATTGACCATGGGTTCAACGTCCAAACCGGTTACAGCCATAACTCAAAACTGATCGCCAAGGTTGGCCAGAACGTGAAGCAGGGCGAGTTGATCGCGCTCGCCGGAACCACAGGCAACTCCACCGGCTGCCACGTGCACTTTGAAGTCATCATCGATGGGCGCTGGCATGACCCTCGCAACTACCTGCCTCTGATCCCGGGCCAGCGCAATGCAATGATCGATTCCCAGCGGCTGACCGTCAACGCCAACAGCGCTCCGAAAGGAAACGGTTCGCAGAATTCTGGCCAATCCAATCATGCTCCAGATCCGGACATCGTAGTTCCCGACAACGACACTCCATATGTTCCTTCCCCGAAGCCGCGTCCTACGCCGACCAAGTCGGCCAAGCCGACGCCAAGCCAGAGCGATGACGAGAGCAAGAGCCCTACTGGTTCGAAGAGCCCGAGCGAATCCACCTCGCCGTCCAAGAGCGAGACCGAGGCCCCGACGACTAGCGGGCCGCCGTCCTCTACCGCTCCGACGACGGAGACGCCAACAGGCACCGAGTCGCCAGACGAATCATCGGTTCCCCCGACATCGGACTCCCCGACAACCTCTGTTTCTCCATCGCGGGAATCATCGACGACGGTGACGCCTGAGGGATCGGCTGAACCTGATAAGAGTTCGTTCAAGGCAGTCGAGGAATCTTCGTCTGAACAGACTTCTGGCAGCCCGACAAGCCGTACAGGTGCTACGAGCAGTTCGCCAGCCACGACGTCGGAACCTTCAATATCGAATTCCTTGAGCCTTGAGGTCTCAATTGATCCGAGCGAAGGTGCAAGCTTGTCAGCATTCATTGGTGGATAGCCAACAACTGTCTAGACGGCGGCCGGCGGGGGCGAGTGTTCTACTCGTTCCCGGCGGCCGCCGTCTTTGCAGATACGCGGTTCTTTACCGTGTCACGATATGAGATTTTAGGTAGAGATAGTGACCTAGACGATAGGATGGATGGCGAACCGCCGTCAATGGAGACGCGAAACCTCGCTAATCACCAGGAGTGAAGCATGCCTATCGCAACCCCCGATAAGTACAATGCCATGATTGATGCTGCCAAGGCAGGCGGCTACGCCTTCCCAGCAGTGAACGTGACCAGCTCGCAGACCCTGAACGCCGCAATCCGTGGCTTCGCCGAAGCCGAGTCTGACGGCATTATCCAGGTCTCCACTGGCGGTGCCGCCTATTGGTCCGGCGCCTCCATCAAGGACATGGTCGCAGGCTCGTTGGGCTTCGCGGCCTTCGCCCGCGAAGTAGCCAAGAACTACGGCGTCAACATCGCCCTGCACACCGACCACTGCCCAGCAGACAAGCTGGACAGCTTCGTGCTGCCACTGCTGGCTGCATCGGAAGCAGAAGTTGCGGCCGGCCGCGACCCATACTTCAACTCCCACATGTGGGATGGCTCGGCTGAAACCCTCGAAGAAAACCTGCGCATCGCTGCAGAACTGCTTCCACGCACCGCAGCTGCCAAGCAGATCCTCGAAGTTGAAATCGGCGCAGTGGGCGGCGAAGAAGACGGCGTGGAAAACGCCATCAACGACAAGCTGTACTCCACCGTCGAGGATGCACTGGCAACCATCGATGCCCTGGGTGCTGGCGAAAAGGGCCGCTACATCACCGCGCTGACCTTTGGCAACGTCCACGGCGTTTACAAGCCAGGCAACGTGAAGCTGCGTCCGGAGATCCTGAAGGACATCCAGGCCCAGGTTGGCGCCAAGATCGGCAAGGAAAACCCATTCGACCTCGTATTCCACGGTGGTTCGGGCTCCTCCGAGCAGGAAATCGCTGACGCTGTTGCCTACGGTGTCATCAAGATGAACATCGATACCGATACCCAGTACGCATTCACCCGTCCGGTAGCCGGCCACATGCTGAGCAACTACGATGGCGTGCTGAAGATCGACGGCGAAGTTGGCAACAAGAAGACCTATGACCCACGCGTTTGGGGTGCCAAGGCTGAAGAGTCCATGGCAGCTCGCATCGTAGAAGCTGCGCAGCAGCTGGGCTCGGCCGGAAAGTCGCTGAAGTAAAGATGGCAGGAGAGAACCTGCTGGGCATTCCAGAAACGCTGCTCCCAGAAGAGTCTGAGGTCTTGGCGCGCCTGGAAGCTGGCGATGAGCCAGTTGATTTGGCCGCTAATTTCCCATCTTCTTCCCTGGTGTGGGCGCTGCTGGCCGACGAAGCACATGGCGAAGGCCGCACCGTGGAGTCCTACGCGTTCGCGCGCGTGGGCTACCACCGCGGCCTCGACTCGTTGCGCAAGGCCGGATGGCGCGGGCAGGGACCCGTTCCTTGGAGCCACGAGCCTAACCGCGGCTTCCTCCGCTCGCTCTACGCGCTGGGTCGTGCGGCCGCAGCCATCGGCGAAGCTGAAGAAGTTGATCGAATCGGCAAATTCCTGAACGATTCGGATGCTTCGGCCAAGGCTGAAATCGAAGCTGGCAAGTAAGCAACCGCAGTATCGCCAAACGGCGGCTCGTCCCATTACGGGACGAGTCGCCGTTTGTCTTAATCGGGCATTGTCTACAAGCAGCGTGACCGGCGAATCATCGTATTTCAACAGCTGGAATCTTATAACTTCAGGTCATGAAGCATTCAGTAATATGAGGACTTTCTCATCCTGTTCTACATTTGTCTTCATTCTGCTCACCTAAAGTTCACTTAGAAGGGATCATCGCTTCACATCATTGAAAGGGATAAGAATGTTGTCTTTCTGGACAGGCCTGGCCTCAAACATCATCGGCATTACCGTGCTGGTGTACTTCGTATACTTCCGTCGCCACTTCCGCCGCGATTTGGTGCTTGCGTACATCGCATTGAGCATGGGCATCTTCGCGGTGACCCTGCTTCTTTCCGGCAGCGGGGCAGGAATGGGGCTGGGGCTCGGACTCTTCGGCATCCTTTCCATCATTCGCCTTCGGTCAGACACGCTGACCCAGGAAGAAGTTGCCTACTACTTCATATCGCTGGCCATCGGACTGGTCAACGGACTGCACCCAGATCCAGCGTGGTTGGCCCCTTCGGCCACCGCGGCTCTGGTGCTCGTCATGTTCCTCGCCGATCATCCAAGTTTCGCCCCACGTACCGAACGCCAGACGGTCACCTTGGAAAAGGCCTACCCGAAAAAGCCTGAACTTCAAGCTGCGCTCGAAGAACTGCTAGATGCCAAGGTTCTGCGCACCGTGGTGGTCGAGCTGGACATGGTTCGCGATTTGACCATAGTAGATGTCCGGTTCCGCACAAATGCCGCTTCCGCTGCCAAATCGGATAGCAGCTTCGCCCACGCGGGAACATTCGAACTGGCCAATGGACAAAGCACAGCAGGGAATTCTTCGGCGCAGAACGGAACCAAGCAGGATACGTGGTCCCGATGACCGCGCTGGATAGCCGCACTCGAAATGCTATCTCGGCTGGCGCCCGCACTGCGCTGGAAGAAGCTGTGGCGCATCGCGAACCAATCAGCTTGCAGGAAGTCGTTTCCGAAGCTGCCCTGCAGACGCGTGTTGACAAGAAATTCGTGCTCACGCCCCAGCAGTTCACCGCATTATCGGAACGACTGGGCGAGAAATTCAAGATCATGCAGATCGATGGCCTGCGAACTTTCCGGTATGAATCCGTTTACTTCGATACCGAGGACTTCGAGCAGTATCGGGCTCACCGCCAGGGCCGGCGCAGACGCTACAAAGTTCGTTCACGAACCTATGCCGATACCGGATTGTCGATGTTTGAAATCAAGACCAAGGGATTGCGCGGGGCCACCGTGAAACACCGGATCCAACAGGGGCTGCACGAGGCTGGAAAACTGACCGTGGATAACCTGCAGTTCCTGGGCTCGGTGCTGCACAGCGAATACGGCCAACAAGTCCCCGAACTGCATCCGGTGCTAGACAGCGCCTACACGCGGGCCACCTTCGTGAACCCGATCGATTCTGAACGCCTGACCTGCGATGTCGAATTGGAATACGCCAACGCCAATAAGCAGATCAACGGGCCGGATCTCATAGTTGTCGAGACGAAGTCCGCTGATGGTCGCGGAGCCTCGGACCGGGCACTGGCAGAGCTGGGCATTCGCGAAGTATCAATGTCCAAGTACTGCATCGGCGTGGCTCTGCTGAATCCGCATCTTCCCGCGAACCGCTGGAGCAGGTTGTTGCAGCAGAATTTTGTCCCGGACCCAACGCTGGGCTAACCCGTGCTCCGTCCAACTATTTTGAGGCCGCTAGCCGGTAGCCGAATCCGCGGACGGTCTCGAAGCGTGACGAGCCGAGTTTGTTGCGAAGGTAGCGGACGTAAACGTCTACGACGTTGGAACCAGGATCAAAATCGTAGCCCCAAACCCGTGAAAGCAGCTGTTCACGGCTGAGCACCTGGCCAGGGTTGCGCAAGAAGGCCTCGGTAAGCGCGAATTCACGGGCGGAAAGATCTACCTCCGTTGAATCAACCGTAACTCGTCTGCGTAGCAGATCCATGTGCAGATTTTCATGAGTCAAGGAAGAAGCTTCAGGGGCGTGGTCGTCGGTCCGCAATCGCAGCCGAACCCGGGCAAGCAGCTCATCAAAATGGAATGGCTTGGCCATGTAGTCATCGGCGCCATTTTGCAGTCCGGCGACAGTATCCTCAACGCTTCCGCGAGCGGTCAGAATGATGACCGGGATGGTGATGTGCGCTGCCCGCAGCCGGCGCAGGACAGAGAAGCCGTCTTCGTCCGGCAAGCCCAAATCCAAGATGATCAATTCGTGATCGCCGTCGAGCGCTTGGGTGAATCCGTCGTGGCCGGTCTGGGCAATCGTGGAGGTCAGACCGGCGGCCCGCAGTCCTTTTGCGACAAAGGAGCTGATGCGAGGTTCATCTTCTACGATCAATATTTGGCTCATTCTTCCTTGCTTCCTGTCGACAGCGGCAGATCAATATAGAACGTGGAACCGTTTTTTGGCTCCGAGTTTACCCAGACGCGTCCACCGTGGGTTTCGGCGATAGCTTGCACGATATTCAGGCCCAAACCGGAGCCCGAGGAGCGCGCAGAATTCTGCCCGCGGCCAAAGCGTTCAAAGATGCGTTCCAAATCATCAGAACGAATGCCGATACCGGCATCGGATACCCACCAGCGCAGGGTGGTCTCTCCATGGCCGTTCCGCAAGATCTCGTTTCCCAGGGCAATACGGCTATTCTCTTCCGAGAATTTCACTGCGTTGGCGCATAGCTGCAACATGGCCTGGGTCAGGCGTGCCGGGTCCAATCGGACCGTAGCCTCGGTGCGGTAGTCGATGCGCCATTGGCGCTGGCCCAGCCCGCGGGCCTTATCCAGGATGTCGTCAAGCAGCTTGCCTACCTGGACCGGCTCAATTTGCAGGAAGTCTGTGCGGTTGGTCTTGGCGAGTGTCACCAGGTCATTGATGAGCAGGGACATGCGACCCAGCTCGTCCATGGCGATATCGCGGCTCTGCTCCACATCCTGCGGGTCATGTGGATCCATGAGCTCCAGGTGGCCATTGATGATCGTCACCGGGGTGCGAAGCTCATGTCCCACATCGTCCAGCAGCTGGCGTTGGGCTTTCAGCGCGCCATCGAGGCGGTCCAGCATTTCATTAACCGTGACGGTCAAATCCGCGAACTCGTCATTGCCGGAGACCTCAATGCGCTGGGAAACATCGGTTTCGGAGATCTGCTGCGCGGTGGTCTGCAATCTGCGAATCGGCTCCAGCATTCGTCCCACAACCAGCCACGCAGCCAGGGCCGACAACAACATGACTGAAGCGCCTACGGCACTGTAGATCATGAAGTTCCGGTCATTTGCTATAGCCTCGGCAGAGTAGTCATAGGCCAAGACAAAGGAGCCGCGCTCGCGGTCGGCAGGCAAGCTTACCGGGACCACGACGGCACGGTAGGTAGCGACGTCAGTCTTTACGGTGCCGAGCCGAATATGGTTGCTGTCTTGAACCTGGAAGGCCCATGCGATGAATTCGGGGTCGTCTTCCAGCCGGATGCCCACTATATCCGGCGCAGTCCAGCGCACCTCCTTGCCAACCAAGGAAACCATTCCTTGCTTAGGGGAGGGGAGGGTGCGCTGCATGGCGATGTAGAGCAGGTCCTCGGCATGTTCGAATCGTTTCATGGTCCGCGGGTCAACACCCGTTTCGGTCAGCACGCCGAATTCTTTGACGGACCGTGAGAGGGATTCATCAAGTCGTTCATTGAGTTCATGGCGTTGCACAGCGAAGCTTGCAGCACCAGCAGCAACAAGAGCCAGGCCGACCAAGAGCAACATGCCGGTAAGCACGCGAGCGCGGATGGACCATCGGCGTTCGGGTGCTTTAGTCATCGTCGCCTACGTCGTCGGCCGCATCGTCGTCATCAGCTTCGTAATCATCATCGTCGTCGTCATCGTAGTTTTGGCTACCTGAGGGAGGCAATGGCGTGACGGTTTTCTTAGGCGGAGCGGGCGCTGTTGGTTTGGGCTTAACCGTTGCGCTGGGTTTTGGCGACGGATTTTTCGTTGAACTGCTTGGTTTAGGCGTTGTGGACGGAGTAGGTGTTGGCTTGGCAGTTGTAGACTCTGACGGACTCGGTGACTGCGTCGGTCCGTTAGGCACGCCGCTGGTGTGGGAAGGAGGATCTTCTTTGAAGATGAACCCTTCGCCTAGATCCTGGTCCGAAGGTCCGCCCATGGCGCGGCTGATTCCAAAGATGCCCAAGCCGATCACCGCCACTACGGCGAATGAAGCCACAATGCGGCGCAACGTTTCCTTTCCCATGCCACCCATTGTTCCGGATGCACATGAGATCTAGATGAGAGATGCCGATAGATGACGGTACGGGCCCAGCTAGCGCAGATGCTCAAAAATGATCACTGATTGGGTTGAAGAAAACGCCCTGTTAGACCCCAGGTGCTTAGCGACAAAGGTCCGCAGATCATCGATGCTCCGGGTAGCTACCCGAACCAGCAGATCGGGGGATCCTCCCAATACGAAGACTTCTTTTACTTCGGGCAACCGTTGCAAGGATTTTGCGGAGGAGAGCAACCGGTCCCGGGCTGACGGCGATACGAGTACAGAAATCATTGCATTGACCGTGACACCAAGCAGTTTTTCATTGATAGCCGCGTGGTACCCGGTAATGATTCCGGCCGAGGACAAGGCTTTGACCCGTCCAAGACAGGTTGATGGAGCCACGCCAACTTTCGCGGCGAGAATATTGTTGGGGATCCGGGCGTCCTGGCTCAGCTCAGAAAGGATCGCCAGATCGGTGGCATCAACGCGAACAGGATTCGGAATAGCTTCGCCTTGCACTTCCCAAAGGGAATTTTCCACGAATATCTCACCTCATTCTTTAGTAAAGTTCGGATTCAGTCGCATAATCTCGTGTTCAATTCTACGATGTCTACAGTGCAGAGAACCGAAATCTTAGGAGCAAAATGCCTACCGAGTTGACTCGCCATTCCTTGGCCCAGCTGGACGCTGCGGATCCGCTCACCGCTTTCGCGGACCGTTTCATCTTGCCCGAAAACATCATCTACCTTGACGGGAACTCGCTCGGGGCTTTGCCCAAGGGCGCTGCCGAACGCGCAGGCCAGGTGGTCAGCGAAGAATGGGGACAAGGGCTGATCCGTTCATGGAATACCGCTGGCTGGTTCGACCTGCCGCTGAAGCTGGGGGACAAGCTCGGCAGCATGATCGGCGGGAAGCCGAACGAAACTGCAATCACCGACACCACCACGCTGAACCTTTTTAAAGCTCTGGCGTCCGCTCTGCGTACGCAAAAGGCCGATGCGCCTGAACGTCGAGTGATCCTGACCGAACGCGATAATTTCCCTACCGACATTTACATCGCCGAAGGCCTGGCCGACCTCGTCAACTCGCTGTCACAGGAAACCGGTGTCGCCTATGAGGTGAAGCTGATTGATGACGAAGATTCACTGCGCGCAGCTTTAGATGACAACGTTGCAGTCGTGGCACTGTCGCATGTGAATTACCGAACCGGCGCGATGTGGAATATGGATGAAATCACCGCCGCGGTCCACGCTGCCGGCGCGCTGGTTATTTGGGACCTGGCCCATGCCGCAGGTGCGGTACCGATCGACTTGAATCTCGCAGATGCAGACTACGCGGTGGGGTGCACCTACAAATACCTCAACGGAGGACCGGGCTCACCGGCCTTCATTTGGGTCAACGCCCGCCATCACGAACGCTTCTGGCAGCCCCTGTCAGGATGGTGGTCCCACAACAAGCCATTCGAAATGTCGCAAAGCTACACGCCAGCCAATGACATCCGCCGATTCATGTGCGGCACCCAGCCAATGACCTCGCTGGCCATGGTCGAGGTAGGACTCGATATCGCCTTGGAAGCCGATATGGTTCAGGTGCGGGCCAAGTCGCTTGAGCTGGTGGACCTGTTCATCACGCTGGTTGAGACCCGGTGCGCGGGATACGGCCTGGAACTGGTGACTCCACGAGAGCATACGGCCCGGGGCAGCCACGTGAGCTTCCGCCACGAGCATGGCTACGAAATCATCGCCGCGCTGATCGACCACGGCGTCATCGGAGATTACCGCGAGCCCGAAGTCCTGCGCTTTGGAATCACCCCGTTGTACCTGACACGCACCGATATCTGGGATGCCGTGGAGAAACTGCGTGAAATTCTGCACACCGGCGCATGGCAGCGTGAAGAGTACGCCGTACGAAATGCCGTGACGTAGCCGGGAAACCAGCGGCGGCAATTTGCGATTGCTCCACCGATGGCCTGCGATGGCCAGAGTACGCTTATACGCAGCACGGCATGTTCTGATGCCGTGCTGTTCGTATGAGTTTCAAGGGAGCATCGTTGGACAAGCAGCCGGTACGCGCCACTGACGTCGGGTCGGGTCTGAAGAAATCACTGACCCCTGCGCAAATGTCCATGATTGCCCTGGGCAGTGCCATTGGCACCGGGCTTTTTGCCGGCAGCAAGCTGGCCATCATGATGGCTGGGCCATCGGTGATCCTCAGCTACGTGATCGGTGGCGTGGTGGCCCTGCTGGTGATGGGTGCGCTCGCCGAAATGACGGTCAAGCAACCGGTGGCAGGATCCTTTGGCGTTTACGCCGAACGGTATCTGGGCCGTTTCGCCGGATACCTCACCAAATACCTGTATCGGTCCGCGCTGATCTTCGCGGTCGGTACCGAGGTCAGTGCCGTCGGCGAATATATGCAGTACTGGTTCCCGCAAATTCCCGGACTGTGGTGGGTGGCCATTTTCTCCGCCGTCCTCTTGGCTGTGAACTTCTGCAGCGTGAAGATCTTCGGAACCACCGAATACTGGTTCTCGGCAATCAAGGTTTTTGCGGTTCTTGCCTTCATCATCATCGCCCTGTGGCTGGTTTTCCATGATCCGCAAGACCAGTTTGGCGTGCATAACTACAGCGCTGAAGGCGGTTTCTTCGCCAACGGATTGTTTGGCACCTGGAGCGCGGTGATCGTTGCGATCTTCTCCTATATGGGAATTGAAGCCATCTCGATTGCTGCCGCCGAGGCCCGAAACCCGAAGATTGCGGTGCGCAAGTCCTTCAAGGTTTCCTTCCTGAGGCTCTTGCTCTTCTACGTATTCACCATGGCTCTCATCCTGGCAGTCGCGCCAACCAGCGAACTGATTTCCGGGGGCTCGCCCTTCGTGACGGTGATGTCCCAGGTGGGTATACCCTTTGCTGATTCCGTGTTGAATTTTGTGCTGATTATTGCAGCGCTCTCGGCCATGAACGCACAACTATATGCCGCAACTCGCATGCTGCATTCCCTGGCTGATTCAGGTCATGCGCCACGCATTGCGCATCGGACCAACCGTGCAGGGGCGCCGATTCATGCAGTGTGGATGTCTGCCGGCGGCATTGCCGTCGCCGCCGTGGTTTATGCACTGGTTCCCGATGGAGGATTCGGCATCATGCTGTCTTTGGCCACCTTCGGCGCGCTGGCTACCTGGCTCATGATTCTGCTAACCCACGTGTCCTTCCGGCGCAGGGTGAAACGCGAACAGGAAGTCTTGGAGTTCAAGCTGTTCGGGTACCCAGCTGCGTCCATCCTTGGCGCTCTCTTGCTGGCTGCCTTGCTGGTGACCTCGTACTTTGTTCCCCAGTTCAAGTTCACGTTGATCTTCGGCGTACCTTTCGTCGTAGTGATGTCGGTACTGTACTGGCTAGTTTTTGCCAGAAAAACGCAGAAGGAATCCGTTTAGTTCTTGGTAGGGCAGGCCAACAGCCCAGCTGTGAGTTGAGCTGGATCGAGTGCGGCCCGAGTGTAGCCGCCACAGAATCAGGGTGCTGGCACTAAGATCGTAGGGTGCCATCTAGTTAGTTGGCGCAACGATTCTTGGAGGAGCGATAGTGGCCAAGTTGTATTTCCGCTACGGAGCAATGAATTCTGGCAAGTCCACGAGTTTGCTCCAGGCTGCTTTCAACTATGAAGAACGGGGCCAGCGAATCCTGCTGGCTAAGCCTGGCGTGGATACCAAGGGCGAGAACTCGATCGTTTCGAGACTGGGAATCAAGCGCATCGCCGACTTCACCATTAGCCCTGAAGATAACGTCAGGGAACAATTCGCTGCACAGAGCTCGGGAGATGACCCCGATGCGTTGTTGACGCATGTCGATGCTCCACCGGTGGCATGCCTTCTGGTGGATGAGGCGCAATTCCTCTCCCGCGAACAAGTTGACGATCTGCTGCGTATCGCAGTGCTGGATAACGTACCGGTATTGGCCTATGGCATCCGCACTGACTTCCGCACCCATGCCTTCCCGGGCTCGGCCCGCCTGATGGAGCTCGCCCATTCCTTGGAAGAGCTGAAGACCATTTGCCGTTGTGGGCGCAAGGCGATGTTTAACACCCGACGGGTTGGTGAAGCTGTGGTCTTTGACGGAGACCAGGTAGCTATCGACGGTGACGACGTTTGGTACGAGTCGCTATGTGCGACCTGCTATCTGGAAGCCTCTGGCGGCAAGCTGAGTTAGCCCTCGAACACTCCCAAGTCACGTTTCGATTACGCCAATTTTCTGGTGAAGTCTCGTGTGCAAGACTCTGTACATGAAGATTCCGGTTGGCTTGCTTCTCGTTGTTCTTGCGATGCTGATGCTATCCGGGTGTGCTGGGGCGACACCTGATGGACAGCCGGGGCCCCAAGACATATTCGAAAAATCCCGAAATTCCGATCGTGCGCCCTCGGCATTCCATGATGATGTTCAACGTGATTCCTGTGGGGAGATAACCCTTGCCCAGGGTGAACAGATACCAGCAGAGGCCATTGACTGCATGGATGCAGCGACAGGTGAGCGCAAAGCCGAGTCGGCTGTTTTATCGCCAACTACTGAAGGGGATCCGATCATCACCTATTACCGAACCAGCGCTGATACCTCTGGCATCGAGATGTTCTCCAATGGTGAATACGACAAATTCGGTTCAAGAGACTGGTGGCACGCCATGTGCCCCAAATCTATGACGCGGTTAGTACGTGACGGCTGTCCGAAATAACTCACGTCGATAAGCGACGGACTGAACTATATTGTCAGGTGCGTGAACGATTCCAAAGCTGGTCCTAAGTGATAGTCGCGGCAATCATTGCCTTGCTCTTGGCCTTGTTGTTCATCGGTGTATTCGAATGGGAACGCCGAGACCGGAAGGAAACCGGTTCCGAAGAAGACAAGTTCTTTGGCAATTGGGCGCTTGTGGCCTTCTGGGCCTGCGCATTTTTCTTCGTGGTATTTGCGCTTAGCGCGTTCTGACGCTGTTGGAGAATGCCCAGTCACATTAGGGGCCAAGCAAAAGCGAAGGGTAATCGGCGAAGAAGCCCCCTTTTGCCGCAGCAGTCGCCGGGAGCCCGGAACCTTGACGGGCCGAAGCCGGTACCAGTTCAGTTTCTTCAAGAATCAGTATAGGGCTCTAACCTGACTTATCAGCTGACCAGCCCTGCAACAGCTCTTTGCAGTCCCCAATCGAAGCCATCCGCTAGCGGTGCATCAACATCCAACTGCACGAGGTTCTGGCGGAAGGCGACAGACCCGAGGATGTGGTTGAGCAGCAATTGCTGACCGTGGCGGGCGTTCTCGGCAGACAGTCCCGAAGCTTCCAAGAGCTCGCGCAATTGCAGAACTGGAGCCAGCTCGGTGGCCTGCATTGCGGTGGCAACTTCAATGACTTCAGGGCTGTCCTGAATCGGCAACAACGCGAGATACAGCCGCCGAGAAAGCTGAAGAATGGCATCGGCAGGAGTGCTGAAGTCATCGGCATTGACCGAGAGCTGCGGAGTGTTGAGCAGCTTGGCGGCCACCTGGGCCAGCAATTCCTGCTTGTTCTTCACATGCCAGTAGAGAGCGCCAACTTGAACATCCAGCTCCTTGGCCAGACGGCGCATCGACAAGTCAGCCAACCCGAACTGTTGCAGGATGTCGACCGCGGTACTCACGACCGCTAACTGAGTCAATGCCATAAGACCAAGTCTAGCCTCCGGCAGGCAGCTCTCCGGCGTGCTAGCCGTTGACGAGTTCGGGAACTACGCCTGATGCTGCCTGGCACTGCATTGCCAAGCGCTGGATCAGCGCGCGGAGCTGGCTGGAAGCAGTGTGGGGATGTTCCGGGTGCCATTGCACTGCGGTCACTGGAGCTGACTCGTGCACGACCGCCTCGATAATGTCGTCGGTGGACATGGCTGCGATCTGCAGGCCCTTGCCCAGCTCGTGTATGGCTTGGTGATGTGTGCACTTGTGGGTGGCCTTGGCAGACAGGTCTTCTTCCAGCCCGGAAGCGATGGAGTCGAAACGGGATTCGACAAAAGGATCACTGCCCGTGCTGCGGTGGGCATCGGCATTCTCCAGGTGCTGAATCAAGGTGCCGCCCAAGGCAACGTTTAACAGCTGCAGGCCACGGCAGATTCCGAGCAAAGGCGTCCTGGTGGCGATGGCATGCTGGATGGCCGCGATGTGGTTCCGGTCCGCAGCAAGCTCGTGATGACCACCTCCGGGGTAGGCCGAGGTGCGCCCGTAGAGCGATGGCTCGACATCTTCGCCGCCCATGACCAGCACTGCGTCTGCCGCGTCAACAATCTGCAGCACCTGCTCGAGGCTTAGATCATTGCATGGAACCAGCGCTGCGTTGTGCCCGGCATCGATGATCTGGCCGACGGTGTTTTCGTTGAGCTCATCAAGTTCCTGCTGGAATAGGGGGTTATGCGGTCGGGATTCGCGTATGTGCAGAACCGTGAAATTCAAAGGTGCCAAGACCAGCTCCAACTAATGCATTTCGGGCCTGTGAAAATGGCCGATAAGGGTTGATGAAACCTAAGCTACAAGTCCCGGATTTCGTAGTGGAATCGCGGATGTTTCCTGCATGTTTCCCCAAGTTCATCTATAGCGACTGGCTAATAAAGCCATGTCGACCGCTAATAATTGCCTTCCAGAATATCTTCGAGGTGCCCGTCAACCTACAAGAAGTCCGCTGATGACCGGCCTTTTACAAAGAATTCACACGGTCGATATTTGGGCTGTGAAACGAAACATTATGTTGCTTGCTGGAAATGGATTCGAAAGCGAAGCGGAATGTTGCATCGATAGTTTGAAATTGCTCGCAAACACAAACTTCGAAAGGGGCGCCCATCATGGAAGCCGCTGACATGGCATGGCTCCTGGCGGCATTCGCCATGGTCCTGCTGATGTTCCCAGGACTGGCAATGCTGTACGGTGGCATGCTCAACGGACGCAACGTCCTGAACATGATGCTGATGGTGCTCAGCGCATTGGCGGTGACCGGCGTTGTCTACGTGGTTATCGGCCATGGACTGGTTCTCGGTGATTCGCTCGGGGGCGCAGGAATCATCGGCAATCCCTTCGACTACACCTTCTTCTCCGACTTCATGTCCGACGACGAGGCGGGAGGAACCTTCTGGGGTGCGTTCTACATCCTCTTTGCCGCAATCTCCGTGGCGCTGGTAGCTTCCGGCGCTGCCGGACGCATGAAATTCGGTGCTTGGCTGGTCTTCGTGGCCCTGTGGATCATTTTGGTCTACTGCCCACTGGGACACTGGGTCTTTGCGCTTGATAATCCAGAGACCGGCGCCGTCGGCGGCTGGTTGCGCAACAAACTGGGCTTCCACGACTTTGCCGGTGGCACCGCGGTGCACATGAATGCCGGTGCTGCGGGTCTGGCGCTGGCCGTGGTCTTGGGCAAGCGAAAAATGCACCCGGGGCGTCCGCATAACCTGCCGCTGATGATGATCGGCGTGGGCTTGCTTGCTACTGGCTGGATGGGGTTCAACGGCGGCACCGCCGGCGGAGCGAATTTCATGGCCCAATACGTCATCCTCACTACCTTGCTGGCCCTGTGCGGTGGCATGCTGGGGTTCATCACGATCGAGCGTGTCCGTGATGGCCATGCCACCATGCTGGGTTTGGGTACCGGAGCCATTGCCGGAATGGTCGGCATCACCCCGGTGGCCGACGTGGTGGGTCCCATTGGCGCACTAATGGTCGGTTTCCTTGCCGCAGCAGCTGCCGCGTGGGCCATCACCTGGAAGCGTCGCCACCAGATTGATGACTCGCTGGATGTTTTTGCGGTGCACGGCATCGCCGGCATCACCGGTTCGCTGTTCGCGACCTTCTTCGCCAATCCAAAAGCGCCAGGTGAAATGGCTGGCATCTTCTTCGGTGGCCACTTCGCCGAGCTGGGCCACGAGCTGATCGCGATTGCCGCCACCTTGATTTACAGCTTCGCCATGACCTTCGCCATCGCCTGGGTGATGAACAAGATTTCCCCAATTCGCGTCAGCGAGGCGGAAGAAGAGGCTGGGTTGGATAACTCCATCCATGCCGAATCCGCCTACGACAGCCGTCAGCTCTAGCAGCCTGAACAGAAAGGCTCTGCCATGAAACTTATCACCGCAGTTATCAAGCCCATCAGGCTTGAATCCATATGTTCCGAATTGGAGAAGGCCGGCTTCTCGGGAGTGACCGCCACCGAAGTCCAGGGCCGGGGCGCCCAGGGCGGGCGCACCGAGTATTACCGAGGCCAAGAATTCTCAGTGAAGTTCAGGACCAAGATCCGCCTGGAACTGCTGGTTGCAGAATCGGATTTGGAACGCGCCCTGGACCTTATTGTCAGCACCGCAAAAACCGGCGAGGACGGCGAAATCGGCGACGGCAAGGTCTGGGTTTCTTCACTGGAACAGATCATCCGCGTGCGAACCGGCGAAACCGGCGAAGCAGCCATCTGAGCATTGATCGATTAGAAAATCCAGCAAAGGAGCACCACATGACTACTATCAACTTCCGCTACCTCAGCGAACAGGACATGATCGCAGCAGGAGTCACCGACATCACCCGTTGCACCGACGTGATGGAAGAAGCGCTGATCCTGTTGCGCAATGGGGACTACCGGATGGCCGGCGAGAACGGAAACTCGCACGGAGCGATGATCACCTTCCCGCAGAACCCTGTTCACGAAGGCATGCCAAGCGATGGCCCTGACCGCCGTTTCATGGCCATGCCGGCCTATCTCGGTGGACGATTCGGGACCACGGGCGTGAAGTGGTACGGCTCGAACACCGCGAACCGGGCCAAGGGCCAGCCCCGGTCCATTCACCTGTTCACCCTTAACGACACCGACACAGGCGCCCCGATGGCTGTGATGAGCGCAAACCTGCTCAGTGCCTACCGCACCGGAGCCGTTCCGGGGGTTGGCGTGAAGCACCTGGCCAAGCAGGATGCCAAGGTTGCTGCCGTCGTTGGCCCAGGTGTGATTGCCAAGTCCGTCATTGACGCGACCCTGTCACTGCGTCCGAGCATCGACACCGTGACCGTCAAGGGCCGTTCGGCCGCTGGCGTGGAGACCTTTGCGCAGTACATCCGTGACAACTTCCCGCAGGTGAAGTCGATTGTGGCCGCTGACACTGTTGAGGAAGCGATCAAGGATGCGGACGTCATTATGGCGACCACCAGCACCGACATCAAGGGATCCGAGGCGTTCCCTTACTTCCCAACCGCAGCCATCAAGCCCGGAGCTCTCTTGCTGCTGCCCGCGGCTGCACGTTTTGATGATGACTTTGTCATCAACGACGCTCGGCTGATTCTCGATGCCCGCGGCTTGTACGATGCGTGGGCTGAGGAGTACGGCACCCAGGCCTATCAGCTGCTGGGGATTCCCGGCACTCACTTCCATGATTTGATGCGTGAAGGCAAGCTGCCCGAATCCAAGCTGGAAGAGATTGCTGACGTCGCTACCGGCAAGATCCCGGCTCGCCGCAATGATGAAGAAATCATCCTCTACTCGGTGGGTGGCATGCCGATTGAAGACGTGGCATGGGCTACCGATCTGTACCAGTCGGCCGAGGAGAAGAACATTGGCCAGGTCCTGAACCTGTGGGACGCCCCGGTCCTCGCCTAGAGTTTTAGGTCCGGCTTGCCGGACTTAGATAAACGCAGATCCCCGGAAAGCGGAGTGTGGCCGCTTTCCGGGGATTTGCCATGTCCGGAGCAGATTGCGAGGGCATTTCCAACGGATTCTGGGCTTGAGACAGGTGCAGGAATCGTCAGTGGAATTTGGGAGAGCGATTGAGTGCCTGCGGGCAAAAATGCATGCTTGCTAGGAAGCTAGGAAGCTAGGAAGCTAGAAAGCTAGGAAGCTAGGAAGCTAGAAAGCTAGGAAGACTTGTCGGCTCCCGTTCTCTACCAGTGCCGGGTTGCATCGAGTGCAGCGTTGCATGGAACGACTATTCTCTTGCGATAGGCATGAGTAATGTTCTGGGAAGAGCGCCCCTGAATCCCAGGTGACAAGCACCATCCATTTCAAAACACGCAAAAGCGCAGCACCGGTATCCGGCACTGCGCTTTTAGCTGCGGAGCAGCTATGACAGCAAAGACGACAAGGCGTCGGCCAGAGCTGCCGCACCGAGCTCAGCATCAGCGTCTTCCACGTATTCTTCGGGGGAGTGGGAGACACCGTTGGGATTGCGGACAAAGATCATGGCACTCGGTACGTGCCCGGCCAGTACTCCAGCGTCATGCCCCGCACCGGTATCCAGTACCGGTGCTTTGGGGAGCGCCAGGGAAAGTTTCCCAGAAAGCCCTGCATCAAAAGTTACCGTCGGGCTCAACGACTCCTGGGAAAATTCCAGCGTACACCCCTCTTCAGCGGCAATGATCCGCGCTGATTCGTGAATCTCTTGAACTACTCCGGCGGTCACCGCATCATCTGGATGCCGCACGTCCAGCCAGTAGTCCACGCGCGAAGCGATGACGTTGGTTCCGCCTGGCACCGGCTGCAGCCGGCCCACGGTAGCTCGTGCGTTATCTCGCGAGCGGGCAATATGCTGCACCGCGGCAATGCTCCGGGCAGCGGCCACCATTGGGTCCTTGCGGTCGGACATGAGCGTTGTTCCGGCGTGGTTGCCTTGCCCGAGCATGCTCAGCTTCCAGCGGCCGTGGCCGAGGATGGATCCGCCGATGGCTACCGGATGATCAAGGTCTGCCAGGCCGAGTCCCTGTTCCACATGCAGCTCGACGAAGACGCCAATCTGTCCCAAGAGGCGGCGGTCCGAGCCGATGAAGCGTGGATCAAGGCCATTTCTGGTAGCGATATCGGCAAAACTGTTGCCGTCGGGGTCCTTCAGGTTCAGGGCCTTGTCCCGGTCGATGGCTCCGGTGAGCAGGCGCGAACCCAGGCAAGCCACGCCAAAGCGGGAGCCTTCTTCTTCCGGGAAGACCACGATGGCCATGGCTCGGGTGCGCACAAGATTGCGTGACTGCATCAGGTCAAAGGCAATTAGTGCGCTGGCTACACCCAACGGACCGTCAAAGGGTCCGCCGCCGGGAACCGAATCAAGGTGGCTACCGGTAACTACAGCGTTGGTGCGGACGCCGGTCGGCAAATCCCACCATGCCCATAGTGCACCGTTGCCGTCTTCCTCAACGCTCAGCTGCCGTCGAGTGGCTTGCTCGATGAACCAGGTGCGCAAATCAATTTCAGCGCTGGAATACACTGGGCGGGAGTAGCCGCCTCGCAGCTGGTCTTGGCCGGTTTCAGCGATGCCTGCCATGAGCTCGGTGACCGTCGTCGTGGGCAGGTCTAGCGGGATGTTGAACAAGGGATTCTCCAAAAGGGCTTTCTGCTCGGTCTTCTAGGCCATGGCCTTGGCGTGGGATGCCAGGCGGAAAAGCTCGGGGGTTTCGCGCGCCCCGGTGGCGAGGTCTGCCGCCAGTTCGCCGAGCAGCGGACCGAATTTGGCGCCATGCCCCGAGCAAGGGGAGAGGATGGTGATGCCATCCGCTTCATCCATGATGAAATCCTCGGTGGGGGTTGCGCTGAAGATGCAGGTGGTCTCCGCGTAGGGCGTGGGTTCCAGTCCGGGAAGGTACTTTTTCACGTACTCGATCACGCGTTCGCGGTTGGCCGGATCGATCTGGCCGTTCTGCTGACTGGCGGTGTCCATGCGGTGCCCGGCCATGTACTCTGCTACCTTTTGGCCGCGGAAGCTTGCATCGCGTCCACCGGGCAGGCCGTAGGACTTGAAAGCAGGATCCTTGTGGATGTAGGTGGGCCATGCCAGGCGGGCCTCGGGATCCTGGTCCCGGTAGGGGAAGTGGTAGGCATTCTCTTGATAGATGTCCATCGTGGGGATGCTGCGCAGGAAGCCGGAGGGCAATGGCAGATTGCCGAGCAGTTCTGGCAGCCAGCCACCTGCGGTGACGATGATCTTGGAAGCGAGATAGGTGCGGCCGTCGCTGGAGGTGAGCTTGTAGCCATTAGCTGTTGCCTCGACTGAGGCGACGGGCCATTGGGTTTCAACCTTGGCTCCGTGGATCTTTGCCTGTGCGACCATCGCTTGGACGGAGCGTTCGGAATCCAACACCCCGGCCCCGGGGTGCCAGAGAACCTCGGTATCGAAGTTGATTCCGTTAAAGCGGTTGCGCGCCTCAGCGGCCGAGAGCAGTTCATGCTCCACGCCGGAGTTTGCGAGAATTTCGGCGAGGTGCCGGGGGTTGCGCAAAGGGCCGTAGTCGACGGAGCCATGCGGGGCGATCAGCTGGCTGCCGCTGGCTTCTTCCAACTCGTCCCAAGCGGTACGGGCGCGGACAACAAGATCCGTGTAGAACTGGTCGGGGTAGGCGTAGCGGAAAATTCGTGCGGAGCCATGCGAACTGGCATCGGCTGCCGCTGGTACCTTGCGTTCAAGCAATGCGACTTCGTAGCCTCGCTGAGCTAGTCGCCAGGCTGTTGAAGAGCCGGCCAGACCTGCCCCAATGACGACGTATTCTGCGGAGGGGGACTGGGACGAGGTGCTCATGGCTTGCTCCTGATCTGGGCATCTTTGTTGTTCTACCTCTAGTAACTCACGCGTATTATTAGGCAGTCCAATACTTTTTTCCTAGACATTATTAGTTTTTGTGCAAAAATAGACTGCATGGAACTGCGCCACCTTCACTACTTCCTCGTTGTTGCAGAACATTTGCATTTCGGCCGCGCCGCCGAAGAGCTCCGCATGTCCCAGCCACCCCTGACGGTGGCTGTGAAAAAGCTGGAGCAAGAGCTGGGGGTCCAGCTTTTTGATCGAACTACCCGCAGCGTGAGCCTTACCCCGGCCGGGCGAATGTACCTGGATCGGATCAAGCCGCTGCTGTCCGACCTGGACAAGGCCAACCGGGAACTCACGGAAGCCGGGCTGGGGCTGCGCGGGCGGCTCAATGTTGGATTTGTCAGCTCGGCGAGCTATGCCACCATGCCCTCAGCACTGCGCAGGTTCCGTGAGCTGCGTCCGAATGTGGAGCTGGTGCTGAACCCGCTGACTACGGACGAGCAGATAGAAAAGTTGCTGGAGGGCAGTCTCGACCTTGGGATTCTGCGTGACCCAACGCGAGTGCCCGGTATCGAACTGCGGGAAATCCATTCGGAGCCGCTGGTGGTGGCACTTCCTGCAGGGCATCGCCTGGGCAACCAGGATCAGATCGACGCTAGCGAGCTAGCAGAGGAAGACTTTGTCCTGTTCCCCTACAAGTACATGAGCGGCTTCTATTCCCTGGTGCACTCATTGTTTGACGGGCATACGCCCCCTCGAATTGTGGAGCGGGCGATCCATCAGGAGACCATCCTCGGGCTGGTTGCTGCCGGGCTGGGAGTCTCAATCCTGCCAGCGTCGGTTTCCCGCTTCCAGATGCCCGAGGTCTCATTCCATCCTTTGTCTGGCGAGCCGAAGACGCGGCTCTATGCAGGCACGGGGGTTGAAAATCCTGCAGCCTCGGCTTTCCACGAGTGCTTGCTTGAAGCTGATCTCGAGGGCGGGCAGCAGCTAGACCGATCGGTATAAGTTGGCTACTCTCTTAAAGTAGACAGAACGGTCTACTTTGGAGTTTTCATGTCACCTCGCATCACAGCCCGCACCAAGCTTCTCGACGCGGCCGCACAGCTTTTTTATGCCGACGGGATATCGGCCACCGGAATCGATGCGGTGATCGCCAAGGCCGGTGTGGCCAAGATGAGCCTTTACAACAACTTCGAGTCAAAAACCGGATTGGTTCTCGCTTATCTTCAGGCCCGTCACCAGGAGTGGCTGGCGCTCTATCAAAGGCGCCTGGAAAAGGCGAGCGCTGGAGCCGGTGGAGTGCTCGCCGTTGTAGACGCCTACATTGACCACGCGGAAGCCGGGTATGAGCACGGTTTCCGCGGCTGTGGCCTGCTTAATGCCGCCGCTGAACTGCCAGCCGGAGATCCGGGTCGTGCGATTGTCGCGGCTCACAAGTCCCAGGTGGAACAACTTCTTGCCGGCCATTTGGAAACCCTGACTGCGAAAAAACAGGCTGCCCTGCTGGCCGGGCAGATTTCCTTCCTGCTGGAAGGCGCAATATCGCGTGCCGGTCTGGAGGGGAGCAGCGCGTTGCTCTTGCGAGCGCGGTCCATGATCAGCGACATGGTTGGAGCACTGTGAACAGGCCGCGCCAAAATGGTGCAGGAGGAGCTATCGGGCTCTTATTGCTCGCCTCCATTTTGTGGGGGACGACCGGCACCGTGGCGGCACAAGCACCAGAGGTTTCGCCACTTGCCATCGGTGCTGCCTCGCTGGGAATTGGCGGACTGCTGCAGTGCGCGGTGGGAGCACGCCGGGTGTGGGGCGACCGCAGCGCACTGGTTGATAACAAGGGCCTGGTGATCTTCGGCGGGGTGGCCGTCATGATCTATCCGCTGGCCTTCTACAGTTCCATGTCCATGGGAGGAGTAGCGCTGGGCACCGTGATCTCCTTGGGCACGGCCCCGCTCTTTTCTGGAATCCTTGAACGATTCGCTGACGGTGCACGATTGACGGTGCGCTGGCATGCCGCGGCGGTCCTGGGGATCGCGGGAAGCACCCTGCTTGGATTCTCGCGAGCCGCGGAGAGCGGGGGCAGCGGCACTGGCGTAGTGGCAGGGTGCCTGCTCGGGCTTGTCGCCGGCGCCAGCTACGCCTGCTATTCATGGGCTACCGGACGGTTGATCCGGGCTGGGATTGGCCGACAAGGTGCCGTGGGTTCGGTCTTCGGGGTCGGAGGCTTGCTGCTGATGCCGGTGTTGCTTTTCTCCGGCGCGCCACTTCTGGACAGCGCCCAGAACTTCATGGTCGCTGCTTATCTGGCACTGATTCCGATGTTCCTGGGCTATCTCGCATTTGGCATGGCGCTGGCCAAGGTGCCGGCGAGCACCGCCACCACAGTGACGCTGAGCGAGCCAGCCGTTGCCGCCGCATTGGCCGTCGGATTGCTCTCGGAGCATTTGGGGTTCACGGGCTGGGCGGGCATGGCACTGATTGCTGTTGCGCTATTGATCCTGTTGGTGTGGAGCCCGCGGAATATAGGTCCAATCGTTTCAGCGACTGCGCACCAAAAATATTGCGCCGAAGGAACTCGTTGCGGAATTTGCCGTCAGGATCCAAGCGCCGAGCTAATGCGATGAAGTCGTAGAACTTCGGGTGCATGCTGCTCAGCTGCCCTGCGTTGGCTGCAAAGAGCTTGCCCCAGTGCGGGCGAGGTGCGCAGGGCGCGAGGCAGGATCGTCTCCTCGGCTTGTCGCTGTGGTTTCCAAATAATATGAACGGCAAAGCCATCGCGTCCACGAAAGCTGCGGCATGATTCTGAGCGTGTGCTGTCGTTGATCAATTAGGGAATCGCTTACTGACTTCGCAAAAGATGGGGGAAGTAGGGCAGATCAGATATGCACTTTCGTGCGCATAGATGTTCTTCCGTCAATTCAAGTACACTTTCGTGTATCAGGAGAGCGTACTTGTTGTCGATAAAGGAGGCATCTATGCGGCTGCAGAACCCATTCGCTGCCCTGGGATCAACGGGAATGGACTCGCAGGTACTCGCTGTCCTATCGCGCAGTGAACAATATCTGACCATTCCCGCTATCCATCGGCTGCTCCCCGAGGAGGGGTCATCCACGGGGGCGCGCAAGGCGCTCTCTCGATTGGTGGAGCAGGGCGTCGTCCTCGAGCAAATAACGGGCAGGACCCACTCCTATGCCCTGAATCGGGAACATCTGCTGGCGGATGTCATCTTGAAAATCGCCAATTCCAGAAGAGAGCTGACCTCGCTAATCCAAGATGTCATCAACAGCTGGCCAGTCAAGCCTGTGACGGCGACGATCTTTGGCTCAGCGGCCCGAGGCGAAATGCGGTCGGACAGCGACATTGACATCCTCATCGTGATGCCCGATGAAACACCGGAAGGGCTGGACGACGAATTGGCTGGTGCCCTGGCCAGCAAGGTCGCACGGTGGACGGGCAATGACGTACGGCCGTTGCTCTATCGCGCCGCCGAGGTAAAACCAGCCCCGATATTTGACCTCATTATCAAAGACGGGGTGGATGTTGCGGGAGACCCGGCGTGGCTGCGGCGAATGGCACGTGGGCATAAGGTTTCGCAGTGACCCCTAAACACGACAAAATCAAGACTGTAGATGCAGGGAAAGCTGAGCGTCAGGGCCGATTAAGCAAAGCTCGGCAATTCCTTCAACCTGCGGACGATCTTCGTAGTCTTTATGAGGATGACTCGGTCGTGGCAGGCACTGCGGTGACCCTGTACGTTCATGCGGGGATTGCTGCTGCTGACGTTATTTGTGCTGTCTCTCTTGGCAAGTATGCGCAGTGTGACAGTCACCAAGATGCCGTCAAGTTGCTGGCAACTGCGGATGCCGCAACTGCAAAATTGCTAGACACCCTGCTGCACATGAAGACCCGGGCGGGATATGGCTTTGACCCCATTAGCAATACCAAGCTGATCCAGGCCGAGAGGGCAGCGCGGGCGATCGTGGAAAAGGCATCTTCGTAACAGGGGAACAGCCCTCAATGAGATGATTTGCGGCCTATCGATTGCGATCGATGCAGGATTGAAAAGGAAACCTTCCTGTTGCGTCTCCCATTGGGCCGAACTTGTTGTAATTCGGTGACTACGCACCAAAAATATTGCGCTGAAGGAACTCGTTGCGGAATTTGCCGTCAGGATCCAAGCGCCGAGCTAATGCGATGAAGTCGTTGAACTTCGGGTACATTCCACGCAGATCTGCTGCGGTGGCAGCAAAGAGCTTGCCCCAGTGCGGGCGAGGTGCGTAGGGAGCGAGGGCGGATTCAACCTGCGGGAGGATGGCCTCGACTGCTTGCTGCTGCGGCTTCCACGTAAAGTGCAGGGCAATGCCGTCTCGGCCATAGTTGCCGCTGAGCCATAAATCGTCGGCGGCGATGGTTCGCACCTCGGCCACCAGCAGCAAGGGAGTGAGCACCGGGGATAGCTGTCGCATCGCGGCCATGGCCGCAACCGCGTGTTCGCGCGGGACCAGGTATTCGGTCTGCAGCTCATCACCGGCACTGGGCATGAAGTCCATGCGGAAATGGGAGAGCCGGTCGGACCACGGCCCAGCCGCTCCGAGCTGTTCGCTGCAGATGGCGCCGTCGGCCCCGGGCAGCGGATGCATCGCGGCGGTGGCCGGGAATCCGCCAAACTTGCCCTGGTCAATATCATCGACCAGGCCATCGCCAACACGGCGCTTGAGCCAGGTCTGGCCTACCAGCTCCCCGCTCCAGTCGGTGAACAGGCTGACGCTATAGGCAGAAGCCTGGAGGGCAGCAAAGTTGTCGAGCACCTTGTCCCAGGACAGCTGCTCGTACACGGTTTGCTGAACATCAAAGCTCGGCACAATATCCAAGGTCAGGTGAGTCATTACACCCAAGGAGCCAAGGGACACCACGTAGCCGTTGAACTTCGGGTCGCCCCGCTTGGCGGATAGCTGCGAGCCATCGGCCAGTACCAGTTCCACCGCGCTGACCGCGGTAGCAAGGTTGCCGTGGGCTTCGCCCGAGCCATGGGTGCCGGTGGCTACCGCCCCGGCCACCGAGATATGCGGCAGGGAAGCGAGGTTGTGCAGCGCAAAACCAGCTTGCTGAAGAGCATCAGCCAGCGCGCCATAAGTGGTTCCGCCACTGACGCGCACGCTCATGGCCTTCGCATCGATCTCGATGACTTCAGGCATCTTGCTCAAGGAAATCAAGGTTTCACTGGTATCGGCGATGCCATTAAAGGAATGGCGAGAGCCCAAGGCTCGCACCTTGGTTGCTGCGCGAACCTGTTCCTGCAGCTGTTCGACGCTGGTGGGGTACAGCAATTGGCTGGCCCGGTACTCGAGGTTTCCGGCCCAGTTCAGTTCCCTGGTCTCTAGCTTCACGGCTAATCCCTACTTTGCTGTCCACTGGCTGGAAACCAGCGAACGGTAGCGTTCCAAAACATGCGGGCTTGCTTCTGTGGCGGGGACTTCGGCAGAATCCCGGGCCCACTGCGGGAACTGCCCGGCAAGCACTCCGGCGGCCTGGCGAGCGGCACCGTCGGCGACATATTCGCCCGGTGCCGGAACCACGATCGGCAGGCCCAGCACCTGGGCTGCAATGTGCTGAACCGCGCGGGACTGAGCCCCGCCGCCCACCAGGATGATGCGCTGCGCCGCAACACCCTGGGCCTCCAGCGCCTGCAGGCCGTCGGCCAAAGAACAGACCACCGCTTCCACCGCGCTGCGGGCCAAGTTCGGTGCGGTGTAATTCGCCCGGGTGATTCCGTGCAGCGAACCGGTGGCATCTGGCAGGTTCGGGGTACGCTCGCCGTCAAAGTAGGGCAGCAGCGCCAGGCCGTCGCAGCCCGGGCTGGCGGACAGCGCGAGGTCGTTAAACTCTGCCAGGCTCACCTGCAAGATATTTGCGGTGGCATCAAAAATTCGGGTGGCATTCAGGGTGCATACCAGCGGGAGGTAGTTACCGGTGGCATCGGCAAACCCGGCCACCAGCCCGGTGGCATCTGCGCTGGGTGCATCGGCGACGGCGAAGACCGTGCCGGAGGTGCCCAGCGACATGACCACATCGCCGACGGTAGCGCCAACACCCAATCCGGCGGCGGCGTTATCGCCCGCGCCAGGGCCGATCAGCGCGCCAGAAGCGGTGCGGCCAATGGATTCCAGCGGGCCGGCCACGGTGGGAAGAATCGGGGCGTGCCCCAGGTGCTGCTCCAGCGCTTCGAGGTCATAGGCGTTCTCGGAGGCCCGGTAATAGCCGGTGCCCGAAGCGTCCGAACGATCGGTGCGCAGGGCTGCCAAGCCTTCGGCGCCGCTGCCCGGGCCGTTGCCGGCCAGTCGCCAGGACAGCCAGTCGTGGGGCAGGCAGACCGCGGCGACCTTGGCCGCGTTTTCCGGTTCATGGTCCTTGAGCCAGCGCAGCTTGGTTAGCGTGATGGAGGAGACGGGCAGGGTGCCGGTGCGCTGTGCCCAGTAGGCGGCGCCGGCCTCGCTGTCGCCGTTGCCGGCTTCGGCGATGATGTCAGTGGCCGCCTGCGCGCTGCGGTTGTCATTCCACAGCAGCGCAGGGCGGATCACCGCGCCGGTGGCATCCAGCACCACCATGCCGTGCTGTTGCCCGCCCACCGAGATCGCAGCCACATCATCCAGGCCGCCGGCCTGGGCGATCGCTTCCTGCAGGGCGCTGAACCAGAACTCCGGGTCCACTTCGGTGCCCTCCGGGTGGCTGGCACGTCCGGAGCGGACCAGGGCTCCGGTGCCGGCGTCGCGGATGACAACCTTGCAGGACTGGGTGGAGGAGTCGATCCCGGCGACAAGCGTCATTGAATGTGGCTGCTTTCTGCGGTGGGTTCTGGCAGGGTCTAGCGGGAGCCGAGCAGGTGCTCGATGGCCAGCTGGTTCAGGCGGATGAAGGCGAAGTTGCGCTGCGCTGCGGCCTCGGCGTCAAAGCCGGCGAAGCTCGCCGCATCGCTCATCAGATCCGCTGCGCTTTCCCCGGCGTCCAGGGTGGATTCGCCCAGTTCGAAGACGCCGGAGGTCTTCATGGCTTCCTGGACTTCCGGGTCTGCGCGGAAGGCCAGCGCGCGCTCCTTGAGCAGCAGGTACATGGACATGTTGGCCTTGGCCGAGTCCCAGACGCCGTCGTAGCCATCGGTGCGCGATGGCTTGTAGTCGAAGTGGCGCGGTCCGGTGTACTTCGGCCCGCCGTTGGGGAAGCCGTTCTCCAGCAGGTCGACGGTGAAGAAGGCGCTGGTCAGATCGCCGTGGCCGAAGACCAGGTCCTGGTCGTACTTGATGCCGCGCTGGCCGTTGAGGTCGATGTGGAACAGCTTTTCGGCCCACAGTGCCTGGGCGATGCCGTGGGTGAAGTTCAGCCCAGCCATCTGCTCGTGGCCGGTTTCCGGGTTCAGGCCGACGATGTCCCCGTGCTCCAGCTGCTCGATGAAGGCCAAGCCGTGGCCGACGGTGGGCAGGAAGATATCGCCGCGTGGTTCATTCGGCTTCGGCTCCAGCGCGATGCGCAGGTTGTAGCCCTTGTCCTTGATGTAGCCCGCCGCCGTGTCAACGCCTTCGCGCATGCGATCCAGTGCTGCGGCCAGGTCCTTGGAGCCATCGTATTCGCTGCCTTCGCGCCCGCCCCACATGACGAAGGTTTCGGCGCCCATTTGCGCAGCCAGGTCGATGTTGTGCAGCACCTTGGCCAGGGCGAAGCGGCGGATCGAGCGGTCGTTGGAGGTGAAGCCGCCGTCCTTGAAGACCGGGTGGCTGAACAGGTTGGTGGTCACCATCGGGACCTTCAGGCCGGTGTCCTCCAGCGCCTGGTTGAAGTCGCCGAGGATCTTTTCGCGCTCTGCCTCGGTGGCGTCGAAGGGGATCAGGTCATTGTCGTGGAAGGTGATGCCGTAGGCGCCGAGCTCGGCGAGCTTGTGGACGGCTTCTACCGGGTCCAGGTTCTTGCGGGTGGCGACGCCGAAGGGATCGGCACCGGTCCATCCCACGGTCCAGAGGCCGAAGGTGAAATGGTCTGCAGGGGTCGGGGCAACGCTCATCGAGATACATCCTTGGATCGCAGTGCTGGCCTAAGCCATTTAGTTTATGATCTGAACTATATGGGCGGTGATGCGCTAGAGTCAATAGCGAACTCTGCAAATGCATTCCAGGAATTTCGACAAGGAGAAAGCATGCGCCAGCCAGCCCCGTCCGCCCGAGCCGCGACGTCTTCGGCCCCGGGCACAGTCGGGGACGTGCGCAGAGCCAACTTGGCCAGGGTGTTGTCCGTGATTGCAACCGCGGGGGATGACCAGCGGCTATCACGGGCTGATATCGCTCAAGTCAGCCAGTTGACCAAGGCCTCGGTCTCCAGCCTGGTCGCCGACTTGCTGGCCGCTGGGCTGGTCATCGAAATCGGCGTGCACCGCGATGGGGAACGCGGACGGCCTTCGGTGGGCCTGGTGCTGAATCCCGCGCGCTGCGTGATGGGCATGGAAATCAACGTCGACTACATTGCCGCCGGACTCGTTGACCTCAACGGCAAACTGCTGGCGCACGAAATCCTGCCGCGCACCAATCACCGCTCGACTGCCAGTGAGGTGCTCGGTGCTCTGGGAGAACTGAGCCAGGGCCTCCAGGGCGCTGCCCGGGCCCAGGGCCTGATGATTCTGGGCGGCGGATTGGCTGTTCCGGGCCTGGTTAACGAGGAGCAGTTCACCGTTCTCCAAGCTCCGAACCTTGGCTGGGAGGGTCAAGACCTCGACGTTGCAGCGTTGCTGCCCGAACCCAAAACCCGCTTCCGGCTCTTTAACGAAGCCAACGCCTCGGCGCTGGCCCAGCAGCATTTGATGGATGCCCGGGACTGCGACTTCCTCTTTGTCTCCGGAGAAGTGGGCATCGGCGGCGGCTTGATCATCGACGGTGAACTATTTGTCGGGCCCCAGGGCCATGCAGGCGAGCTCGGCCATGTGGTGATCGCCCCCGACGGCAAGGCCTGCAGCTGCGGAGGACGCGGATGCCTGGAAACCGTGGCCGGGCAGGAAGCCATTTTGGCCGCCGCCAACCTCGGTTCGGCAGCAGATAGGATTTCGCGGCAGGAGCGGATGAGCCAGCTCTGCCAAGCGCTGGAAACCGGAGCTGAACCGGCGGTGGGCGCCGTTGCCGGGGCCGGAAAATCCTTGGGAATTGCCGTGGCCTCGGCAATGCGCCTGTACAGCGTTTCAGCGGTAGTCTTTGGCGGGCACTTCGCCGCCCTGGAGCAGTGGTTGCGTCCTGCCATGGAAGCCAGCCTGAAAGTTCACGCGCCGAGCATTGCCGGCCAAGCCCGGCTGCTGTGCTCGCCGCTGGGCCAAACCGGTGCCCTGGCCGGGGCCGCGCGCAGCGTGGTGGGGGACCTGCTGGAGGCTCCGCACCTGCTGGTGGACTAAGGGGTGCCGACCGGCTGCTGAAGTTCGGTCACCCAATCCGCCTGGTCTTCTGATACGGCACGCACGTAGACTTCGCGGCACGGACCGGCAGGTACCAATCCACGGGCGAGGACTTCTTCGTGCACGGCCTGCCAGCTTTCATGGATGGTGTCCATTGAGCCAAGGTGCACTCCGCAGATGGCTTCGGGCACCGCAGGAAGCTCGACGATCTCGACATCGGCCAGGCTTTGGGCGCTGGTGGCGTATCCGGCAATGACCTCCACTCCATCCTCGGTGCCGTTGTATTGCGCAATGGGCGTGGCAAGGCTTTGGCCCTGAATGGACCGCGCGATTCTGTCGAAAAGCGGGCCGATGCGACCGGCGATTTCAGGCTGCTCGGCCACCGTGAAGCGGCCGGCCGCCAAACGCACCGCGGGCAGCGGCTTGTGGATGATTTCAATGCGCGACATGAGGTTCTCCTTGGAAATCAGTTGCAGACGCCGCTGCACATCGGCCAAGCGCTGCGTGGCCAGCTGGTGCTCGGCCTCGACCTGCGCCTGGCGAATGTGCAAAAGTTCGGCTATTTTCCCTACAGTGGCTCCATGGTCCATGATCAAAGAAATTTCTTGGAGTCCAAATCCCAAATCACGCAGTGCAACAATCTGATGCAAGCGTTGAAGCTGGGAGGGGTCGTAGGAGCGATAGCCGCTCAACGGGTCCACATGGGCGGGTCTGAGCAAACCGGCAGTATCCCAGTGCCGCAACATGCGGTGGGTAACCTGGCCAATCTGGGCAAACATCCCGATGGATAACATTCTTCAGTTCTCCGCCCTCACACTGTGTCAGAGTCAAGTCCCGGCTTGAAACTATTGTTGCACTGTGAGCGGTGTCTGAGGTGGCAACGCCGGAAGGCGGGCTGCGGAAAATAATTGCAGTTCACAATCAGGCCATTGAATGTCTTATTCCATCGAGGATAGTCTTCGAAGATGAAAACCACGCAAGCCATCGTGCCCTATTTCAATCTTGCGCGGATACTCTGGGCGCTGGTTACCTTGGCGGCGATCGTGGCAACCTACTCGGACACCGCTTCGCGGGGGCCGGTGCAGCCCATGAATTTTTTTGGATATTTCACCATACAGTCCAATGCACTATTGGTTGCAGTGTGGATTGTTGCCGGGACAGCTGGACTGGTGAAAGCGGAACGGGTGACTAGATGGGTTGTTGGCTTGCGGGCCCTCGTCTGCGTGTGCATGGCCGTAGTGGGGCTGATTTACCTCACCTTATTGGCGCCGCTGGGAGCAGCCGGTGGCGTCCCGCTTCCGTGGGCCAACTGGGTTATGCATATTCTCGGGCCGCTGGTCATCCTGGGAGATTGGCTACTGTCCAAGGACCGCGTGGTCTTGCCGTACACTGCTGTATTCTTGATCCTCATTTACCCGATGCTGTGGACCGGGGTCGTTCTGGTGCGCGGTGCCACAGATGGATGGGTTCCCTATCCATTCCTCAATCCAGAGCAGGGGTACGGCGTGATCAGCCTGTACGTGGTAGCCATCGCGGCGGTTTTCGCGGGAATCGCGGTTTTTGTGGTCGCGTACGGACGTCGCAGGCGACATCGTGACGTGCAACTCGAGATTCGCTAATCGTTTCGGTAAACTTTGGTCGTAAGAGCCCCTAACTCTTGCAACGAACCTTTGGGTTCAGTGAGCAGGACAGGGGCATATTTTTTGCCCGGCACCGTGCCGGGACGGCGCTAAGCACGCCGTAACCACTGCTTTTTGCAAGGGGGAGGATCCCATGCCAGCAATCGTGATCGTCGGAGCCCAATGGGGCGATGAAGGTAAAGGAAAAGCTACCGACCTGCTCGGTGGCAAGGTTGACTACGTAGTGAAGCCAAACGGCGGCAACAACGCCGGGCACACCGTGGTCGTCGGCGGCGAGAAGTACGAGCTCAAGCTCCTTCCAGCCGGCATCCTTTCACCCAACGCCACTCCGATTATCGGCAACGGCTGCGTGGTGAACCTTGAAGCCCTCTTTGACGAGATCGACGGCCTGGAATCCCGTGGCGCCGACACCTCGAAGCTGCGCGTCTCGGCCAACGCGCACCTGGTGGCCCCGTACCACCAAACCATGGACAAGGTCACCGAACGCTTCCTGGGCAAGCGTGCCATCGGCACCACCGGACGCGGCATCGGCCCGGCCTACATGGATAAGGTCGGACGCCTCGGCATCCGGGTGCAGGACGTCTTCGACGAGTCCATCCTGCGCCAGAAAGTCGAGGGCGCACTGCGCCAGAAGAACGAACTGCTGGTCAAAATCTACAACCGCCGCAGCGTCGAGGTCGAGGAAATAGTCTCGTACTTCCTGTCCTACGCTGAGCGCCTGCGCCCACTGGTCATCGACTCCACCTATGAGCTGAACAAGGCTCTGGATGAGGACAAGGTTGTACTGATGGAAGGCGGCCAGGCAACCTTCCTGGACGTGGACCACGGCACCTACCCATTCGTGACCTCATCCAACCCAACTGCTGGCGGCGCGTCGGTGGGCTCGGGCATCGGCCCAACCCGCATCACCCGCTCCATCGGTATCATCAAGGCTTACACCACCCGTGTGGGTGCTGGTCCTTTCCCAACTGAGTTGTTTGATGAAATGGGTGTCTACCTGCAGAAGACCGGTGGCGAGTTCGGTGTGAACACCGGCCGCCCACGTCGTTGCGGTTGGTACGACGCAGTTTTGGCTCGCCATGCTTCGCGCGTGAACGGCTTCACCGACTACTTCGTGACCAAGCTGGATGTGCTTAGCAACATTGAGCAGATCCCAGTGTGTGTTGCTTATGACGTAGACGGCGTGCGCCACGATGAGATGCCAATGACTCAGACCGATTTCCACCACGCGAAGCCGATCTTCGAGTACTTCCCAGGCTGGACTGAGGACATCTCGGGCGCCAAGACCATGGAAGATCTTCCGGAGAACGCCCGGAACTACATCCTGGCTCTGGAAAAGATCTCCGGCACTCGGATCTCCGCCATCGGCGTGGGCCCGGACCGCGATCAGACCATCGTGCGTCATGATCTGATCAAGGACTAGTTCCTAGACATTAGGGAGCTATCGCAGTTCATTCATTGAATGAACTGTGATAGCTCCTTTTTCGTGCGCTCGAACCTAGGACGTGCACAACCAGCATGTGGATGGATCACGGAGAAACCTGAATGCCGGAACAGATTATTTGTCAGCGGGCATTGCCGTGCAAGAGGCGGGCAGATCCTGGCAGTCGGCAAACCAGATACGGCATCATTCATGTTCTAGAGTGGCGGTCTCAATCAGACGAGTCTCTTATTGATGCCAGCGTGCGCGAAGTGAGCGAGGAACTGAGGTTCAGCTCCCTATTCGCTATGCACTTGGCGGGTGGGCCGGTCGATGCGTTTTCTGGTGTCATTGGCAACGTCGAGGATCATGGGGTGAACCAGCCTTCTGCGTGCGACTGCTCGATGAGCGCCGGGAGCGCATCCAGCAGCGCTTCCAGAGTGGTACGAATCTGTCTGGCGGCAATTTTCGGAGGCGCACCCCAAGAAGCTGCTTCATCCATCAGACGCCTTCCGTTGACGTCGTCGATATGCGCACCGGCGTTACCCCTGAAAGGAGTGTAATGCACTGATTTTTGAACTTTAGTCGGCTGATGGCCTTAATGCGAGGAATCTTGTGCATTGGTACACGGTGGCGATTGATGCCCAGAAGTTTGGTCTTTAACCGTTGTGTGCCACTCAAGTCCAAGAGGCAGCAGGCATGCAACAAATATCACGCAGGGTGAAGACCTTGAACCAAGTGTCATTGCGTTTGAGAATTGCATTCGGTGGTGGACGCGCACGATCATTGATTTCGAATACCTAGTCCAACGGTCTATATAATTGATGAGCTACTCGGATGCTAATAATTACGTTCTGATATGTGATGTTACTTCAGGCGTTTGGAAATAATGCTGCTCAGATATAGCGTGTTTCGTGACATTAGGTGATGTAATTGGCGGTAGATCTGACTGGAGATTCGAATGCAATTCAAATAAATCAACGTTGCGCTATCCGTGTGCGCAATTCTCATTGTCAGCACGATTGTGGGTCAACCCGCGGGGGCTACCATTACAGAATTTAGTACGAATGAACGTCAAATTCTCGGAGAAGCGCAGGCGGATGAACTATATGTCGTTGGCCCAAGCGGCGATAGATTCTATCCGGACCGCCTGTCGGCGTCGTTGAAATTTGTCGGCACTCCAGCGAATTACTGGTCACCATGTGGAATTTTCGACAAGAATAACAAGATGGTCCGGAAATTTAACCGTCAAGCAATCAAAGGGCTTTCCGGGAAAACGGGTAACTTACGTTGCGGGTGGCATAAAAACGCAAAAGGAAGCACGAAAGCAACGGGCGTAGGCTTTCGACACATTAAAGCTGGTCACATGAGCCAGTGGGAGAATCAGGCCGTTTTCCTCCGTGCCAACTGGCGTGAAATGGCGGACTGGGCTACGAACGAGGCTCTGAATCACTCTTGTAAGAAGGGATACTTTAAGTCTCAAGGCAAGGCCAAGTATGTTGCTCCATATCAGATTCGCGATAGCCGGGATCGGGTCATCAGGAGGTTTGCAGTCTATGTAGTGGTTGGCGCAAAGGATCAGAATGTAATCACTAGTTACCCGAGGGATGGTCGCTACTCGTGCAGCCTATAATTTTCAATCTAGCCTGACTGTATTGCGTCTTATTGATTTATTGCAGAGTTTCGATTTCGTACGAATTTCCGCGAATTAGTCCGCGTTTTCCGGAGAAATTATAAAGGGCGCCCAATATTAGGTCGTCTTGTGGGGCATAGGGAACGTCGTGGTCGGCAAGGCGCCATTTGATGACTGCCAAATGGTCTTCGTGTGCAGCGGGGAGTTCTATGTAAATACCCCAAGGGCTCAAACTCGCTTTAATGCCAGGCTGATCGTTCAGGAAATCGACCAGCAATTGCCGCTTATGTGTAATCATGCAAGATAGCCTAGCCCAGATTCATCAGGTGAGCTCCGTCGTGAGTCGCAGTTTGATAATCATATTTGCTAGAGTCCTAGTCGCCTTCTGATTATTAGGACAAGTGATAAAACCACCAGCGCCAGGTGCTCGGTGCTAGGTTCCACGCACCCGGAAGACAAGGTAGTTTTCCAAAAACATTCGTACAGGTACTGTCCATTCAAAGGGCAAGGACAAGGGGTCGCGATCCCTGAAACGACGAACTTAATATCCGTCCTGCAGCTGTCGCGTGAAACAGTAATTTTCGGGCCCTCTAAGGGGTCGACAACTTTCCACCTGGGCGGATGCAATAATCTTCCCCGCCAGCGAAACATTTGATAGCCCGCTCATTCCTCCAAGACTGTCGGTTCTGTCTCTCGGCAAAGGACTTAGCTGCGCATTCAGAACCCATCGCCCAAATAAACCTTTCAATCCGTTTCTCAGAAAAGCCCTAGGAATGAATTGCGCCTGTCATATGTATCAAAGCGGGCGCGACCAGCACATGGACGGAACAAGAAGGAAACGGAATGCCAGAGCAGATTAATGTCAGCGCCGTCTTTATCCGAAACGAAGCGGGACAGGTCCTGACAGGCCGCAAACGAGGTACAACTTCGTTCATGTTCCCCGGTGGCAAGCCAGAGCTAGGGGAGTCGCCCATCGACGCGGCGGTGCGTGAAGTGAGTGAAGAGCTGGGAGTCAGTTTGGACCCAGCATTGCTGAGTATCATCGGCACCTTCACGGCCCCGGCGGCCAACGAAGAGGGGCATAACGTTCAAGCCACTGTATTTGAGCATCCTTTGGTACCGATTAGTGAACCACTCGCTGAAATTGAGCAGTTGCGGTGGATCGACCCTTCAGCGGAAGTAGAGGAGCTTGCTCCTCTACTCCAAGATGTAGTCTTCCCTGCTTTGCTCGCTGGGTCACGAAAGATTCAGAGCTTGGCAGTTTTCACCGGCTCGGCTTCAGGTAAGTCACCTATTTATGAGCAAGCGGCCGAAAACTTCGCACGTACAGTTGCCGGCTCGGGTAGGGCCATCGTCTATGGCGGTGGACGCGTGGGCCTGATGGGAACAATCGCAGATGCGGCGCGAGCGGCTGGCGGAGAAGTTTTCGGAGTCATGCCGCAGGTTCTGGTTGATGGCGAACTGGCGCACCCAGGACTAACGAGCCTAGAAGTTGTTCCAGACATGCATGCACGAAAGCACCGCATGTCGGAACTGGCTGATGGCTTTGTCGCACTGCCCGGTGGTGCCGGAACGTTGGAAGAGCTCTTTGAAGTGTGGACCTGGCAACAGCTTGGAATCCATGCGAAACCAGTAGCCCTTCTGGACGTCGACGGATTCTGGCAGCCTCTGCTGAGCATGCTGGATCACATGACTGATCAGGGATTCCTGGCTCCGCAGTTCCGCGACTCGTTGGTGGTGGCCAGCGAACCACAAGCGCTTTTGGACGCCCTGTCCTCGTGGCAGGCTCCGGCGGCCAAATGGAGCGCAGGATCTAAGAACTAAAGCACGAGGAACAATTCGAGCCCAGTGCCCAGCAGTTTGCACCGCTGGGCACTGGGCTCGAATTCATGGGTTCGACTCGGTACTACTAGCTCACTAGAGCGTAGGCTCTTGTGCCGTTGCGTTCACCGGGGCATCCTGGGCCTTGCCGGCAACGCGCAGGTTCCAGTGCTCAATCACTTGTCGGTCCGTGGTCTTGGTCAGCAGCGAAACAATAATGAACGCTACTGCCGAAGCGATCAGGCCGTAGTAGATCGGCTCATTGGCATAGACGCCGTCGAACTTGTTCTCGGCCTGGATTTCCAAGATGATCATCGTGCCCAGGGTTACCAGGGAGCCGGCAGCCATGGAGGCTGTAGCGCCAACGCCGTTGCCGCGCTTCCACAGCAGGCCGCCGATAATGGCCACCAGCAAGCCGCCCACCAGAATGTCGTAGGCGATGGTCAGTGCTGCAACCACGTCGTCCACCAGGATTGCCAAGGTCACGGTGACCAGCCCCAGCACCATCACCCAGATGCGGTTGGCCCGGACATCGTGCTCGGGGTTCTCATCCGAATTGACCTGGATCTGCTTGCCGAACCAGCTGGCAACAAATGGGGTCACGTCGGTACGGGCCACCGTTGCGGCGGCGATCAGCGCGCCGGAAGCGGTGGACATCATGGCGGCCACGGCTGCGGCCATGACCAGGCCGCCCACGGCCACTGGAAGCAACTGCGTGGCGACTTCTGCGTAAACGACATCCTTATTGTCTGCAGCCCCTGCGATCTCTGGCAGCGCCACCTTCGCGGCCATGCCAATCAATGCCCCTGCCGCGCCGTAGATGATGCAGTAGATGCCGGCGGTCATGCCGCCCCAGCGGGCCACCTTTGGAGTCTTCGCCGTGAAGACGCGCTGCCAGATGTCCTGGCCGATGAGCAGGCCCAGGGTGTAGACCACAAAGTAGGTGATGATCGACTGCAGGCCGATGCCGGTGAAGCTGAAGAATTCCGCATCAACGCGTTCGCGGATGCCATCCAGGCCACCGGCCGCATTCAACGAGAACGGCAGCATCAGGGCGAAGATGCCGATGGTCTTGATGATGAACTGGACCTGGTCTGCCAGAGTGATGGACCACATGCCGCCGATGGTCGAATACACCACGACGATCGCGCCGCCAATGGCGATAGCAACCCACTTCTCCCAGCCGAAGAGCACAACAAAGATGGTGGCGTAGGCGCTGGTGGAGGTTGCGCAGAGCATCAGCGTATAGGCCAGCATCACGATGCCGGAGGTATTGGTTGCTGCCGCGCTGCCGTAGCGCAGATTCAGCATCTGGGAGACGGTGAAGACCTTCAGCTTCTGCAAGGTCGGCGCGAAGGCCAGCGAAAGCAGGATGACGCCTGCGCCAATGGCCACCACGAGCCACATGCCTGAGATCCCGTGCTTGTAGCCCAACCCGACGCCGCCCACGGTGGAAGCGCCACCGAGCACCACCGCCGCCATGGTTCCGGTGTAGAGGAAGGGGCCGAGCCGACGGCCTGCGACCAGATAATCGCTGCTGTTTTTGGTGCGGGACTTGCCCCACCATCCGAAAGCGAGCATGGCCGCGAGATATAGCGCGACAATGGCCCCATTGATGAATTCCATGGACTTCCCCGATGCGAGTGAGAATGCTTACCGTAGGTAAACTTTTATTTCTCATTAGGCTACTTGTGTGAGCTGCGACAGGTCAATGGGCGTCGGCTTTATGACTGTGAACTGGCTCGCCTTACGGAGTGATGAACGTTACTGCTCTATCGATCGAAAAAATATAGACAATTTGCCTAGAAATATGCATTGCATCGCGCATGGTGTCATAGTTGCGTAGTAATAGGCATTCACAGTGCGCAATCCGGTGTTCTTTAGTACTGTTTCTCGACGACGCAACGTTGCATCACCGGCTTTAGCGCCCCCAATTTCTGTTGCGTCCAACTATTGCTCGCAAACAGAAAGACGCCTGAAGATGAGTGAAAATGCTCAAGGTCTGACAAAGAAGTCAGCCGGACATGTCATTGTCGATACGCTTGCCGCACACGGTGTTGAACGAGCCTACGTCGTCCCGGGTGAAAGCTACCTGGACGTCCTCGACGGACTGCACAACTCATCCATCGAGACCGTCGTTTGCCGCCACGAAGGCGGAGCGACCTACATGGCCGAGGCCGAAGGAAAAATGCACCAGCGCCCCGGCATCGCGATGGTGACCCGAGGGCCAGGTGCCGCCAACGCGCACGTTGGCCTGCACACCGCATGGCAGGACTCCACTCCGCTGGTGCTCTTTGTCGGCCTGATTCCCTTCGAGCACCGCGAAAAAGAAGCCTTCCAGGAGTTTGACCCGAAGGCGTGGTTTGGCACCGGAGCCAAGCGCGTGATGATCCTGGACCATGCGGATCGTGCCAGCGAAGTCGTCGCCGAAGCGATGTTCGCGGCCATGTCTGGACGTCCGGGTCCAGTGGTGGTCGGGCTTCCGGAAGACGTGATCCGCAACGAGATTTCCGCCGAGCTGCACCCGGAAATTCCTGTCGCCACCGGCGGCATGACCGTGACTGACTGGAAGTCGCTGAACAATGCCTTGCAGGAAGCGGATAAGCCACTGTTTATTTTTGGCGGCAACGACTGGTCCCAGCAGGGTGCTGCCGATTTCACCCGCTGGCTCGAAGAACACGATCTTCCTGCCGCTGCCGAATGGCGTTGCGAAGGAACCGTTCCGTTCAACTCGCCTTCCTACGTTGGGCCCATCGGCTATGGGCGTCCCAAGCCAACCTACGATCTCCTGGAAGAAACAGACCTGCTGATCTTCGTCGGCACCGTGCCCGGGGATGTCATTACCGACGGCTTCAACGTCCGCCAAAACTGGGAGAAGAAAAACTTCCTGGTGACCATCGACCCGTCGTTGCGCGGACGGTCCGGTCCGGTCTCGCACCAGATTGTGGCCAAGCCGGATGTCTTCGTCCGCGACCTGCTGCTCATGGACTTGCCGGTGAAGGATTCCTGGAAGGAATGGACCTCGCGGATGCGTGGCGAGCAGGAGAAATTCGCCGCGCTGCCAACCCCGGTGCCGGCGGACGGCCCAGCAAAAATGGCGACCTTGATGTCGAATCTGGTCACCGCGCTGCCCGAAGATGCGATGGTCACCTTCGGTGCCGGCGAGCACACCAACTGGGCGCACCGCTACTTCCCGACCAACGGCTATGCCTCGATGCTCTCGGCACGCAACGGCTCCATGGGCTACTCGATCCCATCGGGCGTGGCAGCATCGCTGAATTACCCGGGGCGCCGCGTGGTGACCATTGCGGGTGACGGCGAATTCCTGATGAACGGCCAAGAGCTGGCCACGGCAACCCAATATGGGGCAACGCCGCTGGTGATCATCATGGACAACCAGCAATACGGCACCATCCGCACCCACCAGGAGCGCCAGTATCCGGAACGCGTTTCCGGCACGCAGCTGCAGAATCCTGACTTCGCATTGATGGCCCAGTCCTTTGGCGGTTTTGGAGTCCGCGTAGAGAAGGATGCTGAGATCCCGGCAGCGCTGGAAGCAGCGGTGGAGGCAATCGAGGAGAACGGGACCTTCGCCTTGATCCACTTGATCGTGGAACAAGGGGTCAAAGCCTACTAGGCAGCGCTTCGGCGCGGATGCTCCGGGTCGGTTCTGTGGCGAGGCTCTCAGCGGGCATATAATTCCAACGGGTATCGTTTATGCGGTACCCGTTGGATGCCTTAAGTGGCAGAGTAGTCAGATGAAGTTTGGCAGCTACAACTTGCAATAGCGGAGCTCAAAGACATGAATGATCCCCTGATCGCCAGCCTCATGCGCGCCGTCGACGCCGCGCCAGAGGAACACGAGTTGCGCCTCCATCTGGCCCAGCAGCTGCACCAGGCCAACCGTGCCGCTGAAGCTCTGACACATATCAACATTGTGGTCCAAAAAGATCCCGGCAACACAGCAGCCTTGCAATTGCTCGGCCAGGTGAGTGCTGCACTGCTGGGCAACGCCACACCCGCACCGGCTTCCGCGCCGGAACCAGCAAAGCCACAGCATACCGAAGAACCTGATTTTGATTGGGATGCGGCGGCCCAGCAGCTCGGCCAATCCGTGCCAGCCCCATTTGCGGAGCCAGAAATCCAGATCGGCGGGAGCGCAGGAACTGTCGCCCCAGTGGAACCAGCGGGGCAGCGCATTACCTTGGCTGATGTTGGCGGTCTGCAGAATGTTAAAGACCGGCTGAATGAATCATTCTTGGCACCGATGCGCAACGCCGCCATCGCCAAGGCCTTCGGCAAATCCCTGCGAGGCGGACTGCTGCTGTATGGTCCTCCCGGCTGCGGCAAGACCTTCGTGGCTCGCGCCGTTGCCGGTGAGCTCCAAGCGAACTTCATGGCCGTCACCATGACCGACATTCTTGATTCGCATATCGGTGAAACTGAGAAGAATATTAAAGCGGTCTTCGACAAGGCCCGCAGCAACTCGCCGACCGTGTTGTTCCTCGATGAAGTTGATGCTTTGGGACTGCGCCGAGGCTCATTGACCGGAAGCGCGTCATGGCTGCGCCAGATGGTCAATCAGCTGCTTATGGAGATGGATTCGCTCTCCTCAAACAATGATGGACTCTACATCCTGGCCGCGACCAACCACCCATGGGACCTGGATGAGGCGCTGTTGCGTCCAGGACGTTTGGACCGCTCAGTGCTGGTCACCGCCCCGGACCAGCCAGCTCGCGAATCAATCCTGCGCTATCACCTGGAGCGTCGGCCCATCGCGGGTATCGATCTGAAATGGATTGCCGCGCAAACCGATGGATTCTCGGGCGCCGACCTGGAGCACTTGTGCACCACTGCCGCGGAAAAAGCCATGATGCAGTCTATCGAGCGCAATGAGGTGCTGCCGGTGAATATGACACATATTCATCTGGCGATGAAAGAAGTGAAGCCATCGACCCTGCCGTGGCTGGAGTCTGCACGCAATGTGGTGCGGTTCAGCAACGAGAATGGGCGTTATGACGAGCTGGCTGATTATCTGGTCGCCAGAAAACTGTTGTAATCCAAGCCCGGAAGGCACCGCATGGATTTTGACGTCCTCTACACCAGGATCACCCATCACCTGGCAACGGGCAGGGAAGCCGAAGCCATTAGCCTGCTCAAGGACAACCTCAATGATTATCAGCAGGTTGCCGAATTCTGGATCCTGTACGCGGCCTGCCATCTGAACCTGGAGCAGTGGAGCGAAGCTGAAGCCGCTGCACGCGTGGCATTGGGGCTGAATCCCGAACATCCAGTAGCCGGAGAGCAGCTCGCGGTGGCACTTTCCGGCCAGCACCGTCGTGACGAGGCCCTGGCAACCATCCAACAGGTCATCGCGGTGGCGCCGGAGCATGCCCGTGGACACTATCTGCTGGGCATCTTCTTGCTGGGCAATATCCAGAACAATGACGAGCGGATATTGGCCCGCCAGGCCACAGAACATGCACTGAAATTGGAACCTGAAAACCCCGACTTTTATCAAGGTGCAGCTCTCGCCGCCGACATCGCCGGAGATCACCGCGGCGCGATGAGGCTCCTGGAAGCAGGGCTGCGCATTGACCCTCATCATCAAGGGCTATTGCGTTCGGCAGGCAGCATCGAAATGGGTCGCAAGATCGTGGGGGACCACGGCCAATTATTGCGCAGCATGCTGGCCCGCGATCCAATGAACGAAAAGCTGCACGAGGACTACGCGGAGAACTTTCTGGCCAAGCAGGCGGTTTACGCGGACCGCTGGTGGTTATCCATTCCGGCGCTGGCAGCCGTCGCTGCTTTTGGGCACGCTGCCAGCTTGCCGGTCACCCTGATTGTGGTTGTGCTGGTGCTTGGCGGCGGTGGCCTGTTCGCATGGTGGAATACCTCCACTTATAAAAGGACGGAAAAACCGCTACCTTCCGGGTACATCAAAGATATTCACGCCCGCTTCCCGGCGCTGCCCAAAGCCATGCGCGGGTATCAGGCCAGTTGGGTGGCTGCGGTAGCTGGCGCTGTGGCGGGCTGCTTCGTTCCACTCGCGGGGGCGATCTTGATGCTTCTCGGTGTTGTGGCGGGCCGGGTGGCCGCTGTTCTCATATTTCGAGAAATATCAGGACCTCCGCAGAACCGCCAGGATCCTGAAGAACGAAGGGTGCATCTGGTGCGCCTGAGCGGAGGCTACGCGGCAGGCTTCTGGAAGCGTGTGCTGATAGTTTTCGCGCATCTGGCCTTCTTTGGAGTGTGCATGGCCCGCCCAAGCCAGATGGCCGCAGTTCCGATGTGGTCGGCGGGTCTGGGACTGTTGATGGTCGGTGGGGTTTTGGCCTATTGCCAGCTCCGTCTGGGATTCAAGAACAACGCTTTCGCTTATGGGCTGGCGGTGAGCAGTTCGGCAAAAGCGAGAGGGTTCGCCTTGCTGCGAGGCAACATCGGCGGGATGTACTTCATTGGACTGCATCTGGTGTTCGGATTCATTGCATTTGTCCTGTCGCTCTCATTGCTCGGCGGTGTCCCGCAGCCCTCGGACAGCTCTGGAGGAACCGTGGATGAAGAGCCTTCGGGACCAGTTCAGCTGCCACGCGAAGAACTTGACCGGTTGACTAGATCTCCTGCGCCGATGCCTGAAGAATTCAGTTTTTCACCCATGCCAGAACTGCCTGACATCCCATCGCTGGACCAGTAGCATCCAGCGAAATTCACATGATCGAAAAGATCACAAACCAACTGAAGGTCCTGTCTTGGCATGCTCGGCCTGAAGAAATAAGATGAATTGCTACCGAATCACGTGAAGCAAAAACCCCGACCACGAGGTGGATAATCAGATGGCAATGATGAGCGAAGAGCTCATTGAGCAGTGGGCCGACGCAACTGCTGAGATCTACAATGAGTCCTTGACTGGCATCAACCTGAGCCGTCTGCCCGAGGCAGTGGCGCAATACGTCGAACTCTTTGCACAGAGCGAGAATCTGACGTTTAACGAAGATGCCACCCCAACCGATTACTTTGAGTATCACCCATTCGTTGCCGTGACTGCTGTGTTGAACAGCCCTGAGGCCCTGGAGGTCTTGGACGGCGATGCGCAGGACGCGCTGGATGCAATGGCTGACTTCACCGAAGCCTGGTACAACTTCGACCTTGAGCAGGAACCGGAGTTGGGCATTTCCGAGGCAGACGACGAAGAAGACTGGTAAACACCAGTAGCGCATTTGACCGGCGCCAGGCAGAGAATTGCCTGGCGCCGGTTTTTATCTACCCAAATCTTCTGAAAGCTATTCCCATTAACCGGCGAGAGTGCAACGATTCCGGTATGAGCCAGTTCAGTGTTTTTGAAAGCACCGTTCTCATACATCTTCCGGTGCACCGCGTCTGGGAATTGCTGACCGACTGGGCAGCAGCTCCCTTGTGGATCCATGGAATTGGTTCCATGCATTCAGATGACCCAGAACTAAAAGTCGGAACCAATCTGGTCTATAGAGTCGCCGGCCACGAACGGGCCTACCGCGTCCACGACCTGATTGAGAACCGACTGCTGATCATGCACACATCAGAGAATCCGGACGGGCTGTCCTATCGATACGATCTGAAAGACGATGCCGGGTACACCGAGGTGGTGCTGCAAGTGGCGATCATCAATCCTGATTTGAGCGTTGAACAGTGCGAAGAATTAGCTGCGAACATACGAAAAAGCGAAGGGGACAAATTGGATCAACTGCGCCTCTACGCAGAGCAGGCGCCGTAAGTCCGGTTCCTCCGTTGCGGTATTTCCGCTGTACCGCATTATGAATCGCAAAATTGATCGGCCGTGATAGAGGATGGGATCCGGAAACTACCGAATCTCGCCCTCTGCCACGGACACCGGCTCATCAATCAGCGGGTGCTCCACTTCGTCGCGGGCAAATTTTCCAGCCCACCACGCAATCACGCCAAACACCGGTGAAGCCAGGCCTGCGATGATGAAAATCGCCTGCAAGCTCAGGACTTGGGTCAGTGGTCCAGCCGCTGCCATGGATAGCGGCATCAGCGCCAGCGAAACGAAAAAGTCCAAGCTGGAGATCCTGCCCAGCAGGTGGCGTGGCACTCGGCGTTGCAACAGCGTTCCCCAGATGACCATGCCCACAGCGTCGGTGATGCCGAATGCCAGGAGGATGGCAAAGAGCATCCACGCTTCTTCGGCATAGCCCACCAATGCCAGAGGCAATGTTCCCAGGCACCAGCATGCCGTCATCAGGCTCAGATACCGGCGCGGGAATTTAGCGGAGGCAATCAGTAGCGAGCCGAGTGCTGAACCGAGGCCGAAGAAAGCCAGGGCGAAGCTGAAGAGCTTGGCGTCCCCGTGCAGATTATCGCTGACGATAAAAGGCAGCAGAACTTCGAACGGGCCAATGAAGGTGAACACGGAAACGACCGAAAACAGCAAGGTCCACAGTAGCCAGCGGGTGTGCACCGTATAGCCGATGCCCTCGCGCAGCTGCCGGAGGATGCCCGGCTGCGCCTGGCCGTCCGCCGGACCCGTCGCGTTATAGGCATCCCGGCTGGGAATCGTGCGCAGCATCAGCAAGGCGAGCAGGTGAACCAATGCCACGCCAATGATGGCGTGGGCCGGGGACAGCGCTGCGACCACGAATCCGGCAGTCATTGGGCCCAAGGCCGTGTGCACCACGGGGCGCACGGTTCCTTCCAGGCCATTGGCGGCCAAGAGCTGTTCGGATGGCAACATCTTGGGCAGCAGGGCGGAGTATGCCGGGTAGAAAAATGCTGAACCTGAACCGATGAGAAATCCTGCCACCATCAGGTGCCACAGTTCCAGTGCGCCGCTGATGGCCAGCACCGCGGTGATGCTCATCAGCACAAAGGAAAAGGTTTCCACCAGCACTACGATGCGCCGGCAGGAATGCCTGTCGGCCATAATTCCGCCCAAGAGGACAAAACACAGCAGGCCCACGGCATTGGCTGTGGCCACCATTGAAAGTTCCACCGGCCCGCCGCCCAAGCGGCGCACCTGGTAGACCATGGCCACGGTCCACATGCCCGCGGCGAAAGTCGACAGGACAAGAGCGCTAGCCAGCAGGGCATAATCGCGGACGGCGAAAGGCTTGACGAGGCGCAGCGCGGAGGTCTTGAGCGCGCTCATTCAAACTCCTACGTTAGTGCGTAAGTATCATCATCCGCTAAGTGATTGAGATCTGTCAATCAGTATTTTGGCCACAAAAACGGGGAACAAGCCATGGCTTGTTCCCCGGATTGTCGAACTAGGAATTACTCAGCGTCGTGGTCGGTCTCCAAGATGGTGACCAGCTGATCCAGTGCGGCATCTGCGCCGTCGCCCTCGGCACGCAGCACCACGGTGGTACCGTGCTCGGCGCCCAAGCCCATCAGCGACAGGATGCTCGAGGCATCCATTGCGTCTTCTGCTGGTTCGCCTTCCAGTGCGATGGTGACTTCTACCGGAAGTTCTGCTGCGGCTTCGGCGAAGATAGCTGCCGGGCGGGCGTGCAGGCCGACGCGGCTGCCGATAATTGCTTTACGTTCTGCCATGATGGCTCCTTCAGGATCTTGTGAACGGTCGTTGAAGATAAATTCTAGTGGCCTACAGGCCGAAGCGGTCCAGTTCGCTCAGCTCGGCGCGAACAGCGCTGCGGGCCAGCTCGGCAGACGGCGCATCCAGGGCCATCTTGGCCAGGCGCTGGGCCTTGGCGAAGTCCACGGTGCGCAGTACTGCGGAGACCGGAGCCAGCGCGCGCTTGTTCATCGACAAGGTGGTGACACCCAAGCCCACCAGGACCACGGCCAGCGCAGGGTCGGCTGCGGCCTCGCCGCAAACACCTACTGGCTTGCCATCGGCGCTCTGGGCGCCTGCGGTAGTGGCAGCGACCATGTGCAACACGGCTGGCTGCCATGGGTCGTTGAGCTCGGCCAAGGTGCCCAGCTGGCGATCCGCAGCCATGGTGTACTGGGTCAGGTCATTGGTGCCAATGGAGACGAAGTCGCAGCGCTGCAGGATCTGTCCGGCCAGGACGGCGGCCGAAGGAACCTCGATCATGGTTCCAGCGGTAGCCAGGCCAGCGGCCTTGGCCATCTCGGCGAAATCCTGTGCCTCGGTCGGGGTGGAGATCATCGGGGCCATGACCCAGACATCTGCCTCGTGCTCGCTGGTCGCCTGCGCGATGGCCTTGAGCTGGCGCTCCAGCACGCCGGGGCTGGACAGGTCGGTACGGTAGCCGCGAACACCCAGTGCCGGGTTCGGCTCGCTGGAGTCGGTCAAGAATGGCAACGGCTTATCCGCGCCGGCATCCAGGGTGCGAACAACAACCTTTTTGCCCGGGAAGGCGGCAAAAACGGCGCCGTAAGCAGCAACCTGCTCCTCATGGGTTGGTTCTTTTTCCTTGCCCAGGAAGCAGAACTCGGTGCGCAGCAGGCCCACGCCTTCGGCGCCGGCTTCGGCTGCCAGCTGGGCGTCCTCGCCGCTGCCCACGTTGGAGAGCAGCGGAACGCGGTAGCCATCGGCCAGCTCGCCGGTGCCCGAGAAGTCCGGCAGGACCTCGCGGTTGGCGTAGGTGGAGGCCAGGTGCTCTTCGGCTTCGGTGGGGTCAGTGATGACCTGTCCGTCGATGCCGTCGACAAAGACGTAGTCCCCGTCGGCCAGCTCGGTGGTTTCCGGAGCGGCAACAATGGCTGGCAGCCCCAGCGAGCGGGCGATGATCGCGGTGTGCGACTGGGGTCCGCCATCGGAGGTGACCAGGGCCAGCACCTTGGCCGGGTCCAGGGTCGCGGTGTCCGCTGGAGCCAGATCCACGGCGGCCAGGATGAATGGCACATCCGAATCCGGGATGCCCGGGGCAGGGACCCCGCGCAGTTCGGCCACGATGCGGGCGCGCACGTCCAGCACGTCGCCGGCGCGTTCAGCCATGTAGCCGCCCAGCGCGGTGAGCTGGGTGGCGACCGCGTCAGCGGCCTCCCAGATCGCCGATTCGGCGCAGGTGCCGCCGGCTACCAGCTTGGTGGCGGACTTGATCAGCGAACGGTCGCTGGCCATCAATGCGGTGGCCTTCAGCACGGCCTGCGCATCTCCGGTGGCCAGCGCTGCGCGCTCCTTGAGCCCAGCGGCCACGGCCTTGGAGGCCTCGGCCAGGCGCTGGGTTTCTTCCTCCGGGCTCACGCCCTGCGGCAGCGGCGCGCCATCTGCCGGGGCGAGGATTGGCTCAGGCATGCGGCGCACGTGCCCGATGACGCGTCCGGCGCTCACGCCTACTCCGGTGAACTGCTTGCTCATGCTGCGACCTTTGCCGGTTCAGCGGCTCCGACAGGAGCCTTGCGTACATACTTCTTCAGAACAATAACCACTGCTGCTGAGACAACGGTACCAATCAAGGTGGCCAGCAGGAACAGCGGCCAGGTGTTGTTCATGGCGAAGAAGACGAAGATGCCGCCGTGCGGGGCCTGGCTGACCACGTTGAAGCTCATGATCAGCGAGCCGGTGACACCGGCACCGACCATCGAAGCCGGGATCACGCGCAGCGGATCGGCAGCCGCGAAGGGGATGGCGCCTTCGGAAATGAACGCCGCGCCCAGCAGCCAGGCGGCCTTGCCGTTTTCGCGTTCTGCCTCGGTGAACAGCTTGGCGCTGATGGTGGTGGCCAGTGCCATCGCCAGCGGCGGAACCATGCCGGCGGCCATGACGGCAGCCATGATCATCATTGGGGCGGGATTATCGGCCAGCGATGCGGTACCCAGTCCGGCCACGGCGAAGGAGTACGCCACCTTGTTCACCGGTCCCCCGAGGTCGATGGCCATCATCAGCCCGAGCACCAGACCGAGCACGGCTGCGGCGGTGCCGGACATGCCCGAAAGCCAGCCGTTCAAGGCTTCGGTCAGCTTGGCGATAGGACCACCGAGGAACAGGAACATCAAGCCCGAGGCGATGATCGAGCCCAGCAGCGGCACGATGACCACGGGCATCAGCCCGCGCATCCAGCGTGGAACATTCCACGAGTTGATCCAGCGGCAGGCCAGGCCGGCGATCAAGCCGCCGACAATGCCGCCGATGAACCCGGCTCCCATGAAGCCGGCCACCGCGCCTGCGGTGAAGCCCGGCGCGATGCCCGGGCGGTCGGCGTAGGCGTAGGCGATATAGCCGCCCAGCGCCGGAACCAGGAAGCCCATGGACAGGCCACCGATCTTGAACGCCACCGCGCCGAGGTAGGCTCCCAGCGGTCCGAATGGGGTCTCAAGCTGCGACATGACGTCGGCACCGGGCAGGTTGAACAGGGTGTTGGATCCCAGCACGTCATCGGCCACATCAGTGATCGAGTAGCCGCCGAGCAGGAAGCCCAGCGCGATGAGCAGGCCGCCACCGGCAACAAAAGGAATCATGTAGGAGACACCAGTGAGCAGGGCGCGCTTGAGGCCCGCGCCGAAGGACTCGGAGCCGTTCTTCTCCTCGGCCGTTGCGGTGGTCCCGGCGGGAACACGGCGGGCCTGGGGATCCTCGGAGGCCGCGATGGCGTCGTTGATCAGCTTTTCCGGCTCATCGATGCCGCGCTTGACCGGAACCTGGATGACCGGCTTGCCGGCGAAGCGGCCGCGGTCGCGCACGTCCACATCCACCGCGAAGATCACGGCGTCGGCGGCCTCGATCACCGCTGGGTCCAGCGGGGTGGAACCCGAGGAGCCCTGGGTTTCCACGGCGAAGTCCACGCCCATTTCCTCGGCGGTCTGGGCCAGCGAGTCGGCAGCCATGTAGGTGTGGGCGATGCCGGTAGGGCAGGCGGTGACCGCAACGATCGACTTCTTCTTGGGAGCGCCGTCGGCTGCCTCAGCGGTTGGAGCCGGAGCAGCGGCCGCCGGGGCAGGCGCCGCGGCAGGGGCGTCGGCAACTACCTCGCGGACCAGCTCCACGATCTCCGCTTCGCTCTGCGCTTCGCGCAGCGAGCCGGTGAAGGACTTCTTCACCAGCGCGCGAGCGAGCTTGGAGAGCAGCTTCAGGTGGGCCTGGTCGGCACCATCCGGGGCGGCGATGAAGAAGACCAGGTCGGCTTCGCCGTCCTTGGCGCCGAAGTCGACCTTCGGGTTCAGGCGGGCCATGGCCAGAGTTGGCTCGGTCACCGCGGCCGAACGGCAATGCGGGATGGCGATGCCGCCGGGAACGCCGGTGGCGGTCTTGGCTTCGCGGGCCTTGCCGTCGGCAGCCAGGGCACCGGCATCGGTGGCACGGCCCTGTTCAGCAACCAGCGAGGCCAGCTTTTCGATGACTTCACTCGTGCTGTTGCCCAGATCGGCATCGAGCAGCACGAGCTCTGCGGTGATTAGTTCACTCATGACTCGGTTCCTTGCTTTGGAGTAAGTTCGTGGACGGTGACGGCGCCAACGGTGAGATCGGATTCTGTAGGGATGGTGGAGCCAGGCAGCTGCGTGGCGGCAGCCCCGTAGGCGACGGCGTTTTTCAGCCGTTCAGGGGCGCTGGCCCCTGCAACATCTGCCAGCAGGTAGCCAGCCAGCGAGGAATCGCCGGCCCCTACCGTGCTGCGCGGGGTGATCGGTGTGTGCGATCCGTGCCAGACACCCTGCTCGGTGACCAGCAGCGCGCCCTGGGCTCCCAGGGTGGCCAGGACCGCGCCGATGCCCGTCTCCAGCAGCTTCTTGGCGCAGTCGGCGGCCAGCTCTATCGAGCCTTCCAGCGCCGCTTCGTCGCAGCCTCCGACCAGCTCAGCCAGCTCTTCGGCATTGGGCTTGATCAGATCGGGGATGTGCTGCGCGCCGTGGGCGAAGAGCTCGATCAAAGGCGCTCCGGAAGTGTCCACCGCGATCTTCGGGCACTTCTGGCCCAAGTCGGCACGAAGCTTGGCGGTGAGCTGGGCGTAGAAGTCGGCGGGGACTGACGGCGGAAGCGAACCGGCCAGCACCAGCCAGTCGGCGCCGGCGGCCTCCTCGGCCACCAGGCCGCCGAGCTCTGCCAGCTGCTGCGCATTCAGGGTCGGACCGGGCTCGTTGATCTTGGTGGTGGTGCCATCGGGATCGGTCAGGGTGATATTGGTGCGCAGCGGCTCGGTGATCGACAGGGTGCGGTGGGCCAGCTTGTCGCTGGACAGCGCGGTGATCAGCGGATCGGTGCTCGCGCCGGGCAGCACTGCCAGGGTCGGCACGCCGGCCGCGGCGATGGCGCGCGAGACATTCACTCCCTTGCCCGCTGCCTGCACGTGGCTGGCGGTAGCGCGCTGCACCGCGCCGTGCGACAGCGGTTCGCCCAGTTCAATGGTCTTGTCCAAGGCCGGGTTGACGGTCAGGGTGACAATCACGCGATCACAACCTCTACATCAGCGGCTTCCAGGGCAGCGGCGAGTTCCTCGCCGGGCTGCTGGTCGGTCACCAGGGTGTCAATTGATTCCAGGCGGGCAAAGCAGACCAGGGTTTCCTGGTCGAACTTGGAGCTGTCGGCCAGCAGCACCACGCGGCGTGCGCTGTTAACCAGCGCGCGCTTCACGGCGGCTTCCAGCGGATCCGGGGTGCTCAAGCCAAAGCCTGCGTGCAGCCCGTTGGTGCCGATGAAGGCGATGTCTGCGCGGTGCCGCGAGTATTCCTCGACGGTTTGCGCCCCGGAGGTGGCTCCGGTCAGGCCGCGGACGCGTCCGCCGATGAGTTCCAGTGTGGCATCCTGGCTCTGGACCAGTACGGAGGCAATGGGCAGGGCGTGGGTGATGATGACCAAGCCGGCGCTGGCGTTGGTGCGCAGCATGCGTTCGGCGAGGAACTCGGTGGTGGTGCCGGCGTCGATGATGACCGAGGCGTCCGAGACCGGCAGCAGGCTCAAGGCGCGCTGGGCGATGCGGGACTTGGCATCGGAGTGGATGGCGGTGCGCACCAGGTGGCTTTCCTCGCGGGTGCTTGCCTCGGTGGTGGTGACCGCTCCGCCGTGGACGCGGCGCAAGAAGTTTTCCGATTCGAGCTGGGCCAGGTCGCGGCGGACCGTTTCCCGGGTGATCTCGAAGCGTTCGGACAGTTGCGCGACGGAAACTTTTCCGTCCGTCTCAAGCTGCTCGACGATCAGCCGGTGTCGTTCTTCGGCGAACATTTTGTGCCTCCGCAATCCCTCATGACCTGCACCACATGAATCTGTGTTTCCATGACTTTATGCCCGATTACGTGGGAACGTCAAGCTAATAGTGATGGAATTTTGGGCTAAGCGGCATATTGGCGTGGGATTGGTTGGCATTGTGCCAAGTAGATGGTCTGTACGCTGAGAAAATCAGCTTTAAATAGTTTGCCTTGGCTGTCCCCCGGACGTTCAATAGTGGCGGTTAAAGGGGTGCGCGGCATAGCAAGGCCCGCCTCGATGTGCGTGCCTGGCGGCACGGCGGAATATTGCGCTGAATCCTCCTGGAAATGGCGAGTGGCGGACAACCATAAAGGTTGTCCGCCACTCGAACCAGCGGCCTGGGATCGCCTAGGCGAGCACCTGGCGCTTGGAGGAAATCACGCCGGTATTGAACCCGGCCAGGCGCAGGCCGCCGTGGAAGCGGGCGTGTTCGATCTTCACGCAGCGGTCCATCACGACATTCATGCCTGCGGCCTCGGCACGGCGGGCCACGTCCTCATGCCATGATCCCAGCTGCAGCCATAGGGTCTTCGCGCCCACGGCCAATGCCTCATCCAAAACCGATGGCAGGTCATCATGCTTGCGGAAGACCTCCACCAGATCCGGAGCCTCTGGCAGGTCCGCGAGGGACTTGTACACCGGCTGGCCCAGGATCTCATCCAGCACCGGGTTGATGAAGTACACCTTGTACTTGGATGAGGACAGCAGGAAGGTCGCTACGAAGTAGCTGGCCCGCGATGGCTTGTTGGAGGCTCCCACGATGGCGATGGACTTGGTTTCGCGCAGGATGTTCAGCCGTTGCGCGGCTCCCGGGCCTTCCCAGGTGCGTTCGGTGGTGCTCATTAGTTGGCTCCCTTCGGGGCTGCAGGAATGGCGCACGCGGCACCATCATAGGGCGGTTCCGCAAATTCATCGGCGGAACCGGAGATTGCTTCCTGGGAGGCGGCCAAAGCCTGGTCCAGATCCCAGAGGATGTCTTCGACATCTTCCAGGCCCACCGACAGGCGGATCAGGTCTTCGGGGACGCCGGCGGCAATCAGCTGGTCTGCGCTGAGCTGCTGGTGGGTGGTGGAGGCCGGGTGCAGCACCAGGGTGCGGGCATCGCCGATATTGGCCAAGTGGCTGGCCAGCTGCAGGGCCTCGATGAACTTGGAGCCGGCTTGGCGTCCGCCCTTCACGCCAAAGCTGAAGACCGAACCGACACCCATGGGCAGCAGTTCCGTGGCGTGGGCATGCTGCGGGTGGGATTCCAGTCCGGCGTAGTTCACGTAGGTGACCCGTGGATCAGCTTCGAGCCAGGCGGCGACCTGCTTGGCATTGGCCAAGTGGTTGTCCATGCGCTGGGGCAGGGTTTCCAGGCCCTGCAAGAGCTGGAATGCCGACTGGGCCGGCAGGGCCGGGCCGAAGTCGCGCAGCTGCTCGCTGCGCAGCTTGGTGAGGAAGCCGTATTCGCCGAAGTTGGCCCACCAGGAAACGTTGCCGTAGCTGGCCACCGGTTCGGTCATCGCGGGGAACTTGCCGTTGCCCCAGTCGAATTTGCCGGACTCGATGACCACGCCGCCGAGGGTCGTGCCGTGGCCGCCAATGAACTTGGTTGCCGAGTGGATGACAATATCGGCCCCGTGCTCGATAGGGCGCAGGATATAAGGGGGAGTGAGCGTGGAGTCGACCACCAGCGGGATCAGGTGGCGGTGCGCCACCTCGGCCAGGCCCTTCAGGTCGGCAATGTCGCCCGAGGGGTTGGCCACCACCTCGGTGTACACCGCCTTGGTGTTCTCTTCAATGGCCGCTTCGAAGTCGGCTGGGTCATTGGAATCGACGAAGGTGGTGTTGATGCCAAAGCGGCGCAGCGAAACATCAAGCTGGGTGATGGTTCCTCCGTAGAGCTTCGAGGAGGCCACGATGTGGTCGCCGGCCTGGGCCAGGGCGGCGAAGGTCACGAACTCGGCGGCCATGCCGGAGCCGGTGGCTACAGCGCCGATGCCGCCCTCCAGCGAGGCCATGCGCTCCTCGAAAGCCGCGACGGTCGGGTTGCCGATGCGCGAGTAGATATTTCCGTACTTCTGCAGCGCGAAGAGGTTGGCCGCGTCGTCGGCGTCCTTGAAGACAAATGAGGTGCTCTGGTAGATGGGTACTGCGCGGGCGCCGTGCTCCGCATCGGGGGTGCCACCGGCGTGCAATGCGCGGGTGCGGAATCCAAACTTGTGATCTGCCATGATGGCTTACGACTCCTTGTCGACGGGGTTTTCGCGCTTCACCGCCCGGCGGTGGTGCGATCGAGGCAGGAATCCCGGAATCAATGTCGCTTCTTGCTGTGGTTGAACAAGACAGGCGGCTGCATCGTTTCTGGCGGTAGCACCGTAACCACCGGATGTGGCAGGTTGCTGCGGCGTCAACGAACCAGATCTCTCAGCCGCTCGGGATGGTGTAACAATCTTCGCAACATGACCGTTCATGACCTAACTATGAGTCTTAACGTTGCGTATTGGACGTAGTGCCGGAGATTCTTCGATCACTGTGCTCGCCGGTACGCTTGAGTCATGGATACTGCGCTGGTATTGATCAGACACGGGCTGACCGATTGGAATCTGGCCGGCCGCCTTCAGGGGCGCACCGACATTCCGCTCAACGACACCGGACGCGAACAAGCCCGCGGTGTAGGGCGCGAACTTCAAGGCCAGGGGTTCTCCCTGGTGCTGGCATCCCCGCTGGGCCGCGCGCAGGAAACCGCCGCGTTGATCGCCCGGGAGCTGGAGGCGGAGACCGGCCGGAGCGTCCCGGAATTGATTGAACGCGGTTTCGGACCGCTCGAAGGCCGGATCATGGCCCAGGTGAGCGATGAGGAATCGGCCGCGCTCCAGGATCAATTGGAGCCAATCGACGAGATCCTGCGCAGGGCAATTCCTGCCTTGGTTGATCTGTCGATCGAGCATGCGGGCAGGAAGGTGGCCGTGGTCAGCCATGGAGCCACCATGCGCGCCATTCGTGATGCGCTGGCCGGAACCAAGCTGCCGCGCGGCGTGGACAATGGCGAGGTCATCGAGATTGACATCCAGCGCCTGCGCGAACTGGCTGAAGGGCTGGATCTGGTCAGCTGCTAGGGGCCCAGAAGTTTTTCCTATCGCCACCTCACATTTTTGCTCCGCGATGCGTTTACATGGTGAAAGCCCGTAAAGGTGCCGACCTTCAGGAGAGCCATGCAAGTGCCGTTTGAGCGGATAGTCCAGGATTACGGGCTGAACGTGCTTCGCGTTTGCCGCGCCCTGCTCGATGAGCATCGCGCCCAGGATGCCTGGTCCGAAACTTTCCTTTCAGCGCTCAAGGCCTATCCGCAGCTTGCCGAGGACGCCAACGTCCTGGCCTGGCTGGTCCGCATTGCACGGAACAAGGCCATCGATGAGCTGCGCAAGAACAAGCCGGAGATCCTCGTCGACCATCATCAGTGGGACCAGATTGATGGCGAGCCGCAACCGGCACTGCAGCTGGAGAATCTCCAGCTCTGGCAGGAAGTAGGCAGGCTCCCCGAGAAGCAGCGGCTGGTGGTCGGCTACAGGTATCTGGGCGGACTGACCTATGCGCAGATTGCCCAAATGGTTTCTGGCACTGAAGCCGCCGCGCGGCGAGCGGGCAGCGACGGGCTCAAGAACCTTCGCCGATTGCTCGGCGATGACACACTGTGGCAGGAGAAGTCATGACTGATGCACCGATCAACTCTTCGGCAACCGGAGAAGAGGCCCAAGTTCTGGAGCAGCTGGGAATCGAGCTGCGGGCCAAGGCGCAGGCCGGGGATCTTGTCGATATTTCCTACCGAGTCGTTGATAGCCCGATAGGGTCTTTGCTGCTGGCCAGCACCCCAGCCGGCCTGGTGCGGGTAGCTTTTGAAACCGAGGGCCATGAGAGGATTCTCGAGGTGCTCGCCCAGAAGCTCAGCCCGCGCATTCTCAAGGACCCCGCGCGTTTGGATGCTGTGGCCCGGCAACTCGATGAGTACTTTGCCGGAACCCGGCACAACTTCGATGTGCCTCTGGACCTGAAGCTTTCCACCGACTTCCGCCGCCGGGTGCAGCTGGAACTGGGCATGATCGGCTACGGGCAGACGTGGAGCTACTCGCAGATGGCGCAGCGCATTGGCAATCCCAAGGCCGTGCGCGCCGTAGGCTCGGCCTGCGCGACCAATCCGATTCCCATTGTCCTGCCCTGCCACCGGGTATTGCGCACCGATGGATCACTGGGCGGCTATCTTGGCGGACTTGAAGCGAAGACGGAATTGCTGACACTGGAAAATCCCCGCTTCGGCGGTACGCCAGGCACCCTCTTCTAGGCTTCTCGCTCAGTTGTTGGCGCGGATGCGCTGAAGCGAGTGCTGGAGCTGGGTCTTGCCCTGCTCAGGCAAGCCAAGCAGCGGGACCATGGCTTCGGCTTGAAGCAGCAAATGCTCCCAGCCGTCGGAATATTCCAGGCCTTGCTCGATGGCAGCCTTGATGGTTCCGGTCGTGTGCGCGCTGTACACAAAATCATAGACATAGGTGCCTGGAAGCAGCTGCGCGGTGCCCCAAGCGGCCCCGTCTTCGGCATGCTTGCCGATGGGCGTGGCATTAATGATGAGGGAAGCCTGCGCTGCGGCCTGCGATGCCCGGGGCCAATCCACGCTCTTGCCCGGGACTCCCATGTGGGTGGCCAAGGAGAGCAGCTGGTTGGCCGCTTCTTGATCACGGTCCGCGATGGTGACGGTGCCGATATGTCCTTGGAGCGCAACCAGGGCTGCGCGGGCCGCGCCTCCGGCACCGAGGAATACAACGTGATCATGCATTCTGGTAGCCAGTTTGGTTGCCACCGCAATTAGATCGGTGTTGTAGGCATGGAGTTTTCCGCCCTGGCGGATCAATAGATTGGCTGCTCCACTGAGGCTGACCTGTTCGGAGCGTTCGTCGGCGATGCCTGCTGCCCACTGCTTATGCGGCATGGTCACGTTGGCGCCTATGACTTCCGTTGAGAGCAGGCTGTTGCGGATTTCCTGCATGGGGCTGTGCGCGGGAACGTCCCGTGGCTCGTAGCTCCAGTGATTGCCCAGCGCCTCGAACACAGGATTCCAGAGATCCGGCGACATGGTTTGCGAAGCATGGGAACCAATGATGAACAGCTGTGTTGCGTTGATGGAGTGGCTCATTGTTGTCCTTTCGAGACGAGCTTGCCCAGCATGGATTACGGAAACCGCCACACCTCTTGTGACTCGCCTCACCTTGCTGTACTTTAACTATTGTCGCATATCGCACGTTTGTGCGTATACCGTACAACTAACATTAGTGCAGGACGGAAAGCATCCCTGCTGCTGTGGAAGGACATCCCATGAGCAAGACCATCAGCCATTCGAGCGCCAGCCTCGACGAGGAACAGCGGCGCAGGCTCAAGCGCGCCAAGAAGGCTGCGCTCGCGGGATTCCTCGGCGGCGCGCTGGAATACTACGATTTCTTCATCTACGCGACGGCCGCCTCGCTGATCTTTTCCAAGATCTTCTTCCCTTCAGGGGACGCGACCATCGCCCTGCTTGCATCCTTTGCGACTTTCGGCGTCGCCTACATCGCCAGGCCTTTCGGCGCAGTGTTCTTCGGGCATCTCGGTGACAAGATTGGGCGCAAGGCAACGCTGGTGATGACCTTGGTGCTGATGGGCTCGGCAACCTTCCTCATCGGTGTGCTGCCCGACTTCTCGACTGCTGGATACTGGGCCCCGGCGCTTCTGGTGATCCTGCGCTTGATGCAGGGGCTTTCTGCCGGTGCGGAGACCGCCGGCGCGTCGGCGCTATCCACCGAGGAAGCTCCGGAAGGCCGTCGTGGATTTTTCGCCAGCTTTGCGATGAGCGGCATTTCCTTTGGCATCGTTCTGGCCTCGATCGCGTTCCTTCCGGTAGCGGCGATGGACGAGCCGGCGCGTCTGGCCTGGGGCTGGCGAATCCCATTCTGGCTGTCATTGCTGGTTCTCGTGGCCGCCTTCCTGGTGCGCCGCTCCTTGGAGGAGCCCGAGGTATTTGAGGAAAAGCAGGAAGAAGAACAGCTGGTGAAGCTTCCTTTCACCAAGATGATCACCACTCACCCGGCCCAGTTCATGCAAGTGGCGCTGATGTCCTTCCAGGTGGTCACGAATACGTTCATGCAGTCCTTCGGGTTGGCTTATGCAGTGTCCGTCGGCATTCCCGCGGCGACCATGTTGTGGGTGAGTATCGCAGGAAACGTGGTTGCCATTGTCAGCCAGCCGTTCTTTGCCCGGCTCTCGGATAATTTCGGGCGCAAGAAGGTGTTTATCGGAGGCGTGCTGGGTTCTGGCGTGATGATCTTCGTGTACTTCCTGACGATTTCCACGGGCAATCTGGCCATGGTCTTTGTATCCAGCATGCTGATTACGGCCGGAACGTACGCAGCCTCGAATTCCGTGTACCCGGCGTGGTTCTCTGAACTGTTCAACGTGAAGGTCCGCTATTCGGGAATGGCCATTGGGCTGCAGGTCGGTATCCTCTGTGCCGGCTTTACCCCGCTGCTGGCCACGGCACTTGTTGGCGGCGTGTCGGCCAACTGGGGCCCAGCGGCCTGGATTGTCGCCGCTTCATCGATTCTCGCGGTTGCTGGCGCGGCATGGGCGCGGGAAACCAGCAAGACGGAGCTGCGGGAGCTGGGCAACCCGGTTCCCTGATCACGGTCTTCGCGAACTAATTCCTTAAACGGCTGTGGCCGCCACCTCCGATAAATTCGGAAGTGGCGGCCACAGCTTTCAGCCCTGGGGCTGCTTACTTGCGCAGTTCGAAACGATCTGCGTCCATGAGCTTCGCCCAGGCTGCAGCGAAGTCCTTGACGAACTTCTGCTTGGCATCGTCCGAAGCATAAACCTCGGCCAGTGCGCGCAGCTCGGAGTTCGAGCCGAAGACCAGGTCTACGCGGCTGCCGACCCAGCGGCCGTCAGTGGTTGCGTAGGTCTTCTCTTCTGCATCCGGGGTCCATTCAAGGCCCAGTTCCAGCAGGTTGGCGAAGAAGTCGTTGGTCAGCACGCCCGGGGTATCGGTGAATACGCCGGTGTTCGAGCCATCCCAGTTGTTGCCCAGTACGCGCAGCCCGCCCACCAGCACGGTGGTTTCCGGTGCGGTCAGGCCCAGCAGATTGGCGCGGTCCAGCAGCAGGTACTCGGAAGGCAGGTTCAAGAAGCCCGAGTCGTAGTTGCGGAATCCGTCAGCTACTGGCTCCAGCCATGCGAACTGCTCGACATCGGTCTGCTCCTGGGTAGCGTCAACGCGACCCGGAGTGAAAGGAACCTCGATCTGCTGGCCGCCAGCCGAAGCTGCCAGCTCAACACCTACGTTGCCGGCCAAAACCACAACGTCGGCGAAGGAGGTCTTGATCGCGGAAGTAGCGTTGAAGTCGTCAACGATTTCTTCCAGCTTTGCGATCACTGGCTTGAGCTGCTCTGGCTGGTTCACGCTCCAGGAAACCTGTGGTTCCAAACGGATGCGTCCGCCGTTGGCGCCGCCGCGCTTGTCCGAGGAGCGGAAGGTTGCCGCTGCCTTCCAAGCGGTGGAGACCAGCTGCTGTACGCTCAGGCCGGATTCCTTGATCAGGTTCTTGAGTGCCGAAACTTCTGCAGCGCCCAGGGTGGTTTCTGGTGCAGCTGGCAGTGGATCCTGCCACAGCAGATCTTCTGCTGGAACCTCTGGACCGAAGTAGCGGGACTTCGGGCCCATGTCGCGGTGGGTCAGCTTGAACCACGCACGAGCGAAGGCGTCGGCAAACTTGTCCTGGTTGTCCTTGAACTCGCGGGAGATCTTCTCGTAGGAAGGATCGAAGCGCAGGGCCAGGTCGCTGGTGAGCATGCGTGGCTCGCGGCGAACCGAGGAGTTGTGGGCCATTGGAACCATGTCGGCTCCGCCGTTGTCCTTTGGACGCCACTGCTGGGCGCCGGCAGGGGAGTGGAACAGTTCCCACTCGTAAGCGAAGAGGATGTGGAAGAACTCGTTGTCCCAACGGGTTGGGTGGTAGGTCCAGGTAACTTCCAGGCCGGAGCCGATGGTGTCATCGCCGTTGCCGGTACCGAAGTCGGACTTCCAGCCCAGACCCTGCATTTCCAGCGGGGAAGCTTCCGGGTCGCCGCTCTTGTGCGACTCGGCGCTGGCACCGTGGGTCTTGCCGAAGGTGTGGCCACCGGCAATCAGGGCGACGGTTTCCTCGTCGTCCATGCCCATGCGGCGGAAGGTTTCACGGATATCCGCTGCGGAAGCCAGTGGGTCGGCAACGCCGTCCGGGCCTTCTGGGTTGACGTAGATCAGGCCCATCTGGACAGCTGCCAGTGGTGCGTCGAGGTTGCGGGCGCCGGTGTAGCGTTCGCTTTCCAGCCATACCTTCTCAGGACCCCAGTAAACGTCTTCGTCTGGTTCCCAGACGTCCTTGCGGCCACCGGCGAAGCCGAAGGTCTCAAAGCCCATGTCTTCCAGCGCGACGTTGCCGGCCAGGATCATGAGGTCAGCCCAGGAGATGGACTGGCCGTACTTCTTCTTCACTGGCCACAGCAGGCGGCGAGCCTTATCCAGGTTCACGTTATCTGGCCACGAGTTCAGCGGAGCGAAGCGCTGCTGGCCTGCAGATCCGCCACCGCGGCCGTCGTGCGAGCGGTAGGTGCCGGCAGAGTGCCAAGCCATGCGAATCAGGAAGGGGCCGTAGTGGCCGAAGTCAGCTGGCCACCAGTCGTAGGACTTGGTCATGACCTCGGCGAGATCAGCCTTGACTGCTGCCAGATCCAGAGCTTCGAAAGCCTTGATGTAATCGAAGTCTGCATCCAGGGGGTTGGTAGCCTCCTGATTCTTTGCAAGGATCTTCAGATTCAGCTTATTTGGCCACCACTCGGTGTTGGCGTTTCCCTGGGTCGGGTGTACTCGACCGGTGTTGCCTACAACCGGGCACTGACCTGCTGTTGTCTCAGACATATGCTCTTCCTTCCGGATTCTTTGGGGTTTGTGGTTCGATGTTCATCGCCCGAGGGGGTCCCGAATGATGACAAAGTTTTGGGGCCGTGCGGCTACCCGCCGAGATTCTTAGCCTGGCACTCGGGGCAGATGCCCCAATAGATGACTTCGGCTTCATCGATCTTGAAGCCGTGGTCATCCGACGCGTGCAAACAAGGGGCTCCGCCGACAGCGCAGTCGACGTCAGCTAGGGTTCCGCACTGGCGGCACACCACGTGATGATGGTTGTCGCCGACGCGGGTTTCGTAGCGTGCGATATGCCCTTGAGGCTGTATCTGGCGGATGACGCCCAAACTGGTGAACAGCTTGAGCGAATCGTAGACCGCCTGGTGTGACACCGTGGGATGCTCACTGTGGACCGCCGAAATAATTGTTTCGGTGTCCGCGTGAGGGTGCGCGGCAACCGCAGCGAGTACCGCAACGCGTGGTTGCGTGACTCGCATAGAGGCAGCCTTGAGCACTTGCTCGATCCCGTCCAGAGATGTCATATCTTCAGCATGACCGCTTATCTTGAATGAGTCAAGATAAGTAGAGATGTATTTCAGGTTGCTACGCGATGTTCCTTGATGAACTTCTGGTGTTCTGCCCTGGTTAGTAAATATTCTCATTTCAGAATATATATTTTGTGTTTGGCGTAGCGGCCGAAGATACCGCAAAAACCGAACGAGGAGTCCGGCCTCGGCAGAATTCGCCAAGGAATCGGGCATCGGATTTCGCTGAGCGGGATCTGGAATTCTGGGCGACTTCGGGCAGGAATTATGCACACGCGAGCAAGCTCACATGGCTGTGAACGGCCTATGAGCAGTACGCCATGAACGGGGTGCTTGCCGCAAAAACCCCGAGAATCAGGCGCTCTGGTTTGACCAATGGGTGTGGGTCGACCATGCTTAAAAAGGCCTATTTAGGATTTATTGTGACAATTCGAGAAGAAATAGCGTCGGGTCACCGGTAACATTCCCGTGGCAATATGCAGGGTTAGTTGTATCAATCAGCACCCTCTGACGCTAGATTTGGATTCAGTGAATCGACACCGATAAGCAATTCGCAATCAAGCACACTGCAGGGCAATCGCGTCCCCTCGAAGCGATAACTCGCCGGGCGCCGGCAGGATTTCGTTCGCCGAGCCTTACCAGTGAAGGAAGAACGCAATGAAGCAGACGGATCAATCATTTGAAGACCTCGTCGGCGAGCTGCATTCAGCTCGACAACGACGACCAAAGAAATATTCGGTTTCAGGAACCGACTATTGGGTATTCGGAATCGCTGGCGCCTTGGCGCTGGCATTTATCATTTGGGGTTTCGTTACCCCCGAAGGCTTGGGTAAAGCCGCAGACGTGGCCCTTAACTGGGTCATCACCAACACTGGTTGGCTGTTTATCATTGCAGCCTCGGTATTCGCAATATTTGTCATCGTGGTCGCTGCGAAGAACTTCGGGCGCATCCCGCTGGGCAAGGACGACGAAAAACCGCAATTCAGCACGGTTTCATGGATCTCCATGATGTTTGCTACCGGCATGGGCATCGGCTTGGTGTTCTATGGCGTGGGAGAACCGCTGTTCTTCTACATGTCACCGCCGCCAGGCACCGTTGAAGGGTCTACCGACGCTGCATTGAGCACCGCCATGGGCACCACGCTCTTCCACTGGACGCTGTTCCCGTGGGCGATGTATGCCATCGTCGGCTTGGGCATGGCCTACGGCAGTTTCCGCCTGGGGCGCCCGCAGCTGTTCTCGGCAATGTTCTCCTCCGTCTTCGGAGAGCGCATTGTGCACGGCTGGGGCGGCCGCACCATTAATATCCTCGCCATTATCGCTACCCTTTTCGGCTCCGCCTGTTCGCTGGGCCTGGGCGCACTGCAGATTGGTGGCGGCATCCAGTCCGCTGGCATCCTTGAAAAGGTTGGCTCCGGCGTCCTGGTAGTGATCATCGCGATCCTTACCGCATTGTTTGTCGCTTCGGCTGTCTCCGGCATCGAGCGCGGCATCCAGTGGCTGTCGAACATCAACATGGTCTTGGCAGTGATCCTGGCGCTGATCGTGTTCATTGGCGGCCCAACGCTATTCATCCTCAACGTCGTCCCGAACGCCGTGGGCGCATTCATTGGCGACCTTCCAGAGATGGCTTCGCGTACCGCGGCCTCTGGCGACGGCACCATGTCCAGCTGGCTGTCCTCCTGGACTGTCTTCTACTGGGCTTGGTGGATCTCATGGAGCCCATTCGTTGGCCTGTTCATCGCTCGCATTTCGCGTGGCCGCACCATCCGCCAGTTTGTCACCGGCGTGCTGCTGGTTCCATCGGCTGTCACCCTGCTGTGGTTCTCCATCTTCGGCGGTGGCGCCATTGGCTTGCAGGAACGCGCGGAGCGTGCAGGCAACACCGGCGAGGCGCTGGCCAAGGTGGTGGATGGGGCTCCGGACATCAACTTCGACCTGATCCTCTTCGATCTGCTTAATGCGCTTCCGCTCTCCGGCTGGATTGCCACGGTGCTGATGATCGTCACGGTCTTGCTGATCGCGATCTTCTTCGTCACCGGCGCCGACTCGGCTTCCATCGTGATGGGTGCCTTGAGCGAGCGCGGAGCCGAGGAGCCGACCAAGAAGTCCGTGGTCTTCTGGGGTGTGGCCACCGGTGCTGTTGCCGCAGTCATGCTGTTGGCGGGTGGCGATCATCCGGCCGAGGCGCTCAACGGCCTGAAGAACATCACGATTGTCTCGGCCTTGCCGTTCGTGATCGTGATGCTGCTGTTGTGCGTCGCACTATGGAAGGACCTGAGCCGCGATCCGCTGATCTTGCGCGGCAAGGTGGCCCGCACAGTGCTTGAGCAATCGGTGACCCAGGGCGTGGACCGGCACGAAGGCAGCCAGTTCAGCCTGATGACCACCGAGATTCCCATCATCAAGCCGGCCGGGAAGCCAGAAGATGGTGTGGTGGATTCAGCTCAGGTGATAGTTACCGAGGCTGTTGTGGAACCGTCCACGGATTCTTCCGAATCCAAGGATTCCTAGCTTTAAATAGTCGAAGCCACGTCCCGCGGGACGTGGCTTCGACTATTTAAAGCGGATTTTCTTCAGTTGCGCTTTAGCGGCGTGCCCGGCAGATTGCATTGATCTCGGGAATGCACGGTTCATTCTGCAGGCTGGTGGTGTCACCCAGCGTGGTTCCTTCAAATAGCTGCGTGAGCAAGCGGCGCATGATCTTGCCCGAACGGGTTTTGGGAACATCCGGTACCAGCAGCACATCGCGCGGCTTGGCAATCGGGCCTATCTGGGTGGCTACCGTGGAACGAAGTTCAGCTATGAATTGTGCCTGGCGCGCGGCGAGCTGCTCATCAGGGTTTTCGCCAATCAGCGACTTGTCCAGGGGCACCACGAAGGCGGTGGCCGCATGTCCGGTTTTTGCATCCGGGGTGGGGCAGACTCCGGCCTCGACGACGCCGGGGTTGGTGACCAGCGCAGACTCGATTTCAATGGTCGATAACCGGTGCCCGGAAATATTGATCACGTCATCGGTGCGGCCCAGGATGAAAATATCTCCATCCTCGTCAAAACGTGCCCCATCGCCTGCGAGGAACCAGCCTTGCTGGACGTACTTCTCCCAGTAGCTGGTGTAGTAGCGTTCAGGGTTGCCCCATACCGTACGCGCCATGGACGGGCCGGTGCGGGTGATGACAATATTGCCCTGGGTGTTGGGCTCAACTCGCTGTCCCTGGGCATCAACGATGTCCACGGAAACGCCCGGCAGGGCACGGGCGGCGCATCCTGGCTTGAAGTAGTCGTCGGTCGGCAAAGGGGAGAGGACCGTCGCCCCGGACTCGGACTGCCACCAGGTATCCACCATCGGAATGCCTGCCGGGGTATCGCGGCCAAGCTGTTCGCGCAGCCACCGCCAGGCCTCCGGGTTAACCGCTTCGCCAACGGTGCCGCCGACGTTGATGGAGGACAGGTCGTAGGATTTGGGAATGCCCTCGGGGAACCAGCCCATCAACGAGCGGACCAAGGTCGGGGCCGTGTAGTAGCTGGTGACCTTGTAGCGTTCGATGACTTCGAAGTGGCGTCCGGGATGCGGCGCGTTGGGCACGCCTTCATAAATCACCTGGGTGACGCCGTTGGATAGCGGTCCATAGATCTCATAGGTGTGGGCCGTGATCCATGCCAGGTCCGCGGTGCACCAGTGCACGTCATTCTCGCGCTGGGAGGCATCCGGGTTGGCGAAGAGCATGTTGTAGCTGGCGGCAGCCTGGGTCAGGTAGCCACCGGTGGTGTGCACCAGGCCCTTGGGCTGTCCGGTGGTTCCGGAGGTGTACATGATGAACAGCGGAGTTTCAGAGTCGAAGAACTGCGCTTCATGTTCGGTGGGCTGGGTGTCGACAACATCGTGCCACCAGACGTCGCGGCCTTCGGTCCACGGGATCTGATCGCCGGTGCGTCGAATGACCAGCACTTTTTCGATCTCATTCTCGCCGGAGACCGCTTCGTCGGCATTGTCCTTGACCGGCACCGAGGCGCCGCGGCGGAATTGGCCATCGGTGGTCACCAGCACCTTGGCCTTCGTGTCTTCCACGCGGAACTTCAACGCTTCGGCAGAGAATCCGCCGAAGACCAGCGAATGGACGGCGCCGATGCGGGCGCAGGCCAGCGTGATGACGACGGTTTCGATGAGGACCGGAAGGTAGATGACCACGCGGTCGCCCTTGACCACGCCCAAGGATTCCAAAGCGTGGGCGGCCTGGCTGATGCGTTCTTGCAGGTTCTTGTAGGTGACGGCCACCCGGTCGCCGGGTTCGCCCTCGAAATACAGTGCGACCTTGTCTCCGCGGCCGGCGGCCACATGCCGGTCGGCGCAGTTCACCGCGGCATTGAGCTTGCCACCCAGATACCAGGAGATCTGCGGTCCGCGCTTGGCTTCCGGGTCAGCTGGGAGGATCTGGCTGGTGGTATGCCAGCTGGTGTCCCAATCAAGGAGGCGTGCCGCGTCGTCCCAGAATGCTTGGCGTGCTTCCTCAGAGGCAAATGCAGAGGTTGGTGCCGATTCGATGGTCATTACAGAGTATTCCTTGGAGTGTCTATTCGGTGGCTGGTTTGGTACTTGATCGCTAGTGCCCTCGGGCCCGGGGCTTTTATGGCGCGGCGTTCGGAGGCAGCGAGCAGGGCAACGGCAAGTATTCCGAGGAAGGCCAGGTGTTGCTTGTGCCCTGGAGGTTCTTGGCCGAGGCGAATTGCCGGTCTTTGCCCATAGCCCGTTGTGGCTGCGAGCCTGAAAGCGCGGTGCGGCTCTGTGCCGTGGTGGCGAATCTGCGCGAGAAATTGACGAGGCCGGCGCCCAGTGCCATGGACGCGAGGCCCAGGTACTGCATTTGAGGCTGCGCAAAGCACAGTGCCATGATCATCTCCATCGGTCCTGGCGGTAGCACCGGCCTATGGAAGGTGTCCTCCATAGGTGGTTGCTGCGGCGTCACTGAGCCAGATCTCTCGGCCGCTCGGGATGGTTACACGTCTATTACAGGGTTTCGAAGGAATTGAATGCAAATCTTGCGTAACATGAAAAATCTTCGATAACTGTGCCACATGCGCGGGATATTTCGTTATTTATTTCATTGAATGCCGGTTTGATCGATAATGGGCGAATATGGGCAATTCATCTTCGGCATGATGCGCCATTGGCTGTTCAACCTGCCGGTCATCCCGGAGCCGCCCAAGGTCGAAATGTGACTTCGTGGCTTGGATGCATCGGTTTATTACGGCTACAAATGAATGACGACCCATCCAGAGCGGCTGAGAGATCTGGCTCGACGACGCCGCAGCAACCACCCGAAAAGGGAGACGGTGCTACCGCCAGGACCGATGGAAAGAATTGAGGACTTTTAATGTCATTTGGCGAGTTGCCAAACACCTCCGGTTTGGACTTCAACCAGCTCAGCGATCCTTCGCAGGCTAGCGCCATGGGACTAGACGACTTCGAAGAGCAGCTGCCCACGCGGCAACTGCTCAAGGTCACCCCCGGCCCCGGCGCGGATGAGCAATACGACCGGCTGGCTGAAATCTTTCGTCCGGTCTTCGCGCAAATCGCCAGCACCGCCAAGGACCGCGACCGCAACCGCGTTCTGCCCTTCGAGCAGGTAGGCCTGCTCAACCGCGAACGTTTCGGCGCACTGCGCATCCCAGTTGCCGAGGGCGGATACGGCGCGCGCCTGGTCGACGTGTTCCGCTTGCTCATCGAGCTGTCCGAAGCCGACTCGCATGTCGGCCAGCTGTGGCGCGCGCATATCGCGTTCGTGGAAAACGTGCTGGTCCTCGACGACCAAAAGCTGCGCAGTAAGTGGACCGCCCGCATCGCCGCCGGGCAAATTGTCGGCAACGCCTACACCGAACGCGGTGGCAATGCCCTGGGCACGCTGAACACCAAGGTGAGCCAGATTGATGGCCGCTGGCTGGTGGACGGTGAAAAGTACTACTGCACCGGTACCATTTTTGCCGACTGGACCACCGTGGCCGTGGCCCACCCGGAACTGCCCGGGCGCCAGATCGCGGTAGTCTCCACCCAGCACAGCGGCGTCAAGATCCTTGATGACTGGGATGGCTTTGGCCAGGGGCTCACCGGCACCGGAACCACGGAGTTCCACCAGGTCCCGGTGGACACGTTCATGCCGCAGCAGAGCAACGACTCCGAAGCGGCGATCTTCCAGCTGGTGCTCATGGCCGTGCAGGCAGGTATCGCCCGGGCGGCCCTGAACGACCTGCGCATTTCGGTGCAGAACCGCACCCGCATCTTCACCACCGGCACCGGCGTTCCGGTGCACCGCGAACCACAGGTGTTGCAACTGGTCGGCGAGGTGTCCGCGGAATCCTTCGCCGCGGACTCGGTCGTGATCGGCGCCGTCCTTGAAGTCGAAGCCGCACTGGTAGATCCGGGGCTCAACGACGAAGAACGCTATGCGGTCTGCGAACTGGCCGCCAACCGGGCGCAAACCATCGTCCAGCCACTCGTCATCGGTGCCACCAGCAAGCTCTTTGACGGCCTGGGCGCATCCTCGACCAGCGTCATCTGCAACCTGGACCGGCACTGGCGCAACGCCCGGACCATCGCCACCCACAACCCGGCCATTTACAAGGCCCGCATTGTGGGGGACTACGAGATCAATGCGGTCCAGCCGCAACGACTCTCGGTCACCGGCGAAGACAGCAACCATCGAGCCCACGGCGCCTGAGCGCGAACCACTAATCTTCACCACTACCCAACCATGGCAAGGGGAACATCAATGAGCCAGCAGCGCGAAATTCTCTTCAACGCATTCGACATGAACTGCGTGGTGCACCAGTCGCCAGGCCTGTGGCGCCACCCGGATGACAAGGCCTCGACCTACAACACCCTCGGCTACTGGACCCACCTGGCCAAGGTACTGGAAAAGGGCAAGTTCGACGGCCTGTTCATCGCCGATGTCCTGGGTACCTACGATGTTTTCAACGGCACTAATGAGTCCCCGCTGCGCTCCGGCGCCCAGGCCCCGGTCAATGACCCGATGATGCTGGTCTCCGCCATGGCAGCGGTCACCGAGAACCTCGGCTTCGGCGTCACTGCGGGCACCGCCTACGAGCACCCCTACGCTTTCGCCCGCCGCCTGGCCACCCTGGACCACCTGACCAACGGCCGCGTGGGCTGGAATGTCGTGACCGGGTACCTGCCATCGGCCGCCCGCAACATGGGCCAGGAAGACCAGATGGAGCACGACGAGCGGTACAACCACGCCGATGAATACCTCGAGGTCGTCTACAAGCTGCTCGAAGGCTCGTGGGAAGACGACGCCGTGCAGAACAACAAGGAAACCGGGATCTATACGGACCCGGCCAAGGTGCACAGCATCGAGCACGAAGGAAAATTCTTCAAGGTGCCCGGAATCGCCATCACCGAGCCTTCCATCCAGCGCACCCCGGTGATCTACCAGGCCGGCGCCTCGTCGCGCGGCATCAAGTTCGCCTCGGAAAACGCTGAAGCAGTATTTGTCACCAGCCCGACCCGTGAAATCCTCAAGGCCACCGTCACCAAGATCCGCGATGCCGCAGAGGCCGCCGGCCGCGACCGCTACGATGTGAAGATCTTCGCGATGCAGACCATCATCACCGATGAGACGTCTGAGAAGGCCCAGGCCAAGTACGAGGATTACAAGTCCTATGCGGACGTTGAAGGTGCACAGGTCCTGATCTCCGGCTGGATGGGCATTGACCTGTCGGAGCTGAACCCGGATGAGCCATTGGGCGCCAACCTGAAGTCCAACGCCATCCAGTCCACCGTGGAAACCTTCCAGAAGGCCAGCGGCGACGACGGCAACCCGTGGACGATCCGCCAGTTGGCCGAATGGGTGGGCGTGGGCGGCTTCGGCCCGATCACCGTCGGCTCGGGCGCCGAGGTGGCCGAGAAGCTCATCGACTGGGTGGACTATACCGACGTTGACGGTTTCAATCTGGCCTACGCGGTCACCCCGGCAACCTTCGAGGACGTTGTCGAATACGTGGTTCCCGAGCTGCAGGCTCGCGGCGCCTACAAGACCGAATACGCCCAGGGCTCGCTGCGCAACAAGCTCTTTGGCGAAGGGGACCGGGTGAAGGAGACCCACCGCGCCGCGCAGTACAAGATCTCCAACCGCCTGCCAGCTAAGGGCTAGGCATCCCGCCTGAGGCCCTGGCCTCAAAATGGCATCGGCTCCCTCCACCTTGAAGGGTGGACGGAGCCGATGCCATTTCCGGAGCCTAGTTGGCGGGATTCACCACCATGGCAGATCCTCCGCCACGGCGCACCGGCTCGGCCGCCGCAGTCAGCGTTCCATCCTCATTGATCTGGACCGCTTCCACCGCGCCGATCTCTGCCTGCGGGGTGAAGGAGTCCCCGGCCGGGGTGAGCTTGTGCCCGAAGGCCTCCATGGCCGAACCGTACTGGGCGATGAATTCCGGTTCTGCGGTCACCGCTGCGGTATTGCGCTGCGAGGCCCGCGGGGCGGCGATGGCTTCGCTGATATCCATGCCCAGGTCGTAGCGGTTGAGCAGCGTCTGCAGCACCGTGGTGATGATGGTTGACCCACCGGGGGAACCGATGGCCATCACCGGCTCGCCGTCACGCAGCACGATGGTTGGCGCCATCGAGGAGCGCGGGCGCTTGCCCGGTTCAAGGCGGTTTGGATCTTCCGGGTCATAGACCGTGGAGAAGTCTGTGAGCTCATTGTTCAGCAGGAAGCCCCGCCCCGGCACCACCATGCCCGACCCTCCGGTCTGCTCGATGGTCAGCGTGTAGGACACGACGTTCCCCCAGCGGTCCACCACCGACAGGTGGGTGGTGGAGATGTTCTCGGTGTCATGCTCAACGGCCGGCTCAGCGGCAGCTGCCGGGCATTGGCCATCAAAATTCTCGATGTCGCCCGGGGCCACCGGCTTGGCGGCCGCCTGATCGGGGTTGATCGCGCAGGCCCGGTCGGCGCCGAAGAGCTCGCTGGTCAAGGTCTCGGTCGGCACATCCACAAAGGCGGGGTCACCCACGTATTTGCCGCGATCCGCATAGGCCAGCGCGGTGGCCTCGAAGTAGTGGTGCAAGGCGTCGGCGGGTTCCATGGAGGACAGGTCGTAGTTGCCCAGGATATTCAGCGATTCGCCAATGGTGGTGCCACCGCTGGAGGAGGGAGCCATGCCGAAGATGTCCAGCCCGCGATAGTCCACCGTGGTTGGCTTCTGCTCGGACACCTCATAGTTGGCGAGGTCCTCGGTGCTGACAAAACCGGCAGGGACCGGCAGCTTGGTGTCCTCGACCTTGGGCGGGGCCTGGACCGTCTGGGAGATTTCGGAGGCCAGATCACCGTGGTAGAACGCCTTTGGGCCTTCCTTGGCCAGCAGGCGATAGGTATCGGCCAGCTCGGGGTTCTTGAAGATGCTCCCCACCTGTGGCGCATCGCCACCGGGGAGGAAAAGCTTGCTGGTGGAGCCGAAGGCTTCGAAGCGTTCCTTGTTGTCCAAGGTTTGTTCCCGGAAGGTCTCATCAACAACAAAACCGCGGGAAGCCACCTGGGTCGCCGGACGCAGCACCTGCTTCAGGCTTTGCGAGCCCCAATTGTCCAGGGCACGCTGCCAGGTGGCTACGGTCCCCGGAACGCCCACGGCAACACCGCTGGTGACCAGTTCCGGAGTGAAGTTGTAGGGCTCGCCGGTCGCCGGATCAATAAATGCGTCCTGAGGGGTAGCAGCTGGGGCAGTTTCACGCCCATCGATGGTGCTGACCTTGCCGGAAGCCGCGTCGTAATACAGGAAATAGCCGCCACCGCCGACACCCGCGCTGTATGGTTCGGTCACGCCCAGCGCCGCCGCTGTGGCGACCGCGGCGTCTACCGCGTTGCCTCCCTTGCGCAGTACCTCGATGCCTGCCGCTGATGCTTCCGGATCTACCGAAGAGACCGCGCCACCGGTGCCGGTGGCCGTGGGATTCTTTTCGGTGTGCCGTGGATCGGCGCTCGCCGGGATCGCGCTGAATGCGCCAAGGCCCAGGGAGAGAATCGCGGCGCCAGCCAGGGCGCGCAAACTTGATCGTTGCATACTCTGATCTCCTGAAAAGGTGGGGATGAAGTATGCGTCAATTTACGGGAAGGACTGGATTCGCCAGCGTTGTGACACGCGCCATTTTGTATTGCATGCTCTATTTCCGCGCTGGTCGAAGGATTATTTTGCGCTATGCCGTTAAAACCCGGAGGCAACCAGCGGCCCATGAATCGTCCTGGCTGATTGCCTCCAACGGTGAAAATACCAGCCTGCCTTAGCGGGCCAGGGCGTCCTTGATCGCCTTGCCAAGGGAGGTAGGCGCGCGGCCAATGAGCCGTGCCAAGTCCCCGGAATGCACTTCCAGGGCGCCTTCGCGAATGCGCAGGTCCGTATCCACCAGAATGTCAGCGAACACCGCGGGAACACCTGATTCGGTGTAGATCTCAACCAGCTTTTCAGGGTCCATATCCTGGTAGGCGACATCTTGTCCCGCGGCAGCGCCGACAGCCCCGGCGAGCTGGCTGAGGGTGAAAGGCTTGTCCCCGCCCAGTTCGTAGATCTTCCCGGCTTCCCCGGCTTCCGAGAGCAATACCGCAGCAGCCGCCTCGGCATAGTCCGCGCGCGTGGCGGCGCTGATCTTGCCGTCGGCCGCGGCGCCGAGCACGACTTTGCTGTTCAGGTAGCCCAGGAGCTGATCGGTGTAATTTTCCGTGTACCAGCCGTTGCGCAAGAGGACGTAGCCGATGCCGGAACCAGCCAGCAGGTGTTCGGTGGCGATATGCTCCTGCGCCAGTTTCATGTTGCCGGTGAGGGCATTGGCGATGGAGGTGTAGGCGATGAGCTTGACGTTGACGCGTTGCGCAGCGGTGATGACATTTTCATGCTGGGTTGCCCGCTGGCCCACTTCGCTGCTCGAAACCAGCAACAGCTTGTCGACGCCCTCCAGCGCGGCGACCAGGCTGGCCTCCACGTTGTAATCGGCGACGCGCGTCTGAAGACCTTTGCCGGCCAGGGGTTCCAGCTTCTCTTCCGAACGGCCGATGGCAACCAGCTGGGCGGGGTCGGCTCCGCGCTGCAGCAATGCATCGATGACCAGTCGTCCAAGTTGTCCGGTGGCACCGGTAATTGCGATCTTCATGAAGTCCTCTCGTAGGTTTGCACTCCAGTACAACCACGGCGCCCAGCACAGAATTCCCGCACCATGATCGCTGGCGCATCGATGGCCAGAGGTGCAAGTTCTTCAAGCCTTTTCGTCTTAAAGGGAGCAAGTGACGAAATATTTCGTATTGCTACGCGGATTATTGCGTGATTCCTTTCCCGGTCCGTCCGAACTGCGACTTCATGACGCTGATTGACGTAACGTTTGCCGGCTTGCATCCATGGAGGACAGACTTGAATTGTTCGGGCGGTACAACCGAACACACACCATCCAGAGCGACTGAGAGATCTGGCTCAACGACGTCGCAGCAACCACCCGTAAGGGAGCGGTGCTACAGCCAGGACCGATGGAGTACTTTCACTTCGCGACGGAAAAATCTGTCCCCAGCAGATGGTTTCTTGCGAAGTACGCTCCGCATAACCAAGCATCAAGGGAGCGATGATGATTCGTCTTGAGAACGTAACAACAACCTTCGGCAAAGGCCGCGACCAGTTCACGGCCGTCAAGGATGTCACGCTGGATATTCAAGCCGGAAGCATTCACGGTATTATCGGTTTTTCCGGTGCCGGCAAATCCACGCTGTTGCGCAATATCAATTTGCTCCAGCGCCCGACCTCGGGCCAGGTCTTTGTTGACGGCGTAGAACTGACCGGGCTGAGCGAAGGCGAGTTGCGCAAGCAGCGCCATGAGATCGGGATGATCTTCCAGCACTTCAACCTGCTGAACAATCGCACCGCGCAACAGAACGTTGAACTGAACCTGAAGTTCGCCGGTGTGCCCAAGAAACAACGCCGCGAACGTGCCCTGGAAGCACTATCCATCGTGGACCTCGCCGACAAGGCGTCCGCCTATCCTGGACAGCTCTCGGGTGGGCAGAAGCAGCGCATCTCCATCGCCCGCGCGCTGGTCACCGAGCCCAAGGTCTTGTTGTGCGATGAACCTACCAGCGCGGTGGATCCGCGAACCACTACCTCGGTGCTCCAGTACCTCAGCGACATTAACGCCAGCCTTGGCATCACCACCGTTATCGTCACCCACGAAATGAATGTCATTAAGGCCATCGCCGACAAGGTCTCGGTGATGGAAGACGCCGCGGTCGTGGAAGAGTTCGCCCTGAGCTCGCTGCAAGAACCAGGCTTTGAACCAAAGACGCCTATCGGCCGCTACCTGATCAGCGATGAAATCACGCTGAACCGCCAGCCCAAGCAGGCCCAAGACCTTGCCGCCAACGTAACCCGCGTATAGAGAACCTGGATTACCAATGAACTTCACTTCAGTAGTGCTAGCCACGAGCAACGGCAGCGCAGCAGCATTCAGCCTTGACCGCATTGTGGAACTGGCCCCGGAAATCTGGGTGGCCATGGCACAGACCTTTGCGATGCTGCTGGTTTCGATCCCGATCGCCATTCTCTTGGGAACCCCGCTGGGCATCTGGCTCTATTCGATGTCTCCCAACGGCTTGCGCCCGCGTCCGCGAGTGCACAAGATTGTTGACGGGCTGGTGAATACGATCCGCTCCTTCCCATTCCTCATCTTGCTGATCGCCATTATTCCGTTCACCCGATTTGTTGTGGGAACGACCATTGGCACCGCCGCGGTCATCGTGCCGCTGACCATCAACGCGATCCCGTATTTTGCCCGTTTTGTGGAGCAGAACATCAGCCAGCTGGGCAACGGAGTGGTCGAAGCCGCGCAGGCCATGGGAGCCACGCGCGGGCAGATCATCCGCGAAGTGCTGCTGGTCGAAGCCAAGCCGGCGCTGCTGTCTTCCATCACCATCATGACGGTCAGCTTCATCTCGTACTCGGCCATGGCCGGTCTCGTTGGCGGCGGCGGCATCGGCGACTTCGCCATCCGCTACGGCTACTACCGCTATGAAACCGGAGTCATGCTGCTGGCCATCGTCTTGATGATCCTGCTGGTCCACGCAGTTCAATTCTTCGGAACCCGGCTATCGCGCGCCGCTGACAAGCGCTAAACACTGAACCACTCAACTCGCATTTCATCAAAGGACAACACCATGGCTTTATCCCGCCGCACCTTTTTGACCTTCACCGCCGGCTCCGCCGCAATTCTCGCACTGACTTCTTGCGGCCTGGTAGGCGGCCCAGAGGCCAGCTCGGGGGATAAGACCATCAAGGTCATCGTCACCGAATCGGCTCCATCCCAGGAACCAACCAAAATCGCCCAGAAGCTGCTGGCTGAAAAGGGCTGGACCCTGGAAGCCACCTATGTCACCGACATCGTGCAGCCAAACCACGTGGTGTCCAACGGCGAATACGATGCCAACTTCTTCCAGCACGGTGCCTACCTTGAACAATTCAAGAAGGACCAGAACGTCGACGTGGAGCCGGCCTTCTACATGTACAGCTCGCCGGCAGGCGTGTACTCGAAGAAGTACGACGACATCAAGGACCTGCCCAACGGTGCGACCATTGCCCTTCCTGTGGATACCGCCAACAACGGCCGCGCGTTGGCGCTGCTGGATCGGGCCGGGCTCTTGAAGGTCACCGAAGGCAAGAGCGTGATCCACCTGTCGCAGAACGACATCCTGGAGAACCCCAAGAACTTCAAATTTGTCGAGGTGGATCAGCAGTCGCTGTCCAAGACGCTTCCCGACGTGGATGCAGGATTCCTCTTCGCCCGCCTCGGTGCGGAAATCGGGCTCACCCCGAAGGATGCGCTGCTCTTCGAAAAGGAAGAAGAGGCGCTGCCATATATCAACATCATCGCCGCGAAGCCAGACTTCATGGACACCGAAAAGGGCAAGGCCCTGGAAGAGGCCTACCATTCCGACGAGGTGCGCGAATGGTATGCGAGCTATCTTGACGGTGCGCTGGGCACCCCATGGGATCGCGATCTGGAAGCAGACTTCGCGACCTGGAACAAGTAGGCCATAGGCCCCGCGACGCGGCTTTTCCGCGTCGCGGGGCCGCCACTTTTCCGACCTAGTACTCAAATTATCGACGTCCTGCAGGGAGAACCAATGACGATTGTCGCCACGGCAGCTGCCGAGAGCAGATATCAGGAGCTTCTCGACCGCTTCAGCGCGGTCTTCGCCCGAATCGCCGAAGGCAGCCGCGAGCGGGAACAAAGGCGCATCCTGCCCTTTGAGCAGGTGCAGTGGCTCAAAGAGGCCGGATTTACCACGCTGCGCGTGCCAGAGAGCCATGGAGGATCACCGATTCGCCATGAGCACCTGTTCCGCTTGCTGATCGAGCTGGCTGCAGCGGACTCCAACGTGGCGCACCTGCTTCGCAGCCACTTCTCCTTCGTTGAAACCATCTCCCTGCAGCCAGCAGAATTCCAGGACCGCTGGTTCCCCAAGGTGCTTGAGGGGCAGATCTTCGGCAATGCCGCCACCGAGCGCGGTGGCAATGCTTTGGGCACCACAAATACCAAACTGGTGAAGAAGGCTGGCGGCTGGGTTCTGCATGGCGAAAAGTACTACACCACAGGGTCGATTTTTGCCGACTGGATTGTGGTCATGGCAACAACCGAAGGGATCGAAGGCCGCCAGTATGCCATCGTTGACCGGAATGCCGAAGGCGTTGAAATACTTGATGACTGGGATGGCTTTGGCCAGCCGCTGACCGGCACCGGTACCGCCATTTTCTCTGAAGTTCTTGTCGCGCCGGAGAACATTATCCAGCGCAAGGTGGCGTCCACCCTGGAACCGGCCTTCTTCCAGCTGTGCCTGCTTTCGGTACTGGTAGGCATCGGCAAGGCTGCCCGAAATGAAGCTGCCAGCATCGTGGCCACCAGAACCCGCACCTTTAATACCGGCTCCGGTTCGCTGTTCAAGGATGATCCGCAGATCCAGGAACTCGTGGGACGCCTGGCGGCCAACGTATTTGCCGCAGAATCCATTGTCACCATGGCTGCCCGGGAACTGGACGCAGCCGTTGACCAGCAGCTGGGGCTTGACCCGGAAGCAGCCTACCTGCGTGCAGAGCTGGCCGTGCAGCAGGCCCACGTGGCAACGCCCAAGCTGATCCTGGATGCCACCAGCGAGCTCTTTGACGTCACCGGGGCATCAGCAGTGTCGACTTCCAAGTCGCTGGATCGTTTCTGGCGCAATGCACGTACCGTAGCTACCCACAATCCGGTGGCCTTCAAGGCACGCTCGGTGGGCGACTACTTCATCAATGGCACGGTGCCGACCGGATTGAACTCCATCGGCGAAGCTAAGGCAGGCAAATAATCATGGCAACTTTCCAAGAACGTCCGCGCTTGCTGCTCTCAGCATTCCTGATGAACACTTCGAGCCATATTCTTGGTGGAATGTGGCGCCACCCCGAAGCGCAGCAACACCGCTTTAATGAGCTGGGCTTGTGGGTGGATCTGGCGAAAAAGCTGGAGGACGCAAAATTTGATGCGCTGTTCTTCGCTGATGTGGTGGGCCTCTATGGGGACCACGAAGGTGGATGGGCCTCCCATGTGCGCAAGGGGCTGCAAGTTCCTAGCCACGACCCGCTGGTGCTGCTGTCCGCACTGGCAGCTGGGACGAAGGACATCGGCTTGGCGATGACCAGCTCGGTTATCCAAAGCCACCCCTTCCAGTTCGCACGCCAGATTTCCACCCTGGACCATCTGTCGCAGGGACGGGTTGCGTGGAATATCGTGACCAGCGTTCTGGAAAATGCCCACCGCAATTTCGGCGGCCAAGACCTGGTGGCTCACGATGACCGCTACGGTTGGGCCGAAGAGTACGTTGAAGCCGCCTACAAGCTGTGGGAGGGCTCGTGGGAAGACGATGCGCTGCTGGCCGATAAGGAATCCGGCCTTTACGCTGATCCGAGCAAGGTCAACAAGATCAACCACCGTGGCGACTTCTACTCGATCGACGGACCGCATCTGGCATTGCCCAGTGCCCAGCGCACCCCATTCCTCTTCCAGGCTGGATCATCAGCCCGCGGTTCCCAGTTCGCTGCGACGCATGCCGAGGCAACCTTCCTCTTCGCCCCGCATGCACAGTATGTGGCCAAGAAGAATGCGCAGCTGATCGAAAATCTCGCTGCCGCTGGCCGCAGCCGCGAAGATATCAAGGTCTTCGCCGGGCTGTCCTTTGTCGTGGGATCCACCGAAGCCGAGGCCAAGGCGCTGGAAGCCGAATACGACGAGTACCTAGACCTGGAGGCAATCGTTGCCCACATCGGCGGTGGCTTGGGAGTGGATCTTGGCGGTTTGGACCTGGATACGCCCTTGGGACAAATCCAAACCGAGGGCGCCCAAGGTGTGCTCGAAGCGGCCAAGGCCTCGGTGCCTGGAGGCAACCCGACCTTGAAGGATTTGGCCCACTACCGTGCGAAGGCCCAGCAAATTGTTGGCACCCCGGAAAGCATCGTGGATGAACTTGAACGTTGGCAGGACGCGGGAATTGATGGGCTGAACATCATGAACCATGTACTGCCAGGCTCCTACGACAATTTCATTGAAGGGGTCATTCCTGAATTGCGCCGCCGTGGCCTGGCACAGAGCGCATACGACCAGGGAAGCCTGCGCCAAAAGGTCTTTGGCCGCGGTGACTACCTGCCTGGAAATCATCCTGCCGCCAAGTTCCGCGGCGCTTTTTCGGAATTGAGCGCAGCCAATACCGAGGCTGCGGTGCAGCTGCAGAGCTAAAGATGCGGTTCGGCAGGGCGGTGGAAGCCAATGGCCTCCATCGCCCTGCCCGCTTTAGCCGAAGGGACCATCTCGTCGCCATACCGAGTAAGGTGTCGAGCATGGAGAACAGCCACGTCAATGATCCGCAGGTAATCCGCCGGCTTCTGGGCACCCCAGCCCGATGGGCGGTCGTTGGCCTGACCAACAATCCATCCCGGGTGGCTCCATCCATTGCCCGTTTCCTGCGGGACGAATTATCCATGCAGATCGTCCCGGTTTCGCTGGATGCCCAGAACGTGATGGGGGAGCAGGGGTATGCGCGACTTGCCGATATTCCCTGTCCCATTGACGTGGTTGATTGCTTTGTGAACTCGTCGAAGGTAGGCAGCATTATTGATCAGGCCATTAGCATTGGGGCCAAAGCCGTCTGGATGCAACTGGGCGTCATCGATCACGAGGCAGCGCAACGGGCCAAGGACGCCGGGCTGGACGTAGTGATGAATACCTGTCCGAAAATTGAGTACCCTTTTCGGTAGCGGAGGCGGGAATGAAAAACGAAAATAGCCAAGAAGCACTGGAACAACAGTGGGCGCAGTTGTGCCTGGGCATGCCATGCTCCTTCGCCGACTATCCCTTCGGGCCCGAGAGCACCGTCTTCAAGGTTTCGGGCAAGGACAAAAGCAAGGCAAAGATGTTCGGCCTATTGATGAACGTGCGCGGGGAGCTGGTGCTTAACCTGAAATGCGAGCCGGCTCTGGCCGATCAGCAGCGCAGTGAGCACCCGGAAATCACTCCGGGCTATCACATGAATAAAAAGCATTGGAATTCCATCCGCGCTGGTCTTGATCCGGAATTGCTGCAGGAACTGATTGAGGATTCCTACGATCTTGTGGTTGACGGCATGCCACGACGGGATAAGGAATACATTCGATTGCAAGACACCATCAGCCAATCGGTCCTAGACTAGAACCATGTACTTCATCGTTGTTAAATATCAGGTAAAGCCAGAAAACACCGAGAATTTCATGGACCACGTTGCAGAGTTCACCCAGGCCACCCGCGCCGAAGAAGGTAACCTCTGGTTCGACTGGTCCGTGAGCGTGGAAGACCCCAACGAGTTCGTTCTTGTCGAGGCCTTCCGCGACGACGAGGCAGCTTCTGCCCACGTTAACTCCGCACACTTCGCAGCAGGCATTGAATCCATGCGCCCGCTGCTGATTTCCACCCCAAAGATCGTCTCGCGCAAGGTCGAGGGCGAAGGTTGGGACTCCATGGGCGAGCTAGTGATCGACTAGTTTTTACGGCAAATAAGGGAAGGAACCGCGAGATCATTCTCGCGGTTCCTTCCCTTATTTCGTACCGTCGGTTTAGCGTCCGGCCTTGTTGCCGAAGCGGCGAATCAACAGCAAGACGATGCCCACGAGGACAACGATGCCTGCGGCAATGCCGACCCAGCTGGCGCTGAATCCGGTGTCGGCCAGGTCTTGGCTATCCTGCTGCTTCGAGTCATCCGAGGAATCTTCTTCGGAATCCGAAGTTGGCTCAGCGCTCGGATCCGAATCAGTGGTCGGTGCTGGCGATTCAGTTTCAGAGTTATCGTCTTCGGTTGGCGAAGGAGTAGGTTGCGGGTCATCGCTTGGCGAAGGAGTTGGCTCCTGGGCCTGGGCAACGACGGCGAAGTCCACGGCGATATCTTCGTGCTGCACCTGCGAGACCACTAGCTGGTAGTCGCCTGGCTCCACGGAGCTGCCAACTGGGAGCTGGAACGCAGTGGTTCCCGAAGCATCAGCTGCCGGAATATCAGCGACCTTGGTGGCACCCTCAAATGCGGAAGCCGAAATCTGGGCTCCTTCTTCCAAGTCCGATACCGTGACGTTCACGGTTTCGCCAGCCTTCACTTCGGTGGCATCCAGGACAACGGTGGCCCAATCAGTGCCGGCGAGCACTGCTCGGCCCAGCGGAGATGGGGATACCACGTCATGGGCCTTGAAGAAGTTCACGGTCGCGTCCAGATCAACCTGGCCCGAATCGGCGTGGTCGGTGCCTTCAGCGAAGGCGGTGAAGTTATCGCCACCGGTAGCCAGGAACGCGTTGGCAGCAACGCGAAAGGTTGCCGACTCGTCCAATGGTTCACCGTTGAAGGTGATCTTTTGGATGTGCTCGCCCGCAGGTGCATCCTCGATGTAGGTGTATGCCAGTCCCTCTGAAATGCCGAGGTGCAGCTTGTTGCGCTCCGAGCCTTCAGGCTGCCATTGCTGTTCCAGTGCCTCACGGATTTGCGCGCCTGTCAGATTGAAGGTGATCAGGGTATTGGCAAAAGGCTGAACTTCTGCCGCCTCTTGATAGGTCACCGTGCCGTCTTCGCCATAGAGCAGGTCCGAGCGCAGGCCTCCGGGGTTCATGAAGGCAATCTGTGCTGGCTCACCGGCAAAATCGTCATTAGAAGTAGCCCACAGGTGTACGTCGGCTACGGTGTTGCCCAAGGCGGATTCAACACCGCGGTCTTCACCTGGCACGTCACCGCCGCGCAGGATATCTTCCGAGATTTCACCGACTTTTACGCTGCCAACAACTTCAGCTTCTTTTTCGGCTTCGGCAACGATCTTTGCAACGGCTGGATTCGCTTCGTAGTTAGCGGTCCAGTCGCCGTCTGCAGATTTGCTAGCGAGTGGCAAGCGGGTGCTGGAAGACTGCAGGACCTCACCGGTGGCTGGGTCAACGTCGAGGCTGACTTTGCCTAGCGTGGTGCCGTACTGGTGCGATTGGATGACTGGACGCTCGCCGTCAGGACCGGCAATGTCGCAGTTGTAGGAAGAGTGGGTGTGACCCGAGAAAATAGCGTCGATCTCGCCACTGGCCTCGCGGATCAAGTCCCCGTAGGACGTGGCTTCACCAGCGACGGCAGCACAGTCGGTATTGGCCGAGCCGTTGTGGGTCAGCAACACGATAACGTCCGCTTCTCCGTTCGCCTCGTCACCGTCGCTGAGCTGCTTGGCTACGCGATTAGCCGCCTCGACTTCACTGCCAAAGTCCAAACCGGAGATTCCGCTAGGGGAGACCAGCGATGGAACATCCTCGGTGACGGTGCCAATGAATCCTACGGAGAGTCCACCGGCTTCACGAATTGCATATTCTTTGAGTGCTGGGGTTTTGGTGCCGGCTTGGTAAACGTTGGCGCCCAGTGCAAAATCCTCGCCGGACTGGCCGGTGGCTGCAGCAAAGCGCTCGGTGACTCGCGTGGCCAGGTCTTCAAAGCCCTTGTCGAACTCGTGATTGCCCACGACGGAAACATCCAGCCCGGCTGCACCCAGCGCATCAATGGTTGGAGCATCCTCCTGGGACGCGGAAGCAAAGGTCGAAGCCCCGATATTGTCGCCGGCCGATACGAACAACGTGTTTTCATTCTCGGCGCGCAGCTGGTCCACAGCTCCGGCGAGCACTGCAGCGCCGGCAGAGTCCCGATCGGCAGCGATGCGGCCGTGGAAGTCATTAATGCCAACTAGATCCAGGGTTACAGGATCAGCTGCTGGGGAAGCAGTGCTGATTGATTCCTCGGTGGGCATTGCCTGCGCCATGGCTGTTCCTGTGGCCATGAGCGAGAGGGTGGCCAAGGAGGCGAAACCGAGTTTTCTCATCTGCGCGAATGCAGACATGGGTACTCCTAAAAGTGACGGGTGTGACAAGACTTATGTCTATCGCATCTAGGTGAACCTGTCGATGCCTGCGGGTTAAATTGCTGTGCAGGGCCATGAGAACTAGCGGTTAAATAGTCGAAGCAACGCACCAGCCTGTGGTTGATACGTTGCTTCGAAAAAACTTGATGCGGCTAGAGCCGTCGGTTGTGGCGTGATTTGGTTGCTGTGACCGAGGAAGCTCCTACGATGGCACCGAGCATGAGCATGGCAGCCGCGATGAAGAAGACTGTGGACAGGATCCAGCAAGCCATGGCTGTGTCTCGATGCGCGGCGTTCAGGGCAAAACCAAAAAGGCACACGCTGGCAAGCAGCAAGAGCGCTCCCGACAACCGTGTCTTCATCATTGACCTTTGCAGCAGAAAATTTTGCCAACAATCACCACACATAATGACTATTGGCTTGAGTAATATCCATACTGTCACAAATCCATCGATTTGACGATAGCCCTTAAGGAGGATCTTTCACTGCGACTTTAGGCTAACTACACGCAAGCCTTCAGGATGCGTTCGATGGCATCGTGTTCGCCCTTGGTCATCCAAGCCCCATATTTCGCTTTGACCTGAGTCTGGCGTGAGACGTATTCGCAGCGGAAACTCTTGTTGGGAGGAAGCCATGTTGCGGCATCCTTGTCGCCTTTAGCCGCGTTCGTCGGCCCGTCCGAGGCCATGAGGTTTAGCGGGTCATTGGCGAATTCGAAACGAGCTTCCTGGTCCCAGCGCTGGGCGCCCTTTTGCCAGGCATCCGACAGCGCGACAACGTGGTCGATCTGAACTGCGGTGCTGGTTTTCTGGCCCCGAACAAAATTGATGGTGGTGTTGGTATACGGGTCGTGGAAAGTTCCGCTGAGCACTACGCAAGGCTTCGACGCAGATTTGTATTTCACGTGTTCCAAGTCGCGAGCCAGGATGTCATTGCGGGCATCGCAACCGTTGCGGTCCGGATCCTTCCAACCCTTGCTGAACTTTTCCCGTTCATAGCCAGTCTTGGGGGCACGGCCCTTGACGTCGATATCCGCGAGCAACTCAAGCGAGTCAGCATAGCTGGCGCGTTGCTCCGCGCTGTTGTGGGTAGTGTCAGCCTGCGCGTCGGGAACTCGATACTGCTCGATGGAATCAAGAGTTGAGCATCCAGTGAGGGCAAGGGATGAAGCGATGAGTGCAAATGAGATTGCGCGGCGCAGCAGCTGCATGCGGAAGTACGACTCCTAGGAAAGCGACAGTTGGCAAGGGGGACAGGCCCTTAGGAAACTATATGAAGCGGGGTGGACCATTTAGCTGCGTCCATGCCGTGTTTTAGTGTGAGATCGGTGTGAACCAGTTCTAGCGATCATGTCGAGACCTGCTGGCTATCGAGTTTCTGTTCCTCGATATGCATTGGTCAACTCGGTTTCCGACCTCAAGGCCGATTTATCTGTATCTTGTCGGGAAAGCAGCGAAGTGGTGGCATGGGTTTCCTTGCGTTGCGCAAATCCCGCTGCCGAATGGAGCCGGGAAATCACGGTTCCAGATGGCGCTCAACCCCGGGTTGCCCAAGAACCGAGTGCTGATACGCGCGGGATTCATGAAGTAATGTTCTACAGCTAAGCCGTGCGTGTGCTACTAATGGGAGCAGTGACACGGGGTGCCGCAGGGCGGCTGAGAGAACACCCGTTGAACCTGATCCAGTTAGTACTGGCGAAGGGAATGTCCTGGATTCTGCGTATGTGTGCACCCGAAGTGCTTGAACCGTCCGCGTCTTTGGTCAAAAATCCATTCGCCAACAGACGCCGTCAAGGAGTTCAAACAAGATGAGCACGGACACCCAATCACCAGCAACCCCCATTGCCCTTCCACTTGAAGAGCAGGTCATTCTTGTCACCGGCGGAGCTCGAGGGCTCGGTGCCGCCATCAGCAAGGCCTTCCTTGCAGCTGGCGCGAAAGTCGTCATCAATTACAACTCTTCGGAACAAGCAGCCAATGATCTCGTCGCGCTCTACCCGAATGATGCAGTAGCCATTCAGGCTGATGTTCGCAACGAATCTGCGCTCAAGTCGATGGTGGCTGAAGCCGAAGATCATTTTGGACAGCCGGTGACAACTCTGGTGAACAATGCCTTGGTGGATTTCTCCTTTAATGGCGACGCCCGCTCCACCGCCGAAGCGATTTCCGCCGCAGAGCTCAGTGCCCAGTTCGCCGGATCGGTGCTGGCTCCCGTAGCTGCCATCCAGGCTGTACTGCCGGGAATGCGGCAAACAGGATTTGGCCGCATCATCAATATCGGCACCAACCTATTCCAGCACCCGGTGGTTCCGTACCACGACTACACCGCCACTAAAGCTGCGCTGCTGTCCCTGACCCGTACCTTCGCTGATGATCTTGGGCCAGAAGGAATCAACGTCAACATGGTTTCTGGAGGGCTCCTGCGCACCACCGACGCCTCGGCTGCGACCCCCGAGGCAGTATTCGACCTGATCGCCTCGGGAACGCCATTGCGTCGAGTCACCACGCCAGCGGAACTGGCCGATACCGTCCTGTTCTTCGCTTCCCCGCTATCTCGTGGGGTTACAGGTCAGAACCTTATCGTGGATGGCGGGCTGGTGAAGGGATGAGCCAGAAGAAACAGGTACATTTGAATCTGTTCCTCTATGGAACCGGGCATCACCAAGCGGCCTGGCGTGCCGAGGACTCGGCGGCCGAAGAGCTTCCCGATACCCAGTACTACATCAAGCTGGCCCAGCTGGCTGAGAAGGGGCTGTTGGACGCGGTGTTCTTCGCCGATGGCCAAGCGGTGTCAGCCTCAGCTGCGCAGGCCGGTCCCACCTGGTTCTTTGAGCCGGTGACGCTGTTGTCGGCGATCAGCCAATGCACCACGAATATCGGACTGGTCTGCACCATCTCGGCCAGCTTCTACTCTCCTTTCCACGCGGCACGCATGCTGGGCAGCTTGCAGCATTTGTCCAACGGGCGCGCCGGGATCAACGTGGTGACGAGCATGTGGGATACCGAAGCGCAGAACCATTCGCTCACCGAGCTGCCTGCGCACGCGCAGCGATATGGCAGAGCCGCAGAATTCATTGACGTCTTGCGCAAGTTGTGGGGATCATATCCGCATCAAGCAGTCCAAATTGACCGTGGCGGAAATTTCACCGATACGCGATTGCTTCAAGAAATCAATCACGAAGGCGAGCACTTCTCGGTGCGAGGTCCCTTGAATATGCCCAACTCAGTTCATGGCGAGCCTGTCATGTTCCAAGCAGGCTCCTCGCCAGCTGGCCGTGAACTGGCAGCAGCACACGCTGAAGCGATCTACTCGGTAGCAGCCGATCACCAGATGGCATCCGAATTCGCCCAAGACCTTTCCGAACGCACCAGAGCTTCGCGATGCTCGGACAACAGGGCGCTGATCATGCCCGGGCTGGTGACCTATGTGGGGCGCACAGCAGAAGAAGCCAAAGCCAAGCAGCGTGCACTGAACGAATTGCTGCCAACGGGGGACGCTCTGCGCCAGCTGGGAGTATTCTTGCAGCAGGACACCAGCCGCTGGCCTTTGGATGGACCCGTACCGGATCTGCCGCCACTGGAAGAATTCACTGGCCCGGCTGGCCGATACACCACGATTCTGCGGCTCATCGAGCTGCACCAGCCCACGGTTCGTGAACTACTCGGCCTGCTGGCTGCTGGCGGGGGCCACTGCACCATGGTGGGAACGCCGGAAATGATTGCAGATGAGATTGAACTCTGGATCGATAGCGGGGCCGCAGATGGCTTCAACCTGATGCCGCCGTCCCTGCCAGGATCTCTGGAGGACTTCATTGAGCTAGTGATTCCGGAATTGCAGCGCCGTGGCAGATTCCGTACCCGCTACGAGTCGGCTACCTTGCGTGGAAATCTTGGTTTGGCTGTTCCGGAGGCTGTGGCCTTGGCGCGCGGCTAGTTGTGTGGTTGCGCTTCGGGAGCCAAGCCGGGGAAATCATTCTCAAAGTAATCCAGGATTTTCTGTGTTGAGAAGAAATCCAGGAGGAATGACTCCTGAAGCGCAAAGACGTTGCCTCCGCGAACGGAAGGCAATTGTGCAAGGGAGGCATCGGAAGAGAACTGCTCGGTGGCCTCTGGATCCGAGGAGAGCAGGAAGGCCGTATCGCCCGGCAAGGACTTGGCCAGTCTTTCGTAGCTGGTGAACGAGAAGTCTTCGCGTTCTTGCATGGAAGTATCAAACTCTGCTGGAGGATCCAGCACGGTGAACCCCAGGGACTCGAACAGCTGTGCATGCGGACCGGTGCTCTGGGCTATGGGGGAGATGTTTCCCTGGTGATAGGAAAGAATCGATGCCGTGGTGCCGGCGGGGATCGACAGGGACTGTTTCAAGCTGGCAACACGTTGGCTGATGATGCTGTTGTTGCGAGCCGCTGCTTCCTCCGTGCCGGTAGCCTTGGCTAGATCCGCGCTGAGCGCGGTCCATTTCTTTTCGGTGTAATCGACGAGGAGAGTTGGGGCGATTTCCCGCAACTGGTCGAGATGCTCCAATTCGGAATCCGCGCCTGAGGCGGAGACCAATATCAAATCAGGCTTGCGATCCCGAATAGCTTCGAGATCAAAATTCCCGATTTCATAGAGTGCATCTACCGAGCGTTTTGAGGCCACTTGGCCCCACTGGTTCAAGAATCCATGCTTGTCTGTTGCCGGGTTCTGTGGTGCGACGGACGTGGCAACGACCGGGGCGTCGAGGGACAATAGAGTTCCGGTCACTGATACGGAGGTTGAGACGATGCGCTCGGGCTTGGACGGAATCTTGATGAGGTCTCCGGTCTCGTCGGTGACGACCCGTGGCCAGCCGTCGGCCTCGACATCGGCGGTACTGGCGTCACGGACTTCGGGCTTCGTCGTGGACGTGCATGCACCCAGCGAAATAACGAGAAGGCAAGCAATGATGGCAGCGGCGGCCTTGGGCAAACTTGAACGCACGAAAGCTTCTCCTAGGCATGACTCGTTGCACGAAGTTGATCCGGAAGCTCAGGTTGAGTCCCGCAATCCATCACCACATTATGCGATGTTATTGTGAACTGCTGACCTGGAGCTCCAGCTGAACCCTCCGTTGATCAGACGTTATTTCGCTGTGCTCGGTACCAGATGCGTGCTGAAGATCATTCCGGGCACACTGAAGCACTCTTCGGGGACGTTGTTCTTGTTGCCAAGAGCGACTGGGTGAACTTCGGGGGAGCTTGGTTCATGGCCGAGCCTCGCCGACCATCGGATTGCGGCCAGATTCGGGTTTTCCACGCAGCCGAACACCACGCGATACCTACCGATGCAACCTGCCTTCACGCAAGGTCCAGTAGGAAGAGATATGCGATGAATGCTTATTCAGATGCCAATACTCGGTGATCCGGCTGATGGCTTTGATAGTGGACCGTTCGGCATGGGCGATGACGCCCACTTGGCCCGCTGGGAGCGGAAGCGATTGGAACGCGGCCGGAAGCGCGTTGCTTTTGCCTGCAGGCATTGATTCCCGAGAAAGCCACTGTAAAACAACGCCTTCTGGATGTTTCACGTCAAACATTGCGTTTTTGTCGGCCGCTTCGATCAGCGCAGTTCCCTGGGCATGCGCGGGCAGGGCTTCTAGGACTTTGGCAATAGCGGGCAGGCCAGCTTCATCGGCTGCTAGGACGTAGTAGTCGGCATTGAGCGATAGCGACGTCTTGCTGCGGGCCGGGGAGATGACCAAGGGATCTCCTGGCTGTGCAGTTCCTGCCCAGTGGCCAACGGTGCCTGGCGCACCATGAACTACAAAATCAATAGCCAGCTCATTGAGGACCGGGTTGACCCAGCGAATGGTGTAGGACTTTGAGCGGGGAACTTGTTCGCGCGGCAGCCGATGGCGCAGGGTGCGCAAATCGTAGGGAGGAACCAGGCCGAGCGAAGGATCCGCGACAAAAACCTTGACGTACTCGTCTAGCGCGGAATTGGAACGGTAGCCGTCAAGGTTTGGTGCACTGGCAATGAGCCGCACCATCTGGTCGTTGAGCCATTCCACCCGCGTGATGGTCAAAACGTGCTGGTCGACTTTGGTGCGCGGAGTATCCAAAAGGCCTAGCGGTGGCGAATATTTGGCCAGGGGTTCTTCGTAGGCGGGGGTTGGAAATTCAGGTGCGATGGCCATCGAAGCGCCCGATTCTGCGGGCCGGTGATGGTGGTTGAAGGAAGTGCGAAGCGTCTTGTCGAGGACTTTGCGTGCTGCAGCCAGCGCTGCCGCCGACCCGGCGCGCTGCGCTGCGGCGAGCAGCTCGTCGGTTTCCTGCTCGTTGAGGAACCGGCTGGAAGCGATGTTGCGGTAAAGCTCTTCTTTGGCCACGGCGTATCCTGCTTTGGCTCCAGCCTTTTCAGCCATGGCTAGAACGTCCAAGGTCAAGCCCTCTTTGGGGGAGACCGAAAACTGCGCTCCGTAGCTGCGGTGCTTATGATGCTTAGACATAATGTGCCCCTTAGCTTCGCTGTCGCGGGAATCAGCTCGTATGCCTGAGTATGAGCGAAACAGGGCGAACAAAACAAGTAGTTTTAAAGCAGTGTTCTGGGTTCGTGGAAGGTGGTCGCCTCTAAGGGGTTTGCCGCTATCTACAAGGATTATTCGATATTCGATTCATTCGACAATAGGCGTTCAGAGTAACTAAAATTAGCCGCATGCCTGATACATTGCCACCGTGCCCCCAATGCTCCAGCGAGTACACCTACGAGCTTGATGCATTGCTGGTCTGCCCGGAATGCGCTCATGAATGGAACGCGAGTGCCGAGGAATCCGAGTCGATTGAAACTGTCATCAAGGACGCAGTAGGCAACGTTCTGCAGGATGGCGATACTGTCAGCATTACCAAGACCATGAAGGTCAAGGGCGCCCAGAGCGCACTGAAAGCTGGAACCAAGGTGCGCAATATTCGATTGACTCCTGGCTCTGGCGACCATGATATCGCTGCCAAAGTTGATGGCTTTGGCCAGATGGAACTGAAGTCTTCTATCGTCAAGAAGATCTAAGGGCCTGGTTTCTTGTAGATGACAGTCCGTTCTCCTTTCGGAGGCGGGCTGCTTCCGTCTTTAAAGGGCGCTTCCTGACCTGGCATCGCCCCTCACGCATTGACCCGCGCTTCTGCGGGATGCCTGGCTCAAGCCATCGTCGTCGGGCGCGGTGGGGAAGGCAACGTGGCGGCCGCCGTTGAGCGTTCTGCGCAAATGCTTGGCGGGATTTGTACCAGCAGTGCCTGTGTCCGAACCAAAGACCTCTGAGTCCTGATGTCGCCCAGCGCGGTGCGAGGAGGCTGATCTTCACCGCTTCGGCCACCTCATGAAGCACTGAGGGTATTGGAATGCACGGATGCGTGCCAAATCTGTCCCATGCACTCAAGCTTGGGCGAGGTGCATTGCGAGCTAGGCCGAAGAAGTGGCCAAGCTGATTAGTTCGAACAGCTGGGCACTGGGCTGGTTGGCCCCAAACGCAGGCTGGCCCGGCTGCAGGCGTACGCCTTCAGCCAAGGTGCCGATGCGGAGCGGATCAAAGCCGAAGGCGTCTACCAGCTGGGCCACCTCTTCGACATCCGCAGCACCATTTCCGGCAATGGCGATGGCCTTGCGTTCGCTGCCTTCCGGCCGGGCTTCTTCCTCAAGGTCGTGGTATCCCATGTGGTTGAAGGCCTTGACCACGCGCGCGCCGGCGATGAAGTCCTGGATCAAATCGCTGGTGGAGATCTCAGGGCCGTTCAGATCCTCTCGGATGCCATCGGTTTCCCACCAATAATTCATCGCATCGACCACCAGCTTGCCTGACAGCTGCTGGACAGGGATAGTCCGGTATTTGCCCAGCGGCAGGGCCAGGATGACCACATCAGCTTCACTGGCAGCGGTGGCCGCATCAACAGCCACCGCGCCCGGGGTCAGGATCTCGATGGTCAAGGCGATCGCGCTGGGGTCCCCGGATCCGGCGATAAGCACCTCGTGGCCCGCCTTGAGAGCCAGCCGTGCCAATGCGGTGCCAATCTTCCCGGCGCCAAGGATGCCAATTTTCTGCAGTGCCATGTTCATTTCCTCGCAGGTGCTTATCGTCCAGCTGGGACCGGTTGCTCGGCGAGCATTTCCCGGACTAGCGGGATGACCTTGTTGCCGTAGAGCTCCACGGCGTGAAGCCGCGCACCGGCTTCTACGGCGCCGCCGGAGTAGATCAAATCGAAGCGGCCGATGTCCAGCGTCTTCACGGTGTTGGCGATCTTGCGGGCCACGGTTTCGGGAGATCCGATGTAGAGCGAGCCCTCGCTGGCTTCGTGCTCAAATTCGGAGCGGCTCATCGGAGGCCAGCCGCGCGTTGCGCCGATCCGGTCGCGCTGTGCCTTGTAGGCGTCAAACATGTATTCACGGGCCAGTTCATCGGTGTCAGCCACGAAGCCGGGGGAGTGCAAGCCCACCGGTGTGCTCTGGTGCCCGAACTGTTCATTGGCCCGGCGGTAAAGGTCCACGTAGGGTGCAAAGCGTTCAGGAGATCCGCCGATGACGGCCAGCATCATGCGGAAACCGTAATGCGCCGCGCGGATCACGGATTGCGGGGAGCCGCCTACGCCGACCCAGGTGCGCAGCCGTCCGGACTCGGTCTTGGGGAAGACATCCATATCCGTGAGCGGTGCACGCTTGGTGCCTTGCCAGGTTACCGGCTTCTCATCGAGCAGCTTGTGGAACAGGTCGATTTTCTCCTCAAAGAGGACTTCGTAGTCGGCCATGTCGTAGCCGAACAGCGGAAAGGATTCGGTGAAGGAGCCGCGCCCCAGCATGACTTCGGCGCGTCCGTTGGACAGCGCGTCCACCGTAGCGAAGCGCTGGAATACGCGTACCGGATCATCGGATGACAAAACGGTTACGCCGGAGCCAAGGCGAATATTTTCCGTTGCGGTGGCGATGCCGGCCAGCACCGTTTCCGGGCTGGAAATAGCGTATTCCGGGCGATGGTGCTCACCGACGGCAATAACATCCACGCCTGCCTGATCGGCAACGATGGCCTCCTGCACCGTGGCGCGGATGGCCTGCGCCTGGGTCAGCAGCTGGCCGGATTGCGCACTGGGCACATCTCCGAAAGTGTCGATGCCGAATTCGATATTCTCGATGGCGTTCATGACCGCTCCCTCCTCAAAAATAAGTTGATGCATCAATCATATCAAATATTATTGACGTGTCAACTAGTTTTAGGCGGCGTACCTCGGCGGTCGACGCTAATATCGCAAAAGACGTTGAACTGCAACAGATTCTTGCTGGATTGGGCTTGCCAAGCAGACCTACGGTAGAAAAACCCGGTGTACGGGAATCACAAGGAGGGAATCATGCGCGCTCAACAATCCCCTGCAGTGCCGATGGCGCTTGCTCTTGGGGTGCTGCTGTCAATCGCCGGCTGCAGTTCAAGCCCTGGCGGCGAAGCGTCAGAAAGCCCTGCATCTCCAACGACAGCCGAAAATTCGGCTCCTGCGCAAAGCACGCAACCGGCGACAGGTTCTGCCGCAGCAAGCATGCCAGCGAGTTCTGCGGCAACTGGAAGCTCAGCTGACCCGATGACAGGTGCCTTGACCCTGTTCTACGTTGCCGTGGGCGATGAGGGAAAATCCGGTCCGAAGATTGGCTGCGGCGATTCGCTGGTCGCAACTGAAACCGGGCCCGTGGAATTCACCAACCAGATCGAAGCCTCAATGATCGCCCTCCTTGACGATGATGAACAGGAACTAGGAGGTTCCGGATTGCGCAATGCGTTGGCCAGTTCCGACCTCGACTATGTTTCATCAACGGTGAAAGGCGATTCGGTGAGCGTTGAGTTGAGCGGATCCGTGAGCTCCGGCGGCATCTGCGACGATCCGCGCATGATCGGGCAACTCGAATACACCGCAATGACCGCCGCTGGTACCGGCCAGGCCCAGATTCTTGTCAACGGCGAAAAGCTCGAGGAAGTGCTCAGCGCCAAATAGTCCTGCTGGAACAAAAAACGGCGGTTCTCCCCAGTGAGGAGAACCGCCGTTCCGGCGTGGGCCAAGGCCTAGCCGAAGTACTTCTTCATGGTGCCTTCGCTAGCCTCGCGAAGCTCGTCCACCGATACGGTGAATTCGCCTTGAACTTCCAGGGAACCGGACTGTGCATCAACAATGCCCAGGCGGGCCACGGTGACACCGCGAGCGCTGGTCATGTCGTTGAAGCGAACCTCTTCGCTGCGTGGAACTGCAACCACGGCACGAGCCTGGGTTTCGGAGAACAGGGCGGTGAAGGAATCAATGCCGTCACGATCCTTGATCTCGTCCAGTGCCACACGAGCGCCGACGCCGAAGCGCAGAACCATCTCGGACAGGGCAGCAGCCAGGCCGCCTTCGGACAGGTCGTGAGCCGAATCGATCATGCCATCGCGGCTGGCATTGATCAGGATCGCGCCCAGTTCCTTTTCCGCTGCCAGGTCAACCTTGGGCGGAAGACCGCCGAGGTGGCCGCGCAGGTTGGCGAACTCGGAGCCATCGAGCTCATCCTTGGTGGAACCGATCAGGTAGATCGCTTGGCCGTCGGCCTCTTCGCGCCAGCCCGAAGGGGTGCGGCGGGCGACGTCGTCGAACTTGCCCAAGGTGGCCACCACTGGGGTCGGGTGGATGGCCTTGTCACCGGTCTGGTTGTACAGCGAGACGTTGCCGCCGGTCACCGGAACTCCGAGCTCCATGCAGGCGTCGGACAGGCCGCGGATGCCCTCGGCCAGCTGCCACATGACATCCGAGTCCTCGGGGGAACCGTAGTTCAGGCAGTCCGAGACAGCCGCTGGGATAGCACCCGAGGTGGCGACGTTGCGGTAGGACTCGGCCAGTGCCAGCTGGGCGCCGGCGTACGGGTCCAGGTAGGTGTAGCGGCCGTTGGCATCGGTAGCAATGGCAACGCCCAGGCCGGTGGACTCGTCGATGCGGACCACGCCGGAATCATCCGGGGAAGCCAGCGCGGTGTTGCCGCCAACGTAGCGGTCGTACTGGTTGGTGATCCAGGACTTGTCGCACATGTTCGGGCTGGCAATCAGCTCCAGAACGGCAGCCTTCAGCTCCTCGCCGGTGGCTGGCAGGTTCTTGCCGGCCTGGGAGGACTTGAAGGTGTCGGCCTGCAGCGCGTCCTGCCACTCGGGACGGGCGTACGGGCGGTCGTAGACCGGGCCGTCGTGGGCGACAGTCTTCGGGTCCACGTCCACGATGACTTCGCCCTTCCAGGTGATGATCAACCGGTCGGTGTCGGTCACCTCGCCCAGCCAGGAGTACTCCACGTTCCACTTGGCCATCACGGCCTCGAACGCCTCAACGTTCTCGGGGGTGACCACAGCCATCATGCGTTCCTGGGACTCCGACATCAGGATTTCGCCCGGGGTCAGGGTGGAGTCGCGCAGCAGCACGTCGGTCAGCTCGACCTGCATGCCGCCTTCGCCGTTGGATGCCAGCTCGGAGGTGGCGCAGGAGATGCCCGCGGCGCCCAGGTCCTGGATGCCCTCGACCAGCGAGGCCTTGAACAGCTCCAGGCAGCACTCGATGAGCACCTTCTCGGCGAACGGGTCGCCGACCTGGACAGCAGGTCGCTTGGATGGCTTGGTGTCATCGAAGGACTCGCTGGCCAGCACCGAGGCGCCGCCGATGCCGTCGCCACCTGTGCGCGCACCGAAGAGCACGACCTTGTTGCCCACGCCCGAGGCGTTGGCCAGGCGCAGGTCCTCGTGGCGCAGCGCGCCGACAGCCAGCGCGTTGACCAGCGGGTTGCCCTGGTAGATCGGGTCGAACACGGTTTCGCCGCCGATGTTCGGCAGGCCCAGCGAGTTGCCGTAGCCGCCGATGCCGGAGACCACGCCGTGCACCACGCGCTGCGAGTCCTCATGGTCGATGGCACCGAAGCGCAGCGGATCCATCACGGCGATCGGGCGGGCACCCATGGAGATGATGTCGCGCACGATGCCGCCGATGCCGGTAGCGGCACCCTGGTATGGCTCGACATAGGAAGGGGAGTTGTGCGACTCGATCTTGAAGGTCACGGCCCAGCCGTCGCCCAGGTCGGTGACACCGGCGTTTTCGCCGATGCCGACCATCAGGTCCTTCTTCATCTCGTCCGTGACCTTCTGGCCGAACTGGCGCAGGTGGTTCTTGGTGGACTTGTACGAGCAGTGCTCGGACCACATCACCGAGTACATGGCCAATTCCGCGGCGGTCGGACGACGGCCCAGGATCTTGACGATCTCGGCAAACTCGTTGTCCTTCAGGCCCAGCTCTGCCCAGGGCAGTTCTACATCCGGGGTGCCAGCGGCGTTTTCAACGGTATCGATGTTGAATTCCTTGGTGACTTCCTGGCTCACTTTTTTCCTCCAACAAGGTGGGTCAGAACACTGGTGAAGAAGGTCAGGCCGTCGGTGCCGCGGGCGTCCGGGCCAAAGCCGACCTCAATGGCGTGCTCCGGGTGCGGCATGAGGCCCACCACGTTGCCAGCCTTGTTGCTGATGCCGGCGATCGAGCGGCGCGAACCGTTCGGGTTCCAGCCCACGTAGGAGAACGCAATGCGGTTTTCCGCTTCGAGCTCGTCCAGCACCTTCTCGTCGGCCACGTACTGGCCGTCCTGGTTCTTGAGCACGATGGTGATTTCCTGGCCAGCCTCAAAACCATTGGTCCATGCGGTCTGGTTGTTCTCCACGCGCAGCAGCTGGTCGCGGCAGATGAACTTCAGGTGGTCGTTCTTGATCATCGAACCGGGCAGCAGGTGCGACTCGGTGAGGATCTGGAAGCCGTTGCAAATGCCCAGTACCGGCAGCTTGGCCTCGGAGTTCGCGGCGTCCGCGATCTTGGCCATCATCGGTGCGAAGCGCGAGATCGCGCCGGCACGCAGGTAGTCGCCGTAGGAGAAGCCGCCGGGGATCACCACGGCGTCAACGTCCTGCAGATCGGTGTCGGCGTGCCACAGGGACACGGCCTCGGCACCAGCGGCGCGCACGGCACGAGCGGCATCACGGTCATCGAGGGTGCCCGGGAAGGTCACCACGCCGATGCGTGCTCCGGAAAGTTCGGTGCTTGGCGTTGAGTAGTCGCCAATCAGGGGGAGTTCGGTGCTCATTAGTCTTCGACTACCTCGACGTTGACGACATCTTCGATCACCGGGTTGGAGAGCAGGGTTTCTGCTGCCTCGCGCGCCTGGGCGAGGATTTCTTCGGTCACCTCGCCGTCCACGGAAAGTTCAAAGCGCTTGCCCTGGCGGACAGCTTCGAAGGAGGTGAAGCCTAGGCGGGGAAGTGCTCCCGCGATGGCCTTGCCCTGAGGGTCAAGGATTTCTGGCTTGAGCATGACATCTACAACGATGCGGGGCATCCGGCATATCTCCTGTTGGCGAGGTTAAGTTAAATGCCACACGGAGATGCCGTCTCACACCAGGGGGATTTGGCGCTCCGCGAGCTTGCCCTCATAGTCTACCCGTGAATGTAACGGGGCAGATGTGCCTGTGTGCCATAGCACCCGATATCGCTGGATAAAAGCCATGTGATCTTTGGCTCACGGGGTGCAAGATGGTTCCATGCGCGTATTCTGAAAGCGTGAAAAACTCTAGTCAGACGACGTGTTATTGCCGGGAACTGGACTCGCTCAAGCTCAGCTACCAAGAGTGCTGCCAACGCTTTCATGACGGGCGGGCGGATGGATCCGCGTTGCCTGAAACCGCTGAGCAGCTGATGCGCTCACGGTATAGCGCCTTCGTAGCGGGCTTGGCGCCGTATTTGCTGGCGACTTGGCATGAAAGCACGCGCCCCCAGGAATTGGAACTTGATCCGCAGATGCGCTGGACGGGGCTGGAAATCATCACAACGCGCAGCGGTGGCGCGGAAGCGAGCCGTGGCGTGGTGGAGTTTGCGGCGCACTATCTCGAAGGCCAACGAGAAGCGCAGCAGCATGAAGTCAGCACGTTCGTGCGCGAAAACGGGGCGTGGTTCTACCTTGACGCCCTGTAGGGATTAGCGGTTGCTGGCCGACTGAAGCATGTTCAGCATCTGCGTCTGCTGGCGTTCGCGGGCCAGCTTGAAGGCATCGGCACCGGTGCGGTCTTTCAACCGTGGATTCGCGCCATTGGTGATGAGCATCTGGGCGATATTCACCGAGCTGTTGGTGCCCTGTCCGAGCACGATGGTCTCATGCAGGGCCGTCCAGCCCAGATCATTGACGTGATCGATGTCGATATCGGTGTGCAACAGGATGCGAACGGCGGCAACTTGGCTGTTTTCGCTGGCGACAGTCAAAGCGGTTCCGCCCATGCGGCTGACCTCGTGCACATTGGCCCCGCTATTGATGAAAGCTTGCAGGGCGCCGGTCAAGCCATTGGCGCTGGCGCGCAGGAATGGTGATTCCTGGTACTCATCCTTGACGTTCGGATTAGCCCCGGCATCGAGCAGGGCCTTGGCGATCAGCTCATCCTTGACGATGACCGCACGCATGAGCGGGGTGCGCCCGGCATCGTCCTTGACGTTCAGATCGGCACCGGCCTTCAATGACTTCTTCACGGCGTCGAGATTGCCGGAATCAATAGCGGCGTAGAGCTTGCGTGCGGCAGCAGGCAGGGTCGGGGAGGCTGGGGTCATCGCTTTCAGCGAGGCGCCGGAGGCAGCCCCTGAGGCCAAAGGCGATAGCGTGGACTGCGAACTTGCGGCGCTCGGGGTGCTGCTGGCGCTGCTAGGCGCCGGCGAGCTGCTTTGCGCTGGGGTGGACTTTACCGGTGCCGAGGATTTGGCACTAGGCACCGACGTGGTCGAAGCCTGCGGGACAGCGGTTTCTCGTACAGCCGAGGATGTGGCCTTGGGCGTAGCACTTGCCGCGGGGCTGCTGCTCGGAGCTTCAAGGGCCTGGGGCGATGAAGCTGCGCAACTAGTGCAGGCCCCAATGGCCGCGGCCAGCGGAAGTGCAATTAAAGCGATGCCACGACGGTGCGTGGAGAGCCCGGTTCGAAGTGCCATCTGTCCTTTCGCGGTTTAAACACCCGATCCCCCGCGGCTGTCGCAGCTGGCTGGGGACTTAGCTTGTAGGCTTCTGTTTTCAAATGCGAGCTTAGCGCTCGAAGCTGAAAATTTGCGGTCAATCAGCGCCAAGAATTCTTGGCGTTCGGAATTGAAGAACTTCGCTAAAATTATAAGCATCATGGAATGCCTCTACTTTTCAGCCTCCCGCTGCCGTTCGTGTACCCAAATGACGGTTCCCTATGCCCAGCAATTGCAAGCAAAAGTAGCGGACTGCCAGCACCTGCTTTCCGGCTTCGACTCGCTCAAATTCCTTCCGGCCCAAGCCAGCAGCGAACAAGGTTTTCGCAACAAGGCGAAAATGGTGATTTCCGGTACAACCGCGCAACCCACCATCGGCATTCTTGACGCCGATGGGCATGGCATAGACCTGCGCAATTGCGGGGTTATCGCGCCGGCATTGCGTTCGCTGTTCCCGGTCATCGAGAACTTCATCAAAGAGCTGAAGCTCGTGCCCTATAGCGTTCCGCAGCGCAAAGGCGAGCTCAAGCATGTGATCCTCACTTTGTCGGACACCGGATCCGTGATGGTGCGATGGGTGCTGCGCACTAAAAAGCACTTCGTGGCTCTGCGCGATTCACTTCCGCAGTTCCTTGAGCAGCTGCCGCGCCACAGCGTCGTTTCGGTGAATTTCCTGCCGGAACACAAGGCCGTGCTGGAGGGCGAGGAAGAGATCATCCTGACCCGCCGCACCACTTTGGAATTCGGGCTGAACGGTGTGCCAATGCACCTTCGCCCGCAGGGCTTCTTCCAGACCAATACCGAAATTGCCGCTGCCTTGTATCGCCAAGCGCGACAGTGGATCGATGATATCGATCCCGAGAGCGTCTGGGATCTGTACAGCGGGGTCGGTGGGTTCGCACTGCACTGCGCCGGCGAGGGCCGCGCCGTCTACGGCATTGAAACCAGCACCGAGGCGGTGGCCGCGGCCAAGACCAGCGCCGATTCCCTGAGGCTGGGCGACACCCACTTTGTCGCCCAGGATGCCACCGAGTATGCACTGAACGCAGGCTGGGCTCCGGACGCGGTGATTGTGAATCCACCGCGACGCGGAATCTCGGCCGAGCTGGCGACGTGGCTGAACGGTTCGGATATCCAGCATGTGATCTACTCCAGCTGCGATGCCAAGTCCCTGGCCCGCGATCTGGAACGCATGGGGAACTACACGCCACAGCTGGCGCGCGTCATGGACATGTTCCCGCAGACCGACCACTATGAGGTCATCGTGAAGCTGGAGCGCAAAGCCTCCTAGCGGTCCAGGGTTGCGGTACGCCGGTCCAGCCGCACGACAATCTCATCCACCAGATGCGGATCGATGTTCGGTTCGCGCCGGGCCTTGAGCAGCTCATCGCGGGCCGCCTCCAAGGCGATAGCCTGAATCGAATCGGCTTTGGCGATCACGGCGCGAATCTGGGTGTACTTCTCGTCGGAAATGGCATCGTGCGGGTCTGGATCCCTGGCCAGGATCGAGTGCAGGGAATTCATGCGACGCCGAACCGCCTGCTGGTAATTCTCCGGAAGCTCCTGCAGGTCAACGTTGTTGCGCAGCGCGGACATCGCAACAGCTTCGGCGCGACGGGCCAGCGCGCGACGGGCACGCTTGGTATCCTGCTCGTTGTTGCGCAGCTTCAGGACGCGCATCAAGGACGGCAAGGTCAGGCCCGGCAGCACCAAGGTGCACAGCAGCACCGAGCACGCGGCCACCACGACGAAGTTGCGCTCTTCAATTACCGTGCCATCGGCAGTGGCATGAGGCAGTGCCAAGGCCAAAGCCAGCGTGGCCAGTCCGCGCATGCCGCACCAGGTCAGAACCAATGCGTCCTTGCGGGCAGGAATCTTGGTCTTGGTGCGGTTGGGCAGGTAATAGGTCGCCAGCATCCACAGGGCACGTACCGCGATGACCACAAAGCAGATTGCCGCAATGCCAGGAATGTAGCCAATCAGGTTGCTTCCTTCTTCCTGGATCACCTGATTCATTTCGATGCCCATGAGGCCGAAGGCCAGGCCGGTAGCCAGCAGCTCGAGCACTTCCCAGAAGGCCTGGCGGGTCAAGCGTTCCGCAGAGTCCTGGGGGCGGTCGCGCCGGACCATTTCAAGGGCGGTGACCACCACCGCGATCACGCCGGAAACATGGACTTCCTCGGCGAGCATGTACACCGCGTATGGAGCCACGAGGGTGGCTGCGCAACGGGCGGCAAGATTGGGGACGAAGCGGTTCAGCGCACCGATGACCCAGCCCATGGCCAGGCCCAGGACCACGGCGCCTGCGGCGCCGATGAGGAACTGCGGGACGATCTCCAAGCCGACTTCTGAATCGTTGACAGTTGCCTGGACGGCCAGCTGGAAGATCACGATGGCCATGGCATCGTTGAACAGCCCTTCGGTTTCCAGCAGCGAGGTCAACCGCCGTGGCATGTTCACCTTGGTGGCGATGGCATCCACCGCTACCGGGTCAGGCGGCGCGACAATAGCGCCAAGGGCCAGTGCCAAGGGGATGGAGACGATGGGGGAGAAGGCCAACGCCGTGGCGGCAACGGTGCCTGCAGTGACCACGATGAGGACCACTGCTAGGCGGATCAGGGCTTTCCATCGGAAACGGAACACTGACCAACTGCTTCGCTGCGCTGTAGCAAAAAGCAGCGGCGGCAAGAAAATTGGCAGGATCAATTCTGGATCGATATGCATTTCGGGCATGAACGGGAGAAAGCCCGCCAGCGTCGCGAAAATGAGCATCAGGATCGGGTACGGCAACTTAATGCGCTCGCCGATGCCAACGATCAGAATAGTGGCGAATAACAATCCGATGATCAGCAGGAAAAAATCCATAGTCTTCTAATAGTAGTTGATTTACCCAACTAAATTGATGATTGTTGCTCTCAAAGTCCGGAATTGAAAAGGAATTCCGCATCCTCCCACTGGCTTATGAAACAGCCATTAGAGCGGGAGAATTCACTGTCGATTGGCTGTCCGTTGACCGTTCCAGAGACCTCGGCGCGCTGCGGTCCACCGTAGATTTCCGTGCACGCGGTCGCCGGATCCAGAGATGGTGCTGCAAGGCTTGGCTGCTGGTTCAGCCTTGCGCAGGCAGCGGCGGCATTGGGCAAGGTGCTGGAATCCATTGCTTGTTCGCCAGAGCATTCCAAAGTGTACTGCGCGGACACTTTAGTGCCATCTGCCTTGATAATGATTTCCAGTTTTATCTCCGAGGGTGCCGGGCGTTGCGCCTCGCAGGAGGACACAGCAAATGCCAGCAGCAAGACGCAGCTGCCGGACACTGCCCGTCGATGAATATCAGTGATGCCCACAGGGACATTGTGCGTTGTGCCGTGGCTGAATACTAGTCTTTTGGTGCAAGCTGCAGGTTGTTGGCAACCTCCAGCAGCTTGAGGCGCAAGTGATCTGCTCGCGACGCAAAACCCTTTTGCCTCCGGATGTATTCGGCTTTGCCGGAGGGAGTCTCAATCCGAATGGGTTCGTGGCCCCAATCGGCCAAATCATAGGGCGAGGCCTGCATGTCCATGGTGCGGATATCCCATGCGAGTTCGAAGCAATCCATCACCAAGCTGCTGGGGACAGCAGGGGACAGCTTGTACGCCCACTTGTAGAGGTCCATGTTGGCATGCAAGCAACCGGGCTGTTCCAGATCGCGCTGTGTTTCGCGGGTGGGCTGCAGTTCATTGAGCTCAATAGCCTGCGGCGTGTAAAAGCGGAAGGCGTCAAAGTGCGTGCACCGGATCTTCTCGGACTCCACTACTGCGTCGGTTCCCTTGGCCCCGAGCCGCAAGGGCAGGTACTCATGCCGAATTCCGTTGTCTTCCGATTTATACGCCATCGCCCATTCATGCAGACCGAAGCAGGCGAAATTCCCCGGCCGCTGTGAAGTCCCGGCCAAGATCACGCGGGCAAATTCTATGGCGCGAGCTCGCGCCTGGGCGAAGGCCTGGACATCAAATTCATATCCAGTGCCCTGACCGGTTTCCACCGCGCGATAGAACTTCCACGTCGCCCGCTCTTGGGCCTCTTCGCCGGTGAGCACAACATTCAGCCCCGGGTGCCAGCGATAGAGCTGGCCCGGCTTTTGCGTGTAGTAGGTGAAAAGAAAATCCTCTATGGGATGCTTCCGACCGGTCATGCGGCGTTCGACAAAAGGTTCTCCGAAGGCGCGCGCACGAGCCTCATGGCTGTGGGCCAGGGGCATCCACTGGGAGGCTTCCAAAACGGCGGCGGTAACGGGCATACTTCTCATTATTCAATTCATCCGCCCAACAGACCACTTTGGTACCTCAACTCACATCTCATCGCTCAGGAGCTAGACATGGCTGACTTTCCCATCTGGGAACCACCAATCTTCGCCAGCGAACAGGAACATCTGTTCGCCATGCTTGATCGCCTTCGAGCCACTTTTCGCTACAAAGCCGATGGCTTGAACCTGGAGCAGCTCAAAGCCCGGCTGCCCAGCAGCGAGCTGAGCGTGGGCGGATTGCTGCAGCATCTGGCGACCGTGGAAGACGAGAAATTCAGCTATTTCATTGCGCGCGAGCGCCCAGAGGTTTTGCTCGAATTCCTGGAGCAGGACAAGAATCCTTTTATCGTCCAAGACGATGAAGACCCTCGGGCACTGTATGAACGCTACGACAAGGCGGTAGCAAAGAGCCGGCAGATCCAGCAGCAGATTATTGACGATGGCACGCTGGATACTGCCTCGGGGCTGGAATTCGAGGGGCAACAACCCTCGGTGCGCAGGATTATCTGCGACCTGATTGAAGAGTATGGACGGCATACCGGCCATTCGGATCTGATCCGAGAAGCGATCGATGGGCGCGTTGGCGAAGATCCCCCGCAGGACTTTCTCCCAATGTGGTTCAAGGGCTAAGGGCCGCGCCACGTACGGGCCCCTTGCCGGGTAGCCCTGCGAGGCTGGGCCATTGAGGGGACGAGCCGGACGGGCAAGGGCATGGCGATGCCCAGTGAGGACGAGTTGATACTGTAGGTGCTGGCCAGAAGACTGAAGGAAAGCAGGAGTTCTCGAATCGCTACGCGTCCTGCGGGGCGTTTCTGAAAACCGCCAGCTTGGCCGCGTACGTGGTGCGGCATCATGCAGCCGGCCCGGAGGAAAGCTGGGAGTATCCCGTGCTGCCGAGGCCTGTGCTGGGGCAGGCCGGAAAATGAATCCTATGATGAGCGCATGATCATTGAACGTTCCAGCCAGCTGCCGGCAGATCCTTCCGCTGTCTTCGATTGGTTCTCCCGGCCAGGTGCCATTGTCCGCCTTCTTCCCCCTTGGCTGCCTCTGAAACCCATTCGCGAGGCGGCGTCACTTGAGGATGGGACTGCCGTGTTGGGAATTCCCGGCGGTTTGAGGTGGATTGCGAAACACCAGCCCCTCAAGTTCTCCGAAAATCGCCGATTTGTCGACCAGCTGGAGCCCGAAGGCCTTCGCGGCTTGCCGACCCGGGCGATCAAGTGGAAGCATGAGCACCTTTTTGAGCCTGCGGGAACAGGTGCGACTACGGTCAGCGACCGCATCGAATCGAATGTGCCGCGGCGCCGGATCGAGCAGATGCTCGCTTATCGCCATCGGCAATTGGCAGCGGATTTTGCCGCCCACCGCAGCGCGGCTGAAGCCGGGCTGGCTCCTCAGGTAATTGCCGTGACTGGATCCAGCGGCCTGGTTGGCGAGGCGTTGTGCGCCTTCTTGTCCACAGGTGGCCATCGCGTCATCAAGCTGGTGAGACGTGCGCCGGCATCGCCAGATGAGCGCCGCTGGGATCCGGATAATCCGGCGGAGGATCTGCTGGAGGGATGCGATGCCGTCATCCATCTGGCTGGAGCCAGCATTTTCGGCCGGTTCACGCAAGAGCACCGGCAGGCCGTGCTCAAGAGCCGCATCGGGCCAACACGCTCCTTGGCTCTGCTCGCGTCGCGATCCGGGGTATCCACATTTGTCAGCGCTTCGGCGATAGGGATCTATGGAGCCAGCACCGGTCCAGAGGCCGTCGAAGAGTCCGATGCCCAGCCAGCCCAATCTGGCGACTTTCTTGTTGAAGTGGTCCAGGGCTGGGAAGAAGCGGCACGCGCAGCGGGGCCCGATCTTCGCAGCGTCCAAATCAGAACTGGCGTCGTGCTCACGCCCAAAGGCGGCATGCTCGCGGTGCTGCGTCCTCTTTTCGCCGCCGGCGTCGGGGGAAAGCTGGGCAGCGGACAGCAGCGTTTGTCGTGGATCGGACTAGACGATCTGCTGGATATCTACCTTCGGGCTCTGTGGGATGGCCAATTGTCTGGTCCAGTCAATGCCGTGGCACCGCATATGGCGAGCAACGCTGAATTCACCAACGCGCTGGCGCATGCGCTCAAGCGCCCGGCTTTTATTCCAGTTCCGGAGGCGGCACCCAAAGTCCTGCTTGGGTCTCAGAGCGCCCGGTTGCTTGCCCTGGCAGACCAGTGGGTTATTCCCCGCAAGCTGCTCGACGCGGGCCATGTCTTCCGCAATGAGCGCATCGAAGCTGAATTGGCCCATAGCTTGGGCGTCAGCTAGGCGTTATCAGCGAAGAGCCGATGACTGTTCGAGCGGAAGGCCCGGAGCGCAGTGCGGTGGCTTTCAGTGAAGGGGGCATGTGCTGATTTCTGCGGGCAACCATTTATCTAGTTTGGCTAACTACTTGCTAAGCTATATATCTGATGATGCTGTTGGCGGCCGGTCCCTGCGAGGATACTGCCGGCGCAGCAGTGGCTAAAAAGGAAAGCAGCAGATGAAAACGACAGATAGTGATCCCCTCGCACCTTTCGACGCCGTAGTGCTGATGTCCTTCGGCGGCCCTGAGAAGCCCGAGGACGTTCTTCCATTTCTGCAAAATGTCACTCGGGGCAGGGGAATTCCGGACGAGCGCTTGGAAGAGGTCGGAGAGCATTACTACATGTTCGGAGGCAAGTCGCCGATCAACGAGCAAAACCAGGACTTGTGGCGAGCGCTTCAACGTGAATTCGACTCTCGCGGGATCACGGTTCCCCTGCTATGGGGAAACCGCAACTGGCACCCGTATCTGACCGACGTGGTCCGCAAGCAAGCGCGGGAGCATGGCGCTCGGAAGTTCTTGGCCATCGACACCTCCGCATATTCCTCATATTCCTCTTGCCGGCAGTATCGGGAAGACTTCGCCGCTGCCGTGTCCACCTTGGAGGCCGAAGGGCTATCGGTGGAATTCGACAAGATCAGGCAGTACTACAACCATCCGGGATTCGCGAAAGCCCAATTGGACTGCGTGCGCCGTGGCCTTGCCGAACTTGCGACGAGGGCAGGAAGCCTCGATGGGAAGCGCCACAAAATCCTCTACGTTACCCACTCGATTCCAACTTCCATGCAGGAATCTTCACAGCGATTCACGCCAGGATACGCACAGCAGCACGAGGAGCTGATTGCGTGGATCAGTGGCCAGCTGAATGAATCGGAACAGCTGGACGCGGAGCTCGTGTACTGCTCCAGATCAGGGTCCCCGGCCACGCCATGGCTGGAACCCGATATCAACGACCGCTTGCGAGAGCTATCGCGCTCTGGGATCGAGGCGGTGCTAGCAGTTCCGCTCGGGTTCGTATCGGACCATATGGAGGTCAAATACGATCTGGATACCGAGGCGGCCCAAACGGCGCGCGAGGAGGGGCTCACGTTTCTGCGAGCTGAAAGCCTTGGCGTCTCGCCGATTTTTGCCAGCGGCTTGGTGGATCTCGCCATCGAACGGGCGGTGCAGGTCCGTGGAGAACAAATGGAATCGCAGGTTATTTCCGGCAGCACGCCGCTGGGGCCGGGCAGCGGCGCCTGCTCGATGAACTGCTGCGAAGGGCCCAAGAGCAAACGAGCCCTTCCCGCGTGGGCTACCGGAAGCATCCCTGGGTAGCACTGTCGCTGGACGGGCGCCGTGCGCGATGGCGCACGGCAAAGTCCGACAGCCATCTGCTTAAACGCCGCACCCCGCTGGTCTCGGAAGCGAGACCAGCGGGGTGCGGCTGACGACAGACCGTTAGGCCTTTGGGCCTTAGCCCATGTGGATTGCGCCCAGCAGCACGCCCGAGACGAGCATGACCAGGGCTACCACCAACGCGCGCCACAGAACCTTCTTGTGGTGATCGCCCAAGTCCACGCGGGAGAGCGAAACCAGCAGCAGGATTGCTGGAACGAGCGGAGACTGCATGTGCACCGGCTGGCCGGTAATCGAGGCACGAGCCATGTCCACGGCCGGGACTCCGAAGTGCGCGCCGGCTTCGGTGAGCACTGGCAGGATGCCGAAGTAGAAGGCGTCGTTGCTCATGAGGAAGGTAGCCGGGATGGAGATCAATCCGGTGATTACCGCCATGGAAGGACCCAGGGAGTCGGGGATGATCGCGACCAGCCACTGGCTCATTGCATCAACCATTCCGGTGCCCGAGAGCACGCCGGTGAGAACCGCTGCGCCAAGAACCATGGAGACCACGGCGATGATTTCGCTGGAGTGGCCCGCAATCATCTTCACCTGGTCGGAGACCTTCGGGAAGTTCACGACCAAGGCGATCGCGGTACCGACCATGAACAGGTAGGACAGCGGCAGCACGTCGACAACCAGCAGCACCATGATGGCTACGGTGAGCACCAGGTTGAAGTAGAAAGTCTTCGGGCGCAGGGTTTCGCGGTTCGGGTCGAGCACGGTGCCGTCCATGGTGGCAGGTTCCGAGCCATCTCCCTTGCGGGCAACTGCTTCCAGTACAGCCAAGTGGCCGCCGGAAGGCGCGGTGCCAGCCGGGGATTTGCCACCGGATGGCGAGGTGATGTTGCCGCCACCCATTTCAGTGCCCCACAGTTCGGGGCGTTCGCGCTGCAGGCGGCGGCGCTCGGAAACGCCCAGCTGCCAAGCGAACAGGCCGATAACGACCAGGGCGATACCCAGCGATGGGAGCATCGGGACAAAGACGTCTGCGGCATCGACATGCAGCGCTGCGGCGGCACGGGCGGTTGGACCGCCCCAAGGGACGATGTTCAGCGTGCCGTTGGTCAAGCCGGCCACGCAGGTCAGCACCACTGGGCTCATGCCCAGGCGCTGGTAGATCGGCAGCAAGGCCGCGGTGACTACGATGAAGGTGGTGGAGCCATCGCCATCCAGGGAGATGACCGCGGTGAGCAGCGAGGTGCCCAGAACGACCTTTGCCGGGTCATTGCCCACAAGTTTCTGGATGCCGGCGACCAGGCGGTCGAAGAGTCCAACATCGATCATGATGCCGAAGTACATGATGGCGAACATCAGCAGGGCTGCGGTGCCGGACATGTCCTTGATGGCGTCCATGATCATGTCGCCCAGCCCGAAGCCTGCGCCGGTGAAGATCCCGAAGATGGTTGGGACGAGAATCAATGCCAAAAGTGGCGTCATGCGTTTGGTCATGATCAGCGCCATAAAGGTGGCGACCATGAGGAATCCGAGTGCAACTAGCATTGCCCCGACCTCCATTTCGGTGAGTGTACGTCGTTGTGTCACCCAATAACTTCAGGGCACCTATTCAAAGTACGTGGCGGGGCTCACGTTGCGCCCCTTGTGCTGATTATTGAAGGCTTAAGTTCATTGCCATCTTTTTGCTCTTTAAAATCGCGTTGCCCGGGGAGTGCGTCTATGCTGGGTGGCATGTTCCGTTCTGGCCCGCGCTCGAGGCATTTCGCATCGCGCATCATGCGTTTGCAGTTCCTCGTCGTTGGCGTGCTGATCGTGCTGGTCACCGCCGGAACCCTGTATTCCAGCTATGACCGCGTTTTTTCGCGCGCCGAAGATACCTCGCTGACCATCGCCCGATCCGTGGCGGTGCTTCCAGAGGTCATCGACGAAGTGACCCGATATGCAGCCATGGAAGAACTTGACGAGAAGAAGCTCGCCAACGGAAAGCTGCAGCAGCTGGCCAACGCCATACTTGAGCAGAAGCAAGCGTACTTCGTGGTGATCACCGAAGACCGGGGTCTGCGGCTGAGCCACCCGAATCCCGCCGAAATTGGACAGATGGTTTCCACCGACCCGGTGGCCCTGGACGGGATCGAAGCGGTGTCAAGGGAGCATGGAACCCTGGGTGAATCGGTGCGCGCCAAGGTCCCCATCCGTGGCGCGTCGGGCCAGGTGATCGGAGAGGTTTCGGTCGGCGTGACCACGCAGTCGCTGACCGGTGCCCTGCTGGAATCCTTCAGCTGGATTGCGCTCTTTGCGCTCTTGGCTGCCGGGCTGGCCACTGTGGCCGGACGAGTAACCGTGCGCCGGCTGAAACGCCAGACTTTGGGACTTGAACCGACCGAAATTGCCCAGCTGGTTCGTGACCAGCAGGCAGTGCTCTACGGCGTCACCGAAGGCGTCATGGGCATCGGTTCCGACGGGCGGATTACCGTGCGCAACAAGGCCGCTCGACTGCTTTTGGGCCTGCCGCACCGCACCGAACTGGAAGACGTGGTCGGGAGGCATTTTGAATCCGCTGGCCTGGACCGGCGCCTGGTCAAGGCCATCAAGGAACGGGACCGGGCTCCGGTGCGCCTGGAAGCCAACGGCCATTCCCTGATCGCCCGGGTGAATGAAGTGAATCGCGACGGGCTCGACCTTGGCCAGGTGGTATTGCTGCACGATGTGACCACCATCGAGGCGCTGGGCACCAAGCTGGATGCCGTCCAGGACATGGCAGATGCCCTGCGCGCCCAGCGCCACGAATTCGCCAACCGCATGCACGCGGTGCTCGGATTGATTGACCTGGGAAAAATCGAACAGGCCGAAGCCTACCTGCGCGAGGTCATGGAAACCGGGCCGAAAATCGCCCAGGTGCCCGGGCTGGAAGCGATCCAGGACGCCTACCTATCGGCGTTCATCTCGGCCAAGGCGGTCCGTGCCCACGAGCAGGGGATCGAACTGCGGGTGTCGAGCCAGTCGATGCTCTTCGGGCAGATCGCCTCGGCCCATGATGCCCAGGATGCAACCGCGGTGCTCGGCAATCTTCTGGATAACGCCTTTACCGCCGCCTTGCGGGGCCACGGGAAACCGTGGGTGGAAATCGATCTGCTCTCCGAAGCAGCCACATTGCATATTGCTGTAGCTGATTCCGGACCGGGCATCACCACCACCGAGGACATTTTTGCCCGGGACGTCAGCACCGGTTCCCATCTGGGTAATGAACATGGACGCGGGGTTGGCTTGCCACTGATCAAGCGCTTGGCCCAAGCCCGCAGCGGGGACGTCTGGATTGCCGATCCGGGCACCGGAACAGAAGGCGCGGTATTTGCCGCCCGATTGCCAGCGGTGCTGGTTGAACCAGCCACCCCAGAGAACAACGAGAATGAAGGAGCGCAGCCATGAGCGACAGCGCCAATGGAAACTACCAGGTCATGATCGTCGACGATGACTTTCGCGTGGGTGCCCTCCACGCAGACATGGTCAATTCCATTCCGGGTTTCCAAGCCCTGGAGCCAGTGCAGGATCCGCGCATGGTGCCCAAGCTCGTCGCCACGCTCAAGCCTGACCTGTTGCTCCTGGACCTGTACCTGCCACATGTCAGCGGCATCGAGCTGCTGCGTGAACTGGACGTGGACGCCATCATGATTTCGGCTGCCACCGAGCCGAAGAATATCGCCAAGGCTATTCGGCACGGGGCACTGGCATTTATCATCAAGCCTTTCGACGCAAAAACACTCAGCGCCAAGCTCAAGGGGTGGGCTCGCTATCGGCGGCAGCTCAGCGGCACGGCTGAATTCAATCAGCAGGGAGTCGAACGGCTCTTCCGCTCCTTGCAGGGCAGTGAAGAGGCTGCTCCGGCGGCCGGTGCCGCGCCTACCGAACAGGCAGTGCTCAACTGTGTCAAGGAAGCTTCGGAGCCTATGAGCGTGGCCGAAGTGGCGGAAGCTGTCGGCGTTGCGCGAGCCACGGCCCAGCGTTATCTTGCGGCCCTGGTGGCCAATGAATCATTGGAACTCCAGCTGGGCTACGGGACCCGCGGTCGTCCGGAGCACCGCTACGTGGCACGCTAGGCAACCTGATTCAGGTGGCGTCCCAGATCTTTCGGTAGAAGGCGATTTTTTCTTCATTTGCTTCCATTCCGTAACCGGCATATACCAGATGTTCGTAGCCGGGACCGTAGTTCCATTCGGTGCTCCAGGCCGCGATGGCAAGATCTGCCCACCTGTCGGCGATGCCCAATTTGCCCATGTCAACGTGTCCCAAGAAGCCGCCGTTCGCATCCAGCTGCGTGTTGGGAAGGCAGGCATCGCCGTGGCAGACCACGGCGTCAAGGGGCGGCGCTTCGGCGAGCAGCTCGGATTGCTGGCTTAATGGCAGGGAAGCGATGCGTGAGGATAAATCCCAGCTGAAGGGGCACTGCCTTGCTGGCAGCCGATCGTGCAGGTGCCGAAGTCCTTGGCCGAGGGCGTGGGCTGAACGCTCGGGATTGCTTTTGCCCAGTTCGCTCACGGCGCTGTACCCGGGCAGCGCCGCGGTGAGCAGCAGCTGGCCTTCAGGGTACTGCTCAACTGAAAGCACTGCCGGCACGTTGATGAACTTCCCTGCCCACTTCATGCGGCGGGCCTCGGATTCCAGATCAATCTCCGCGTCCACCGGTTGCCCCGGCGACCACTTCGCATAGCGGCTGTCCGGTCCATGCCCAATCCGGTAAGTGGATCCTCCCAGGGCGTTGAGCCACACTCCTTTCACCGCATGGATGCCGGCCACGTCACGCACAGCTTCCGGAATCGGGAATCCGGCAGGGGGAGAACCAGAGATGACTCGTTCATCGCTCATTGAACCAGCTTGCCAGCAGGCAGCAAGGAAGCCCTGCATCTTAATCTGCCAGGTTTTTCTTCGTGTTCACCTTGGTGCCATAAATTGGCTAGCCTGACGCACCACAGTTAGTGCCATGACTAATGTTTCGCGACGAAATTTATTGACCGGTGCCTTGGGCGCAGGAGCCCTGGGCCTCGTTGGCCCCACCGGTGCCGCATTGGCCTCTGGTGCTCCACGCTTGGTCCGTTCGCGTTTGGGATTAACCAGCGGCTTCTCCATGGGCGACGTTTCCACCAACAGCGCGGTGCTCTGGGCCCGCAGTTCTGGTGAAGGCCGAGTGCGCGCGCAGCTGCGTGCCGTGGATGGAGCTGGCCAGATTATTCGTGGACGCGGATCCTTTGTTCGCACATTGAGAGGTGCCCAGGCTACCGAGGGCAGTGACTTCACCGCCAAAATCAACGCTGCCCATCTGCCAGCCGGAACACGATTCTCGGTCAGCATCGGTTTTGAAGATGAGAACGGAACCCTCGGCGAAACCCAGCAGGGATGGTTCAGCACTGCGCCGTCGGGAACCGGTCGCCGCAACCATGAGGCTGACCGAGCGCAAAGTTTTGTCTGGTCCGGAGATACGGCCGGCCAGGGCTGGGGCATCAATGAAGAAATCGGCGGCATGCGCGCCTATGCCGCGATGCATGCCACCAAGCCTGACTTCTTTGTGCACAGTGGTGACACGATCTACGCTGACGGACCGATCCTTGCCGAGGTCGAAGAAGCGGATGGCCAGATATGGCGCAACCTGATGACCGAGGAAGTTTCCAAGGTCGCTGAAACTCTGGCGGAATATCGGGGACGCCACCGCTACAACATGATGGATGCCAATGTCCGCGCGATGTATGCCGAAGTTCCAGTCATCGCCCAGTGGGACGACCATGAAACCCACAACAACTGGTGGCCGGGCGAAACCATCACCGATGAGCGCTACACCGTGCGCGACGTCAATACCCTGGCGGCCCGTGGCCGCCAAGCGTGGCAGGAATACCAGCCCATCGCCGATCCGCGGGCGATGAGTGGCGGCACCGGTTTTGAAGCGGCGCGAATCTACCGCAAGATTTCCCGCGGTCCTGCCTTGGACTTGTTCGCATTGGATATGCGTACTTTCAAGTCCGAAAACACTGACGGCAAGGAATCCAAGGAAACCGCGATCCTCGGTGAAGAGCAGCTGGACTGGCTGGTTGATGGGTTGAGCCAGTCCAAGGCCACCTGGAAAGTCATCCTCAATGATCTGCCGCTGGGCATCATCGTCCCCGATGGCAAGGCGCAGGAATCCATTTCCAACGCTGACCATGGTGCCCCGCTGGGCCGCGAACTTGAATTGGCGCGACTGCTCAAGGCCATCAAGGACCGCGGCATCAAGAACGTCGTTTTCCTGACTGCCGATGTGCACTACTGCGCGGCGCACCACTACTCGCCAGAACGAGCAGCGTTCAGCGACTTCAACGAGTTCTGGGAGTTTGTGGCGGGCCCGGTCAATACTGGATCCTTTGGTCCCAATGAGATGGATGGAACCTTCGGGCCGCGGGTGGACTTTGCCTTGGCGGGCACGATTGCCAACCAGTCCCCGCGCGATGGCAAGAGCCAGTTCTTCGGGCATGTGGATCTTGATGAGCAGGATATGTTTACCGTCAGCCTGCGCAACGCACTGGGCGAAACGGTCTATTCCAGGACCTTGGAACCGGCAAAATAAGCCGATAGTGACAGATTAAAAGATCAGGCCTGCGGTGCTGGCAATCTTGTGGGAGGGCTCTAGAGAGGGGCTTCGAAACTATGAATTATGGCATGCAACTGACACAGGAATCTTGCTCAGATGGATTCTGAATGAGTCGCTCTAGAGAGCACTGAGCGATTTAGGAGGTCAGTCCAGTTGGCCCGCATGATTGCTGAATTCGAGAGAGCATTCGAACGAGTTGGGTGACTTTGCTGGGTCTCCCAATCAACAGAGCTAACGTTAGACTTTCTAAACCACGAATGACTTATGCTTTGCCATCGCATAAGTATCCAATAGTAGTGGGTTTCTCGTAAGCTTCGTATCGTCGGCCTGAGAAGTAGGTTGGATTGGACATTAAATTTTGAATCGTGAGGATATAGCTCGGCAGGCTTTTCTGCAGCGAGACGACGACTGCACTGGCCATGGTCGACGGAAGAAGTAAGCTTTCGGATGTCACGGCCAAAATTCTGGCGTCATTTCCTCCGTAGTAACAATTTGATAACGCGGATATATAAAGTGGAATTATTAGTTATGATTGAGTTCGATGCCTCTAAAACAGAGCGCATTATTCAACTTGTCTATTCGAGCCTCTAGTCTGAAACCGACACTCGCACTCGCGGTTACGAGCTGAAGTCGAAGCAGACCACCTATTGAAAGTGGACTTGTTGAAAGGACTAAAAGCGATATTCGTCTACGGACTAGCTTTGTCACTAACCTTGGTCGCAATGCCTTCATTTGCGGCACAAGATGTAGCTATGAATTTAGAAGATGCGGCGGCTGTTTCGATCACTTCGCCGGTTAAACCGGGCCCTGCAGCCGGCGTCACGCTGCCTCCAAAGACGATCACATTGTCAAATGGCGCAGTTGTGCCGTTTAATGCAGACGTCCGCACAGGCTCTGAAGAGGGAGCCTTCCGCAGAGAATTGTCACTGCTGGTTACTTTAGATCAGCTAACTCCGGAAAAGATGAAAGAGATGGGGCTTTCGGAGCCAGAGGAAACCCTTCCAAAAATTCCTGTGACGGCAAAACCTAGCGAGCTACTTCTTAACGTTGCTCAACCGGCAGCTATTGGATGCCGTGTCACGAAGCCGTCGTCGAGCGCGGGCGACATGAATGTTTCTCGCCCCCAGATCGTGAAGTCTGGAACAAAAATTTATGCGTACGCTCGATACAACTGGAAGAACGCCCCTTTTTCGGAGTGCCCACGTAACCAGGCTCAGATCGGCGGACCTGACGGACTGGCAATTACTTTCAATCGCGCTGTGACCAATAAGGGGGTCTCCTTTGTTGGTTGCAACAGCTATAACAAGTGCGGAAAAACTGGATGGCTGGAAACGAACAGTCACTACGGTGCGGGTTGGGCATTCCAGGATTGGGGCTACGGTGCCCTTTACGGGCACGGTCCAACTTATAAGGGAACCTTGACATATACACTAACCACGAGTTCGACTAAATGCCTTCAAGCATTTGCGAAATATGGCCACTCTTGGAACTCCACGAAGTTGACTGGTTTTAGTATAGGTAAGTCTTCAATTGGAATCTCATGGAATACGAGCAAAAGCCTGTGGCAGAAATCAAGTCAAGCCGGGTCATATCGATGCTAGGAGGCAAATGGGGGCGGACTATAGTGCTAACTTCACTTGCTTTATTGTTGGCTGCTTGTGCAACCCCCGAAGAAAAGTCGTCCATCTCAGTGGAAGCGGTTATGGATGTGTGCTCGCGAGATGAGTGCTTCACTGCAAACGTTCCCGCGGAACTGTCAGCGACAGTCAATGGCGAAGAAATAAAAATCCCCTCTCCGGATGGAACAGGGTCAATCACCCTAGGCTCAGTGGGTAGTGTCCAAGTGACGGCGCGCTGGGGCACTCTTGTGAAAGAACTCGATATCCTGACAAGTGATGGATCTGCTCAAACCGTCACTATCAAATTTGATGAAACTGCGAGAGTTTCTGAATGATTAAGAATGGCCACAGTCTTGAACTGTGGCCATTCTGTTCATCTGCGTCATAAGAATGACTACGGCCCCAGATTTCCGGATCGTTGCAGAAACTATGATAGATCTAGATGGATACGACCGAGCCTTCGCGGTGCTGAACCCTAGAAAAGCCCAGTAAGCAACTCAGGCAACGTGTGAAAGTGCCTGAGCACCGAGTAGAAGCCTGCCATTAGGGGGCACCACTGCGTATTGCACTCATGGCATCCTCCTCCAGCGTTCGTAAATAGCTGGACCCATCACTCGGCGGTAGGCAGTTTATCCTGAACTCTGACGTCATGGGCCAGCGCTTCGAAAACTTTGATTTGACGCTTATCGCCGGCAGCCCACCAGCTCAACCGGGCCACTGAGATATATCTGGAGAGGCAGGAGATTCGGAGCCTGTTAAGGTGTCCTGCAAGCTCCAGATCCATACGATCCAGGAAGACGATCTGGTCCTAATTGGCGTAGGAATCAATGAACCCCGCAGTATATCCATAGCCGCCCTCACATTTGGCCGATGCTGGAGTGTCCATACAGGCTTGTGCCAAATCAATCACACAACGTCTCTTGGCGGTGTCCTGATCCTTGATCAGGTACTCGCGATCCACCAGCCAAATGGTGTCGGCAATACCTGTGGCCCGGTGGGCGGCGCAAAGGGCAAACGCTGTCTCACCGTCGATACGCGGGTTCTGAACCTAGAGGGCTTTAGTTCCGCCTGAGGGTCTCCTGCGACGCGTCACGTTTTGGTGACCATTTAGCAAGGTATTGATCAGCGAATCAAGATCTGCTGGAACACAAGCGCCAAAAGACTCACAGGCATTTTCGTCCCGTGGGCTAACAGCCGCTAAGCCTCCAATGACTTGACCAGTCTCTTCAAATTCCACTCTGTTGTCTGACGCATTGCATGGTTCTCTGTCCTGGGATCCAGATGTTGAGATGGTGTTGCGTAAGTCAATTAGCGCTGCGACGGAATTGGATTTTATAGTCCTGCGACGCGCGTAGTCCTTGGCATCGCGTATCTATTGAAGACACCACTGGGTTGCTGCGCCGTTATTTTACGGAGGGTTCTGATTTGAACAAGCATGGCTCGGAGAATCTGAAGCAGGAAGCGGTATTGTTCAGTGGGCGTTTACGCAAATCGTCCGGCTGGATGATTTCAGCCGGACGTTTGCAAGATTTAATATTCGAATACTAGCCCGCCGCCGTTGCAGTGACGGTTGGAATACGCTGTGCCGCAGGCCTGATCTCTAGTGGAGCGTGGTCTTAGCGGCCGGTGCCGCCGTAGACGGTGGCTTCCACATCGGTGTCCAAATCGAATGCGGTGTGGATAGCACGCACCGCATCGTTGAGCTTGTCGGCATCGGTGACCACCGAAATGCGGATTTCGGACGTGGAGATCATGTCCACGTTCACTCCTGCGTTGTGCAGGGCTTCGAAGAAGGTGAAGGAAACGCCCGGGTTCGAGCGCATGCCCGCACCGATCAGCGAAAGCTTGCCGACCTCGTCATTGTGCTCGATGTCCTCAAAACCGATCTCGCTCTTGGCGGTGTTCAATGCGCCAAGCACGTTCTTGGTCTCGGTCATGGGCAAGGTGAAGGAGATGTCGGTTTTGCCCGAGCCGTGGGTCGAAATGTTCTGGACGATCATGTCGATATTCGCCTGGGCCGCAGCGATCACGCCGAAGATCTGGGCTGCCTTGCCAGGGATATCAGGCACGCCGATGACGGTGACCTTGGCTTCGGAGTGGTCGTGGGCGACACCTGAGATGATTGGCTGTTCCAAGGGTTCTCCCTCTTGAATTTTGATTTTGTCGTCGGGGTTCGGGAGCACCCAGGTGCCCTCGTGAGTGCTGAATGAAGAGCGCACATGCAGTGGCACGCCAAAGCGCCGAGCGTATTCCACGCAACGCAGGTGCAGGATCTTGGATCCGCTGGCGGCCATCTCCAGCATTTCTTCGCTGGTGATTTTCTCGATCTTTTTCGCCGAAGCAACTACACGCGGATCAGCGGTGTAGACGCCGTCCACATCCGTGTAGATTTCGCAGACATCGGCGCCCAAAGCGGCAGCCAAAGCCACTGCGGTGGTGTCCGAGCCGCCACGGCCCATGGTGGTGATGTTGTTCGATTCCTTGCTCATGCCCTGGAAGCCGGCAACGATCGCGATGAAGCCGCGGTCGATGGCGCGGCGAATGCGCTGAGGGGAAACCTCCATGATGCGGGCCTTGCCGTGCGTGGAATCGGTGATCACGCCGGCCTGCGATCCGGTGAAGGAAGCAGCCTGTTCGCCAAACTGGTCAATGGCCATGGCTAGCAGGGACATGGAGATGCGTTCTCCAGCGGAGAGCAGCATGTCCATTTCGCGTGCTGGCGCATCGTCGGTGAGCTGGCCTGCCAGATCTAGAAGGTCATCGGTGGTGTCGCCCATGGCCGAGACAACTACGACGACGTCGTGGCCCTGGGACTTGGTGTCAATAATTCGACGCGCCACACGCTTGATGCCTTCGGCATCTGAAACTGACGAACCGCCAAATTTTTGAACAATTAGGCCCATGGGCACTCACTCCACCTGTTGAAAGCTGTGACTCGTTATTGGCGCAAGGCACAACGCGAGGCATCTACCAAATAAATATTGTGACAGCTACGGGCCAAGTTCTCCTACTTGTGACGGTAAACATTGGTCATATTGCCTAGGAATATTCGCGGCTGTTGTTGAAAAACATGGGCTATTGCTTGAATTCATCCAAGATTTGTCGCCAAAACCTCTTCCATTCAGACACCTGATCTGGTGTTTCAGCCTTAGTAATGTTAATGGCTATCGCTGATTTGTCGCCCTTAAGCCCAATATCCACTTGGGCCTTGGTGCCGTCGCTGAAGCTGGCACGCCAATAGCGCCAGCGCTCGGATCCACTGGTCCGTGCTGGTTCGGCTAGTGTTTGCCCATTGAAGGTTTCCATGCCAGAGACTTGTTCTTCCCAGCGGGCCAAGGCCGTATCCAAATCGGCGGCCAGAGTAGTGCTGACCGAGCCTTGGAAGGTCCCGTCTTGAGCCTGCCCCGGGAGCCGGCGGCCAATTTGCTGCTCGTAGGCGACAGCAACCGATTGTGCCCACCACCCCGGGTTGTCAAGTGACGGTGGCATGTGGGCGAACGCAAGCTCAGCGATTTCCTTATGCGTCAGCTCGCCGGCCTTGGCGTCCTCAAGCTGGCTGCTCCAGGTGTCCCATGGAATGCCGGTGGCATTGGCTATGGCTGAGGTATTGCTGCTCTTGGTTCCCATGGTTGAAGTCTAGGCAATGCCGGGTCTGCGGGGAAAGGAAAATGGCCGGGCGCCACGGTCGTCCCGTGATGCCCGGCCTGTCGCACCGGTGTTCAAGTGCAGGCTAGATCGCCTGAATTTCCAGATTCAATCTGCTCAGCAGTTCAACCAGCCTGTCCAGGTCATCGTCAGCCCAGTTGCTCATGCGCGAACGAAGCTCGCCTCGCCACTGCTCAAATCCGCTGTGCCAGCGCTCTTTGGCGTGCTCGGTGGGGAGCAGGTCGAAAGCCCTGCGATCATCGGCGTTGACCTCGCGAACCACCAGGCCGAGCTGTTCGAGCTTGGAGATCATGCGTGAGAGCGTCGCCTTGTCGATCAGCAGCTTCTCGCAAATTTCTGACTGCGTGATGCGGCCATGGCGCAGGATCAGGCCGAGCACCGGCAAATAGCCTGGCGTCAGCTGGCCGTTGAGCCGATGGGCAAGTTCGCGCTTGAACCGTGCAGTGACCGCAATCAGCGAGAACAATTCCTGCTCTGCCAACGAATAGCGGTCCGCGCGATCCTTCGTGCAGGCAGAAGCATCTGTGCTGGTGGTATCCACTGGATTTCTCCTAGTTGCCGTTCGGCTTCATCGCTGGTTCGGTTCCTTGCTTGCTGGGCGCAGTTGGCTCCTGGATTTCAGCGCCTGCATTCTCGTCGACGGCAGCTATGCCATTGGCTTCAAGCGCGGCTTCGGCGTCAACTTCCTGCATGCGCTCGGTGGCGGTCTGCGTGGTCAGGGCCTGGTTGGGTATCAGGCAGACAGCAATCACGATGAGCAGCGACAGCGGGGCTGCGAAAGTGAACAGGGAAGGCACCGCGTCACCGTAGATGGATTCGAAGATGACGCGCACCGGCTCGGGCAGGGTGGAGATGGTTGGAAGGTTGCCCGAGGACAAGACCTCTGCGACCGCTTTGCCCTTTTCGCCCAGCGACCCGATGGCCTGCATCAAATCCGCCTGGCGATCGGCAATCATGTTCGGAATGGATGCTGCCAGGATGGCGCCCAATCCGGCGGTGCCGGCGGTGCCGCCCAAGGTTCGGAAGAAGTTGACCGAGGAGGAGGCGACACCCAGTTCCTTGATGTCAACGGAGTTCTGCACCACCAGCACCATGTTCTGCATGACCAGGCCCATGCCGGCGCCCAGGATGAACATGAAGGCCGCAACCAGCGCGTAGTTGGTGTTGTAGTGGATGGTTCCCAGCAGGAACAGTCCAATGACGATCAGCACCGAGCCGGTGATCACCAGCGGCTTCCACTTGCCGGTGCGGGAGATGAACTGGCCGCCGATGGTGGAGATGACCAGCAGGCCGCCCATCAGGGGGAAAGTCATCAGGCCGGCCATGGTGGCAGAAGCGCCACGGGCCATGATCATGTACTGGCTGAGGAACACCGAGGTGCCGAACATCGACACGCCTACGGCCAGTGAGGCGATCACGGCGAAGGTGAAGGTGCGGTTCTTGAACAGCGACATGCTCAACAGCGGTTCGGAGGACTTGATCTCGACCAGGATGAACGCTGCCAGCAGGAGCACCGCGCCAACCACCATCATCAAGCTGGTGGCCGAAGCCCACTCGAACTCGGAGCCGCCCAGCGACATCCAGATCAGCAGCAGCGAAACGCCGCCGGAGAGCAGCAGGATGCCCCAGTAGTCGATTTTGACCTTGCGCTTGGCGACGGCCGGAAGGTGCAAGGTGCGCTGGATCAAGATGACCGCAGCGATGGCAAAAGGCAGCGCGATGAAGAAGTTCCAGCGCCAGTTGATGGTGTCGGTGACGAAGCCGCCGATCAGTGGCCCGCCCACGGTGCCGATGGCCATGACTGCGCCGAACAGGCCCATGTACTTGCCGCGTTCGCGTGGCGAGAGGAAGTCGGCCATGACGATCTGCGCCAGGGCGCCAACGCCACCGCCGGCCAGGCCCTGGATGACGCGCATGGCGATCAGGAAGCTGGTGGTCTGCGAGAAGCCCGCGGCAGCGGAAGCCAGGACGAAGATCGCCAGGGAGATCTGCAGCAGCAGCTTGCGGTTGCCCAGGTCGGCGAGCTTGCCCCAGATCGGGGTCGAAATGGTGGTCGCCAGCAGGGTAGCGGTCACTACCCAGGTGTAGGCGGTCTGGCTGCCGTTCAAATCCGAGACGATCACTGGCAGGGAACTGGATACTACGGTGCTGGCCAAGATCGAGACGAACATGCCCATGAGGATTCCGGTCAGGGCGGTGAGGATTTCACGGTGCGTCATCTTGGGCCCGGCGACCGGTGCGATTGCGGTCATTGAGCCTCCAAAAAGTTAAAGTCAGGCCCAAAGAACCTGAATGGTTGATTGATGTCAACTATACGAGGATAGTTGATTATTATCAACTATGGTGTTTCATCGCACACCGATATCCCGAGGAAAACGGCATTAAAAGAGAACCCCGCATATCCCTTCGGTGAAGGGAGTGCGGGGTGCGCAAGGAAAGGGCTTATCGGCTGCGGTGGTTATCCATCTCTGGAACTACCGGGTGCGAAGGGCTGCCGTCGCCAGCCTTGGGGGTTTTCGCCGGATCAACGGCTCTGAAGAGCTTGGGCTCGGTGGCAGGAGCCTTGCTTGGAGTATTTTCGGCTTTTCCAGATGCTTCGGCATCTTCGGCCGCGGGAGCCGGACGTCGCGCGTTCGACGCGCTGGACCCGGCAGTGCGACGGCCTTCAAAGGCTCGTGCTAGGGTGACGTCATCGGCGTATTCCAGGTCTCCGCCCACCGGCAGGCCGGAGGCCAGCCGGGTGATCCGGATGCCCAGGGGAGCCAGCGCGCGCACCAGGTACACGGCGGTGGCCTCGCCCTCGAGGTTCGGGTCTGTGGCCAGGATCAATTCGGTAATGGACTCGTCGGCCAGGCGCGTGACCAATTCGCGAATGTGCAGCTGCTCCGGGCCGATGCCGGCCAACGGGTTGATCGAGCCTCCGAGCACGTGGTACTTGCCGCCGAAGGCGCGGGTGCGCTCAATGGCCATCACGTCTTTGGATTCCTCGACGATGCAGATCTTGGTTCCATCGCGGCGTTCATCGCGGCAGATGGCGCAGATCTCCTGCTCCGAGATGTTGAAGCAGATCTCGCAGAACTTGACCTTCTCCTTGACCAGCTGGATGGACGCGGCCAGCCGCGTCATATCCTCGGCATCGGCATCAAGAATGTGAAAGGCAATGCGCTGAGCCGATTTCGGGCCGATGCCAGGCAAGCGACCGAGCTCGTCGATCAATTCCTGTACAGCACCTTCGTACACGTGCGCCTTCTTTCTGCTTTGCTGGGAATCTTCCCTGTTACACCCTAGTGTCTCACCCCGACAGGATGCCGTGGTTTCCGCTACAGGCTGCGCTTGATTTCCACGACATTCCCGTTCACATCACGCTGCTCGATGACCATGCCGCCGAGCAGTCGTTCCACGGCGGGAACACCGATCAACGCGGAATCCTCGACCTCGATGTCATCGTCGCTGGGGACGAACTCCTCGGGCTCCTGATTCTGCGCAGCGGCAGGCGCCGCAGCTGGTCCACCCCACCCGCCGGCAGCCTGCGCGGGTGCCGGCGCACTAGGCGAGCTCTTGGCCTGGTTCATCAGCTGCTGATAGCGGCTCATGCGCTGGCCAGCGGCTGGCGCGGCCGGCTCGCTGGCCATTGCCGCCTCCTGTTGCGGCGTGCCCCAGCCCGGAGCGGTTTCAGGCGCTGGCGCGGGCTTTGCCGGAGCATCATGCTCTGGAGTCCTGGCCGGAGCAGGCGCCTGGGCTTGCTGCTGTGGTGCTTCGGCGGCCGGGATCTGCGGTTCCGGCTCCACAGCGGTCGCCGGAGCAGCCGATGGCCGCGGGGCCACAGGCGCGTGAACCTGAGGCGCCGGTTCTTCGCTTTCGCGAACGGCCAAGTCCTGGAACGAGTCCGTGGTGCTCTGCGGGTGCAGTGGAGTGCTCGAGACCGGACGTGGAATATTCGGCGTGCCAACTTCAGCCTGCCGGGCACTGAGCCCAGCAGTCAGCCGAGGCTTCGGTGCTACCGGTGGGCCTCCAAAACTGCGTGGCGCGCTTGGCTGCTGCGGCTCGGGAGCAGCCGCTGCCTGTGCGGGGTGCCCGGTGGCTTGAGCAGGCTGGGCCGGCTCAGGCTGGCGCTGGGGTTCGCGCGCAGCTGCCGGTTCTGGCGCGTAGTACGGATCATCCGGGAACGGCGGCTCGTCCATGAACGGCTCGTCGTAGGGTGGCGGCACGTCATCGTAGGAGCTGGCGTAGCCGTCGGTGGCTCCTGCACCCGGCGTGGCTGGTGGCGGTGCCACTGGCGAGGCGGCCGGGGGCGTGCTGGCAGCAGGCGCCGGGGCGGCGGCTTGTGCGCGCGCAGCAGCACGCGCAGCTACCCCAGCAGAAGTTGCAGCCTTGGTGAACTTGGTTGGTGCTGGGGTTTGCGCCGGGAGTGGCCGGCGCTCACCTTTTGGGGAACCACCGCCAGCTGGGTTGGAACCGCCTTCGGTGAGTACTACTTCTATGGGGGAGCCGGCGAATTGCGAAACGACCCCGGTCAGGGTGTTCATCAAATCCGGCCGGTTGCGCAGGTTCACGATTGGACCGGTGTTGCTGAACGCCAAGGTGAGCGTGCGACCGTCAAAACCAGCGACAGAACCATAGGTTGCCACCATGGAATGCAGAACTCGTGAGCTTCCCTGCAACTGCTGCAGGATCATTGGCCAAGCCTGCTGGAATTTCACGACAGGGGAACCGGCGCCAGGCTGCTGCGCTTGCTGTTGAGCCGGTTGAGCCTGCTGTTGCTGTTGCTGAGCTTGCTCGCGGGCAGCACGTTCCTGGGCTTCGCGTTCTGCCTTCTCGCGCGCAATACGTTCCTGTGCTTCACGCTCGGCTTGCTCGCGTTGTGCCTGCTCTTGGCGTGCCTGTTCACGAGCGGCACGTTCCTGGGCTTCTCGCTCGGCTTGCTCGCGTTGTGCCTGCTCTTGTTGAGCCAGTTCCTGCTGTGCTTGAGCTTGCTGCGCCGCCTGGCGCTGTGCATCGAGTTCTGCCTGGCTGGATTGCTGTGCCGGAGCCGGAGCCTGGGCTGGGGGAGCAGTCTCAACGGGTGCCTGCTTTTGAGGCGCAGGAGCAGCCGGCTGCTGGGCACGAGACTCGGCAGCTTTGCGAGCGAATTCGGCCATGGCCGGATTCTGCTTAACATCATCGATGGAAACCCCGGTGCCAAATGACAGGTCTTCGCCGCTGGAAGGATCTGGAACCAGGCTGAATGGCGCAACACCTTCAGGGCGGGCTGCAGGAACACTTGGACCTGGCTGGACTTCGGTGGTCACAGAGAAGCTATCGTCCTTCGGACCCCATGTTGCACCCCAATCTGCAGCTTCGCCAGTGTTCAGCGAAGACTGCGCATCTGGGTCCAGTGGTGCATTTGGATCATCGTCGGCAGGTTGCGGCTGTTCCTTGGCTGCAGCCTGCTGAGCCTCTTGAGGTGGTTGAGGTTGCTGCGCCTGAACAGGTTCGGCCTGGGGCCGCTGAGCTGGCTGCTGCGCCTGAACAGGTTCGGCCTGGGGCTGCTGAATTGGTTGCGCTGGCTGTTCAGCTGGCGCTTGCGTCTGGGGGGCAGGCTCGTGTTCCGGTGCCGGCATGGCCACACCCTCGCGGCGGGCCTTGGCGGCGGCTAGCGCCTCGCGCACAGCGGCCGCGCCCTGGCGAGCAGCGCCAGGATTCGGCGTTGCACCCATCGAAGCCGACGAATCGGCGGTCTGGTCATCGTCAAGTGCTGGAAGCTCGCCACCGCTCATCGCATGGCGTTCCAAGCGATCCAATCGTGCGGCAAAGGAAGACACCGAGTTCTCGGAACCCGGCAACATCAATCGGGCTGCTAGCAATTCCAAGTGCAAACGAGGAGAGGTGGCGCCGGTCATCTCGCTCAGCGCCTTGTTGGTGACATCTGCCCACCGGGAAAGCTCGCCGGCGCCAACCAGGCCAGCCTGCAGGTGCAGGGCCTCCAACTGGTCCTCGGGTACACCGCGAAGGATCTTTTCCAGGCCTTCGGGCATGGCCTTGGCAATGATCAGATCTCGGAAGCGTTCAAGAATATCTTCAACAAAGCGTCGTGGATCCAAACCGGTCTGGATGATGCGGTCAATGGCGCCGAAGAGACCAGCGCCGTCAGCCTCGTGAAGCGACAGGGTCACTTCATCCAGAAGGGTCGAATGGGTATAGCCCAGCAAGGCAATGGCGGTTTCGTAATCCAGCGTTCCTTCACGGGCACCAGCCATCAGCTGGTCAAGAACCGAGAGGGTATCGCGGACCGAACCGCCACCTGCACGGATAACCAAAGGAAGTACGCCCTCGGCTACCGCGACATGTTCGCGTTCGCACAAAACCTGCAGGTACGCCAACAAGGCCTCTGGCGGAACCAGGCGGAAGGGGTAGTGGTGGGTACGGGAGCGAATGGTCCCGATAACCTTCTCGGGTTCGGTCGTTGCGAAGATGAACTTGATGTGCGCTGGTGGCTCTTCAACGATTTTCAACAGGGCGTTGAAGCCTGCCGCGGTCACCATATGGGCCTCATCGATGATGAAGATCTTGTAGCGGTCGCGTGTCGGCGCGAAAGTTGCCCGTTCGCGCAGGTCGCGGGCATCGTCCACGCCACCGTGGCTGGCAGCGTCAATTTCGATAACATCCAGCGACCCCGGGCCGCCATTGGCCAGCTCAACACAGCTAGGGCAGGTGCCACAAGGTACCGGCGTTGGGCCCTGCTCGCAGTTCAGGCAACGTGCCAGGATTCGGGCGGAAGTCGTCTTGCCGCAACCGCGTGGGCCGGAGAAGAGGTACGCGTGATTAACGCGGTTTTTCTCCAGAGCCGTCATCAGGGGAGCAGTAACGTGCTCTTGTCCGATGACGTCGGCAAACGTATCGGGACGATACCTGCGATATAGCGCTGTACTCACACCGGTTCCCTATCGGTTGCGTGATGCCGGGGGCATCAGCTGTTGGACGATATTTTCAGGTTCTACGATCCACGGCTCACGTGGCAAGTTCACCGGATCGAAAGCTTCCAGGGCTGCCAGCAAACTCGTGCTGGGCAAGCCCAATGACTCTAGCAAAATCGCCACAACATCGGCTGGATGTACCCCATGTTCGGTGATCTCTTCGAGTGTTACAGCACCATCGCGCTTGGCTAGGCGCTGGCCCTTGGTATTCAGAGCGAGCGGGACGTGGGCGTACTCCGGAACGTCGTAGCCCAAGAGCGTTGCCAGATACCCCTGTCGTGGCGCGGAAGAGAGCAGATCATCGCCACGCACAACTTGATCAATTCCGGAGAGCGCGTCATCGACCACGACGGCCAAATTGTAGGCAGGAGCACCATCATTTCGGACCAGGACAAAATCATCAACTACGCCGGCATAGCCGCCAGCCAGCTGGTCGTGAACCGAGAATTCAGTTACCTCGGCGCGCAGGCGCAAGGCGGCAGGACGATCTTGTGACTTGGCTTCACGTTCGGCCGGGCTCAGGTTCCGGCAGGTACCCGGGTAGGCGCCGGGTGCTGCATGCGGCGCGCTGGCAGCTTCGGCGATGTCCTTGCGAGAGCAGAAGCAGGGGAACACCAAGTCCTGCTTTTTGAGCTGTTCTACGGCGTCGAAGTAAATTGGCAGGCGTTCGGATTGGCGCAAGAGTGAGCCGTCGAATTGCAGGCCCAAGGACTCCAGTTCGGAGATTTGGATGGCTTCTGCCCCGGAGCGGACCCGGTCAAGATCTTCAATGCGCAACAAGAATTCACGTTGCGTGGAACGAGCGAAGAGCCAAGCTAGAACCGCCGTGCGCAAATTGCCGAGGTGGAGCGGCCCTGACGGGCTAGGGGCGAAACGGCCAGCGCCCACGTGGACTCCCCTTCGGCTTGCGTGAAAAAGTAAAGACCCCTCATGCACCTGCCAGAGCCCATCTACCCTTGCTACCTTCCGGTCCTGGGGGAGTTCAACAGGATGACACCACACGAGGGGTCACCAAAAATACTACCCGAGGGTGGTGCTTGGATAAAAATCGGGCAGCGTGCGCTTGCTCTCAGGCCCTGAATGTAAAACAAGAAATTAAGTGGCGAATCCGGGCGTGAACCTTCATCCTGTTTCCCCGTCTACTGGTTCTAGCCATCCGAGTACCTTGCGCACCCTGTCATTGAGTTGAACTGTCGGCAGCATCGGCGTTTGCTCTTTTTCAAAGTCGAAATTCTGCACATTGGTGACACTGCCCGGAAGTTCGATGCACACCACGCCATGCGGGGAACGCCAGTTCACGGATCCATCGGCCAGGTAGGTGGCCTGCCACCCCAAGGCGTGTTTGAACATCTGATGCCGTTTGCATAAAAGGTGGGTGTTGGTCCGAGAGGTGTGCCCGCCGTTGGCCCAAGCATCAATGTGGTCGATCTCAGAGGTCTCCGCTGGACGGTTGCAGCCAGGGAAGCGGCAACAAATATCCCGGCTGCGCAGTAGATCGCGCAGTGCCTTGGATGGCCGGTATTTCTCACGGCCAACATCTATTACGGCACCAGACCACGGGTCGGTGAGTACCTTCATGAAAGATGGGGCATCCTTGGCAATGCGTAACGCGGTTCCGATAGGTATGGGCCCGTAGCCTTCCAGATCGGCCAGAGCACGCTGGGGATCGGCCAGCATCTCGAGGGCGGGAATGGTCACCGCAACTCGTGCCTTGAGCGGAGTGCCCCCTCCAGCTGGCCATCCGTCAATGAGTGCATCACAGATGATGTCCAGGCGCCGTTGCTGTTCGGTGCGTTCATCTTCGGGATCATCGTGTTGCGAGGCATGCCAATTGACGGTGTTGATGATGCTCAACGTATTTTCGGCAGGCATGTACAGCTGGATCACCGACATCCCATTGGGTTCGTTCCAATAGGTGACCTTTCGGTCTTCAGCACTTTTCTTGTGCCGTTCTTCAATAGGGCGAGGGTGAAGGCGCTCGTGGATCTTGCGAGCCCTGTGGGCAACGGCAGCATCCGAGGCGGTCCGGGCAATGGGCAACAGGGTTTGCTGCATATGCCGGACATCTTCCGGCTCAAGATCCTGGGACTGTTTGACGATCTCTTGAGCCGTTCTGGTGGTGATCTCTCCGCGGCTTAGCTCTTCAAGAGTTTCAGGACAAAGATGGCGCAGGCCTTCTGCGATGAATAAACGGTCTCGAACATTCGCCTCGGAGGCTCGTAGGGCCATCGCAGCCTCGGCTACAAACGAAGAACGAATGACAGTTTCTTCCGAAGGGCTGATGCCGTAGTACTGGGATGACTGTTCTTGAAGCCCGTCTGAAGGCGTCTGGATAAGTGGGTCTTGGCTGCCCTGGGCTGAGGACTCTTTCACCGCATGTTCATACGAGTCCGCCAATACTGCTGCTTCCGCAGCGTCCAGCATGCTCCGTAGGCGGGACACGATTTTAAGTGTTCCCAGGCCTTGGCTGGTTGTGAGTGCAGGCAACCGGTCGTAGAGCTGTCGCGCCGTGGCGGCAATCTGCGCAAAAAGGTTATCTTGATCCAAATTCGCGGCCCAAAGGCCAAAATCTCCCGGTGTGGTGCGTTGTCCAGGAGGGCCAATGTGCAGGCGCCGAGGATCATCGCTGCTGTGAAATACCTCTCTTTTGCTCATGAATAGCAGTATCGGGGCTCATTTGAGGGGCAGAACCGGAAAGTTGCAGGGTGGGTATAACCTCTGAAAACACTGGATTTCAGGGGAGAACGGCTTTAGTGGCGGTGCGGGAAACGGCAAGAGAACTCTCGATTCGTGATTGAGCGAGAATTTAGATATGCTGGATCCTGCTCCTCGGAGCAAACTGAGGAGGATTCGCCTAGCGGCCTATGGCGCACGCCTGGAACGCGTGTTGGGTTAACGCCCTCAGGGGTTCAAATCCCCTATCCTCCGCCAATTTTAATGCCTTGGTTCATCATGGAAATGATGAACCAAGGCATTATTTTTTTGCCATCTGAGATCGGGGGAATATTTCCCGGTATGATCCGAATCAATTGACGACCAATCTTTTGACGAGGCAAGACCATGGCAAGTGTATTGAGCGAGATTTCGGTGGACTGCGCAAATCCAATGCTCCTAGCTCGTTTCTGGTGCGAAGTGCTGGACTACGCGGTACGAGAAGAAGAAGTCGGATTAGTCAGCATTGGTCCGCAGAATGACGGCGGCGCATCCGTTGTTCTGACCTTCGCCCAGGTTCCAGAACAGAAATCGATCAAAAACAGGCTGCACCTCGATGTCCGGCCACGTGGAACTGGGCAGCAGCAAGAAGTCGACCGCTTGCTGTCATTGGGGGCCGCATACGCAGACGTTGGACAGGATGATGACGTGACGTGGGTGGTACTTGCCGATCCTGAAGGCAACGAGTTTTGTGTCCTCGCTGGCAGCGAGTGAGCCGATAAAAACAAGAAAGACCTGCTGGCCTTGACTCGAAAAATAATTTCGAGCCGGGACCTGCAGGTCTTTCTAGTTCGCGTCCTCGCGTGGAGGGAGCCGTTCGAGCTATGCGCTCTTCTTGGCCTTGACGACTTCTGGGTAGTGGATTGCAGCGGTCTGCGGGTGAGCGCGCAGCCAGCCCTTGAGTACATTGGCGCCGTACGAAGCCAGCATTGGATTCTCCGGGTCATCTGAGACGCCACGGGCTTGGGCAGCCAGCTCTGCGGGCAGCTCGACCTTGTCGATGACCGCGTCGAGCCGTGGCGAGTAGAAGAACGGCACGGAGTAGCGGTCAACGCCAGCAGGTGGAGCGATCACGCGGTGAATGGTGGCCATCAGGTAACCATCGGTGGCGACCTCCAGCATTTCGCCGAGGTTGACGACCAATGCGCCCGGAGTTGGTGGAACCTCAATCCACTCTTCCTGGCCGTATGGCTGGACCTGCAGCCCGCCGACCTGGTCCTGCAGCAACAGGGTTACGAAGCCGTAGTCGGCGTGCAGGCCAACACCTTGGTTGCCCGACTCGGGAACAACATCGCCGGATACGTAGTGAACCAGCTTGCCCATCCACGAAGGGGTATTGGCAAAAGGCTCATCGAAGTGGTCTTCGGGCAGTCCCAGGCCCACGGCAATGGCTGAAAGCAGCTCATGTCCAGTCTTGTTCATCAGCTCGGCCCAAGCCATGGCACGGTCTTCGAGCTGTGGGAAATCTTCTGGGAACTGGTTAGGTCCCTGCAGGTTCAGGTAGGGCTTGTCGGCTGGCACTACAGCGAGGGTTTCACGCTCGGGTCCGTAGTCAATCTGCTCGCGGGCGTCGGCGCGGCCGCGGGTGATCTCGGTGCCCATGCGGGTGTAGCCGCGGAACTGGGCGCTATTGCGGTTGTCGAGCTTAATCTTTTGCTCGACTGGCTTGTTGAAGAACTCGGCGATGGTGTCCAGCAGCTCTTGGTCTTGGCCTTCTTGGGAGCTGTAGCCAACGATTTGGAAGAATCCAACACGATGGGCCGCGTCACGAAGTGCAGCGACGAAATCTTCGTTGAAGGTGCCGTCTGCGTTGCGCGAGGTAGAAATGTCGAGGACTGGGATCTCGGTGACTACGTTTTTCATATCCCCAGAGTGCACCTTATGAAGGGATTGTTACCAGCCTAAGTTACGCCCGGTTCCTCCAAGTTTCTCGCGATGTCACAATCCTTGCGAAGAAATAAAATGAGGTCCATAATTCGGTTTTCCGCCATTGGCGAGGAATCTGAATCATCCGAGACGGGTACCTGCCAGCGCTCAAAAAGGCGCAACTATCCCAGTGCGTATACAGCATACGATGCAGGTCCTTGGGCTGTGCAAGAATGACGTGACGCTGGACGCTCGTAACTGGACGCAGCCGTGGCTGACGTCGTGCAACGGCCATTTGGCTCGGTGATTGTTACCAGAGGATTCACGGTGGCAGGCCCATTCAATGTCAGGACTGCCCGCGTTATTGGAATGTGGAACAACAGGAGCTTTCCGGCGGCTCACAAGCAATGGCCGAGTGATGGCCCGTGGAGTCATATGAGGCCGCTGGGTTCAACCGGTAACTGGGCCTGACGGCTATTACTTGTCCAAGCGCGCACTGCCCGTGCAGCAGGTAATTCCAACGATCTGAATACTCGGAGCTTATGCTTGAAAGGTGATATTTCGAGCAGTAGGTGACGGCCGACCATACCCGGCGCATGGGCTGGTCTCCTCTCGCGACTGGAGTGAATTGCCCCCGCAGCAGGTGAAGCTGGATCAGCTGGTTACGACCAAATCCACTCTTGATCTGGAAGCACTGCTCTCAGAAGATTCCACATTCTACGGTGACCTGTTCCCTCACGTCGTTCGATATGACGGCGTTTTGTATCTAGAAGACGGTGTGCACCGTGCATTACGTTCTGCGCTTCATCATCGCTCTGTAATACATGCGCGGATATTGGATTTGGACGACGATTCGATAAGCTAACTGCCACGAGGATGACGAGGTGGTTCTCCTCAGCTAGTCGTAGCCACAGACTACCCGGAGCTAGGTGGGAAGATGCGTGAACGCGAAGACCCGGGCGAATGGCACGGGGCGCATATTGTTGATGAGCAAGACTTGAGCTTCAGCTCGGATCGCAAGGCCAAGAAGCGTGCGCGCAGAAGGCAAAATGCGGTGTTTTCCGTGATGGCAGTTCTTGTCATCGCCGTAACCGTGGGCGCACTGCTCATTGTTACCGGAAACTGGAATCCGGGAGCAGAAGCTACGACTGAAGAAACTGCAGAGCCGGCTCCGGCAAAAATTGAGAACGAGAAATGCCCAGAGGTGGACTTCTCATACCAGGACCCGCAGAGCTTCAGGATCCGGGTGCTTAATACAACGAATATTGCCGGGCTCGCCGGAGATACCGCAAAGTCGCTGGAAGAACGCGGTTTTAAGATCTCGTCGTTGACCTCGGGCTGGACTTCGCTTTCTGGCACCATCGGCGCTGTCATTGCCGGGCCTGACGGCTATGCCCAGGCATTCACCGTCCAACGCCAGGTACCCGGATCGGTGTTCATCTTCGACCCGGAAAAGTGGGGTTCGACGGTAGACCTGGCGGTCGGCGAGAAATTCGAGGGCCTGCAAAAAGACCGCAAGCTGGATAGGTCCGCCGGCAAGCTGGTGTGCGCGCCGGCGGACTAGCCAGGCTGGAAGCCCGGACCTACTGGGCCTGTACGTTCTCCGCGTAGACCTGGGTCAATGCGTTGGAGAAGACCTCAGCCGGTTGTGCACCGGAAATACCGTACTTTCCGTCGAGCACGAAGAATGGAACACCGCTAATTCCAAGCTGCTGGGCCTGTGAAATATCGGCGTTGACTTCCTCGGCATAAGCACCGGCTTCGATCTGCGCACCCAGCTCTTGGGCATCAAGTCCCAACGATCCAGCCAGCTCCAGCAGGGTTTGAACATTCCCGGTGTCCAGCCCCTTTTCAAAGTGCGCCGACAGCAGCAATTCCTTCATCTCGTTGCCGGCCCCGTGCTGCTTTGCGTACTCCAGAACACGCAAGGCGGTAAAGGAATTGGCTACCTTGAGATTCTCGAAGTCGTAGGCCAGGCCTTCTTCTGCAGCCTGGGCGGTTACATGCTGCAGCATCTGCTGGACCTGCGACTGATCCAGCCCCTTCATCTTCGACAGGTATTCTGCTTCGCTGCCGTCATAGTTATCGGGCAAGGATGGGTCCAGCTGGTAGGCATGCCAGTACACGTCGACGTTCTGCGAATATTCAAAAGATTCAACGCCCTGCTCAAAGCGGCGCTTGCCAATGAAGCACCAGGGGCAGGCGATATCGGAGAAGATGTCGACGCGTAGGCGCTTGGACTCGGCAGGCTGTTCGCCAATAATTTCACTCATACTTGAGCTAACAACTTTGTACTGAAATGCATTCCGCAACCCCAGCGAACCGGCCACTGCCAATCGCTGGAATACTGGGAACGAGACAACGGCGTCCGGGATAGCGGGCATCTACAGAAAGCGGTGCATGTGGCAAAGAATCTTCGCTGGGGCGGAATCCTCTTTGCCGGAGCCATCACCGCAATGGCCGGGTTTGTGGACGGCGTCGGATTTGTGCACTTTGGCGGCTATTTCTTGTCGTTCATGTCCGGGAACTCCACGCGTTCTTCCGCGGCGCTGATGACCGGTGATCTCACGGGGTGGATCAATGCCATGTCATTGGTGGCAAGCTTTGTCATTGGCGTGGTCATCGCCACCCTGTTGACTTCTTCTCTGGCTGCTTTGCGCAGGCCGCTAGCCATGTACCTCAGTGCCGGATTGCTCCTGGCTGCCGCTGCGACGGGAACCGTCCAGCCGAACGCCACAGCACTCTTATTGTCGGCCGCCATGGGGGTGGTGAACGTGTCCTACACGCGTTCCGGCGAAGTCGCTTTGGGCCTGACCTATATGACCGGCACGCTGGTCAAGCTCGGCCAAGCCCTCGGCGGCGCAATCCTTGGGCTGGTGACAGGTTCCAACCAGGGGGTCAATCGGTTGCTATGGCTTCGCTACGCGGTGCTGTGGGCCATGATCACGGTGGGATCGCTCGGTGGCGTTTTCGCCTACCTCCATTTGGGCCTGGGCAGCCTTTGGATTGTCGGAGCGGGGATGCTCCTTTGGGCCACCCTGGCCTTGTTCCAGGAACTGCGGGCCAAGGCCGATCCACGCTCAGGACCTGCAACTGCCAACACAGACCGGCAGCGAATCGACTAGGAAACATCCAGATACGGCAACGGCGCCCAGCCTCATGAATGAAGCCGGACGCCGAAGGGACAAACGCGGGGCTAGCCTCGCAACGAATCGCTATCCTGCCTGATCGCGGCCGCCGGGAGCACCAGCACCTTGTACAGCACGCCCAGCAACAGCAGCCAGACAATTCCGGTGTACAGGGCCACGCGGGTTTCGGCGCTCAGCGCCAGCAGGACCACAACCAGGGCCATGAAGATCAGGGCCGCCCACACGGCGATGGTTCCTCCCGGCACAGCGTACTCGCGAGGCAGCGAGGCGTCGCGCCCAGCCTTTGCTTCCTGCCGGCGCATGGCCAGATAGGAGGCCAGGATCATGATCCAGACCCAGACGGTGGCGAAGGTCGCGATCGAGGCAATGATGGTGAACAGCGCCTCTGGCAGCAGGGCATTGAGCACCACGCCGGCCAGCAGCACAATGGCCATGATGACCACGGTCATCCACGGCACGCCGTGGCGGGAGACCCGGCCGAAGGACTTCGGTGCATGGCCGGCGACGGACATCGCGTAGAGCATGCGCCCGGCACCGAAGGTATCGGCATTGATCGCCGAAATTGCCGCGGTGATGACCACTGCGTTGAGCACATGCGCCGCAGCCGGCAGTCCCAGGCCATCAAAAATCTGCACAAACGGCGAGGCCGAACCGTCGATCTGGCGCCAGTCGAAGAGCATCATGACCACAGCCAGCGAAGCCACGTAGAACAGCAGGATGCGCCAGGGCACGGTGTTGATCGCGGCGGGCACCGAGGTGGATGGATCATCGGCTTCGCCCGCAGTGATGCCGATGGTTTCGATGCCGCCGAAGGCAAACATCACCACTGCGAAGGACAGCAGCAGGCCCATGAAGCCGTTGGGGAACAAGGTGCCGGCGCTCATCAGAGTGGCAAATCCGGTGGCAGTGCCGGTGTCCGGGGCATTGAAGCCGAAGATGATCAGGGCCGCGCCGCCGACAATCATCGCGATAATTGCGGTGACCTTCACGATCGCCAGCCAGAATTCGGTTTCGCCGAAGACCTTGACCTTCATCAGGTTAATCGTGGCGATCAGCAGCACCACGGCCAGCACCCAGATCCACTGCGGCACCTGCGGGAACCAGAAGCCCATATAGATGCCGAAGGCGGTGACATCGGCGATGGCCACAATGGCCATTTCAAAGCTGAAGGTCCAGCCGGTGACAAAGCCGGCGAAATTGCCCAGGTAGCGCGAGGCATAGTGCGCAAAGGATCCGGAGACCGGATGCTTCACGGCCATCTCGCCCATGGCGCGCATGACGATGAAGACGGCTGCGCCGCCGATCATGTACGCAAAGAGGACTGCTGGTCCGGCGGCCTGGATAGCGGAGGAAGAGCCGTAGAACAGGCCCGTTCCGATCGCTGAGCCCAGGGCCATGAAGCGGATGTGGCGGGCCGTGAGCCCGCGGGCCAGGGAGGCCTTGATATCGGTCACGATTGTATTGCTCGGATCCTATTCGGGTGCATTCGATCTGGGCCTGAAACCGTTGAAAACAGGAATCAGCCGAGAAAATCCTATGTTCTCATTGGGCTTTGATGCGCGGAACGTGGGACAGATCTACCGTGAGCTTGACCACCAGCGGTTGCTGGTCCGCACACATCAAGTGGGAGAATGGGCTCATGAAACTTGGATTCGTCCGCCACGGACAGACGCAATGGAACCTCGAAGGCCGGCTGCAAGGCTCCAGCGACATTCCGTTGAACGACACCGGCAGGTCCCAGGCCCGCGAAGCCGTGAAGGTCCTCGGCGCCGGAGGCTGGGATGTCATTGTCTCCTCCCCGCTCTCGCGGGCCCGCGAAACCGCGCAGATCATTGCCGAGGGGCTGGGCCTGGAACTAGGCCCCAGCTACGACCTGCTCATCGAGCGCGACTACGCGCAGGGCGAGGGCATGGTCGAAACCGAAGCCCTGGCACTGTGGCCGGATAAGAACGGCGGCGGAATCGAACCGCTGGACTCCGTGGTGGACCGCGGACTGCGCGCCATCGAGCAGATCGCTGCGGACTACCCGGGCAAAAACGTCGCCATCATCTGCCACGGCACGATCATCCGCTACACCCTCTCGCACCTGGCCGGCTACAAGCTCGATACCATCCGCAACGGCTCGGTCGCCATTGTGGGCCGCGACAAGGCAGGGGCCTGGCAGCTGGAACTGGTCAACGACGAAGTCCCGGACAAGCTGGTCCACTAGCCATCAAGGACTTCGCTGCCCTCGGGCAGCACCGCGCGAATGCAGGAAGCCAGCTGCGAATCGCGCTGCCGGGTTTTGAGCGCTGCCAGCCATGAACCCAGGGACCGGTAGGCCTTGGCACGCACCGCGGGCGCGGAGAGAAAAACGTCATGCAGCGCTCCGGGCAAGCGCACCACATGCAATTCCCGGCCCAAATCCAGGCTGCGCTGAGCCACCACCTGCACATTCAAGGCCACATCGGCACGGGTGGCGGTGTCATGCCAGCGGGGCAGCAGGTAGTCCTCGGCCGAGAGCATCACCAGGGTGGGCATCTGCAGGTCCAAGCCCTTTTTCACCTTGGCTTGCGCGTTGAATACCGCAGCGATGAATCCGGCGGTGAGCTTGAAGCCATTGACCGGCCGCCAGCCCAGGTCGTAGTCCCACTCGCCGGAGAACTGGTTGGACACGGTGCGCGTGTAGAACCCCGGATCAACGGTGGGCAAAAAACGATGGGGGTTGCGCGCACTGGCCGCCTGGATGATGCGGGCCAGGGCGGTGCGTCCGATTTCGCTCGCCTGGAATTCCAGCCAGGGGCTGTTCAGCGCCAGCGCATCCACCTTGTCCGGGTTGGCCGCCGCATACATGGAGGCGCTGAGCCCTCCAGTGGAATGCGCGAGCATGACAAATCGGGTGCCCGGGTGGGCACTGGAAATAATCCGGTGCGCGGCATCAAATTCCTCGAAGTACTCCTGCAAATCGGTGGTGAACCCGGGGCTGATGCTTTCGTCCAGGCCGCGGGCCTTGTCGATGGGCAGATTGCGCCCGTAATGGCGCAGGTCCAGCGCGTAGAAGTCCGCCCCGGCCTCGCTGAGGAATTCGGCCAGTTCCTTTTGGAAGAAGTAGTCGGACCAGCCGTGCACATAGAGCACCGCAATTCCGCGCAGCGGCGGGGGCAGGCGCAGCTTCTTGCGCGGGCGATGCCGCACCAAGGTCGCAGTAGAACCATCGGCCAGCGGCAGCGGCCTCCAGCAGAAGCCATCTCCGAGCAGGTCAGGCTGCCAGAGGTCTTCGGCGGGGCTCTTGAACGTCAATGCCATGGCTACAGCCTAGCCACTGCGCACAAAAAACGGCATCCGCCCGCTGGACTGGCTGCCAGCGGATGGTGCCGCTATTTCCTGCCAGATGGCGAGTTCGCCGATGGATTGCCCCGCAAGGCCTGCACGGCCGAGTAGAGAAGCGAGATCGCTGCAGATACTCCGAGCATTCCGAGAAATGGCATATTTTCCATCCAGCTCGTCAGCATTCCGCACAGATATAACGAGGCAAGCGATACAAGCAGCACGACCGAGGCATCGGCTCGTGCTCGGCGATTGTTCCTGAACATGCATCCACCCTATGGCAATCCGTGTTGTTTTCCTCCGGTAGCCGGGGCAGGTTAATGGCCTGAAGCCGGCACGGCTTGTACTGCGCACAAAAAACGGCATCCGCCCGCTGGACTGGTTACCAGCGGATGAATGCCGCTTTTCGTGGCCGATCTTAAGGACGACTGGTTTCGAATCGGCCGGGTCTCATTGGCGCCTAGCCTGCCATTTGAAGGGTGCGGGCTGGTGCATCCAGGTAGCGCAGGTAGGCATTCTTGGTCAGGAAGGTCGGGAAGTCATCACGCAGTGCGCAGGCTTCGAAGATCTCCAGGGCTTCTTCGAAGCGGTCGCCCTCGAAACGCTCCAGGTTATCCATGGTCTCCTCGGCCAGCTCCTGCACCCAGCGACGGGTGATGATCTCGCCCTGGTCGGTGATGGCCGACTGGTGGATCCACTGCCACAGCTGGGAACGGGAGATCTCCGCGGTAGCGGCGTCTTCCATCAGGTTGCGCAGGGCCACTGCGCCATTGCCGCGCAGCCAGGACTCGATATAGCGGATGCCGATCTCGATATTGTCGCGGATGCCGCGCTCGGTGATCTTGCCGGTGACGCTCTGGATGTTCAGCAGCGCCGCATCGGAAACCTCAACGTCCTCGCGGGTGCGCTGCAGCTGGTTGGGGTTGCCGCCGAGCACCTCGTCGTACACTTCGCGGGCTACCGAAACCAGATCCGGGTGGGCCACCCAGGAACCGTCAAAGCCATCGGCTGCTTCACGCGCCTTGTCCTCGCGCACCTTGCCGAAGGCGATCTCGTTGATCGAGGCATCCTTGCGGTTGGGAACAAAGGCGCTCATCCCTCCGATGGCCGAAGCACCGCGGCGGTGGCAGGCCCGCACCAGCTGCTCGGTGTAGGCCCGCATGAACGGCGCGGTCATGGTCACGGTGTCGCGGTCCGGGAAGACAAAGCGCGGTCCGCGGGAACGGAAGTTCTTGATGATCGAGAAGATGTAGTCCCAGCGTCCTGCGTTCAGCCCCGAGGAGTGCTCGCGCAGTTCGTAGAGGATCTCTTCCATCTCGAAGGCAGCGGTGATGGTCTCGATCAGCACCGTGGCGCGAATGGTGCCGCGCTCGATCCCCAACAGGTCCTGGGCCATGTTGAAGACGTCGTTCCACAACCGTGCTTCCAGGTGGTTTTCCAGCTTTGGCAGGTAGTAGTACGGGCCGCGGCCGGCAGCCAGCAGGCGCTTGGCGTTATGGAAGAAGTGCAGTCCGAAGTCCACCAGCGCGCCGGAGATCGGGGTGCCGGAAACCTGCAGGTGCTTTTCGGGAAGGTGCCAGCCGCGGGGGCGAACCACGATGGTGGGCAGTTCGCTCAAATCGTAGCTGTTCAGCTTGTACTCGCGGCCATCCGGTGCGGTGAAGTCCAGCTCCCCGTCCAGGATGCGAATCAGGTTGACCTGGTTCTTGATCACGTTCTGCCAGGTCGGCGAGCAAGCGTCCTCCATATCGGCCAGCCAAACGTTGGCGCCGGAGTTCAGCGCGTTGATGGCCATCTTGCGTTCGATCGGGCCGGTGATTTCCACCCGGCGATCTTCGAGCCCCGGGGCGATCGGGGCAACCTGCCATGAATCATCTTCGCGGATGGAACGGGTCTCTTCCAGGAACTTCGGGTCGCGGCCATTGGCAATGCGTGCCCGGTTGACCTGGCGGCGCTGCATCAGTTCGGCACGGCGGGATTCAAAAGCGCTGTGCAGGGAGGACAGGAAGTCCAATGCGTCGCTGGTCAGGATCTGCTCCTGGTAGCGAACGGGGGTAGCGGTGATGGTGATGTTGTTCAAGGTGATCGGGGAGTTCATGGCAGCGTCCTTAAAGATGAAAAATGGTGGTGGTGCTAGCCGGCGTCCTTGCCGGCTAGCACCATCGACCCATCAGGGTCTAATGGAATTGGCCTTCTTCGGTGGATCCCACCAGGGCCAGGGTGGAGGCGTTCGGGTTCAGCGCCGTGGAGATGGCGTCGAAGTAGCCGGTGCCGACTTCGCGCTGGTGCTTGGTGGCGGTGTAGCCGGCAGCCTCGGAAGCGAATTCGCGTTCCTGCAGCTCGACGTAGGCGCTCATGCCGTCCTTGGCGTAGCCGGTGGCCAGGTCGAACATCGAGTGGTTCAATGCGTGGAAGCCAGCCAGGGTGATGAACTGGAAGCTGAAGCCCATGGCGCCGAGTTCGCGCTGGAACTTGGCGATGGTGGCATCGTCCAGGTGCTTCTTCCAGTTGAAGGACGGCGAGCAGTTGTAGGAGAGCATCTGATCCGGGAAGTCCTTCTTGACCGCTTCGGCGAACTTGCGGGCCAGCTGAAGATCAGGGGTGCCGGTCTCCATCCAGATCAGATCCGAATATGGTGCGTAGGCCTTGGCTCGGGCGATGCATGGCTCGATGCCGTTGGTGACCTTGTAGAAGCCTTCCGGGGTGCGCTCGCCGGTGATGAACTGCTGATCGCGTTCATCAACATCCGAGGTGATCAGGGTTGCTGCTTCTGCGTCGGTGCGGGCGATGACCACGGAGGGCGTGCCAGCCACGTCGGCGGCCAGGCGGGCCGCGTTCAGGGTGCGGATATGTTGTTGAGTTGGGATCAGCACCTTGCCGCCGAGGTGGCCGCACTTCTTTTCGCTGGCCAGCTGGTCCTCCCAGTGAACGCCAGAGGCGCCGGCCGCAATCATTGATTTCATCAGCTCGTAGGCGTTCAGCGGGCCGCCGAAGCCGGCCTCTGCGTCAGCGACAATCGGGACCATCCAGTCCTCGACGCTTTGGATGCCCTCGGAGAACTCGATCTGGTCGGCACGCTGCAGCGCGTTGTTGATGCGGCGGACCACCTGCGGGACCGAGTTCGCTGGGTAGAGCGACTGGTCAGGGTAGGTCTGGCCCGAGAGGTTGGCATCTGCGGCCACCTGCCAGCCCGAAAGATAGATGGCTCGAAGTCCGGCCTTGACCTGCTGAACTGCCTGGTTGCCGGTCAATGCTCCCAGCGCGTTGGTGTAGCCGCCGGTCGGGGTTTCTTCGGTCAGCTGCTTCCAGAGCTTCTGCGAACCGCGCTTGGCCAGGGTATGTTCTTCCTGGACCCGTCCCTGCAGTTTCACTACGTCTGCGGCAGTGTAATCACGAGTGACCCCGCTCCAGCGAGGGTTGTTTGCCCAGTCGGTCTCGATGGCTGCGATGCGGTTGTCGATCGAGGTTTCGTTGGTGTTCTCGGTAGTCATTGACTTGGCTCCTTCGCGCAAGCTCCGGGTTCATGTTGATCGATAGGTGATCTTGTGAACTTCTTCGTGGGAACTACTTTTCCTCAAGCGCAAGGGCTGAAATAGGGGTTTTCAACATTAAGATCTTCACTTCTTCTCAAAAATGAAAGATCTGCACTTCTTGGGGCAAGAGCGGAGGTGGACGCTGAAAATTGAGCAAATCGAGAGAAATTGATGAGAAAAAGTGTGAAATTTTAGAATGTCTCACGTGTTTTCGAGGAAGTGCGCGCGGTCAGTGTCGCCGGATGGGCAGCGCAACGACCCCGTCTGATATGGGAACCAGCCGATGGCCAAAGGATTTGAGCCAGGATTTGATGGTGCAGCAGGTGGTGAAAACGTGAAGTCCGGGAAGCTCGAATTTGATCTAGGGGGAGTGATGAGTACGCAGAAAGAGGGCGACTCTACGTCTAGGGCGGTACGCGGAAGCAGGGAAGTGGCGCGAAAATTCGCCGTTTTTGCCGTTGAGCCCAGAAGAGCGCCGACACCGTCTGCTGGCTAGGCGAGGTCGAAAGAAACAACTGCCATGACGCCGCGGCCTAAGATGCGTGGTTCCTGGGCATCCGATCCGGCGACGGTATCACGCAGGTTCACCGGCTGCTGCTCATCGCCAAGCAGCAAGGAGGCTGAACCTTGAAGCAGGATGCCGAGCTGGCCGTCGAAGAGGTGCTGTTCGCGCTTCTTCGACAACTCAACGATTCGCACCGTGGGGCGAACCTTTTGCGGATCCGCGGCAACATAAACGGTGAGCAGTTCTTCGGCGGGCTGGCTGGCTTCAACTGGGTCGCTGGTGGTGAACTTCAACGGGCGCAATGGCTCTAGTCCGTGCTGTTCGCCCTCGACGGTGAGCTCAACAAAATCACCAGCAACCAGCGTGATGACCTGAGCTGTGAGAGCAGAGGAGAAAGAAGCTTCCTTCTCAATGGAGCGAATGGATACCTGCCAGGTAGCCTCGGCTTCGGAGCTGCGCAGCAACGTTCCGTTATCGGCCAAAGTGCCTGCGGCGATGAGCCTCACCTGCCCTAGCTCCCATTGCTTCTTGGCGCTCTTGGCCAGCTCAAGAATGGAATCCGGTGCAAAAGTAGCCTGTGCTTCGCTCATGAGTCGAGTCTACTTGCCTGCGATCATGCGCAATCGCTCCACGAGTTGTGTCGTGGGCACGGATGCATCAAGCACCAGCCAACCATGCAGCGTGGCCAGGCGGAGGTATTCGGTGCGTGCTGCCTGCAGGAATTCCAGGGGTTCCTTGTCTTCGGCGCGCGCTTCGATGCGTTGGAAAGCGAGGTGGGGATCAAGATCCAGAAGAATGACGGTTGCGTGTTCGGTGCTTTTCCGGGCCAGCCACGGCAGGAGCACGCCTGGCTTCTGGCCTCGGACTCGGCGGAGAACCAGCTGGCAATACAGATGGCGGTCCATCACCGTTAGTCCCGGGGCCTGCGCAGCAGTGAACGAGTTGCGCACAACGTTGACGAGCCGGAAGGTCGTCTCGATCAGTGACTGGATGAGAGGTGGAACCTGAATGCCGGAGTTGTGCGAGAAGTTGTTGAGCCAACGCCGGCCAGCGGCATTGGCCAGTCTCCGTGCAGGAATCCGCTCGTTGATCAATTCTTGCACCAGGGTGTTGATAGCGGTGCTCTTGCCTGCTCCATCGATGCCCATTACGACAAAAGTCTGTGGCGGATCGTGGGCAGAGTTTTTCGCGAAGAGGACTTTTTCTGCGATGGCTGTCATGCGTGCTCCTCGTTCTTGGTTGATTGACTACTTCAACGAATGGCAGGTCTGCATGATTCCGCTGGTGCGCTGTGCATTTGGCATGAATGGCCAAAGGGTTGCTGCAGTTGGAAGAACTGTAGATATTTCTGCGCGCGCGGGCTTCAATGACGCATAAAAGCTTCTTTTATCGCCAAGTTCTGGAAAAGTTGCCCATTCTTCACATACTCTGGGCATGTGACTGCAACCACGTGGAACCGTGCGAAGACGCCAGAAAATGGCAATGGCTCCGGAGAGACTCCGGAGATGGATGCCATTGCCTTGGGGCGGAGGATTCGGTTCCTTCGCAAAAGCAAGCAAATGACCTTGGACGATATCTCGGCCGTGGTCGATACAGCGCCGAGCCAACTTTCCCTGATTGAAAATGGCAAGCGCGAACCCAAGCTTTCATTGCTCAAAGCGCTGGCCGGCGCCTTCGACGTCGGCGTTGACGACCTGCTGGGCACCGAACCTCCCTCACGACGGGCCGCCTTGGAAATCGAGCTGGAACGTGCCCAGCGCGGCCCGCTCTACGAGTCTTTGGGACTGCCGACCGTACGCGTGGGCACCCGCCTTCCGATGGACGTGCTTGAGTCGTTGGTAGGACTGCAACACGAACTCGAACGCCGATTGAACGAACAGGCGGCGACCCCTGAAGAGGCTCGCCGGGCAAATACCGCTTTGCGCCACGAGATGCGGCGCCGCAATAACTATTACAAGGAAATCGAGCAGGAAGCTTCCAAGGTTCTTTCGGCAGTCGGCCATGATTCTGGTCCGCTATCTCACCACCGGGCAGCGGATATTGCTGAACATCTAGGCTTCAGCCTGCGCTTCGCGGGGAACTTGCCCCACTCCACGCGCTCGGTGACCGATCTGAAAAATATGCGGATCTACCTGACCCAGGCTAACCGGACCGAGCACGATCCGCGGTCGGTACTGTTGCAGGCTTTGGGGCATCACGTGCTGGGCCATAAGACGCCGACGGATTACTCCGATTTCCTCTCCCAGCGCGTAGCCACTAATTATTTTGCTGCAGCGCTGATGATGCCGGAGAAATCAACAGTCGAGTACCTGCGCCGTGCCAAGAACAATCGGGAGCTGGCCATTGAGGACCTGCGCGACGCGTTTGCCGTGTCCTATGAATCGGCGGCACACCGATTCACTAATTTGGCCACCGAGCACTTGGGCATGACCTGCCACTTCCAGAAGGTGCACGAGTCCGGCATCTTGCACAAGGCCTATGAAAACGACCGCGTGAATTTCCCGGCGGATCATACTGGCGCCATCGAAGGGCAGAGCATTTGCCGATATTGGACCAGCCGCGTCGTGTTTGAACAGATGGACAAGTTCCGCTCCTTTGAGCAGTACACCGATACAGTCAACGGGACCTATTGGTGCACGGCTCGCACCGAGCGACACTCATCGGGACTGTATTCGCTGTCTATCGGGGTCCCGTTTGAGCACGTGAAATGGTTCCGTGGCCGCGATACCAAAGAGCGCTGCCAGTCCACGTGCCCGGATGAAAACTGTTGCCGCCGCCCGCCGGCGAACCTGTCAGATCAGTGGTTCGGCAATGCCTGGCCGGCCACGCGTGCCAATACGCACCTGCTCGCGGCGATGCCCACCGGTGCCTTCCCTGGCGTGGATGAGACCGAGGTTTATAGTTTCTTGCAGCGCCAAGAGGACTGAGCCTGTGGAATTTTCACAGATGTTCATGCCGGTGAGACGAGTCGAGGCTATTGACGCTGAGGCGTTGCTTGGAAATCAACGGTGGCCATTTGTTCTGCCGCCGGTGCGCCAGCTGCTTCATGAAGGGCTGGACCTGGGACAAGTCACCGTCATTGTCGGTGAAAACGGCACTGGAAAGTCGACTCTCGTTGAAGCGCTGGCGATGGCTTATGGCATGAACGCTGAGGGTGGTTCGACAGGCGCAATGAATACGACGAGGACGAGCGAGTCCGAGCTGTGGCGGCAGCTCAAGCTCCAGCGTGGTGCCGCGGCTTCGCGCAAGGGATTCTTCCTGCGCGCAGAAACCATGCACAACTTCTACACCTATCTCGAAGAATCCAAATTCAAGACCAAGCTGCATGAGCGGAGCCATGGCGAGTCTTTCCTTGACCTCGTTGAGGAGCGAATTCCCTTTATCAAGGGCCTATGGATCTTGGATGAGCCCGAATCTGCCTTGTCGTTGGCGGGCTGCGTGAAGCTGATGAAACTGCTTCAAACTATCGTTGACGGGGGATCGCAGCTGCTCATTTCCACCCATGCGCCCATTCTGGCTGCATTCCCGGATGCTCGGATCCTGGAGGCAGGATCGTGGGGACTTCGCGAAAATGATTTTGAACAGCTGGAGCTGGTGCGGGGATGGCACGACTTCCTGGATGACCCGCACAGCTATTGGCGCCGCGAGAGCATCTAAGAGGCGTGCTTCGAAATGAAGTTGGCGGTCGCTTCGGCCAGCCAGGCGCCATCCTGCGCCACCGTTCTTTGAGAACGGGCTACCTTGAAGGAATGATTGCCGCCTTCAAACCAGACCAGTTCCGTCGACTTATTGAGCTTCGCGGCGACGGCTTCCATCTTTTCTGGATTGGCGAAAGGATCCTTGGTTCCTTCCAAAAACAGCATGGGAACCGTCAACGGGTAGAGGTGCTCATCGCGAAGCTTGTCTTCCTTTTTCGGTGCGTGCAAGGGGTAACCCAAAAAGATCAGAGCGTTCGCCGGCATGCCTTCGGCAACGGCCAGCGAGGCCATGCGCCCGCCAAAGGATTTGCCAGCAACAACCACCGGGAGCCCCTCGGCTACATGCTCCTGAACCCATGAACGCACCTGCTGCCAGACGGCGATAGCCGTGGGCGCCTTGTCCGGGAACTTCTTTCCAGCGTCCATATAGGGAAAATTGAAGCTCAAGACGCTGATCCCGAGATCCGCGACAGCCTGAGCGTAGCCGGTCATGAACTCATGGTCCTTGCCCGCCCCCGAGCCGTGGGCCAAAATCATGACCGCGCTGGCGCTCCCAGCAGGTGACCACAGGGCACTGAGCTCAGAATCATTAAACGGAATAGACAGTTCTTGCGTCATGGATTCTAGCCTAGAGCGTACCGTTCATGCTGGAAGAATCCGTGGTGGCTTCGTCACCTGCCTATTGCAGCCACTCTTCGCGCAAGGCGGTGCTGGTATCTTCGCCATCTCTGGCGATAACAGTCAGCTTTTCAACTTGTTCTCCCACGGCAGCCTTGTCGTTGATCTTGATGATCATGTTTGAGGAGACGAAACTGGACGCACGCGTATCGTAGATGCCGTCCATCCACGGACCATCGTTGATCGTGACGACAAGTTCGCCGAATGCGGGCGATGTCACCTTGTCGACGTAGGCATGCGGGTCAGCAGGAAGGCAATTGCGGTACACCTCCACGGCGGTAATTTCTGCGTGGCACAAGGATTCATATACATCATTCATGCCCGCAAGCCACTGCACGTATTTTTCCTTGGCCCAGGCTTTGCGATCGTTGGGGTCTGCACCGGTTCGGGCTCGGGAGTAGGTTCCTGAATTCTTGCCATCCTCGGTGGCGAAGGTGACGCTTTCCAACTCTGGCGACTGCTCGCCGATGCTCTCGAACATTATTAGCCCCATGAATCGGAGCTCGTCTTCGCGCGTTTGGTAGCTTTCCTGCATCCCATCGCGGTTGAAGATCATGCTGTTGTCCAAATAGATCTTTATAACGCCCTCTTCTGGGGCTTCCCACGAGGTCATCAAGTTGTAGGGGTACAAGAATCCTTGGGTGGATTTGATGCCCGAGTTGTCTTTCCACATTTGAATTTTGGAGTCCGCCCAAGCCTGACCAGTCAAGGCCGTTGCGGTGGATTCAGCAGGAGCCGGAGCGATTGAATTTTCAGCAAGTCCAGTTCCAGGAATTTTGGCTTCGACGGTGGAGTCGCTTGGGGCGGTTGCCGATTTTTCCGGTTCAGCAGCAGGTGCCGGACGTTGGGGAGTGCTGCAGCCGCTCATCAAAAGAGCCACCATGGACAGGGCCATGAAACTTCGGATGCGCAAGAGTTGCTCCTAGCAGAGTGGTGAATTCCCATTCTATTAGGGCGAATGCGCTAAAACCATCTATTAGAGAAACTGGGCGAAAATTCTGACAGGACCGTGCTCGAAATCTGAACCTTCGGTCAGGTCCATGGATTCGTAAAACGCACGTTGCCCCGGCTCATCATCGGTAATGAGCACAAATTGGCGCAGGTGCTCGAATCTTTTTCGGACGGCCGAGAACAGTTCTCTTCCTGCTCCGGTGCGCTGGGCCTTCGGGTGAACCAAGATGTCTTGGAGGAAGCAAATGGTCGCGTCGTCAGATATTGCGCGGGCCAATCCGATGAGCTGGTGATCCTTGTCGTAGGCGTAGACAAGAAAGTCCGAGTTGGCGTGCGCCTTGTCAAGCACGTCAGGTTGGTCGGTATAAGCGCTCCAGCCGACGGAATCGTACAGTGCGATGATCTGTTCATGGGAAGGAACTTTTGTCATAGATATTTCCATTGCCTAGATGCTCCCAAAGTGTCCAAGAATTTGGTTCATGCTAGCACCGCGGGGCTGTTCTTCAGCCTGAAGCGCAACAACTCCTAGGATGTGGGACTCGGACGCCGCGCATCGTTTGCGAGCGGCTTTTCAACCGTTGCAATTTTTGACCATAACTTACTTGGACTTATTCATACCTAGGGAGGACGCCCTGTCCTTTTTGGCCTGAAAGACTGAACGGATGAAATTCCTCCCAAAGGCAGCTTCTCGAACAACGTCATATCTTCTCGAAGGAATGTCTTGAGATGGAAAAGATGGCTGTTGAAAGCGGCGAAATCCTTGAGCCTCAAGACAAGGGGCTGAATCGAAAGCAACTGGCCTGGGGCATCTTTCTTCTTGCTGTCGCAGTGATTTTTGGACTGGGCGCTGGCTGGCTATGGGCACGCTCTGAGCAGCTATGGTCCTCCGGACAGATTGTTTATTTCATCTTGCCTGGCAGGCCGCTGGTGTTTTGCGGATTGCTGGTTAGCGGCCTTTGGGCAGTGGCAGGGTTGCTTTGCCTTGTCCCCAAGATGATCCTCGGGATCAAGCGAAAGGGCATGCGAGTATTTGTCCGAATTCTCGTGCACCTGTGCATCACCGCGGCATCGTTAGTCTGGCTCTATTTTTGGCTGCTCTCGGGGATAAATTCAGTCGTGGGGACCTATCACAAGGTGACCGCGGAGACCGGGGAGAACATTGTCGTTTATAAACCGGGTTTCGACCCGGCGAGCTTTGCCGTTTATGCTCCAGCGTCCGCCTTTGTCTACGAAAGGATCGACGGGATCAGCGGCATGGCGCAGTCCGGGCATTTTGTCGCGGATCATTGCACACTTCAGAAGCAGGACGCTGACTTGATTCTTACCTGCGGCGTTGACGTGACAAAGTTCCCGAATCCGTCCAATTGACCATCGGCTAGCATCGCCATGACGCAGCTATGGAAGCACGTCTTCAGGGCAGGCAAAAAGGGGCTTGATGCGCCGCGAAGCAAAAGCTTCGGCGCATCAAGCCCCTTTGAGGCTAATTCGACCTAGTTATCGAAGAAGCTGGGCAGCTGCTCGTTCTGTGCTGGCGGGGTCGGCGCATCAACCTTCTTGCGCACCACCAGCTTGTCCTCAGCGAAGTCCACCAAAACGGTGTCGCCGGCAGCCAGCGAGTCGTCGATCAGCAGATCGGCGATGGCATCCTGCACCTTGCGCTGAACCAATCGGCGCAGCGGGCGGGCGCCGAACTCCGGGTCGTAGCCCTCGGAGGCCAGCCAGTTCACGGCGGGCTCGCTGACTTCCAGAGCCAGTTCCTGGTCTGCCAGGTGCTTCCGCGTATCGGCGATGACCAGCTTGACGATCTGGCCGATCTCCGACTGCGAAAGCTTCGAGAAGAGCAGAACCTCATCCAGCCGGTTCAGGAACTCGGGGCGCATGAATTCGCGCACCTTGCTCATCACCTTGGCGCGGATCTCTCCGGCCTCGCTGGTGGCCTTGGCCGAGGTGAAACCGAAGTTTCCGGCCTTGTTGGCCAGGTACTCGCCACCAAGGTTGCTGGTCATCAGGATCAGCGTATTCGAGAAGTCCACGGTGCGTCCGGCCGAGTCGGTCAAGCGCCCGTCATCGAGCACCTGCAAGAGCACGTTGAACACGTCCGGGTGGGCCTTCTCGATCTCATCAAGCAGGATCACCGAGTACGGGTTGCGGCGAACCTTCTCGGTCAGCTGGCCGGGCTCGTCGTGGCCGACATATCCCGGAGGGGCGCCGATCAGGCGGGCAACGGTGTGCTTCTCGCCGTATTCGCTCATGTCCACGCGCACCAGCGAGTCAGCCGATCCGAACAGGTTGGTTGCCAAGGCCTTGGCCAGCTCGGTCTTGCCGACACCGGTGGGGCCCAGGAAGAGGAACGAGCCGATGGGACGTCCCGCGGGGGACAGGCCGGTACGATTGCGCCGCACGGCGCGGGCCACGGCGGACACGGCGTCCTTCTGGCCGATGACCGAGGCATGCAGCGACTGTTCCAGCGAAGCCAGCCGCGACTTGTCATCGCCGGTGATCCGCGAGGTCGGGATGCCGGTGGAGCGGGAGATGACCTCGGAGATCTGGACCTCATCCACGACACGGGTGATTCCGGCGTCCCCGGCTTCCTCGGCCGCGTTGATCCGGGCGGTCAGCTCGGCGATGTGGTCGCGCCAGGCGCTGGCATCCTCGAAGCGTTCCTCGCCAATGGCGCGGGACTTCTCGCGTTCGGCTTCCATCAGGTCGGAGCGCAGGGATTGCACATCCTCGGTATCGCCGGCGGCAATGGAACGCCGGGCGCCAGCGATATCGATCAGGTCGATGGCCTTGTCTGGCAACTGGCGGTCGGTGAGGTACCGGGCCGAAAGCGCTACGGCAGCCTTGAGCGCAGCAGGGGTGTACTGCACCTGGTGGTGATCCTCGTAGGATTCGCGCAGGCCTTCCAGGATGGCCAGGCTGACTTCCTGCGATGGCTCGTCAACCATGACCTTGCCGAAGCGGCGGGCCAAAGCGCTGTCCTTCTCGACCTTGCGGAACTCATCGAGCGTGGTGGCGCCGATCAGGTGCAGTTCGCCACGAGCCAAGCGCGGCTTGAGGATGTTGGCGGCATCCATATTTCCGGATTCGCCGGAGCCGGCGCCAACCAGCAGGTGCATTTCGTCGATGAACACCAATACCTGTCCCTCGGCGTCGGCGATTTCTTCGAGGAGGCCGGTGAGGCGCTGTTCGAAGTCGCCGCGGTAGCGCGTGCCGGCCAGCATGCCGGGCAGGTCGATGGAGATCAGCCGGGAACCGCGGATCTGCTCTGGAACCTGGTCATCAACGATGGCCCGTGCCAGTCCTTCGGCGATGGCGGTTTTACCCACGCCGGCCTCGCCGATGAGCACAGGGTTGTTCTTGGTGCGGCGAGCCAGGATCTCCACGACCTGGTCCAGCTCGTCGTCACGACCGATGACCGGATCGATCTGTCCGTCGGCGGCCAGCGCCGTCAGATCGGTTCCGTACCGTTCGAGCATCGAGGCGTCGGACTCGTCCTGGCCCTGGTCCTGTCCGCCGTTTTGGGCGCGCTGGGCCTGTTCCATGGCTGCCTGCTGCAGGGACTGGCCGGTGATTCCGTGCTGGGCCAGCAAGTGGCTGACCGGGGATTCCGGGTTGAAAACAAAGGCAAGGAATAGATGGTCAGGGTCGATGTAGGTCGAACCGTAGTTGCGTGCCACCTGGTAGGCATCAAAGAGGCTGCGCTGGGCAGCAGAGGATAGCCGTGTTGGCTTTTCGCCCTTTTCTTGGCTCTTTGGCATGTGGGCAATGGCATCCTGGCTCAACGCCTCGATGTCGATGCCCATGGCGGCGAGGTGTTCACCGATGGGTTCTGTGCGTATCAGCGCTGCGAGCAGGTGCAAGGAGTCGATCTCGTCGTGTCCGTGCTCATGCGAGATCGCTGCGGCCGTTGCTACTGCCTCATGGGTACGCGTGGAAAGCAGGCGGGTGATGTCGATTGGACGTGCTGCCTGAGCTCGCGAAGAGAGGAACCGAGAGAGGAATTCCTCAAACGAGCCGTCTGATGGTGCACCAAAAAATGCTGGCAAGTGAGCCTCCTAGTAGAAACTTGAGCGGTCTATGCTCATGTTCAACGCATGAGGCTTCAAGATATTCCCGTGGTACTCGAAATATCTTCCCGAGCGCTCGAGGTCACACCTGGGGCGACGCGAAATTCAGTGCTTCGGGATTTCAACAATTCCCATGCGGGCGGCGGCCACGAGCGCTTGTACGCGGTCGCGGACATTAAGCTTGACGAAGATCTTGGCCATGTGGGTCTTTACCGTGGTTTCTGTGATCCCCAGAGTTTTAGAGATTTCAGTGTTATTTAATCCCTGCGCAAGGAGTTTTAGAATCTGAATTTCTCTATTGGTAATCCCGAGATCATAAATGATGTCTTCGACAGCCTGGGAATTGTCGGCGTAGGCTTCACGCACCGCCGAAATTAGATCTGAGGAAACAGATGGAGAAATAGCGGCGGTGCCCTGGTGCACTGCATGAACTGCACGAATTATTTCGCCTGGTTCAGAGTCCTTGACGAGGTACCCGCTGGCTCCTGCGGTAAGAACGGGAACTAGATATTCATCCGAGGAAAATGCAGTAATTGCAAGGACTGCGGGGCTGTCCTTGCGTGATTTAATGGCGCGTGTGGCGCTAACCCCGTCCATGATTGGCATCTGCAAATCCATCAGAACTACGTCGATCTCATTGTCGGAACAATAGTCGACTGCCTGCTTGCCGTTTTCTGCAGAAAATACAGTTACAATTCCGTTATCCGTTGCTAGGATTGTGCCCAACGCATGACGAATTAGTGGTTCATCATCGACGATTAGGACCTTAATCTGTTCCATTCATTTCCTTAGTGTCGATGTTGCGGTCCTTCCAGAGGACTGCTTGCTTGTAAGTATATAAGTTGACGAGATGTGGGGTTTGTTATGAAGGGTTTGAAGGTGCTGGCCGTTGCCGCACTCGCTTTGGCACCGGTGACCGCCGTGGCCGCTCCCGCATCTGCAGCGTTGCAGCTGCAGATAAGCGTTAATAGCGGTCCGGTCGCAACACCTGCAGGTTGGGGTGCAGATTTTTCCAAGTGGGTCTGCGAGCGCTACGGTGTCGGCTGCCCATAAGCGGAATTATTTGACTTGATCAGCGTTGCCGTGAATTATTCGGCCTATGAGTGAACGACTGAAAAGCACCCTGACCAAGCTCTTGGCTGGTCGGGGTGTCATTATTTGGGTTGGCATCACGGTACTCGTTGTGATGTCCAGCAGCGAGTTCTTGACCCTGCTGGAAGATGGATTTAGCGGTTCCTCTGAGGTATCGGTTCAAGGCGCTCTGGTAGGGCTCATGCTTTGCGTTACCTTGATATTGGCAACGCGCTGGGTTGCGGTGTCATTGGGCCTTTTTGTAGCTGTTGCCTACTTTTTTCTCAATGCGGGTTTCCTGTTTGTATGGACGATCGTCTCGTTCATGATCTTTGCTGCCCTTGCGGCCACGGTGAGTGCCCGGAGTGTTCGTGGGTTATTCCTGACATTGTCGGCCGCCTGGATGGTCCAATTTGGATTCCAAGCGGATCAGGACGCCATATTGCTGGTGGCTCTGATCCCGCTGACAGCATTGGCCTACTTTCTGACCCGCAGCATTTTCATCCTGCGAGAGAAGAACGCAGACGTCGTGCAGCAAATGCTTAGGGCTCAAGAGCAAACGCGCTCAGCTATTGAAAGGGAGCGCAAGAACATCGCCCGCGATCTTCATGACATTGTTGCGCATGACATCACCATCGTGGCCATGCAGTCGAAGGCGGCGAAATTTGCCAACGACGGCCAGATGGCTCTCGATGCCTTGGACGTCATTGCCAAGCTGAGTTCCGAAACCCTGCACGACTTGCGTCTGATGCTCAACGTATTGCGGGCTGATGGCACGATGTCGGACGAAGCGGCGTTGGGTGTCGACAAGCCGGCTGCAACGACCGTTTACGCTCTTCAAGGAGCGGAACTTTTCGCTCAACGCCTCAAAGACGCGAACTTTAAAGTGAACTCAACCACGGATGAGGAGATCTCTGATCTTCCCCGTTCGGCGCAGACAGCGATCTATCGCGTGATGCAAGAAGCTACAACGAATGTCATAAAGCATGGTGTTCCAGGCAGTGTCTGCACCCTGGAATTGGTATCCAACGGCACGGAAGCTGTACTTGAAATTACTAATCAGATAGACATTTCAGGCAGAAAGGCAAAGGGCCTGCCAGAGGGTGGCAGTGGGCTGATTGGAATGTCCGACCGCATGCGAACCTTTGGCGGAAAGTTCTCGACCAGCTCCGAAAAGGGACTGTGGACACTTCGGGCCAGCATCCCGTTCAAGGCCCTACCCTCCTACTAAAGTATGATTTCGAAATTCTTGTGAACGCGATAAGTTAGACATGTATCGGTGAAGACCGATCACCAATAAGGTACTTGGTGGTGTTTTGCGAGTGGCATCATGAAGGACCTGAAGGTGATTAAAAGGTACGTTGCATTGAATAAACGGACTGATCTTTCATCGGCGGCTGCGCCCCCATCGCCCGTCGTTGTCTGTCTACAATGCAACGTACCTTTTATAATTTAAGTCCAGACCGACGTGGTCTCGCCGATATCTGAGAATCACATAAAAATGCGATGTGCCTGGAGATCCTCCGGGCACATCGCATTTGGGCAACTGCGGGTCTTACGCTTCCGGGGCGCTCGAATCCGTGTCCTGTTTCAGCACATGATCCGAAACCTTGCCCAATGCGCGCTCCAATGAAGAACGAAGCACAATGGGAACGGTAATGTGCTCGTCGATTTCTACCAGGCCTTCGCGCTCGAAGACGCGCAGCAACGATTCAACCTGTGGCACAACCTCCTCGAGGCTTGGGATCAGGTGGTGCTGTTCTTCGGGAAGGTCATCCGTGGTTGGAATCTGCAAGGCAAACTCGGCGCGTGGGGGCGTGGATGAGGCGGCGTTGCTCAAGACCCCGGCCACCATTTCCGCGATCTGCGCCTGGCCTGGCTTCTCCAAAGTGTTGATCAGGATGTGCGAGTACAGCACTTCCGCGATCAGTTCCTTGACCACGCGTGCACCGGCACCGCTGGAAGCCAACAGCGCTTCGCTGAGCGACTCGGTTGGCTTGGCGTGAGGTGCTTGGTAGGTCAGCATGGCAGTGCCGATCAGCGCATCCCAGTAGGCGGAAAGCCGGGGGATGTCTGCCAGCGAAGGAACGACAGTCCCGTCTTCTGGTTCCCAGGTGGCATCCTCGGGGATTGGAGCATTCTCGTCGACCTTGATGAACAGGCCCAGTGCCGCGGCTGCGTCCTGCAAGGTTTCCGCCGTCAATACTCCGGCCGGTGTGGTGGGCTTGCCGTCGCCAGCCCACTGGATCAGCTCGCGCGCTGCAAAGACGAATGGCATGGATTCAAAAGCGCCATTTGCTTCCTCGTCTTCAAGGTAAGGCGCGACGATCGGTGAGTCACCAGCCATGCGGGAGAGGAACTCAAAAGTCTGCTTGAAGTCCTCCACGCTGCCGCCAAAATTGGCGGAGGTGCCCAAGAACGTCAGGTAGTGCTTGAGGATTGCTGCACTGGTTGCAGCAACTTCTTTGCCCAGCGAGGACAGGTGGCCGAGCTGCTCACCAAGAATTGATGGATCCAGCGACTGTACGTCAACGCTCTTGCGCAATTGGGCATGGACGGTCAGCAGGGTGGTCAACCCTTCGAGCGCTGCGCGGGTTTCGCTGGCAGGCTGGCCTTCTTCTTGGAAGTGACGGAAGAGCTGCGATTTGAACGGCTGAAGTGCCTGTCGCACCTCTGTTTCAAAAGGTACGGAGCTGGCGCCTGCACGGCGAGCTGGATGTCCCTGAGCTGGTTTTTTCTTGGCTGGTTTGCGTGAGGCCATGTGTGTGGTGGTGTTCCTTTGAGATGGCTGATCGAGAAAGGGCAATTTTCGCTTCCTTTCAGTGTACGCAGGGCACGGTTCAGGCGTGATTTCTTGATGTGCTTCATTGCATCCCGTGCGGTTAAAGTTTTCGCCTCTCGTCAGAGAATTGTTAAAAGTGCGGCGAATGGTAAGGATTTCCGCAGAAAACACACATCACACCGTAGTGTGGTGGCGCTCACCGTTAAATCCTCAGAACGCGTTGAATTTCACTGCGGATCGCGCGACAGTGAACACATGCGACCTCGTGTTAAGGGGCCAAAAGATTGCAAGGAGAGTGGGTCATGGCAGGGGTAACTGCGCCAGATCATGTTGTCGTTGTCGGTGCGGGGTTCGTAGGCTTGTCCACGGCTTGGTACCTGCAAGAAGCCGGCGTGAAAGTCACGGTTGTTGATCGAGGCGGCGTAGCCTCAGGCTCATCGTGGGGCAATGCCGGGTGGCTGACTCCGGCTTTGACCCTGCCCATCGCGGAGCCGGCGATTTTTGCCAACGGCCTGAAAATGATGCTTGACCCGACCTCTCCGCTTTACATTCCGTTGAAGGCCGATGCAAAGTTGCTGCGCTTCTTGCTCGGCTTCGCGTGGCACTCGATGCCCAAGCGGTGGGAAGCGGCCATGCGCATCTTCTCGGAAATCGGAGGCAGCGGCCTTGACTCCTTCGACGAGATTGCCCAGGCCACGGCAGCTGGTCCTGGCGTGCTTGAATTGACCAAACCGGCAAACCCCTTCCTCACCGGATTCACCTCGTTCAAGGACCGCGAATCGTTCCTGCATGAGTTTGAGATGATCGAGAAAACCGGCGGCAGTGTCGACTATGAATTGCTCACCGGCGACCAGCTGCGCGGAATAGAACCAACACTTTCGGATAACGTTGCCGCCGGTGTTGCTATCAAGAACCAGCGCTACATCAACCCGCCGAAGTTCATGGCTTCGCTCGCTGAATCAGTCGTTGAGCGCGGCGGCGACATTATTGGATCCTTTAACGTCACCGACATTCGCGACAACAAGAACTCGGTGACCGTGATCGGTTCCGAAGGGCGGGCAATCACCGCCGACCATGTGGTGCTGGCAACCGGCGCCTGGATGACCGATATGGCCAAGAAGTTCGGGGTCAACGTAGTGGTCCAGGCCGGACGTGGCTACTCATTCACCGTCGAGCCCGAACATATGCCGACGCACCCGATCTACTTCCCGACCCAACGCGTGGCCTGCACCCCGCTCGGCGACCGCTTCCGGATTGCCGGCACCATGGAATTCCGGGATGTGAACCACAAGCTGGAGCCAAAGCGCATCGAAGCCATCGTGGCCGCTGCGGCCCCGGTTTACAAGGGCATCAACTGGGAGCACCGCAGGGAAGAGTGGGTGGGCGGGCGTCCTTGCACCGCCGACGGCCTGCCGCTCATTGGCCAAACTGGCTCTGCTCGCGTGTCGGTAGGCGGCGGCCACGGCATGTGGGGAGTGGCTCTGGGCCCGCTGACCGGGAAGATCTTGGCTGCCCAGATCACTGGTGAACAGGTTCCAGCCATTGCCCGTCACTTCAATCCGCTGCGCAAGGGATTCTAGGCCCGGGCTAGGCGCAGCGGGCATTTGAGATGGGTGCTGATCCAGCTGGCCCAGCGACGCCTTGGAGCTAGGCGTGCCGGGTAGAAGCGCCGGACAGGATCTGGCGGTATCCCTCGGCATAGCTCGGGAATTGCAAGGCCAGGCCGCTGCCCAGCAGCGCGGAGTTATCCAAGCGCCGGTCACCGGCACGCCGCGTGGCCGGCGCCGTTTCCTGCTCCGGCTGCTCCAGGCCCAGTTCGGCGGCGAGGAATTGGTACACCTCGCCCAGCTGGGCCGGAGCGCTGTCCGAGGCCAAATACAGATCAGCAGCCTGGCCGCCCAAGCTGGCCACGTGAACTATGGCCGCGGCCAAGTCATCGCGGTGAATTCGATTGGTCCAGTGCGAACCTGCCGGAATTCTAGCGGTGCCAGAGGTAACCAGATCAATCAGCCTGGTGCGCCCCGGGCCGTAGATGCCCGAGGCGCGCAAGATGGTCACCGGCAGTCCGCTTTCGGCGAGCGCTGCTTCGGTACGTGCCAAAACCTTTGCGGTGTCGCGGGTGGCGGCCACCGGTGCCTGCTCATTGACCCATTCGCCGTCCTCGCCGCCCATCACGGCGGTGGAGGAGATGTAGACCAGGCGGCGCAGCCGTGGCGCCTGCTCGCGAAGCCGGGCGCAAAGTTCCTGGGCCACCTGCAGATAGCTGCGCTCATATCCTTGGACATCGCGGGTCACCGGGACCGGGGTGAGGACCACTACTTCGGTCTCGGGATCAATGTCCGGCCAGTGGCCAGGATCCAGCAGGTCGACGTCCTGCCCGGCGAACTGCTCGGGAAGCTTGCTGCTGTTGCGTCGCCACCCGGTCACATCGTGTCCCTGGGCATGGAAGCGCAGTCCGGCTTCGGTGGCGACATCGCCGCAACTGACTAGTAAAACTTTCACTGCGCTCCTTCGTGGGCAATTCTTCTGCTTCAAGATTAGAACTTCTCGCCCGATGGAAAAGTTCCGTCTGCTTTCATGGTGCTGCGATGGATTCATCGCAGATCCTTATCCGGGTCGCCGGGCAAGGGAGATTGTTGGCTGTCCTGATTCCACCGGTTTGTTCCAGAATTCTGGCGAGGATAAAAGGCAAAGTGCAGCGGAATTGGGCTTTCGGTTTTTGCTCTAGGGTTAATGGCAGGCGCAAATGAGGAATTGGCGCGGACCGGCACCGATGATGAAAGCCGCTCCGCCTGATTTTATTGTTTGTGCTTTCAGAATTCCTTTACTGCCGCCAGGCGCTTGGGCTGCCGGGCCGCCAGATCCACCAATGCTAGGGTGATGATTTATCCGTTCTTCAATCATCAGGCCAGTTCCGCGTTCAACAGCCATCCTGGAAATAGCGATGGTCTTGATCCTGGCCTGGACGTTGATCGCCATCGAGCCTACCGGCTGGGATCTGTCGGTGTACCGCGAAGGCGCACTGACCCTGCTGCGCGAACCCGAGGATTTGTACGGGCCCTTTGTGGGTCCCATCAACGATCCGGGGTTGCCCTTCACCTACCCGACCTTTGCCGCCTTGCTTTTCCTTCCCATGGCGATCTTCCCGTATTGGGTCTCGGTGGCGGTGACGATGCTGGCCTCCATAGTCCTGACCTTCTTTGTCGGCAAGGACCTGGCCACCCGAATTGCCCGGCGCTGGCCACAGCTCGGCCGCTGGGTCACCCCATTGACCCTGACCTGCCTGATGCTGATTTCCGGTCCTTTCCGGGACACCATTTGGTTCGGGCAGATTAATATCTTGATACTCGGCGCTTGCTATCTGGCGTTGGTGAATTCGAAGTCCATGACCCCGTTTGCCATTGCTGTGGGTATTTGCGCGGGCATCAAGCTCACCCCCATTGCCTTGCTGATTCTTCCGTTGGCCATGCGCAAATGGCGAGCGGTCATCATCGGCACCCTGGTATTTTTCGGTACCCAGGCCATCGGGCTGGTCTTCCAATGGCGCAACACCTTGGACTACTGGTTCGACGTGGTGCGCGACCCTTCGCGCGTGGGCAATGTCGGCTATATCGACAATATTTCCCTTCAGGGTTTCCTGACCCGCCTGGGCGCGGGTTCGCTGATCTGGTTTGTGCTGGCGCTCGCCGTCGGCCTGGCGTTTATTGCCCTGCTCTACAAGCTGGATGGAGCCGTTGAGCCGGTGGTGCTGCTGGGAATTGCCGCAACGTGCCCGTTGCTGGTGTCGCCGGTGAGCTGGTCGCACCACTGGGTGTGGGGCCCGGTGATGGCCTATGCGTGGGCCGTGGTGGCCCTCCGCCTGGACGCATGGCCGCGGCGGATCATGCTGGCTATATTGGTGCTGTTCAGCATGGAATTGATGGTTTCGGCGAAATGGACCATCCGCTTCTTTGGCATCCATCCGGATCATGAGCTGGCGGCCTGGTGGTATATCTGGCCCGCCGTCCCGGTGGTGGGCATGGTGTTGTGCCTGGTGATTGCCTTGTGGGCCAAGCCGCGGGAGCTGCTCGAAGCATCACCGGTGTGAAGCATCCTGCCGGGCGCTGTACAATTCTTGTATTCGAACATTTGTACTAGCTTGCGGCAGGGAGTGGTGGGTGTGGCTGACGAACAGGAACTGATGCCTCCGGGCGCCAGCCAGGGCCCGGTGCAAGCCGTATCCGCGATGGGATTCCCCTCGCCAGCGCGCGACTACTTCGACGGCGGCCTGGATTTGAACCGGCTGCTGGTCCGGGATCGGGTGTCCACCTTCATCATGCGGGTCAGCGGGCATGCAATGCAGTCCGCCGGGATTCATGATGGCGATGAAGTGATCGTCGACCGCTCGCTATCGGTCCGCCATGCTTCGGTGGTCATTGTGAACCTCAACGGCCAGATGCTGGTGCGGCGCTGGCATATCGATGGGCCCAAAGTTGGATTGCTCAGCGACGAATCGCCGCTGCCGGTCTGGCTGGACGAAGGCGATGAAGTGGGAGTTTTCGGCGTGATTACCAGGTGCCTGCATCATGTCCGCTGACCATGTATCCCTGGTGGACGTGAATAATTTCTACGTGTCCTGCGAGCGGGCCTTCGACTACTCGCTGCGCAACCGGCCGGTAGTCGTGCTCTCCAATAACGACGGCTGCGTTGTGGCCCGGTCGCAGGAAGCCAAAGACCTGGGCATAGCCACTGGCGAGCCATTCTTCAAGGTCCAGCGTTTCATGGACAGCCACCACCTGGCCGTGCGCTCAAGCAACTATGAACTCTACGGCGACATGTCCGCCCGCGTCATGGAACTGCTCGGCCGCTACGGAACCTGGCATGAGGTGTATTCCATCGATGAATCGTTCATCGGCTTGGAAGGGAGCCTGGAACAGGTGCGCAGCACCGCAGCGCAGATCCGCAAGGCCATCGACAAGGTCGTCGGTGTCCCGGTCTGCGTCGGAGTGTCCTCCACCAAAACCCTGGCCAAGCTGGCCAACCATATCGCCAAGCACAATCCGGGCCTCGGCGGCGTGTGCGTTCAGCAGCTGATGGACCAGCAGGTTCTGGGCAATATTCTTTCCCGGGTTCCCGTGACCGATGTGTGGGGCGTCGGGCGAAAATCCGGAGCCAAGCTGGCCAGCATGGGCATTGAAACCATCGCGGATTTGAGGGACGCCGACCCGTTGCTCATCCGCAAGAAATTTTCGGTGGTGCTGCAGCGCACCGTGTTCGAGCTCAATGGGCAGCGCTGCATCGGCCCGGTGGAAGAACGCGCGGATCGTGGACAGGTCATGTTCACCCGGTCCTTCTCGACCCCGGTGCGCACCCATGAGGCCATGGAAGAAGTCATGTCCATTTACGCGCAAAAGGCCGCCAGCCGATTGGCGAGCGAAGGACGCTATGCCTCGCTGCTGACGGTTACCGCGGGGACCAGCAGATTTGCCCAGGGCGAGTCGTCGTTCCCCAGCGCGCAGGTGCGCCTGCCTCGGCCAACACGCGATCCGATCCTGCTGAGCAAGCTGGCCATCGCCGCCATGGGGGACCTGATGCAGCCGGGCATGGATTACGTGCGCGGGGGAGTGATCCTTTCCGGGCTGAGCGATTCGCCGGGAGAAAAGCAGCTGGATCTCTTCGGGCTTGGCGACGAGCAGGCGGAGGAAGAGCAGAAGAACGTTTCTTCGGTTGTGCAGGATATTTCCGCCCGTTTCGGGGCGAAGTCCATCGGCTTGGGCCCCGCGGGGATGGCCCAGAGCCCGGCCTGGACGATGAAGCGCGAACATATTTCCCAGCGCTACACCACCGAATGGGATGAGCTTCTGGAAGTTCGAGCCTAGTCGCGGGCCGCGGCCGTGCACGGTCCGGGCCTGGGCGTTTCAGGCCTGCAAAGGCTGGCCGTTCGGCGCCTCCAAGGTGACGTTTTCGAGGCTGGGCCCGGGGACACCGGCCAGGCGCACGGCCGAGGCGCCCGCGCCCTTGGCGATGATCTTCCCGCCTACATGCAGCGAGCCCACCGGGCCCTCCAGATCCACCGTGGCCAAACCGTCGCCGGCGGTGCAGATATCCGACCCGATGCTGACTTCGCCGATGTGGCCGCTGGGCTTCACGCTCAGGGCAATTGCGGAGAGCGGCATCAGCACGCCCTTGACCAGGCTTTCGCCGCTGCCCCCGGAGGTGCTCAGGCTGCCCTTGATGGTCAGCTTGGGCAGCTCCCGGCTGACCTGGACGCCCACCGATCCGTCGCCCGAGGTGGTGATCGAGTCGAAAACGGCTTCCTGCAGGGAACCGTCGTAGACGTTGAAGCCGCGGGCGCCAAGTCCGGTGGTCTCGATGGGGGCCTCGACGGTGAGCACGCCGATGTCGCCGAAGTTGACGAAGCCGATCCCGCTGGGCCCGTGCGAGGTGACCTTCGCCTTGGCGGTCCAGTTCTCCACCGCGCCCCAGTTATCCAGGACCATGTCGTTTTGGCTGTAGGTGGTGGTGGTTCCCAGATTGAGGACCTCGGCCACGGTGGCTCCGCTGATGACGAATACGCCGCCGCTGATCACATCCGGGGTGCCCGGGGCGATGCCGCCGTCGGAGTAGACATCGCCGGTGGACAGCAGCTCCACGGCCAGGGTGCCGCCATCGGCCTTGCCCGCGGTGTCGCCGTGCCCGCCGACAAATACGCCGCCGCCGCGCACCGGGGTGTCTTCGCTGCCTGCGCTGATGTTCTCCAACCGGGCGGTCAGGGCCACCTCGGCGTCGGCCTGGCGGTTCCAGACGGTGAATGCCCCCTGCAGGGCCTCCACCCCGAACCCGGTGGGCCGGTCCGCGCGTCCGCGGGTGTCGGCCTGCGCCACGTGCACGCCGTCGGCCTCGATCCGCCCAGCCCGGATATTGCCTTGGGCACACAAGTAGACCTGGCCGTAGCTGGTGACGTTGCGCAGCCGCAGCGTACCGAGATCCGTGACAGCGGCATCGTTGTAGATGGCCAGCTCCTGCAGCGCGGTGCGCACGGTGAGGTCTTCAACCGTATTGTCGCGAGTCAGGCGCAGCCCCTTGCCTCCGAAGACCAGCTCGCCGCCGCGCAGCGAAACCCCGGGCGGCAAGGTCACCGAGGGCATGCCCTGCAACCTCCCGGTGACCTCGATCTTCTCGGCTCCCGAGGCCAGCGCCTGCGTGAGTTGTGCAACGTCCGATACTTGTGTCCAAGCCACAATGACACCGCCTGTTCCTTGAATGAATTCCATGCAACGGCCTGTGTGGACGGCCGTGTTTCCACATACTACTCCGGTGAAGATGGTGCTTCCGGAGAGGCAGAACGTGGCCCGGGAAGCTGAAGGATTGCCGATCCGGTGGCAAGATGATCCTATGACTACTCGTGCCAAGCAGTTCATATCCGTGGGAATGCTGGCGGCGCTGCTGCTGGCTGGATGCAGTGCACCGGGCACTTCCAATAACCCGCCGGGCAGCACGGCAAGCAGTCCCGGCAGCGCAGCAACACCGACTCCGACAGCGACAGCGACGACGCCGACCGGATCCGCGCCGGAAGAAAGCACCACGCCAACGCAGAGCCAGGAACCCACGCTGCACGAGCAGGCCCTGGAGCTGGTCGGCCAGTTGAGCGTGGCGGAGCAGGCAGCGAGCCTGGTCATGGCAGGAGTCCCGGCCACCTCGGCGAGCGCTGCTGAAATCGCTGCCATGAAAGAGCAGGGCATCTCCAATATCTTCCTTCGCGGGCGCTCCACGCTCTCGGTGAAGCAGACCGCGGCAAAGGTCGAACTGATCACCAAGCCGCTGGGCTCGAACGTTCCGGGCAAGCTTCCGGTCTGGGTGGCCACCGATCAGGAAGGCGGATTTGTCCGGGTGCTGCAGGGCGCCGGGTTCAGCCAGCTGCCCACCGCTTCCGAACAGGGCCAATGGTCCACCGGCAAGCTGTCCTCGCGCATCGAGCAAGCCGGTGAGGAGCTGGCCGAGGCCGGGATCAATGTGAACCTCGCACCGGTGGCGGATGTCGTTCCCGCCGCGATCGGCACCAGCAACGCGCCCATCGGCTATTTCGGGCGGCAGTACGGCAACACCGCCGGCGAGGTTTCCTCGGCCATCACCACCGTGAATGACGCCCTGGGCAAAGCCGGGGTGCAGCCGGTGGTCAAGCACTTCCCCGGTCTGGGCCGGGTGTTGAAAAATACCGACACCTCCACCAGCGTCACCGACACGGTGATCGGTGCGCAGGCCACCGACCTCGAGCCTTTTAAGCAGGCGATCAGCCAAGGCAACGCGTGGGTCATGATCTCCAACGCCCGCTACGCGAAACTTGATGCGAAAAATGATGCGCCCTTCTCGAAGAAGATCATCACCGGGCTGCTGCGCCAGGACCTGGGCTATGAGGGAGTGGTGATTTCCGATGACCTTTGCGAGGCACAGCAGGTCAGCTCGGTTCCCGTGGGCCAAAGGGCAGTGAAGTTCGTGGCGGCCGGCGGAACCGTGCCGCTATGCGTGAAATCCGATCAGGCGATCGTCATGGCCAAGGCGCTGGCTCAAGAAGCCAAGGGCGATCAGAAGTTCGCAGACCAGGTCCGTGAGGCGGCAACGGCGATTCTGGAAGCAAAGCTGCGCCAGAACTGAGCACTGCCCCGCTTTTGGGATTAAGAAAGGTCCGGGGCGCATTCCTACTCGCTAGGAAGCGCCCCGGACCTGGTCTCGGGAAAGCCGGAGGCTAGTTGCCCTTTGGCTTTCCGGTCTTGCCGGAAACGATGTCCAGCACCTGGGCACGGTCCCCGCTGGCGTTGTGCAAGTGCAGCAGCAGCGCCTTGGAAGCCTTGGTGCTATCGGCAACGGTTACCGGGATCTTGTTGCCCTTCAGGTCCGTGAACAGCGAGCCTTCTGCGCCAAAATCAACCTGCGGCGTCGCCGCGTTGAAGTCGATCCAGCCGGTCTGGTCCACAGGAACCATCGAGCCGGCCTCATCGGTGTTGTACCAGGTGTAGCCAAGGACGCGGTAGGAGATCTGCGCTGCGTCCTCGCTCAGGCCCAGAGCCGAAAGCGAGACGGGCAGGATTGCCGTATTCGTGTCGAAGGTGTTGGTGTCAACATCGCCCAGCACGCCGTTCACTGGCTGCAGGTCAACCTGCTCGCCGGTGGCCAGATCGAAGGTCGCTGCCAGATCCAGGTCGACCTCATCCATGGCGGCGGTGAAGGTGACAAAGTCGGCCTCGCCATCGCCATTGGTGTCGAACTCGACATCCAGCTCGGTGCCACCGGCCAGGTGGGCCCAGTTATCCCAGGTGGAGATGCCGATGTTCAGCTGTCCATCGGCCATACCGGTGCGTGGCGCGGTGCTCGAAGCGCCGACATACTGCAGATCCATGGATCGTGCTGCCGGGATGGAATCCAGCGAGGCGTCGCCGCGTTCGCTGGAAGCACCGAGTTCAAAGGCACCGAGCAACGAGGTCACTTCGGTAGCGCCCTGCCCAGCGGTGATGTCCTTGCCCTTCAAGCTGAGCATCGTGGTGTCCGAGCCCTTCTTCAGCTTCTTCGCCGAACCGGACATGTCGGCGGCCAGCTTCGGAGCTGCCTGGACCGGGATGCGCAGGGTTGGAGCGTCGCTGCTGGTCAGCTCAACGCGACCGGTAGCATCGGCCAGCCATGCACGGGACAGCCCGGACTGGGTGGTGTCCATCGTTGGATCGATGGTCTTGGCCCACTTCTTCGGATCAACACGCAGGGTCACGGTCAGCTGCGCGCTCTTGCCTGCTTCCACGGTGATGCTCTTGCGGTCCAGGGTGTAGGTTGCACCGGGGATCTGCGTGGAAGCAACGTAGCCGGCCTGGTAGGTCTGGGCCTTGTCGCTGGTGTTCTGAACGGTAATCTGGCGCTGGGCGGAGTAGCCCTTCTTGCCGTCGAGCTCGATAACTCCGAAGACCACGCTGGTCAGATCCGGTGCCTCGGAATCGTAGGCAAAGGCAGGGGTCTGGATGGCGGCATCGGCCATCACCCGGCCAGCGCCTACGCGGTTCGGCCCGTAGGCCTCGCCGTTGGCGGCCTTGATGTCGGTGGCAGCGGTGTTCATGATGACGCTCTTGGCCTCATAGGGGGTGTAGTCGCTGTCTTCAAGAACCAGTGCCGCAATGCCTGCCACCAGCGGGGTGGCCATTGAGGTGCCCGACATGACGGCGGTGCCGGTGCCGGTGCCGACACCGACCGAGCCGATCTGCGTGCCCGGTGCGGCAACGTCAGGCTTGACTACGCCGTTGGTGCCATGAACGCCGCGCGAAGACGAGGAGTTCAAGGTATCTCCGGCGCCGGATTCGCTGGAAGATCCTCCAACAAATTCAGGAGACAGGGTCACCTTCAGCGTGCCAGCCTCTGCAGCTGGGCGCAGTCGCTGCGACTCATCCAAGGTGAACTGGGCACCTGGGATGGTGGCGTTGCCCGCGATACCGGCATCAAAGAGGTTGGCTTCGGAATCCAGGAGAACACCGGTGGCACCGGCGGCTTCGGCGTTGTTGAAACGAGCGCCGGATCCACAAGGGAATTCGCCGTTCTCGCTCCACTTGAGCCAAACCCACTTGCCTTCCAGTGAACCCGCTTCGAATGCGTCGCAACCATATTCGTTGCCGGCCGGGGCCATCACAACTTCACCGGAGAGCTTTGCTGGGTCAGCAGTGGTGTAGTTGAAGTTTGCGGAGTACTGGCCCGAAGCAGTACCTGCAACATCGCCAGGCTCGTCGACCTGGATCTTGTCCAGGGTAACGTGCGAGCCAACCGAGTTGGCAACGGTCAGCGAGGACCGCGAGTTGCCGGGGGAGCCGCCGACATCGGTGACATCGCCTGCGTTGCCCGAGGCCACTACCGAGAGGATGCCGGCCTTGGTCAGGGCATCAACGATGTCGTTTTCCGGGTCTTCGGTCGGTGAGTGATCCGAGCCCAAAGACATGTTCACTACCTGGGCGCGGTCGGAGAAGTCGCCGTCGCCATTGGGATCCAGGACGTAATCCAGTGCCTGGCCCACCACGGAGGAGGAGCCTTCGCAACCGAAGACGCGGATGCCGATCAGCTGCGATCCGGGTGCCGAGCCGGGGCCCACCTTCATCTCGGAAAGGGCTTTGGCATCCAAGTCAGCGTAGTTTCCGGTGAAAGTGGAGCCGTCGGCGTTCACGCCGTAGCCGGCGGTGGTGCCGGCAACGTGGGAGCCGTGGCCGGCAGCCTCGCAATCCAGCGGGTTGGGGTCCGGGTGCGGAATGGGCTGGTAGCTTTCATCCGCATCATTGGCGTTGTAGTCATCGCCGACCAGGTCCCAGCCGCCGATGAACTTGTTGCCATCGCGCAGCCCGGAGTCGGTTGAAGGCAGCTGCTCGGAGGCTTGCGCTTCCTTGTAGGCTTCCAGGGTGCCGGGTCCGCCGAAGCTTGCGTGGGTGTAGTCCACGCCGGTGTCCAAGATGGCGACCTTGATGCCTTCGCCGGTCTTGTCCAGAGACTTCCACGATTCCAGGGCTCCGGTATCAACCACGGAACTGCGGTTTGACGGCTTCTTCGGAACGATGGAGCTGATTTTTGCAACGTCGCTGCGTTCTGCGAGCTTGCGCAGGTCATCAGCGTCGCCGGTGAGGGCCACGCCCCGCAAAGCATTGTGCGTGGTGTAGATGATCGTGGAGTTCGCTTCGGCCGCGAGCTGCTTGCCCTTGGCCTTGACGTCCTTGCCCATCTTCTTGACCTTGGCGGTGTCTTTTTTCTTGCCAGACTTCTTGACGGCCTCGAACGCGCCGTCGCCCTCAAGCTGCACGAACACCGATACCTTGCCGGAGGCTTTGGCTAGTGGTCCTGAAACTTTGAGTTTTGACAGCGCCTGGGAGCTGCTAATCGGCAGCGAGAAAGCCTGTTCGCCATCTGCTGGTTGAGGAATGCCTGCTGCACTTGCCGGACCTGAAAGGGTGACAGCCATTGCAAGTGCAGTGGCTGACCCCAAAATCAGGCGCGGCACTCGTTGCGTGCGCCGAGTGACCATGGTTCTCCTAGCTGGGCTGGGTAGCGGTACTGCTCCCGTCACGGGGCGGGCGAACATGGCAAAGCGGTGCGAGCTTTGATGATCGTCCGAGGCGACGTCCGCTGGTGCGTCGTCCTATAGCTAGGAATCCTAGGTGACGCACGGCATATATCAAGGGGTTGTTGAATAATATTCTGTAAACGGCACTCGGGCCGGTTGGGCCATTTCACAATAAAAACCGCGCAGCACTGCGACAAACCCGCCCGGCGCTAGCCGTTGAGCACGAGGATTTTTTAGAAAAAATCGTCGCTTTGTTACTCATCAGTTGGCTAGCGCCGAACGGGTTTGGCGATCGGGAGATGGGTTCGGTCCGCGGTGCTCCTAGAGGCGGTTCAAGAAGCTGTGCACGCGCTCGTCGAGCAGCTGGATGCGCTCGGCGACAACGACCATCGGATCCGGATAGATCGGATTCTCCGGAGGCGGGATGCGCACGTTGCGCGAGCACTCGAAGTTCAGGCAAATCAGCGTTCCCAGGGTGTCCCCGTCGCGACCTGCCTGTCCTGCTCGGCGAGTGGTCCACATGCCTACGGCGGCAGGGATGTTGACGTCCCGGCACATCTCACACATGGCGGCGTTGCTCGTTTTGCGTCCGCTTTCGGTGGGACGCAGCAAGATGCCCCGGGTCCGGCCCGATTCATCGGCGTGGAACAGGTAGCCGCGCTGCTGCATCTTGGGGTCCCGCCAACCGAGGTAATCGATGGAATCCCAGTCGAGGGAGTTGAAGTCTTCGGGGAGCGTCAGCTTTTTGGCTTCCTGGCGGCTGGCGTTAATGAAGGAAGAACGAATGGTTTTTTCGGTTAAGGGCTGCATGATTATCCTCAATAAGTCCGCGCGCAGAAAAATGGCGCGCGAAGGTATTAGTCAAAAAGGGACGTTGAGGTCTGCAATGAAACGAAAGAATGGGCAGCCAAGGAAAACCCAAAGGCCAAGGCCCTGGGCGGTGATTACTTGCCAGCCCCGTTCGACGCGCAGACGAACGGGTGGAGCGTCAAAGTGGCTTGCATAGCCGACCGCCCTTTCCCGTGGCTAATTCACGCGTCGATGATTGATGTTCTACAACTACCGTAGCAAGAGTCGCCAGATGATGCCAATGAGCATGATCACGCTTAAAGCTGGTGCCGGCCGCATCCATCAAGGACACGGCCGGCATCATGGTTCTTGCAGGGAAGGAAGCCCGATCTAGCGGCCTCCGCCCTGCCAGAGGGCATCAAATGGGGTGTTGCCCGAAACGCGGTTGCGAATGCCTTCGGTCACGAAAGCCTTGGCGGTACGCGCTGCGTCCAAGGAGGTCGCGCCCTTGGCCAGTTCTGCGGTGACGGCAGCGGCCAGCGAGCAGCCTGCGCCGGAAACAGCGACTTCGCCGATCTTCTTCTCTCGCAGCACTTCCAGGGTCGTGCCGTCGTAGAAGACATCGACGGCATCTTCGCCGGAGATGCGCACGCCGCCCTTGGCCAGAACCGCGGCACCGGAGATTTCGTGAATCTTCTTGGCTGCTGCGATCAGGTCTTCTTCGGTGCTGATCTTCAGGCCCGAGAGCTGCTCGGCTTCGAAGTGGTTTGGGGTCACGAAGGTTGCCAGTGGAAGCAATTCCGACTTCAGCGCTTCGTCGGTATCCAGTGCGTGGCCAGGCTCCTGGCCCTTGCAGATCAGCACTGGATCCAGCAGCACGTTGTCCCATTTATGGGACTTCAAGGCGGTGGCGACGGTGTTGATGGTTGCAGGCGAGCCCATCATGCCCAGCTTGACGGTGCCCAGCTTGTCTTCGTAGCAAGTCTGGATCGCTTCGAGCTGATCTTCAATGACCTGCTGGTCCACTGGGACAAAGCGGTGGTTCCAAGAATCCTTGGGATCAAAAGAGACAATGCAGGTCAATGCCACGATGCCGTACGTTCCCAGTTCCTGGAAAGTCTTCAAATCGGCCTGGGCGCCAGCGCCACCGGTGGCTTCGGAGCCGGCGATGGTCAAGGTGATGGCTGGGTCAACAGTGTTTGTATTAGTCATAGTCTCAATTAAAAGTAGTGCGGAATGGAATCGATTTAATTATGCTGCCAGAAGGCCAGCTCGGTCGCCTTGGACCATCCGGCCGGCAGCTGCGCGGCATGTTCTTCTGTGGCTACCAAGAGCAGCCAGGGCAGGGCGTGGCTGAAAGCCGAGCCGGCGAAGTTGGCCAGCACGGCGCGACGAGCCGTGTCCGGATCATCGGGGGAGAACAGATCGGGATCGTTGAGCAGGCCATAGGTTGGGCCAAAATGCATTCGGCCGCGGGCTACGGGACGGTCGAAGTCCGTTACCTCGACGACATCGTAGTTTTCCATGGGAGCTTCGAAAAGCCCAGAGGTGTCGGAAAGCTTGACGACCTGTTCAACGTCTTCGGGCTTTCCTGCCAGCAGGTGCATCGTTGCGCTGTGCTGCCACCCCTCGCCCTGCAGCTTGGCTCGGGTGCTGTTGTTGGCGGGACCCAAAAAGATCAATCGCTGCGCATCTGCCGGCGCGGTCCATGAATCCTCTGGCCAATAACGCAAGATTTCTACGTCATCGCCGTCCTGGTTCACCGAACGAATTTCCTGCTGGTTGGGGAAGGATGCAATGCGGTCGCGAAGTAATGCGTAGTCGCTGGTCCAACTTGGCAATGTTCGCGCAGTTGAGCTCATGGTGTTGCGTTCTCCTTTTTGGTTCGCTAGGGATCACCTGTCGGCAACACAGACTTTACGCCTAAAAACTGGGCAATACTCAACTGGGTTGCCCTGTTGCAATGTCCCCGCCGGATGGCGCTGGAACTAGGAGGCCTTGGGGCGCCGCAAAGTCGAGCGAACCGGCAGGTCGACCTCGGCTTTGTCAATGGCTTTTGGATCCATCAGGGCCAAGATGTCCTCAAAGAGGGATCGGACCACCGGCAGGCGGCAAAGCACCGCGAACTTGGCGACCACCGGTGCCATATTTTTCATCAGCGCTCGGGAGCGGCGCTGCTGCGCCGACTGGTCATAGGCCCACGCGGAAAAGACATGGCGGGACACCAGCAGAAGGAACTTCGGCAGATCGCGGCGGATTCCCAGCGGCGGCAACGGCCGGGCGCCAGCAACGGCTTGTTCCCACAGCGAGAGCTCAATTTTCGACACCTGTTCATTGGCGTATTCGTCGGACAGCAAAACCTTCAAGAAGACCGGACCGAACTCATGATAGGGCGCCAACGCAAGGACCCCGGCATCCAGTACCGCGCGGATATTGGATTCCAGGGTATTGCCCTCATCCAAGCGTCCTTGGCAAAGCCCGTACTGCTCGTTGCGCAGGTTCAGCAGCAGCTGGGCGACGATGTCTTCCTTGGATTGGAAGTAGTAGTAGGCGTGGGAAAGGGACACTCCGGCGTTGGCGGCAATAATTCGCATGCTCGACGCCCGGTAGCCATCTTCGGCAAAGCAGTCCAAAGCGGTCGATAGGAGCTTGCCCTGCGTCTGACGACCTTTTTCGGTGCGTGGTTGGATACTCATCGGCCCTTCAAAAGCAATGTGGTGAAGTTCAGTCTAGCATTTTTTGAACGCGTTCAAAAAATGAAAAAATTCATGCGGATGCACGGGAGAGTGATCACTGCGGTATTAGATTCCTCGATTTAATATTTCGAAGAAGTAGTAGTGAGATGCTGAATTCTCGGATTTTTTATTCCTAGAACTTGGTTGTGTGCTAAAGCAATCAGCAACCACCAGAGACCAACATGGGATACTTGCTAGGTAAGTGCTAATACAGCGGAACAGCACGCAGGCTGAAACTCCACCTTTTTACAGGGCAGGGGCATGCCTTCGTCGCAAAATTCTGGCGAACCACTTTGACAAGGACAACTAGCATGGGCGAAATCAACGCCGCAAATAATCTGACCAAAACCAAAAAAGCGGTCTTCGCTTCGGCCGGTTCCCCCTACTTCTCCACGGTACTCACCCTGATGGGCGCGATCGTGATCCTCTCGAACATCGGCGCCTCCAAAGGCGTGAGCTTCGGACCTGTCATTACCGACGGCGGCTTTTTCCTGTTTCCAATGGCCTACATCCTCGGCGACGTCATTTCGGAAGTGTACGGGCTGAAAGCAGCTCGCCGATCGATCATTCTCACCTTTGCGCTGGCCATCTTCGCGGTGATCTCGTTCTGGATCATGATCCAGCTGCCTTCCGCGGAATTCTACGATGGGCAAGAAGCCTTGGAACGGACCTTGGGGCCAATCTGGCAGATTGTCCTTGCTTCGGCCTGTGGATTCTTCGTCGGCCAGTTCGCCAATTCGTGGGTGCTGGTCAAGCTCAAGGAACGCACTGGTGAACGCGGGCTGATTGGACGCCTGATCGGCTCCAGCGGCGTCGGCGAGTTCTTGGATACGCTGATCTTCTGCGCCATCGCCGCCCCGGTCATCGGTATTAGCGACGCTCCGAACTTCATCAACTACGTAGTCGTTGGATTCGTTTACAAGACAGCTGTTGAAATCATTCTGGTGCCGGTGACCTCATTGGTCATCCGATGGTTCAAGAAACGCGAGCCAGGCTATATCCAAGCCGCCAACGCAAGCTAGGCAACCTGTGGGCATCATCCGCAAGGACGATGCCCACAGCTGTACCCGGAGGCTAACGTTGTCACCATGCAGACAGGTCAGAGCACTGAATACCAATTGGAAGCAAAAGACCTGACCATCGGATATGCGCAACGAACCATCTGCGGACCACTGAACCTGCACCTGTCCGCAGGACAGGGAGTGGGAATTATCGGGGCCAACGGCAGCGGAAAATCCACGTTGATTCGCACCATCCTCGGACATCTGCCACCGATGCACGGCGAGGTTCAATTCCTTGGTCTGCCCGTGGATGAGGATTCGAAGGCCTTCCGCCGAGAGGTAGCAGTCCAAATCGCCGACGGGACATTCTTCGAGGAACTCAGTGTCGCCGAGCATCTTGAATTGGTGGCTCGTGGCCACGGATTGCTTTCATGGCAACAGAAAGTTGAAGAAGAGCTCGAATTTTTCGATCTGCAAGCAGTCGCCGGATTGCTTCCCGGTGAACTGTCCTCGGGCCAAAGACGCAAGGTGTTATTGGCTGCAACCTTGATTCGGCCAGCCCAGCTGGTGCTTCTCGACGAACCAGAACAGCGTTTGGACCTGCGGATCAGGCAGAAGCTCTATGCACGGCTAGCTGCGCTGCGGCAGTGCGCAACGACCTTGCTCGTCGTTACTCACGACCCGCAACTGCTTCGCCAGAGCCTTGACCATGCCCTTCTGCTAGATGAGGATCAAGGCAGAATTCTCAGCGCCGAGGCTGGAGCGCAGTGGCTTGAACGATAGCGAAGGATTGGTCGGAGCTTCCGGATTCGATCCGCAGCAACTCATCCTCCGAGCCAAGCGACGGCGGAACTTTTCAGAACGCTTTGATAGTTTTTCGGACGCCTACGTATGGGTGCTGGCCGCTCTTGTGGCCCTGGCATATTTGTTCAGCGCGATCTTCGGTCTCATCTTCGCCCTGCTTGGGCAAGGCGTAGCGCACCCAAAAATGCCGACTGCAGTATGGAGCCTCCAAGAGCTGTCTCCAATCTTGCTGGTGCTTGCCGCCATCTGGCTGTTGCGATTGCTATTGCACCTGGGCCCGGTGGCCGTGAATGCGGCCACGGCCGACTGGTGGTTGCCCTTGCCGCTTAGTTCCGCCTCCCTTCGGGCCCGGGCCCTGCGCAAGGCGCTGTTATTCGGGATGCTCGCAAGTGCCTTTGCCGGGGTGTTGTGGCTGATCGTCCTCTACGGCCTAACCGGTGCCTTCGACCCGCTGCTGGCTGGTTGTGCATTGGCTTGCTTTGTCCTGGCCGGCCTCCTGTTAGCCAATGCAGGAGTCATCGTGCAAAGCTTCGGGCTGCAAAGCCCGGCGCAACGCTGGCTCGGAAGATCTGTCATGGCAATCATTGCTGTGCTTGCGGTCTCCTGGGGCTTGCTGGCAGCGGAGAACCAATGGACCATGAGCGCAGTGCAAGGCGTTGCTGCTTCAATTCTGCAATTACGCACATGGACTTATGCCTCCGCCATCTTGCTGCCCCTGGGCATAATTGGCACCTGGTGGGCGATGCAGCGCAACCGGCACATTGGCTCGCGCTCCCTCCGCTCATCAGGCGAGAAGCAACAGCTGGCGCTCGGTACTCTAATGCAGGCCGATGGCCGGGCCGCCACCGGTCCTTCAGCGGTTGCCATCGGCCGCAGACGCCGACACGGAACGCTCATCGCCGCGAGGCTGCCAGTGATCTGGAGGATCCTGGCGTTGCGCCTGATGCGAGCCGGCTATTGGCGCACCACCGCTGGCTATCTGCTGCTCGTGATGGCCTTGGCGGCGGCCGTTGACCAGGTCGCGAACCCGTTGAGCGCCGTGGTCTTTTATGCGGCTCTCGGCGTGCTGTTGGCCCTGAATCTCTCGGGAGTCATTGCCCCATTGCTCACGCAGCCTCAACTGACACAACACCTGGGGCAATCAGCTGCCAGATTGAGCCAAACAGCGGCCCTATTTGCCGTGCTCGGCAGCGCCGTAGCGCTGAGCGCATTGACCGGGGGACTAGGACTGCTGGGCATTGTGGACCTGAGCCGCTTCTGGTTGTGGTGCGCTGCGCTGGTCATCGGGGCCCTGGGCAGCGCAGCGGCCAGCCTCGGGCATGCACAACGCAAGGAACGCGACTGGGAGAGCCTGCTGGGCAGTGCCACCAGCGAAGCGACGATTGGCTTCGTCCTATTCAGCGAACTCTCCACGCTGGTTCGCGCTATGGCGACCTTTGCTCCGATGTTTTCGCTGGCGCTTAGCCCGAGCACTGAAATTGCCTGGCCGCTATGGGTGATTTCCTCGGTATTCACCGTCCCTGCTTTACGATTACTGGTCGGAGAGTTTCCGAGGAGATCGCGTGGATAGGATGAGACGATGAACGTAGAAATAGCAATTCAAAACCCTGAAGATCTCGACACCCAGCGGCTGTACGCGTTGCTCAAATTGCGTACCCACGTTTTTATTGTCGAGCAGCGTTCGTCCTACCCGGATTTGGATGGCTTGGACCTTGCCGAGGGTACGGTGCATCTGAGCGCATGGGAAGACGGGGAATTGCTGTGCACCGTGCGCATCCTTGACGTTCACGGGGAGGACCCGCATATTGGACGGGTTGCCACAAAGCTTGAAGCCCGCGGCCGCGGGGTGGCTGGAATGCTGATGGAACGAGCGGTGGACATGTGCCGAACCGACGCCCGGATTCACCTTGGCGCGCAAACCCAGCTGGAAGGCTGGTACGGAAAGTTCGGCTTTGAACGCTGCGGCGAAGACTTTGACGACGATGGAATCATGCATCTGCCAATGATCAGAAAAGTAGTGGCAGCTTCGGCCTAAATACGAAAAGTGGGCATCGTTGTCCCGCCGCACGGCGGGACAACGATGCCCACAGCTTTATAGTCTTGGCTACTTAGCGGCCGGCTGGCCCTGTGGATCCGGCTTGCCAGCGTAGTAGCTTGCCAAGACCTGATCCTTGAGCTCGAAGAAGGTGCCATCCTCCAGTGCCTGGCGGGCAGATTCAACCAAGCCGACAGTGAAGTGCTCGTTGTGGATGGAAATCAGGGTGTGGCTGAGCAGTTCCTTGCCCTTGTACAAGTGGTGAATGTACGCGCGGGTGAAGTTCTGGCAGGTGTAGCAATCGCAGCCTTCCACCAGAGGGGTGAAATCGCGCTTGTAGCGGGCGCCTGAAAGATTGAAGCGGCCCCACGGCGTGTAGAAAGCGGAGTTGCGGGCCACGCGAGTAGGGGAGACGCAGTCAAAAGTGTCTGCACCGTTTTCAATGGCCGTAAAGATGTCATCAGGCTCGGAAATGCCCAGCAGGTGGCGAGGCTTGTCCTCCGGAAGCTCCTCGGCGCACCAGCCAACGATGGTTCCAAGATTTTCCTTCTCCAAGGCGCCGCCGATGCCAAAACCATCGAAGGCCATGGCCCCAAGATCCTGGCAGGCCTTGCGACGGAGATCCTCGTACTGCGCACCCTGGATCACGCCGAACAGGGCCTGGTATTCCTTGCCTTCGCGGGAATCGGTCAGCGCGAAGTGCTCGGCGATGCAGCGCTCAGCCCAGCGGCGGGTGCGCTCCAAGGACTCAACCTGGTAGCCACGCGAATTCTGCAAGGTGGTCAGCTCGTCAAAGGCGAACATGATGTCCGCGCCGATCTGGTGCTGGACCCCCATGGATATTTCTGGCGAGAAACGATGCTTGGTGCCATCAAGGTGGGATTTGAACCAGACGCCGTCCTCGTCTACGTTGGCCAGGCGTTCCTTGCCCGGCGCTACCGCGTCATCCGGGCCTGACTGGTCAACGGACTTCATATCGATGACCTTCTTGAAACCGGAGCCCAAGGACATCACCTGGAATCCGCCGGAGTCGGTGAAGGTAGGACCATGCCAGCCCATGAACTTGCCCAGCCCGCCGGCCTCATCGAGGATATCCGCACCCGGTTGCAGGTACAGGTGGTAGGCGTTGGACAAGACCGCCTGGGCTCCGAGCTCTTCAACCTGGGCCGGGGTCACTGCCTTGACGGTAGCCTTGGTGCCCACCGCGATGAACGCAGGTGTTTTGATCTCGCCGTGCGGCGTGCGGATTACACCGGTGCGGCCCAGCATGGGGGAGCCGTCGGGTGCGGTGAGCCGGGTTCCGACCTCAAATCCGAATTCTTCCTGGCGGGCATGTGGGGCGCTGGGGTCAAAGTTCTTTTCGGGCACGTACCAAGTGTGCCGTATTAACGCGTCGGTGAGGAAAACGACAGTGCCAATGTGCCCGCATACCTAGCCCCTCACAAGGCAATGAGCGAATAATGGGAGATGTGCGTTGTGTCCAACGCGACGGAAGGAAACTGTGGGCCTGGAGAAACTGAAGGAATCAACCAAAGCGCTGATCACGCTCGGCCCGGCCCGCAAGGACCACTGGATTGGGTTGCGCACCGGCATCGGCATCTTTGCGCCGCTCATCACCCTTTTTGCCATCGACCGGTTGGACCTCGTGGTCTTCGCGGTCTTCGGCGCCTTCACCGGTGTCTACGGCCGAGTTGATGGCTACTGGAACCGCCTGCGGATGCAGATTCGCTCGGGGCTCTTGTTCTTTGTCGTCATCGCAGTGGCCCTGTCCGCCTCATATTGGTGGATTGACCATGAAATTCCAGAGGTGATGAAGTGGCAGATTGTCGGTGCAACCACCCTGGTCGCCGGCATCTGCTCGGTGCTTGTTGGCTTAATGCGATTGCGCCCAGGCGGTTCCCTGTTCCACATCTTCGCTTTTGCGGCCATTGCCTCGATCCCCCATCCGGCGCCGATGGGCGAAGCCCTGCTGGTGGCTGCACTGACTATCTTGCTGGCCTTGGTCATTGGGTCGGCAGGAGCCCTGGGGCAGTGGGCCAATCTCTGGCAGAGGACCCCCTTGCCGCCGCTTTCCGACAACGTGCGCAAGGCGATCTGGTGGGAAGGGCTGTTTTACATACTTTCGGCCGGGGTGGCCGGAATTCTTGCCAATACCGTGGGATCCCAGCTATCGGCTGGCCACAACTATTGGGCCATGGTGGCCGCGGTGGTGCCGCTGGTTGGACACACCACCAGATTGCGAATCCGCCGTGGTGTGCACCGTGTGCTTGGCACCCTGGTGGGCATGATCTTGATGGCGCTGCTGATCTGGCTCAACCCGCAGGTTTGGATCTTATTGGCCGTGATCGCAGTCTGCCAATTCCTGGCCGAGTTGCTGGTGATGCGCAATTACTTCCTGGCACAGGTCTTCATTACGCCAATGGCGCTGGTGGGAATATCCCTGGGGACCGGGCTCAGTGGCGCAGTGATGTACGACCGTGTGGTCGAAACCCTGATCGGCTGCGCCGTGGGCATGCTCGGCGTGCTCTTGGGAAGCTGGTTCGGCCTGGTCCTCAAACGCAAGCAGGGCCTGCTTCCCAAGAGCGGAAGCTGAACTTAGATATTCACGCCTACGTGGGCTAATGCCTGGCGGAGAATATTTTCACGGCCGCCGGCAAACTCGCCCTGGATGTCGGAGCTCAACGCCTCCGCAGGCGAAAGCCAAGTCAGTTCAAGCGCGTCTTGGCGCGGAGAGGACTCGCCTCGCACCGGGACGATGTAGCACATGGACACCGCATGCTGGCGGTCATCGGTCAGGCCCGTTTCGCTCGGAGCCGGGAAGTACTCCGCCACGGTGAATGGAACCGGGGAAGCAGGAAGCTGCGGCAGCACCAAGGTGCCCAGATCCTTTTCGATGTGCCGAATCAGGGCAGCGCGAATTGTTTCGCGGTACATCACGCGTCCGGAAACGAAGGTTCGCAGCATGCGCCCGTCGTCGTCGCCGGTCAGCAGAAGCCCTACTTCATTCACGTAGCCCAGCGGGTCGAGGCGAACTGGAATCGCTTCAACGTAGAGCATTGGCAGGCGCTGGCGCGCCTCATAGAGATCTTCATCAGAAAGCCATCCGGGATAAGGATCTGGGGTGCGCACGTTCATGCTTCTATCTTCGTACACAAACCCCATTTGATCCATGAAGCTGTATCTGTGTTGCGTAACTCACCAATTGGCTGCCAGCCCGCTCTAGTGCCGCTGGAGTTCTCCGGATAAAATTGATTGAGCTATCCCAATCCCTTGCCTGTGCGTTCGATGCGGGCCTCGGAAAGCACATCCCCTTTTCAATTACTCGTGGAAGCAGAATTCTGCCGTGACGAACGCTCCAGAACGACTGAGCAAAAAGAACTTCACCACGATTGCGGTGCTGATCGTATCCAGCTTCGTGGTCATCTTGAACGAGACCATCATGAATGTGGCCTTGCCCGTTCTGATGCATGAATTCGACGTCACCCCGGACGCCATCCAGTGGCTGTCTACGATCTTCATGCTCACCATGGCAGTGGTCATTCCCATGACCGGATTCCTGCTGCAACGGCTGAGCGTGCGCAATGTATTTGTGCTGGCCATCGGCCTGTTCACCCTGGGCACCATCCTGGCCGCTGCGGCACCGGGGCTCACCGTCCTTCTGGTCGCCCGCGTGATCCAGGCCTGCGGTACCGCCATCATGATGCCGTTGCTGATGACCACCATCTTGCACCTTGTCCCGGCCGAACGCCGTGGTGTGCTGATGGGCAACGTGTCCATCGTGATCTCGGTGGCTCCGGCCATCGGCCCCACGCTGTCCGGGCTGATCTTGCAGTACCTGTCCTGGCGCTTCATGTTCATCGTGATCATCCCGATCGCGATCGCTGCCCTGGTCATCGGCACTCCGCGCTTGTCCACCGAGGTGGACGGCGCATCCACCCCGTTGTCGGCCGCTTCGGTCATCCTGGCCATCCCTGCCTTCGGCGGCTTGGTCTTCGGCCTGAGCCGGCTGTCCGCGGGGGTCAGCCCGGTCAACATTGGCATCCTGGTCATTGCACTGCTGTGCCTGGCCGCCTTCGTCTTCCTGCAACTGCGGTTGCAGAAGGAAGACAAGGCCCTGCTGGATCTGCGGCCGCTGAACTTCAAGGACTTCACGCTCTCGCTGTTGCTGATGATGTTCGCGATGATCTCCCTGTTCGGTGTCATCATCCTGCTGCCGATGTTCTTCACCAATGTGCTGGGGATCGAAACCTTGACCACCGGCCTGATCATGCTTCCCGGCGGTTTGCTCATGGGCATCATGGCTCCGATGGTTGGCAAATTGTACGACCGCGTAGGTGCTCGCCCGCTGATCGTTCCGGGTGCCATCATCTTGCTGGCTTCCTTGCTGGGCTATGCGCTGATCCTGGATGAAAGCACCCCCATCTGGTTGCTGGTCGTGCTGCACCTGGTGATGAGCTTGGGACTGGCGTTCATCTTCACCCCGGCGTTCACCACCGCGCTGAACCCGCTGCCGCACCACCTGCACTCGCATGGTTCGGCACTGCTTTCCACCCTGCAGCAGCTGGCCGGCGCCATGGGCACCGCGCTGCTCGTGGGCGTGGTTGCATCGACCACCGCCTCAAGGCTGGCCTCGGGCAGCGATCAGGTGACCGCTGCAGTGGACGGCTTCCAGCCTGGCTTCTTGATCGGTGCCGGCTGCAGCGTCGGCATTATCATCATCGGGTTCCTGCTTGGCGGCAAAAAGGACCTGGTGAGCCTCGACGCCCAACCAGCTGCGGCTGAAAAGCACTAGTTCGATTCTGGGCACAAAAATTGCTGGATGTTCTTGCCGAACATCCGGCAATTTTTTGTCTCTGGACCCTTGGGCTGCTTTTGCCGCAGCTGGCACGGCAGTAGGCTGGCGGATAAGTGTACTGACTACAAAGGGGTAAGCATGCAGTTGCAGGATTCGGTCGCGCTGGTCACTGGCGGACTTTCGGGCTTGGGCCGGGCCACCGCCCAGAAACTCGCCGCCACGGCCAAGCACGTTCTCGTGGTGGATCTTCCCCGCGATGACGGCGATGAAATCGCGGCGCAGATCGGATCAAACGTCCGCTATGCCCCGGCCGACGTCACCGACCCGCAGCAGGTCGCCACCGCGATCGAGCGGTGCAAGGAACTTGGCGTGCTGCGCGTTGTCGTCAATTGCGCCGGAGTTGCTACCCCGGGCAAGGTGCTGGGCCGCGACGGCGTTTTGCCGCTGGAACGCTTCTCCAAGGTGCTGGATATCAATGTGAATGGCACCTTCAACGTACTGCGCCTCGCCGCCGAATCCATGGTGCACAGTGAAGCGCTGACCGACAACAACGGGACGACCGAACGCGGAGTCATCGTGAATACCGCCTCGGTAGCGGCTTTCGATGGCCAGATCGGACAACCTGCCTATGCCGCCTCCAAGGGGGCTGTGGCAGCAATGACCTTGCCCTTGGCTCGCGAGCTGGCCAGCCACCAGATCAGGGTGATGACTATTGCGCCTGGCATTTTCCACACCCCGATGATGGATTCCCTGCCGCAGGCGGCACAGGATTCCCTTGGGGCGCAGGTGCCGCACCCCTCGCGCCTGGGACGCCCGGACGAGTATGCGGCGCTGGTGGAGCATATCGTGGCCAACCCGATGCTCAACGGCGAAACCATCCGCCTGGACGGCGCCATCCGCATGGCCCCTCGCTAGGAACGACGCGGCGGCAGGCCCTAGAATTCCACGGGCTTGCCGCGCTGGGCCCGGTGTTCTGCGTGGCTTATCCGGAACCGGCGGTTTTCGGCCATCAGGAATACCAGCAAGGACATCAGAATGCAGATCGCGCTCACCCACAATGCGGTCGCCTCCGAGAGCCACCCGTTGATGGCCGCGGCAATCATGGCGATGCCAAAACCGCTGGCCAGGGCGTGGCGCCCGCGCCCGGTCTGCGCAAATCCGGCGGCTGCCAAGGACACCGCAGCAGTTGCCAGGGAAACCGGCAAGGAATGGCTGAGATCGTTCCAGCCTGCCACGGCAAACCAGAGGTGCATCGTGTACGCCATGGAAAAACCAGCAAGGAAACTCAGGGGCGCATCACCAAGCCAGCGTTCGGCCTTGGTGCGTGCCGTCAGCCGATTCAGCTGGTGAACCCCGAACAGGGACAAGAGCGAAGCGAGCGTAGCGACTATTGCCGCAGCGGCCGGAAGAAATCCAGCCGCAAGGACGATCGCGCAGGAGCACAAGGCAGCGGCACTGATCGCATAAAGGCTGGCCACTCGCTGGCGGCGGGCCGAGCACTGATCCTTGCGGAGCGAAAACATGGCGCTGGCCAGCAAGAAGACTGCCGCAGCTGGCCAGATCACCGCCGGAACCGCGCTGCTGTCAAGCAGGCTAATGCGATCGCGCCCGTTCATGGAGGAAGAAAACACCAGCGAAGTAACGAGCAATAGCAAGGATGCCGCCGCCAATAGGCAGCCGCGAATCATGTCGAACGGCTCAACCTCGGGATTGGGACGGTGATCCGGAGCCGGGTAGGGCAGCACGGACTCGTGCTCGGCGGAGTGCGCGGGCGCGGCCTGCTGGCCGGACTCCATCAGTGAATTGAGCGGTGGGGTCGGATGCTGCTCGGACATGATGCTGGAGTCCCTAACGATTGCTGAGTTATCAGCAACAGCCTAGGGTACTTCGCTGGCGAACAGAAACCCCGGCTAGGCCGCCGGAGCTTCGGCGAGCTGCTGCGCCGAGCTGAAACTGCGCTCAATTCCGCTCAGCGGATCGGTGAAGGAAATGGTGTGCGCCAGCAGCTGGAGCGGGCGCTGATAATCATCCGGAGCCAAATCCCATAAGCGCGGGTAAAAGGCATCATTGATAATCCCCAGGCCCAGGGAGGCGAGGTGAACGCGCAACTGGTGGGTCTTGCCCGAATGCGGCTTGAGATCCATCAACGCGACCTCCAAACCTGCATGGTGGCCGGCGCTATAGCCCACGGATTCAACATCAATATAGGTCTTCGCGTTCGGTGCGCCGTCCTCGACGATGGATCGCAACTGGCCTTTGACCTTGGACATCCGATTTTCGTAAATCAGGGGCATCTGGCCAAGCAGATCATGCAATTGGGTTGTGTCCTTGACCAGCGAGTGTTCGCCGTTGGGCTGGAGAACCCGGCCAGTTTCCAGCCCGGGGCCGGGCTGCAGTGCAACGACGGCCTTGTAGCGCTTGCTGATTTCACGGCGTTCAAAAAGCATTTGGTAGGCGCCACGGGTTTCCGGGTTGACCGCAAAAAGAATCACGCCAGCGGTGGCCCGATCCAGCCGATGCATCGGCACAAGATCATCGATGCCGGTCTGGTTGCGCAGGCGCACCAAAGCCGATTCCTGGATGAACCGGCCACCGGGGGTGGTTGGCAAAAAATGCGGCTTATCAACTACCAGCAGGTGCTCATCCTGATGCAGGATCTTGGCCTCAAAAGGTATCGGCGTTTCTACCGGAAGCGAACGATAGTACCAAATGAACTCATGCTCACCCATGGGAGTCTGCCGGTCTAGCGGCACTCCTCCGAGGCCGACAATTTCTTGGTTGTCGAAGCGCCGCAGGATGCCTTCGGGGTCCACATGGCCGAAGCGCTCCAGGAGATATTCGGCGACGGTGGCCCACGCTCCATTGTGCGGAAGGTGCAATCGGGTTGCATTAACACCATTGCGAACAGGGAGCGGGGATTCCATAGCCATAAGGGCTATTCTTTCATCCCGGCGCCAGGACTTCAGACCGCCGGCTGGCAATGCGGGCACCAATAGCAATCCCGCTCGGCGCCTTCTGGGGTGGAAGGAATCTTGAGCATGGCGATGGGGCTGCCGCAACGGAGGCAAGGTTTTCCGGCACGCCCATAAACCCAGAGAGGTTCCCGGGTTCGTTCTTGGCCGGTGGTGACGCGCCGTGGCCGGTCCTTATTAATTGTCAGAAGCCGATGAGCCAGATTCACCACTGCCGGCAGATCAGCGATCTGCCCGACTTCAACCAGCGGATGCAAACGGCGGAGGAACAGGATCTCGCAACGGTACACATTCCCCACGCCGGCCATGATCCGTTGATCCAATAATGCTTGGCCGATGCCTTGGCGCGGATTGCGGCGCAGGTTGTCTGCGGCAAGCTCCGGGTCCCAATCCGCACCCAGCAGATCAGGGCCCAAATGGCCGATGAGGTCGTTTTCTTGCTCGGTGGGCACCAAACGCACCTGTGCAATATCGAAGCCCACGGCCGTCACCGCAGGGGTCTTGAGCACTACGCGTGCGGTGTGAGCCGGTTTCTTCCAGCGTTCGTTGTCCGCATACAGATCCCAACGGCCTTCCATGAGCAAATGCGAATGCAAGGTCAGCGGCTTAGCGGCGAACCCGGAGGACCCAGCAGCAGGGGGACGCAATCGCATCAGCAGATGCTTGCCGGCCGGAACTACTTCATGCACTGAATAATCCGTGAGATCTGTTGTCGCCAAGGCTGGAACTCGAAAGTTCGAGGACAACAGTGTTTGCCCTGCCAGCGCCTGATGAAGCCGGGCAGTGGCACGATAGACGGAATCCCCTTCGGGCATGAGAGCTCTTCTTTCTGCCGGTCAATCAGCGCCGGAAACGAATGCCTTGCGGCGTTGAATAGAATCCCGCGGCCAATAGTGCGGTTCCCACCGGATGATCCAGGACTGGTTGTCCGTCCACGGTAGCGATGGCGATCTTCTCCACCTTGGCCGTGCGCAGAGCTGCCACCAAATGCGTGGCAATAATGTTCCACGACTCTTCAGCCAACTGGGCAAAGGTCAACACGGTGCGACCGCCGCGCTCCAGATAGAAGCACAGCTGGCCATCCAGCAAGCCCACAATGGCCCCGGCTTTGCGCCCTGGGCGATGCCCGGTTTGCGTGGCTGGCCAGCCCAGCGCCGCACCGTAGGGATTCGCCGGGTCGGTCGACGCAAGCACCTGGGCCACAGGCTGCCGGCGCGGGTCATCGGAAAGCTGATAAGCGCGCAAACGGTCAATGGTGGTGGAAGTGGAAAACTGGGCGGCCCCCAGTTTTTCGACGAAATAGCCCCGCCGCGCATGACCGGCTTCTTCCAGCTTGGACAGGACCCGGTAGAGCTGGCCGAAACCTCCGGGCACTGCTTCGGCCGCGACCGAGCCGCGGGTGAGCACTCCGTAGCGTTCCAGCATGATCTCGGCTGTGGCATGGGCTGAAATGGTTGGATCTGCCACCGGCTGGGGGAGCAGTGACCAGCGTGCAGAACCACGCGGGCCACGCATGGGGGATCCCCCGTGGTCCTGGGCCAAGCGGTTGAGACCCGAGAGGCGATTGAGCCTGGCAGCCCGAGCCCGCGGCGCCGGCTTGGCAATCTTGTGCGCAGTGCTTCCGCCCGCCAGGTAACCGCGAATCGGTGCCAGAGTGTCGGGAGAAATGAAACCCGCCCAGAAAAGCCGCCAGCATGACTCCGCAATATCGACGGCGCTCACTGGAGGCTTATCGGGATGGTGGATCCGGGCGGCGAGCTCCTCGGCAAAGTAGGCGCCTGTTGATTCAAAGGCTTCGAGCACGCGCAGATCCAGTGCCTGCAAATCGCTGGAATCAGGTGCTGGCAGGGAGAGCGCGGCGTGTTCGGCGGTATGCAATGACAACCAGCCATCCTTGCCTCCGGCCGCACCGGCACCGCACACCAGGACATCTCCTGCACTGCACAGCTCATCCAGCCAAGAGCTCTGGTACCCCTTGAGCCGGGCAGGAAGAATGAAGGATTCCAGCGCCGAGGCAGGCACCTCGGCCCCGGCCAGCTGGGCGACGACTTCATAGAGGCCGTCAGCGCCGCTGAGCGTTGAGCCCACCTGCTGCCAAGCAGGAAGGAACCGGGCGTAGGTGTTCTGGTCAACTGGCTCCACTTCGGCGCGGAGGGCGGCCAAGGACCTGGTGCGGATGGTGCGCAGCACCTGGACATCGCAGTATTCATCACCGCTAATGCCTTCGGGAACAAGTTCCACCGGGCGGAACGCGCCGACCGACAGCCGGCCGGCGGCTACCAATTGGTCGAGTATGGGCCGCAGCACCGCAACGCCGAGTGAAAGCTCGGCGGCAATTTCAGTGAGCGTAAACGGAACATGGGTGCGGGCGAAGCGCGAGATGAGGTCCTGGATGGGGTCCGTCGCTGGCTCCAGGAATGCGGCAGGAATTCCTGTGGGCAACGGGGTGCCCAGGGCATCACGCAACTTGCCGGCATCCTCGATCGCCGCGTAGGCCAAGGACCCGCCGTGGCGCAGGGTAAAGGCCCGCCGGGTGGCAACCAGGGCCTCGGCATGTTCCCGGGCCATTGCTGGGTCCAGCGGCGCGCTGTCATCATTCGGATCACGCAGCCGAGTGGCCAGCTGTTCAATAGCCAACGGGCCCAACAAGCGCAGCAGGTCGGCTGCGCCTTCCATGCCGGCCAGGCGCCGGTTTTCCGCCCGGTACTGCAACTGTTCCTGCAACCCGGTGATGACCTGAGGATCCAGGATTTCACGCACATCATTGCGGCCTAGCAATTCACCAAGCAGCACCGGGTCCAGGCTCAGCGCTGCCGCGCGGCGCTCAGCCAGCGGTGCGTCGGATTCGTAGAGGAACTGTGCAACATAGCCGAAGAGCAGGGACTGGGCGAAAGGCGAAGGCAGCTCGGTGGTGACTTCCACCAGCCGGATCGCGCGCGACGAGACCTTGGACAGAATCGAAGACAGGGCCGGCAGATCATAAACGTCGTTCAGGCATTCGCGCACGGTTTCAAGGATGATCGGGAAGTCCGGGTAATTCCGGGCGACATCAAGCAGCTGGCTGGCCCGCTGGCGTTGCTGCCACAAGGGGGTGCGCTTGCTTGGATTGATCCGGGGCAGCAGCAAGGCTCTTGCCGCGCACTCGCGGAAACGGGAGGCGAACAATGCAGAATTCGCCACCTGCGAGGTGACCACGTCGATGATTTCATCGGCTTCAAAAGCAAAAAGGTCTGCTCCCGGTGCTTGGTCATCCATGGCCGGAATGCGCAGCACAATGCCATCATCGGCGGCCATCGCCGAAGCATCCAGTCCCCAGCGTTCGCGCACCCGCGCACCCACGGCCAGTGCCCACGGGGCATGGACAGCCAGGCCGAAGGGCGAATGCAGGATGACCCGCCAATCGCCGAGCTCATCGTGGAAACGCTCGATCACGAAGTTCTGGTGGTTGGGCACCTGGCCGGTGGCCCGGCGCTGCTCTCCCAGATAGTTCAAGAGGTTATTGGCGGCGAAGTCATCCAGTCCGCCGGTGCGCAAAACCGCAGATGCCTCGGTGCGTTCGCTGGCCAGCAAGCTGGTGGTGAATTCGCCCAGGGCCGAGCCAAGTTCCACCGGGCGGCCCAGCCCATCGCCGTGCCAGAACGGCAGCTTTCCGGGTTGGCCGAAGGCCGGGGTGACCAGCACGCGGTCATGGGTGATGTCTTCGATGCGCCAGCTGGTCGCGCCCAGGGCAAAAACGTCCCCGACCCGCGACTCGTAGACCATTTCCTCGTCCAGCTCGCCCACGCGCTTGGGAGCCTTGTCATCCTCGGCGCCGGCGAGGAAGACGCCGAAGAGCCCGCGGTCCGGGATGGTGCCGCCGGAAATGACCGCGAGGCGTTGCGCCCCGGGGCGGGCGCTGAGCGTGCCGGCATCGCGATCCCAGATCAGCCGTGGTTTGAGGGTGGCGAATTCATCCGAGGGGTATTTGCCCGAGAGCATGTCCAAGGTGGCCATATAGGCGCTGCGCGGAAGCTGCTCATAGGGCGCGCACCGGCGTACCGTCTCGAACCACTTCTCGACTTCCAGGTCTTCCATGGCCACCGCGGCCAGGGTCTGCTGGGCCAGCACATCCAGCGGGTTGGCCGGGATGACCATCTTCTCGATGGATCCTTGGCGCATTCGCGTGACCACCAGCGCGGTGGAGAGCAGATCCGCACGGTGCTTGGGGAAGAAGATGCCCTGGGAGACCGAACCTACCTGGTGCCCGGCACGGCCTACACGCTGCAGTCCGGAGGAGACGGAATTGGGGGATTCGACTTGGATGACCAGATCCACCAGGCCCATGTCGATGCCTAGTTCCAGCGAGCTGGTGGCCACCACCGCACGCAGGTTGCCCAGCTTCAGATCCTCTTCGATCTGGGCGCGCGCGTCCTTGGAGACCGAGCCGTGGTGGGCACGGGCCAGCAGGGGTGCTTCCGGATTTGAGGCCGCGGTAGAGCCGGCCTGGGCCATCATCGCCGCCGGGGTCGAGGTGGAAGCATCTTCGGTGCTGAATCCCTCGCGCTCGGCATAGATCTCGTTGAGCCGCCCGGTGAGGCGCTCGGCCAGCCGGCGGGAGTTGGCGAAGATGATGGTGGAATGGTTTTCCAGCACCAGATCCACCAGCTGGTTTTCGACGTGGGGCCAAATGCTCGCCGAGGCGGCAGGAGAGGATCCCGGTCCAAGATCGTGGGCGCCGGCAGCCGAAGGCAGATCGGTCATGTCCTCCACGGGGACGCGCACGGCTAGTTCCCACTTCTTGGTGGAGGGCGGACGCACGATATTCACCGGGGCAGACCCTGCCAGGAAGCGGGCGACCTCTTCGGGCGGTTCCACCGTGGCTGAGAGCCCGATGCGCTGGGCCGGGGCGGGCAGCAGCGCATCGAGGCGTTCCAAGGACAAGGCCAAATGGGTGCCGCGCTTGGTATTGGCGATGGCGTGGACCTCGTCGATGATGACCGTATGCACCTGGGCCAAGGTTTTTCGTGCCTGGCTGGTGAGCATCAAGTACAGGGACTCGGGCGTGGTGATCAGGATTTCGGGCGGGTCCTTGAGCAGCTTGCGCCGGTCATTAGCCGGGGTGTCTCCCGAGCGCACGCCCACCGAAACCGAAGGCTGGGACAGTCCCATCTCGTGCGCGGTGGCGCGGATGCCGGCCAGCGGGGAGCGCAGGTTGCGCTCAACGTCCACCCCGAGGGCTTTCAGCGGAGAAATATAGAGGACTTTGGTGCCATTGCCTGCCGGGTGATCGGCATCGGATTCCATTCCCGGCAATGCTGGAGCATCGAGTTCTGCATGATGCAGCCGGTCCAGGGCCCAGAGGAATGCGGCCAGGGTTTTGCCGGAGCCGGTCGGCGCAATGACCAGGGTGTGCTTCCCGTCGGAGATGGATTCCCAGGCTCCGCTCTGCGCAACCGTGGGCGCAGAGAAGACATCGGTGAACCACTTGCGGGTGGCCGCGCCAAACCGGGAAAGCACATCACTCATGGAATCGATACTACGTTCTCGGCAGGACAGTTCGAGAACGGCATTCCTGCGAACGCTGGGTATTGGCAGACCCAGCGCATTTTGGCTTCTGGCGCAGAAGTTCCTGCACAGGGTTTTTCCCGGGCCGAGCCTGCCCTTCGCCGGAGGCACCTTGGGCTCTTCCTGCAGCACTTCCTAATGGGACGCGGTCATATTTCGGCGTTCGAATCGTGGAGAGGTAGCGTTGAAGGATGCTCGAGCTAGTGCGTGCAACAGGCATCGATAGTGCAGAAGTTTCAGAGTTCCTGCGCATCGCTGACCTCACGCTGAGCGGGCTTGATTCACCGAATGTGCATTTGTGGATCTTGCGGGATGCAACAACGGACCGCATTGTCGCCACCACTGGATTTGAAAGCAGCGAAGACGGCCTGCATGCACTAATCCGAAGCGTCGCGGTGGCTCCCGAGCTGCGCGGCGGCGGCATCGGATTGGAACTTGCACAATTTGCGATGGATCGAGCTGTCGAAGCTGGAGCAAAACAAGCGTGGCTGTTTAGCCGCAGGTCCGGTCCGTTTTGGCAGAAAGCTGGATTCAGTTCAGCAGACACGAAGGATCTTGCCGTGGCCCTGGCTTCGACGCACCAGGTGCAACTCTTTGCTGAAACAGGCCAGCTTGAACGTGAGGTTGCCTGGAGCCGGCAGCTCTAGGGGAATCACTTCGGCACAGAATCGCACTCGAACTCAAACCCAATGTGTCGGCGGCCTGCGGGCAATGAACCGCGTATCTCACGTTCGGATACCGGTTGTACCGCAACGGAATTGGCCGGGAATTCTACGAGGATGCTTAGCGAGCATTGCTGACTCAAGAATGGCCGGATATGAATTCCTATGAGGAAGCAAAATCCCGCGTGAATAAAGTAGTTATTGTCCGGGCCAGAACGTTCAGCATCGCGACCAGGTGATCTCATCAAGACTCAGGCGTTCTCGACTGGTACCGGGCGCTTCTACTTCATCTGCGCAGGGGTCTGCGGTACCGAACGCGGTTATCGACGTTACCTCCCAGTGAGATGGCACGGCGAAGTCCGAGCCGATTCCGTCGCGGTCAAAGGCGCGGAACTGATGAGCCGCCAAGCCCATCGATAGGCCTTGAACTGTCATATGAGCGACTGCCTGTCCAAGGTCGTAGCGCGCAAACTCTGAATACTCCCAATCTTCAGTGCCTTCAACGAAGATATGTGCCAGATTCACTACCAGCAGCGAAGCGCTCGGAGCCCACAGAGATGAACTACGCGCCAAACGGCGCAGTATTTGCTCATGGTTTGCATCGCCTCGTCGAGCAACAATGAATTTCCAGGGCTGTGAATTTCCAGCCGACGGCGCACGTCGAGCCGCTTCCAACAGCACGTCGATTTCGATGCTTGTCACAGTGGATTCGGGGTCGAATTGCACTGGGCTGAAACGGCCTGCTAACGCTGGGTGCAGGGCTGGATCGGCCGGGACGGGGCATTTGTTCATGTTCTTCATTCTCCAGCAGCTCATAGCCTGGGCGGCGAAGCTATCGAGTGGTACTCCCGCCGCAAGGCCGCTACGCGATACCACCTGGTCAACGTGGATTTAGTTGAGATAACGGCAGTGGTAGGCACTGGCGTTGATTCTTGTTCTTGGTGTTTGGCAAGGTCGAACGCGCAAGATCATCGACCGCCACGTAGTGTCCGCTCAGCGTTTTTTCGAGAGCCGAAGATCCAACCCGCTGCGAACTTGGGGCCACTCAGAGGCAATAATCGAGAAATAGACGGTGTCTCGAAGTGAACCATCGGCCATACGGCTTGTTGAACGCAAGACGCCATCCTGTTTTGCACCCAGACGGGCAATTGCGGCTCTGGACTGCATATTCATCCAGTGCGTGCTGAAGGCCACGGCGACGCATTCCAGGGTTTCAAATGCGTGGGCCAGCAGCAGCCGCTTGCTATCGGGATTAGTTCCCGTTCCTTGCACGCTGGCTGCATTCCAGGTGTAGCCGATCTCCAAGCGTGGCAGCTCAGCGTCAATGTCGCAGTACGTGGTCATCCCGATGATCTTTCCGGGTTCACCAGTCACTGGATCATTCAGCCGTGTCGTGAAGGGAAGCATGGATCCGGCTTCTTGCATTGATAAGCGACGCTGGATTTCGCTGCGCATTTCTTCGGGACGGGGCACAGCGGTGTACCAAAGATTCCAAAGTTCACCATCGCAGGCGGCATCGACAAGCCCGTCATGATGGTTCTCGCTTAGCGGTTCGAGAGTGACATATTTTCCGCGCAGGGTTACTGGATTGAGCCTAGCCATAACCTCACTTTAGCTTCCCTGTGCTCCAACCGTGCCTGTGCAGTTTCGGGGCCCCGCTCCGCAGGCAGTGGCAATGATCTTTCGCCCGTGAGCCAGGTTTCAGCGACCGTCAAGACGGCAGGACTTGTTGATCCTGGCTCGGGATGGACTCTGACTTTTAAACATGGCCACCTGTCCGCGGATGGCGGTGCCTTTACCTAATTTGCGGTAATTTCCCGAAGCGCGGCAACGTGGCCAACATAGGCTCGACGGCCAGCCGTGGTTAGCGATACTCTCACGTGGCTGCGGCCCAGTTTCGTGAACCGTTCAATATCAACGTAACCGGCGTCGCCCAGTTGCTTCAGATGCTTGCTGAGCACCGAGTCAGCGACGCCCAGATTCTGTTTGAGATGCGCGAATTCTGCCCAGTCGACCGGGGCAAGGCTCGCGCAAATCCGCAACCGTAATGGTGCATGGATCAATTCATCAAAGTGGGCTTTGCTAGTTGGCTTGGTCATTGCCGTCCTCGACGCGAGCCCTGTTATAGGCGGCCTGCATCTTGGTCACCAAAAACATGGCACTGGTGAACGTGACAAGAATCTTCGCAAGAACTTCTTCCACCTGGGTTGCTTCCCAGAATCTGAGGCAATTGATCAGCAGAATGCAGAGTAAGAAGTATCCTGCGTAAGCGCCCGTCAGAAGTTTTGGGCTATTGATCAATGAGCGCGGCTTGGCCCGACCGCGCTGGGCCACGGCATACCAGAGGATCAATGGAAGATAGAGCATCACGAGCCAATAAGCCCGGGGTGGATAGGCCTGGCACAACGTGAAGACAACAGCTGAGACTGCGACAATGCTGGTGAACAATCCACGCGGATTCCCGGACGCTTTGACCATCTGCCTTGAATCGTGCGCGACAGATTGCAGCAGCTTGGCTGCGCGCTTTTGGTCCCTGCGAACTTCTGGCGAATCCATGATACCCACTTTCCGTTACGGAAAGTCTTGTCTTTCCGCAATGGAAAGTCAACAGTTCGGTTTACACGTGGTGGTACTTTCCACCGGCCAAGATGTCCTGGGCACGGTAGAGCTGCTCGGTCAATATCAAGCGCACCAGCTGGTGCGGGAAGACGAGTTTGGACAAGGACCAGGTGAAGTCGGCACGGGAATGCACAGTGGGATCCACGCCGTAGGCTCCGCCGATGATGATCACGACATTGCGTGAAGCATCGATGGGGGCGCGTAGCTTGTTTGCCAATGCCGGGGAGTCCACGTTTTTGCCACGCTCATCGAGCAGCACTACGAAGTCGCGATCATCAATCTTCGCCAGGATGCGTGCGGACTCTTCGGTGCGGGCAGCGTCGTTCTCGCGCGATGAGTGGTTGAGCAGCTGCCAGGTGAGGTTAAACGGCTTCTTGAGCCGCTTCTCGTAGCGGGAAATTCCCTCATCGACCCACGACTCATGTTTCTTGCCTACTGCCAGCACCTTGATTGTCATGCTTCCATTGTTCCGCATTCCCCGGTTGGTTGCTTTGGATCAGGCACCGATACGATGGAGGATATGAGAAACCCCAGACCACTTCCGCAAGGCAAACAACCAAGCGGCGTGCAGGTGCTCTGGATGATCTTTGGCATCGTCACCGCGATCTTCTATTTCACCCGGCGGGTGCTGGTCTCATTGCATGCAGGCGGATGGGCCACAGACCTGGATGCACCTGCCTATCAATGGGTCTTGAACAACCAGTCGCCGGCCCTTTTTGCGGTCTCCGATTTTTTGTACTTCTGGGGATCAACGCCGGGCATGAGCATCATCATGGTGCTGATTACCGGGCTGCTGAGCTGGAAAACACGAAGCATCTGGCCATTTATTGCCGTGGCGCTGACCGCAGCGGTTTCTGTCGGACTGACCATTTTGCTCAAGGCCAGCCTGCAAGTGCACCGCCCGGAAGGCATTCCAGGCGGGCCGACGCCACCGCTGTCCTATTCGTTCCCCAGCGGCCATACGCTTAATTCCGCGGCGCTGATTGGCATCTCTGGCTACCTGGCCATCATTTACGGGCTGCGCCGCTACGCCTATCTCATCGCTATCGTGGCAACGTTGTTTGTTCTGGCCATGGGCGCATCGCGAATCTACATTGGGCACCATTGGGTTTCGGACGTGCTGGTGGGCTTGCTGATTGGAACCGCGTGGGCTGCCGTCGTCGCCATCCTGCACTACTTCTTCGTGCCGTGGCGCAGGGTTGCTAGCTCAGCACGCGGATCGGTGAACCGCTAGCCCAAGCTCGAATATCCTCCACAGCGTCCCGGTAGAACATCGAGAACTGCTCGATGGTTACGTAGCCAATATGCGGGGTTGCAATCACGCCACGGGTGCCCAGCAGTCGGTCCTTGGCCGGCAATGGCTCGGTGTCGAAAACATCGAGGGCCGCCAAGTAGAGTCGTTCGTTTTCAAGGGCTTCGATAAGTGCAGGAGTCTGCACGATTCGGCTGCGCGAAGTATTCACCAAAATGGATTCCGGCCGCATCCAGGCCAACTGCTTTGAGCCAATGACACCGGTGCTGCGCTCCGAGAGTTTCAGATGAATGGTCACGATGTCGCTGGTGGCAAAAAGCTCCGCCTCGGAGACCAATTCCACGCCGACCTCGGTGGCCCGAGCCTTCGTGAGGTTCTGGCTGTAGGCAATGACCCGCATGCCAAAAGCCAACCCGACCTTCGCCACCTTGGAACCCAAATTCCCCAGTCCATACACGCCAAGGGTTTTCCCCGCCAGGCCCATGCCGAAGCTCGTTTGCCACGGTTCGGCTTCGGAGCGAGGGGACTTCGAGGAAAAGAGCTCTACATCCAGCCTGCGGGCCGCAGCCAAGATCAATGCCCAGGTGTGTTCCACCGCGTCGGTGGGGACATAGCCGGTATGCGACACCACGACGCCGTGCTCGATGGCAGCTTCCAGATCGATGGCGCCATTGCGCCGTCCGGTGGTGACCAGCAGTTTCAACTGCGGCAACAGCTCGAACCGCGACGCGGGAAACGGCGTGCGCTCGCGCATAGCCACGATGACATCAAAGCCCTTCAGCGCAGCGCAGACAGCTGTGTCGTCATGTCCGAGGTGTTCGGTAAATACTGTCAGCTCGGCGTTGAGCTCGTTCGCCAGGCCTTCAAAATCTGCGAGGTCGGTAGCGACGTTCTGGTAGTCATCCAAAATGGCAATGCGCATGAGTTCATCCTAGGTGTTCCTGTGCCGTGGTGACCCTTTAGTTACTTCGTTGCCCGCCTTTAGGCAGCCGGAATGCACAACGGCGGCTGGCACCCAGGGCACCAGCCGCCGTTCACAGATTGGCTGCTAGTCGGTGACTTCGAATTCGAGCTTGTCGGTGAAGGAACGACCGTGGACATCCGTGGCCGTCACTTCAGCGGTGTGCGATCCGGTTTCCAGATCATCTGGCAGTTCAAGACGCCACAAATGGCTGGTCTTCTCAGGCAGTCCGCCGCCGTGGACAAACTGCTCGGCGATAGCCACCGGGTCAGAGTACTTGGCGCCAGTTCGTGCGGTTTCTCCGGTGAGCGATTGCGTGCGCGTTGACTTGACCGGGGCGTTTCCATCGATGGAAACCGCCACCGTGGAACCGGTGCTCCCCATCCAGAAGTTGGTGGTCAGCCAGGTGTCCTCGGCCAAGCCGCTGCGGCTCACCGACAACGGGTTCTCCAGCGCCTCGATGGTGCCGTATTCCTTGTCGACATTTTCCTTGTACCAATCACGGTAGGCAGGAGTGTTCAGGCCTACGGCCATCTGGTTGCTCTCATCACCGCCGGTTGGGGTGAAGCGCTCGGTGATCTTGGTGTTCTTGATGTCCAAGGTCAGCACCCCAGGAGGGGTGCCGTCTTGCTGGAGGGAGGTCGGGTAACCGGTCTCGGTGACTCGCCCGCCGTACCACTGGCCGGCAACTGCCGGAACCGTCAGGTGGGTGAAGGGCAGGCCATCCTCGCCGACTTCGTCCAGCCAGCCCTTCATCAGATCGCCTTCGCGAAGGTTTTCAGACATGTGGGTGTGGCCGCCCAGGGAGACCACTTCGCGGCCCTTGAGGATCTTGTAGATTTCCTTGACCTCTTTGGTGGTGTGCTCATCGTTGAAGAAGAATTCCAGCAATGGGCTGTGGCCGGCGAGGACGATGGCCTTGTTCTTCGGCACCTTGGCAATGTCTGCGCGCAACCATTCAAGCTGCTGCTTGCCGAGCTGGTAGGTGTAGTCGCTTCTCTTGGCAGGAACCTTGGTGGGGTACTCGATGGTGTTCAGGGCAACCACGTGGGTTTTGCCCGTGTCGTAGGAGTAGTACTCGGGGCCGAACTGGGCGCGGTAGGTATCAAATTCGTGCACGCCGTCGAGCGAGTCGAAGTCGATGTCGTGGTTCCCGGGAAGAAAACGAGCCGGGCCATTGAGCATGGAAGTCAGTTCGCGGGTCTGGGCGAACAAGGACAGGTCATTGCCGACGAGGTCGCCGATGAACAGCACCCCGCACCCGGTGTAGTCGGTGCGGGCAGCGAGGTCGGCGAAGGCGCCCTTGCGAGCGTATTCGACTTCCTGCTGGTTATAGGTCTGCACATCGGCGCCGATGGCGCAGCTCTGCTCAGGGGATTGGGTGGCTTCGCTGCGAGCCAGCGGGAAGTTCACGGCGTCTGGCAATTCGCCGGTGGGGGCAATGCCGCCGTATTTCAGCTTGGGGGAGCCGTCTGGCAGGTGAATGTAGGAGAACTGCGCGACGTTATTTTCGTCGACTGGCACCTGGAAGCCTCGTGGCTGGGTGACGAAGGCTGTCATGTTCTCAAAGGCAGGCAGTGCATAGCGGCCCTGCGAATCGGTGGTGACAACATCTCGGCCATTGGAAACGGTGACCTTGGGCAGTCCTGGCTCGTTGGCGTCCTGCTTGGAGTTCTTGTTGCGGTCCTCGAAAACGACGCCTTCCAGCGTCTTGCCTGCTGCTGGAGATTTTTTGCCGGCGGCACGGACCACCTGGACTGATCCCCGGTAGGCTGAGGAGTTCCAGTCCACGGCCGTCGTAGCTGCTGGTTCTGGATCGGGTGCGGAATTGGCGGCCGTGAGAGCGGCCGAAGCTGCCAGGACAACGAGTGTTCCTGCAGTGATGCGCAGCGGGGTGATGTGATTGGTTTTGCCGGGTCGAGCGAAGAATTTCACGTGCGTTCCTCCGGGGTGGTGGCAATCTGCCGGCCCTCTGGCCGGCCTTCGCCAACGCTGTCAATCTCAGATGAATAACAGCACCCGCTCAGGTAATGTTGAATTATCGATTCCGTAAATACTTACATGGTGTCTTGGGCGTATTTAGCAATCTATGACCAGGGAAAGCGGAGGTGACCATGGAGATTGTTGACGCACTGTTGCAAGGGCAGCGAGGGCGGCGACTGTTGTGGGAGTTCATGACGGTCGGCGAAGACGAATCGCAAACTGATTTTTCCCCGCATCCTTTGCACGAGGCGATGTACTACGCCTCAACCGGTATCGATGGCCTGCAGTATCGCGGGCTCGAATCATCCGACGTGATCGTTGAGATTGAGCGCACCGTGCGGGAAGGGGCAGAGAAGCTCGCCGAATTGCTTGAACGTACCGAACTTTTCGAAGTAAAGCATTGCATGTTGCAATCGGCATTGGAAAGTTCCGTCGACGCGGCGATGTACTGGCAACCACCGTATGGGCAAGAATTCGTCTTGGCATCCCCGATCCTCAGCGTCCAACTGGAGAGAATCGCAAAACACATAGCGGCTTCGGGGCAAATAGATTATTGGTTCGACCCGTTGGATATGGCAGCGCAGCACCGGGTGAATTTCGATATTGCGGGGTCTCTTGCCCCTGGTACGGATAAGAAGCGGACTGGTCTTGAATCATTGATCGCGTGGAAAGATCACGTGCTCCGAACCGAAATGCGTGATGCCCGGGAGAACCAGTCACTCCCTATAGGAAATTTCGGCGGTGAATGGTGGTCGGCGCCAAACATGTACCTAGAGGAAACGTGCGGAGAATTCGCTACGGCGCAACCCGTTGGTTTGATTTGCGTTGAAGACGGCTTCGGGTGGGAAAAAAGCAACCACAAGATTAGTAGACATACCCCCTAGCTCCAACGTTCTGGAAATTTCCTCAGCGGAGCATTGGGTCAAGCTCTGCCAAGATCACCCAATCGAGGTCACTGCACAGAAACGCCACGACTGGTATCACGTCACGGGCCGTGACGGTGCGTGGGTCATTCCAGATTGGCTAGCGGTAGCACGCAATTATGACGGGGTGCATCTGAGTATCGGCGCCTACCTCGCGCTCGCCGGACAATGCCTGCCGGTAGATGCTAAATTCGCTACGCTCATAGCCGGGTGGGACCCCGGCAAAACGTATTGGTTCATCGATGGCTTGCTCGAGAGCGAACCATCGCAATACTGGAAATGCGTGGATGCCAACAGCAATAATGCGCACTGGGTCTTGGACGAAGGCTCTAGGGGTTAACGCTCTGTCACGCTGGGGGCGATGTACTTGAACTCTGATCCAATGAGCTCATGAGCAATGAAGCAGCAAATGAATTGGCAGCCGCAACGGAAATAATGTTGCAGCTGCGCTGGTCGGATCAGGACGCCTTGGGGCATGTCAATAATGCCCGCATCGTCACGCTAATGGAAGAAGCGCGCATCCGCTGGACCCGGGAAGACGGGAAGGCAGGACGATTCGAATTCGGAACGGTCGTGGCTTCCATCCAGATCGACTACAAACGGCCACTGTACTACCAGTCTGAAATGCTGATCCGCATGGGAATCAGCCGAGTCGGCAACAAGTCGTTCACTGTGCGGGGCATCGGCTACCAGGACGGGCAACCGGTGTTCGATTCCACCACTGTCATGGTGCCGCTGGCCTCCGATGGCGTTTCCTCTCGGGCGCTCACCGAGCAGGAACGCAGCTGGCTGGAATCATCGCTGATTCCAGCCGCTGGCGCACGATCACGAAACTGAGCTGATCTTGTGGCTGCGCCTCAATGGCCAGCTGTCCGTTGAACGAGCCGCGAGAGCGGTACCTACTGCGCTGCGTACTCGTCCAGGACTTTTTTGCCGATTTTGAAGGCCACATTCGCGGCGGGCACGGAGCAGTAGATGGCGCACTGCAGGAAGACTTCCTTGATTTCCTCCGGGGTCATTCCATTGCGCAGGGCTGCATGCACATGCATTTCCAGCTCTTCCCAGTAGCCTCCGGCAATCATGGCGGTCAAGGTGATGGCGCTGCGCGTGGTGCGCGGCAATCCGTCACGGGTCCAGATGGTTCCCCACGCATAGCGGGTGATCATTTCCTGGAACTCGTCGGTGAACTCGTTCGAATTCTTGGTAGAGCGGTCAACGTGCTCGTTGCCAAGGACTTCGCGGCGCACGCTCATGCCCGCATCGTAGGTATCGCCTGGCAGGCGCTGGGAATCGGTCATGGAAGTACTGCCCTTTCCTAGTTGGCCAGGAAGAATTCGGCCAGCAGGGCCGCGGTGTCTTCCGGTGCTTCAGCCGGAGCCAGATGGCCTGCGGAGTCAATAATGGCCGCCTGGCCCTGCGGGGCGTTCTCGGCGATGAACTGCGCATCAGCCGGAGGGCACACCTGGTCCTGGGCGCCGTTGATGGCCAGGATGCGGTCCGTGGTGGCCGAGAGCCGCCCACGCACATCGAAGCCGGCCAATGCGGCACAGGCATGGGCGTAGGCAAAGCGGTCAGCATCCTGCAGGCTGTGCAGCAGGCTTGCGGAAATCTCGGGTTCCTTCTCGATGAACCCCGGGGCGAACCAGCGCTGGGCGGAACCGGCAACCATGGTCGGGGTTCCGGCTTTGGCAACAAGCTCGGCGCGCTCGGTCCACCCCTCGGGAGTGCCGATCTTGGCGGCCGAGCAGATCGAGGACAAGGCGTTGAAGAAGCCGGGATGGTCCACGGCCAGTTGCAGTGCGGTGGCGCCGCCCACCGAAACCCCGGCATAGAACAGCTTGGCGCCTTCGGCGATGACCCCGTCAGCCCGCAGGGCCCCTACCATGGCAGTGATGCCGCTGGCGAGTTCGGCCAGCGTGAAGCCTTGCGTCGATGGCTTGCTGGCTCCGTGCCCGGGCAGATCCCAGGCGATGACCTGGAAATGCTCTTTGAGGTAGGGCAGGGCAGGGGCCCACAGAGGAAGGGCCGCGGTGCCCAGGGAGGGTCCTGTGATGAGGGTGGGGAGCTTGCTGTCGGTATGCAGCAGCGACGGAGTTAGTTCTGGGACTGCCATTGTTCCTTCCGTGCCGAATAATCGGCTAATACAGTTGTGGTGAAGCGATCCGCGGCACCAAGGTAGCCGGCGGGATCAAAGAGTTCGGCCAATTCGGCATCACCCAGGCGATCTGCGGGAATCTGCGAACGCAGAAGTTCGTGCAGGGACAGCTCTTCATCCAAGCTGCGGCGCACCAGCTTCTGGATGGCTGCCTTGCCTCCGTCCACCAGCGGTGCCAGGACGGAAGCCAGGCGTTCGGACAGCACCGCGTCGCCGCCCAAGGCGAGGTTCCGTGCGATGGCCGGAAGATTGACGCCCAGGCCGTTGGCCAGGAACGCTGCGTGGAATGCGGCTCCTGCTCCCAGGCGGGCCAGCTCGCGCAGTGCGCCCCATTCGGCATGCCAGCCGCCGTCGGGGCGTTCATCCACCGCGGTGCCGGCAGCGGTGAAGAGCGTGGAGAGCAGACCGGGAGCGCTGAACGCGGCATTGCGCAGCAGCACCGAGCGCACCGGATTCTGCTTTTGCGGCATGGCCGAGGAACCGCCCTTGCCCGTTTCGCGTGGCTCGGACAGCTCGCCGATCTCCGGACGCGAAGAGGTGAGCACATCTGCACCAAAGGTGCCCAGCGCCGCAATGGCCGCGCCCAGGGCGGAGCCGAGCTGGAGAATGGGCATGCGGTTGGTGTGCCATGGCGTGCCCGGATCCTGCAGGCCCAGGACGCGGGCAAGCTGGGAACTGAGCTGCTGGCTGCTGGCCTTGGTGCCGCCTGCCCCGTCGAGGAATTGTTCCAGGGAGGCCAGGGTTCCCACCGCCCCGCCCCACTGCAGGCGCAGTTGCCTCGAAGCTGTGTCCAGCTGCTTTTCGGCGTCCACGATGGCCGAGAGCCAGCTGGCGGCCTTCCAGCCGAAGGTGGTTGGCAACGCGTGCTGGGTCAGCGATCGGGCAATGCACACCGTTGAGAGGTGGGCCTGCGCGAGGCGGGCCAACCCGTCGGCGGCACTGCGCAGATCGGCCAGGGTCTGGGCCATGGTCTTGGACAGGACCAGCATCAGCGCGCTGTCGATGATGTCCTGGCTGGTCGCCCCGCGGTGCAGGGCCGAGCTTGCGGTTTGCGGCGCGCCATCGCGGGCGAGCAGTTCGCGCATCATGCCCAGCAAGGGGATCAGCGCGTTGGCGCCATCGGGAGTCCGCGAAGCCAAGAGCGCCAGATCGTAGCGTTCCACGCTGGCCACCGAATGAACTGCCTGCGCATCCTCGGCGCTGCACAGTGAGGCATCGGCCTGGACCTGCACCCAGGCAGCCTCGACATCCAGCATGGCCTGGACAAATGCGGTGTCGCTGGACAAGGAAGCGGCCGCGGTGCCGGCCCATGCCGGGGCCAGCACGCCGTAGTCTGCGCCATCCATCAAGACCCTCGATTCTTCACTGGTTCAATTTGTTCCCACGCTCTAGAACTCTAGCGCCAGAGCGCTGGTTGCCACCGGCATCGGCCGGCGCACCCGTCATAATCCGCACGCGCAAGCCGCCGCCAAGAAGGCCGAGCCCGTTTCTAGCTTTCGCGCGGATAGGAGAGGAAGACGGTTTCATCTTCGCCCTGCAAGCGCAGATCCAAGCGCAAGGATCCGTCGTCCTCGCGGGTGGCGATCAGGGTCTTGCGCTCGGCCTCGGACAGCGAGGACAGCAGCGGATCGCTGGCCAGCGCTTCGGCATCCTCGGGCAGGTAGATCCGGGTGAACAGCCGGTTCATCAAGCCGCGGGCGAACACCGTGAGCATGATGAACGGCGCCTTGCCGGCTTCGGTGGCTCCCGGGTTGAGAGTGGTGAAGGTGTAGTGGCCGGCATTGTCCACCGCGGTGCGCCCCCAGCCGGTGAAGGTGTAGCCATCTCGCACCAGCGAGCCTTCGCGGGAGACAACGTTGCCCTGCTCGTCGGCCTGCCAGATTTCCAGCAGCGCATCGGGAATGGCCTCGCCCTTGCCGTCATAAACCACCCCGTGCAGCCGCACCGAATTCGGGTGCCCCTGGTTGACCAGCTCATTGTCCTTGTCATAGGGCAATGCGTAGCCGTAGAACGGGCCGACGGTCTGTCCCGGGGTGGGGACGAGCTTCAGTTCTGGAGCTTTTTTCATTAGTGCTCTGCCTCTTCCTCTTCCATCCAAGTGCGGTTGGATCCGGTCAGTACGATGTCCCAGTTGTAGCCGGTAGCCCATTCGTGGGAGGTGATCGAGTGGTCGTAGGTGGCGACCAGGCGGTCGCGCGCCGCGGGATCGGTGATGGACTGGTAGATCGGATCCAGGGCGAAGAGCGGATCGCCCGGGAAGTACATCTGGGTGATCATGCGCTGGGTGAAGTCGGTGCCGAACAGCGAGAAGTGGATATGGGCCGGACGCCAGGCATTGTGGTGGTTTTTCCACGGGTACGGGGCCGGCTTGATGGTGGTGAAGGAGTATTCGCCGTTGGCTCCGGTGATGGCCCGGCCCACCCCGGTGAAGTTCGGGTCAATGGGCGCGGGGTGCTGATCGCGCTTGTGGACGTAGCGGCCGGCGGCGTTGGCCTGCCAGATTTCCACCAGCTGCCCGGCGACCGGGCGGCCGTCGCCGTCCAGCACCCGGCCGGAGACAACGATGCGCTCGCCGATGGGTTCGCCGTTGTGCTGGATGGTCAGGTCCGACTCCAGTGCGTGCACATCGCGCTGGCCGAAGGCCGGGGAGTGCAGCTCGATGGTTTCAGGGTCTGCGTGGTGCAGGTTCTTGGTGGGGTGGCGCAGCAGCGAGGAGCGGTAGGGGGCGAAATCCACCCGTGGCTGGGTTTCGGCCTTTTTGCCCGCCAGCAGCTGCTGGCGGTAGTCCTCGTGGATGCTGGAGATCTCTGCGCTGATATCTTCCTGCGTGGCCGCGGAGGCTGCGGGATCCAGTGCGTTGGTGTTGGCGCTCATGTCGGCTCCTTTCTGGTGGTTATTGGGTGGGCTTAGGCGTGGGGCCAGCCGGTGTAGGACTCGGCCAGAAATTGCTGTCCGAAGCGCGAGGAGGTGACGGTATCCAATTCGCCCAGTGCGCGCTTGGCCATGAACGGATCGCCGCCCACCGGGGTGTGCAGCATGGAGGTCATCCAGTAGGAGAAGTTCTGCGCCTTCCAGACTCGCTTCAGGGCCAGGTCCGAGTAGCCCTCCAGCAGCTTCTCGCTGCCGGTGGAGAAGAAGGAATCCAGTGCTTCGAAGAGCACCTTGACGTCGGCGAAGGCCAGGTTCAGGCCCTTGGCCCCGGTGGGCGGGACGGTGTGCCCGGCATCGCCGATCAGGAACATCCGCCCGTGCGAGAGCGGTTCGCGGACGAATGAGCGGAAGCCGAGCACGGTCTTGTCGAAGATGGGCCCGGTCTTCAGCTCGAAGCCATCCGGCCCATCCACGCGCTTTTGCAGTTCGGCCCAGATGCGGTCCTCGCTCCAGGCATTCACGTCCTCGTTCGGGTCGCATTGGAAGTACATGCGCTGCACGGTTTCGCTGCGCTGGGAGATCAGCGCAAAGCCGTGCGGCGAGTTCGCGTAGACCAGTTCCGGCGCGGACTTCGGCGCCTCGGTGAGGATGCCGAACCAGGCGAACGGGTAGGAGACCTTGAAGTCCTGGCGCGAGGCATCGGGCATCTGGCGGCGGGCGAAGGAGCGCGAGCCGTCGGCCCCGACGATCACATCTGCGTGCACCTCGAAGAGGCCGCCGTCGGCATCGGTGAAGCGGAACTTCGGGGTGGGCGTTTCCATGTCCAGGATCTCGGTGACCTCGCAGCCGTAGCGCACATCGCCCTGGTCGCGCTGCCGGGCGGCGGCCAGGTCCACGAACACCTCGTTCTGCGCGTACAGGGTCACGGTGGCGTCCACCAGGTCCCGGAAGTCCAAGGGATGGGATTCGCCGTTGAAGCGCAGGTCGATGCCGGCGTGCTCGTCTCCGTGGCTGAGCACCCGTCCGTCCACGCCCGATTCGGTGAGCATGGAGACGGCTTGGGATTCGAGGATGCCGGCGCGGTGGGTGTTGCGGATTGTTTCGTGCTCGCGCATTTCCACAACGATGTTCTCGATGCCCGCTGCGGCCAGCAGGTGGGAGAGCATGAGCCCTGCCGGACCGCCGCCGATGATGCCGACCTTGGTCTTCAGGATGCGTGGCGCCTGTGCCATGGGTCCTACCTGTCTGTGCCGGGACCAGCGGGCGGAGTCCCCGCTGCAGTGCAGGGGTCCGGTGCGGGCCGGGGAAATGGGGTCTTGCATAAGGATGCGTGCGGGATGGGCCTGCGATCAGCACGGTTCTCATTGAATGAGAAAAATGGGGCGGGATCCACACGCTGATCTGCCGATCGTCCTAGGCCGATCCGCCCGGCTGCAGCGCCCTGGAAATGCCCCGCGCGGCGGTGCGCAATGCCAGTCCGGCGGATTGCACCGCTCGGGTTTGGCGGGGGAGCACCACGGAGATCACGGCTACCTGGTATCCGGCATCATCAAGGATGGGAGCCGCGACGCCGGTTGTTTCCGGATCGATGAAGCCATCGAAGGTGGCATAGCCGGTGCGGCGGATCTCAGCCATTTCAGCCCGGAAATCCGGGTAGGTGGCAGCCATGATCGCCTGGTGGCGGGATAAATAGTCCCGGATGGCTTCCGGACGGGAAAAGGCGAGCAGGGCCATCCCCATGGAGGTGCGGTGCACCGGCATGCGGCCGGCCACATTGGCCTGATTGACGACCGAGCCGGGCCTGGAAAGCCGCTCGATGATCAGCACCTCGTCCTGGTGCAGCACCGAGAGCTGGGTGTTTTGCCGCAGAAGCTGGTTGATGTCCTCCATGAAGGGCAGCGCTGCCGTGCGCAGATCCTGGGTGGCCGCACTGCGATTCGCCAGCTCCCATAGCCGCAGGCCCAGCCGCACCTGGCCCGAGGCGTCGCGGCTGAGCAAATCGTGTTCCACCAGCGAATCGAGCAGCCGGTACATGCTTGCTACCGGGATATCGGCCCGGCGCGCCAGGACGCTGACGCTGAGCGACTGGGTTTTCGCGTCAAAGGAGTCAAGGATCCGCACCAGGCGGTCCAGCATTGAATCCCCGCTGGGAGAATTGGCCATGGGACAACTCTAGCCACGCTGCGGCTTGGGGATCTGCGCGATGACGACAACGGCGAGCAGCGCTGCCCCGCCGTACAGGAAAAACGCCCCCGGGTACGCGGTGCCGGCGGCCACCATCAGGCCGGTGACGTAGGGGCCGATGATCGCGCCAAAGCGACCGATGCCCGAAGCCAGTCCAATGCCGGTGGCCACCAGGTTGCGCGGGTACACGTGACCTGCGTAGGCGTACATCAGGCACTGGGCGGAGAAGACAAAAATGCCGGTGACAAAGAGGAGCGCGGTCAAAAGCACTTGGCTTCCAAAGGGCACTGCCAGCAGCAGCAGCAATGCTGAAGAGGCCGCGAACCAGATCAGCGAGACGAGCTTGATGCCCTTGGAATCGGCCGCGTAGGCGCTGATGACCAGCCCGGCGATGGCCCCCAGATTCAGTACGAAGAGCATCGTCAGCGAATCGGCTACCGGATAGCCGGCAGCGCCCATGATCTTGGGAAGCCAGGCATTCAGCCCGTAGACCAGGACCAATCCCATGAACGCGGCAATCCACAAGCCGATCGAGGTGCGCAGGTATTTGGGCTTGAGCACATCGGAGATCGACGTGCGCTCATTGCTGGCGACAACATCGCTTTCGGGAAGCTTGAACCAGAGCAGCGCCAGCAAGGCCAGGCCCAGCCCGCCGCCGAGGAAGTACAGCACCGACCAGTGCACCCCGGCTGCCTTGCCCGCCAGCGATGCCAGGACTGCACCCAGGTGATAGCCGACCATCGGCAGGTTATTGGCCAGTGCACGCCGGCCCACCGGAGCATTCTCCTGCATCAATGCCAGGGCTACGGGCATGCAGCCGCCCAGGCCCAGGCCCGCGATGAAGCGGAATGCGCCCATCAGCAAAGCGCTGGGCAGGAAAGGGAAGAGCAAGGTGAACACCGAAAAGACGAGAACTGCGATCAGAAGCGGGCGCCGCCGCCCGAAGCGGTCGGCCAGCCGTCCCATGGTTGCCGCGCCAACGCCGACCCCGATCAGCGAAAAGGTGTTGACCCAGTTCATCTCGCTGACGCTGTACCCGCCGACGCCTGGATCGGTCAGTACTGGAATTGTGGCGCCCAGGGCGACAATGTCGTAGCCCTCGAAGACCACGATGAAAAAGCACAGCGCAGCGATCCAGCCGCCAAGTTCGAGTTTCCGGGTATCGGTTTGTGGTGAAGACATGAGTCGCCCCTTCGAGATCTCTTGGTGCCCGGCACGTGATGGCTGCCACGGCGTTGTGATCCTAGCACTATTTTCATTGTGCGCACCAAAGTTCACAAAGCGAACTTTTCTAGCAACCTCTTGATCGGGCTGGTGAAGGCTGATAAAGTTCATTCTACGAACTTAAGTTCACATTGTGAACATCTTTCAGCAATGGAGCAGTGAGACCATGCAGCAGGCGTACCTCTACGACGCAATTCGCACCCCCTTCGGCAAGATCGGTGGCGCGCTATCGGGCCATCGACCCGACGACCTCGCCGCGCATGTGGTGCGCGAACTTGTCGCACGGTCCCCGAAGCTCGAGACCAGCACCATCGACGAATCGATCTTCGGCAACGCCAACGGCGCCGGCGAAGAGAACCGCAATGTTGCCCGCATGGCCACCCTGCTCGCTGGCCTGCCCACCTCGCTGCCTGGCACCACCATGAACCGCTTGTGCGGTTCCTCGCTGGATGCCTCCATTGCAGCATCCCGCCAGGTAGCCACCGGCGATGCCGATCTGGTGCTGGTGGGCGGCGTGGAATCAATGTCCCGCGCACCTTGGGTTCTGCCAAAAACCGAGCGGCCCTTCCCGATGAGCAACCTGGAACTGGCCAACACCACCCTGGGCTGGCGCCTGGTCAACCCGGCCATGCCGGGGGCATGGACCGTCTCGCTGGGCGAGGCCACCGAGCAGCTGCGCGAAAAGCACAATATCTCCCGCGAAGACCAGGACGAATTCTCCGCCCTCTCGCACCAGCAGGCCGCGGCTGCCTGGGATGCTGGAAAGTACGAGAACCTGGTGGTTCCCGTGCCGCCGGCCAGCAAGCGCGGCACCGAATTCACCCGTGATGAAACCATCCGCGCCGACTCCACCGCCGAAACCCTGTCCCAGCTGCGCACCGTGTTCCGCACCGGCGAGAACGCCACCGTCACCGCAGGCAACGCCTCGCCGATGAGCGATGGCGCCTCGGCCGCGTTCATTGGTTCTGAAAAGGGCGGAACGCTGCTGGGCCTGGACCCGATCGCCCGCATCGTCTCCAATGGCGCCTCCGCCTTGGATCCGCAGTTCTTCGGCTTCGCCCCGGTGGACGCCGCCAACAAGGCCCTGGCCAAGGCCGGGCTGAAGTGGTCGGATATCGCCTCCGTCGAGCTCAATGAAGCCTTCGCCGCGCAGTCCCTGGCCTGCATCCGCGCCTGGGATATCGACCAGGGGATCGTCAACGCCTGGGGCGGGGCCATCTCCATCGGCCACCCGCTGGGCGCCTCGGGCCTGCGCATCCTGGGCACCGTCGCCCGCCGCCTGGCCGAATCCGGCGAACGATACGGTGTCGCCGCGATCTGCATCGGCGTCGGCCAGGGCCTGGCCGTCGTGGTCGAGAACGTGAACGCAACCAAGTAGAAGCTGAACGACGGGGGGGGGATTTGAACCTCCGGTCCTACAGCATCTTGAATTCAGAAAGGCAGAATCATGGCACCACGCATTGCCACCTCGGCCGCGGATGCCGTCGCCGAAATCACCGACGGCTCCACCGTCCTGATCGGCGGCTTCGGCAACGCCGGCCAGCCGATGGAACTGATCGACGCACTCATGGACTGCGGCGCGAAGGACCTGACGGTCGTGAATAACAACGCCGGGCAGGCCGACGCCGGCCTGGCCCTGCTGATCAAGGAACGCCGGGTCAAGAAGATCATCTGCTCCTTCCCGCGCCAGTCCGACTCCTGGCACTTCGACGCGGCCTACCGCGCCGGGGAGATCGAGCTGGAGCTGGTTCCGCAGGGCAATCTGGCCGAGCGCATCCGCGCCGCGGGAGCCGGCATCGGCGGATTCTTCACCCCTACCGGCTACGGCACACTGCTGGCCGAGGGCAAGGAAACCCGCGTCATCGATGGGCGCGGCTACGTCCTGGAGACGCCCATCCATGCCGACTTCGCGCTGATCAAGGCGCTGAAGGCCGACACCTTCGGCAACCTGGTCTACCGCAAGACCGCGAGAAACTTCGGGCCGATCATGGCCACGGCCGCCAAGGCCGCAATCGTGCAGGTTGACGAGGTCGTCGAGGTCGGAAGCATCGATCCGGAGCACGTGATCACTCCGGGGATCTATGTTGACACCGTGGTAGCTCTTGGAGGAGAAAAGTAATGGCTGACGTGCGAACCACCGAAGAAAAACTGACCCGTGACGAGATGGCGCAGCTGGTAGCCCGCGATATTCCTGCCGGGGCCTTCGTGAACCTGGGCATTGGCCAGCCGACCAACGTCTCCAACTTCCTCACCGCCGACCAGGGCGTCACCCTGCATACCGAAAACGGCATGCTCGGCATGGGCCCGGTCGCCACCGGCGAGGACATCGACGAGGACTTGATCAACGCCGGCAAGATCCCGGTGACCGAACTGCCCGGCGCCGCCTACTTCCATCATGCCGACTCCTTCGCCATGATGCGCGGCGGGCACCTGGATGTCTGCGTGCTCGGGGCCTTCCAGATCTCGCAGGCAGGGGACCTGGCCAACTGGCATACCGGGGCCGAAGGCGCGATCCCTGCCGTGGGCGGCGCCATGGACCTGGCCATCGGGGCCAAGGAGACCTGGGTGATGATGAGCCTGTTCACCAAGACCGGCGAATCCAAGCTGGTTGAAACACTGAGCTACCCGGTCACCGGATTGGGCTGCGTCTCGCGGATCTATACCGAAGTGGCCATCTTCGAGTTGCGCGATGCGAAGGTCTTGGTGCGCTCGGTGCACGGCATCAGTTTTGACCAGTTGCAGGCCAAGGTCCCGGTGGAACTGACCTGGGCCTAGAGACACAGTAGATTAGTGGGGTGCCTTCAAACATGCGGAGGCACCCCATGACAGTTTTCAGCGCGTGCAAGGAGCATGGTGAGCGAGCAGGCAACACCTTCAACGTCGGTCCAGTCACTGGCCCGCGGCTTGGCCGTCATCAGCTGCTTTGATGCGGAGCATATCTCAATGACGCTCTCCGAGGTCGCAGCGCGCACCGGGCTCTCGCGCGCCACCGCCCGGCGTTTTCTGCTCACCTTGCAGGAACTGGGCTACGTGCGCTCTGACGGCAAGCATTTCGAGCTGACCTCCAAGGTCCTGCAGCTGGGTTATGCCTATCTCTCCAGCGCCACCTTGCCGCAAATGATCGAGCCGGTGCTTGAGGAGCTCTCGGCGAAGGTGCACGAGTCCGCCTCGGCCTCCGTGCTCGATGGCACCGACATCGTGTACATCGCCCGCGTGCACACCCGCTCGATCATGCGCGTCGGCATCTCCGTGGGCACCCGATTCCCTGCGGTGAACACCTCCATGGGCCGGGTGCTTTTGGCTTTCGGGCCCGAGGAGCTTCGTGAATCCGTATTGGCCGAAGGGTTCGAATCGCGCACCGGGCTGGGCCTGAAAACGCCAGCAGCCCTGCGCAAGGAACTGGAAAAGATCCGTACACAGGGCTACGCGGTGGTTGACCAGGAGCTGGAGATCGGGTTGCGCTCGGTTGCGGTGCCGGTCTTCAACGCCGATTCCACCGTGGCGGCGGCCATGAACGTATCCATGAGCGTGCACCCGGCCAGCGAGCAAAGCGCTGACGAAGCGGCCCAGAAGATACTGCCTCGGCTGCTCCAGGCAGCGCAGCAGGTGCGCGAAGCGCTGGCTTCCAGCCGCTAGCAGAAGGGCGGCCTCGGGCCCCTGGAGGCCCAGCGGATCCGCTATGCGGCGACGGCCTCTTCCACTTCCTGGATGGCCGCGTTTTCATTGGCCAGGCGGGTCTTGTGCACGCTCCATGCGTGGGTTGCGAATATCAGCGCCGCACCGGGAACCAGCCACACGATCAGCCGCAGGATATCCATGCCGATGCCCTGGTCCGGGAAGTAGACCAGCGTCTGAACTGCGTGCAGCCAGCCGGCGCCGTTCCAGAAGGTGTTCAGCGCGCCGAAGAATCCGGGCTGCATGGCCGGCTGGAAGATGCCGCCGGAGCTGGTGAAGTTCAAGGCGACAAAACACATGGTCAAGACCGGCGTGGTCCAGTGGCGCAGCATCGGGTGCAGGCCCATGCCCAGCATGATGATCGAAACCGCGTAGGTCCACGAAATCAGCCAAATGCTGGCGTAGTGGTTTTGAATGATCTGGTAAATCGGACCGGAAACGATCACGGCAATCGATGCGATCACTGCGGCAGCAATTGCGGCCATGGCGAAGCGGATGGGCAGCTTGACCTTGCCCATGAACCCTGCCAGCGGCACGGCGCTGGCGTAGCCGCCAATGCTCAGCGCGACGAGCAGGAAGAACAGGCCCTGCCCGGTGCTGTCATGTTCTCCGGCGGGGACAACGTCCTCCACGTGGAACGGCTGGCCCTGCTTGTAGGCCACATTCATGAAGACCTTCTGGGCGATGTTCGCCGAGGTTTCCGATGCTGCGCTGGAAGCGTAGAGCGTTGCCGAGTCCTTGGTCGATTCGTAGGCGGCGACGATTTCGCGATCTTCGACCAGCTGCCGGGCGGATTCCCCATTATCGACAGTGCGCACGGTCAGCGCCCCATCCGATTCATCTTGCAGCGTCTGGGCGAAGACCTTGGTTGCAGCTGAATCTCCAACCACAGCTACCTGCACGTTGTGCGGCGTTGGCTGATGGAAGGCTCCGAGGTAGAACAGGCCCATGATGGCGCAGAGGAAGAACGGGATCAGCATGGTTCGCGCCAGCTTTCCCCATCCCTTCGGTGCGCGTTGGGCGGTGGCCGGTTTTGGCGGTGCGGAGTTGGAATGCTTGGCGGCGGGGGTACTGGGTGCGGTGGTGTCGGTGGCAGTCATATGTATTAAGAATACCGCTAATGTTGCATTGTGCAACAGAATATCTTGAGTTGTCCGACACGTACTAGACTCGGAACCATGGGCAGGGAACAACGGGAGACGGACATCGAGTCGGTCTACCACCACATGCAACTGATCACTCGACGAGCCAACTCGCGCTCACGGCAGCTAGCCGAGCCCCTGAGCATGGTGGAGCATTCGCTATTGCGATTCATCGCTGACACCCCAGGCGCCAGGGCTACCGATATCGCCGAGGCCTTCTCGCTGAATCGTTCAACGGTCTCCCGGCAAGTCGGTACCCTGCTGGATCTGGGATACGCGGCTTACGACGATTCCGAAGCCGGTCGAGGCCGTGTCCTGGAACTGACCAAACTTGGACAAGAGCGGCTGAATGCTTCAGCGGCGGTGCACCGGGCCGCGGTAGTCGAGCGGCTGGAGGGCTGGAGCGCGGAGCAGATCAATGACTTCGCGGCAGCTCTTGAGCGATACAACGAGGCTGACTCGCAATAGGCAAGCGCTCCACGGCCCGTGGTGAGCCAATCCGGGTTATTCCAGCGCCCGTGCCCATGCGACTGGTTGTTCTCCACGAACTCCGTCACTGCCTTCCAATGCTCGCCGTGCCCGGTCGCAAACATGGTTCCCCAGGGTTCTATTGCCCCAGCGTGGGAGTCCTTGAGCAGTTTGTACATGACTGTTGTTCTTTGCCGCATCGCGGCAGGAAGAGCTGTGCGAAGCTCGCCGCTGGCCCCATAGTCATCAACAAAGGCATTCAAATTCGTGGCCGCGTTGACCAGGTCGGCTGAAGCATCATTCAAAGCGAAAGCCTGGGCAGAATAGGCGAGGTCCCAGAGCCGGGTACTTGGAGAAGCCGCATCCCAGTCGATAAATACCCACCGATCACCAACGAGCAGATTCCACGGGGCCAGATCGTTATGGCAGATCAGTTCGGCACCCGGGGCTGCAATGGGTGGAGTCCAAGTAGATCCCGTTTCTGGCCGATACGCCTGACTTGCATCATGAATGGAGCGCACCAGGCGCCCCGCTCTTGATAGCTGCGAAGGAGTCAACGGCTCCGAATCCATGGCAAGGCGTCCTGGAACAAACTCGGTGATTTGCCGTCCCTGCGGGTCCTGGCCATACACCTTGGGAACATCGATGCCTGCGGCGCGCAGGGCCCGCATGTAATGGAGAACGCTGGGAGTGGACTCCGCCCACGGTTTGCGCACGGTAGAGCCAACTCGCACCACGCCATCGGATGCGTTGCCGCCAGCGAGCAGAATCTCCTCCATGGCAACAGCCTAGCCTTCCTCATCACCCATCACGCCGAATTTGAGGCTCGGCCTGGAACCGGCCTAAGTGCAGATGAGGCAAGGCGTCGTGGACTCGTGCTTGCGCCGCTACATTGCTGAACCGTCGAGCAGCGCCATGGCCCGATAGATGGTGTGGTGGATTGGCACTGCGACCGCATGCTGTTCAGCCATCCGGACTATTGTTCCGTTCTGCTCTTCTAGTTCTGAAGAACGTCCTGCAATGAGGTCGCGTTGCATGGATGCCGTGCTGTCCGGGGCGAATGCATCGACCTGGGCCATCATTTGATCGATATCTTGTTCGCCAAGTTTTGCGCCAACTTTCCCTGCCAGAAGGGCGACTTCGCGCATGGCATCTTCGACCAATGACCGCGTCAGCGGATTTGCGCGAGTGCGGCCAACTGGTTCCCTGCACAGTGCTCCCACCCCGCCATACGAGCTGATCAGCATGAACTTGCGCCACATGTCGGTGACGATATCGGATGACACGCTTGTGCTGACACCGGCAGCAGCCAACGCTTCCGACAATTGCGTGGCGCGCGGCGAGATGCTCCCGTCGATTTCACCGAGAATAATTGCTGGCTGTCCGCCCACATGGTGCACGGTACCGGGCTCCTGCAGGTAGGAGATGATCACGCATACCCCGCCCAAGGCGTGGCTTGATCCGACGGATTCAGCGATTCGACCAGAAGCAGTGACTCCATTTTGAAGCGGAAGAACTGCAGTTTCCGGGCCGATTAATGCATGCGCGGCATCCATCGCTTCGGTCACCTGTCCGGCTTTGCAGGTGAGGATCACGGCATCGCAGGCCCCGATTTCTTCAGCCTTCGTGCTGACACTGGCCACGCGGGCGGAGAATCCTGGCGTGCCATCACCCTTGGTGACAGTGATGCCATGTTCGGCAATCGGCGCGATGTGGCGCTCCGTGGCGAGCAGATGCACTTCGGCACCACTGCGGGCTAGGGCTGCTGCGAAATACGCGCCGACTCCGCCTGCGCCGATGACTCCAATTTTCATGCTCGTTTCCATGCTTTCTCGTAGTTGCGCATCTGGCAGCGATGCTCGGGCGCCTTGCGCGGGACCGGTCCAATGCTCGAACCTGAGAAGGCTGCGGCTTCCGGGCTTGTCGTCCGCTAGGCGACCCTCGCAAAACGCGGGCCGCTGTAGCCGTCGCGGTCAACGGCTTCTTCGAACATCGCCAGCGGTCGCGCCCAGAAGCTGTAGTCATCGTAGAGCTTGCGATAGAAGACCAGGGGTTCTTCGGTTTCGCTGTGCTTGCCCACGGCCAGCACTTCGTAGCGCTGCCCTTTGAAGTGTTCGTAGATTCCAGGTTCGACGCTCATCCTTCAGCCTTCCAGATCAAAGTACATGGTGTTTTTCAGCGTGGCCCGTGGCCGGTGCCGCCGCAACGTTGAGACAGTAGGTGCTCCAAGACTGGATCCAGCACCGCCAGCCCGTCTTTGACCCCGCCGGTAGAACCAGGCAAGGTGATCACGAAGCTGCTACCGGCGAACCCGGCCACCCCGCGAGTGATGATCGAGAGCGGCGTGTTAGGCTCGCCGCGGCGGCGAATGGCCTCGATGATCCCAGGCAACTGCACATCCAGCAGCGGAGCAACCATTTCGGGGGACTGGTCATCCGGGCTGACCCCGGTCCCGCCGGTCACGATGATCACCTGCGCGTCATCGGCCAGCAGGTCATCCACGGCGAAACGCACCGGCTGGCCATCGGCAACCACCACCGGGCCCGGGACCTCGAACCCGCGCTCGGCCAGCCACCGGGCGATCATCGGGCCGGTCTTGTCCTGGGCAGTTCCCGCCGCAGCGCTGGTCGAGGCGACCACGACTGCCGCGTGGCGACTAGTCTTCACGGGCCCAGTCGCCACTCTTGCCGCCGGACTTCGCCAAGACTTTAACGGAGCGAACCTCGGCGTGCTTGTCCACGGCCTTGACCATGTCATAGAGGGTCAGCGCGGCTACGCTTGCTGCGGTCAGCGCTTCCATCTCCACCCCGGTGACACCCTTGGTGGTCACCTGGGCGATCACGCGCACGGCGGAATCCTGCGCCTCGAAATCAATGGAGACCTTGGAGATCGGCAGCGGGTGGCACAGCGGAATCAGCTCCCAGGTGCGCTTGGCAGCCATGATGCCCGCGACTCGGGCGGTGCCCAATGCTTCGCCCTTGGGCAGGTTGCCGGTCATCAGCATCGGGACGACATCTTCGCGGGTGGCAAAGATGGCTTCCGCGGTAGCAACGCGCTTGGTGACAGCCTTATCGCTGACGTCGACCATGTGGGCGCTGCCATCTTCACGCAGGTGGGTAAGTTTTTCAGACATTCATGCTCCAAGTTTCAATTTGCTGCCCAGCTATCAGCTGGCTGATGCCTACAGGGATATGCACCAGCGCATCGGCGCGGGCCAGATCGTGGACCAGATGCGAACCCGGATCCAGGATTTCCACCAGGCCACCACGGATCACAGCCCGGCGTACCTGGTGCTTATGCCCGGGCGAGGTGGCATCGGAAGCCAGCGGGTAGTGCTGCGGCACCGGATCGGGCAAGGCGTTGAGCTTGCGCAGCAGCGGGGCCAAAAATAGTTCAGCCGATAGCAGCGCACTGACCGGGTTGCCGGGGAAGCACAGCACCGCTGCCTGGGGCAGCTGGGCGAAGCCTTGCGGACCACCAGGCTGGATCGCCACGTGGTGGAACGCACCGCCCAGCGGCGCAAGAGCCTGTCGGACCACTTCGTAAGCACCGGCACTGATTCCGCCTACGGTCAGAATCAGGTCAACCTGTTCCTGCAGCGCATCAATAGCCAGCGCGAAGCGCTTGGGATCATCAGGCAATTGCAGGGTGCGCACCTGCACCTGGTATTGGCGCAGCCAGGCGGTGAGCATGGGGGAGTTCGAATCCGGGATCTGGCCCTGGGAAGGCTGATCATCACTGAGCTCGTCACCGGTAGTGCACACGGCCACCTTCAATGCGCGGCGTACCGGTACTTCACGCAGTCCACTGGAAACCAATGCAGCAATCATGGTCGGGGTCAGCCGGGTTCCGGCCCGGGCCACCAGGGCGCCGGCTTCAAGATCGACGCCGGCGGGGCGGATGAAACGGCCTGATTCGCTGGGAGCAGTGAACTCCGCGTTTCCGCTCGGAGTGCCGCGGCCTGCCCGAACCAAGTCCGGAAAAACCCCGGAGCTGCTTTCCTCGATGGGGATCACGGTATCGGCCCCCAGCGGGATCATGGCCCCGGTCATCACCGGGCTGGCAGTTCCTTCAGCCAAGGTGATTTGCCGGTCGCCGGCGGCCGCCGTGAAACCCAATGGCAAGGTGATGGGGGACTGCGGCGTTGCCGTGGCCAAGTCCGCGCTGCGTGCAGCGTAGCCGTCCATTTGCGAATTGGTGAATGCGGGGATGGGCAACAGGGCGTACAGATCCTCGCTGAGGATGCGGCCGTTTGCCTCGGGGCTATCAGCCAACAGCTTTTCGCTGTCCAGGGAAGCAAAGACCGGGGACAACAGCGCTTCAAGTTCTGCGCGATGATTCTCCAGGGTGCAGGTCATCGGCTATCCGCCAGCAAACGGTGGCAGCACGTCCACCGTGAGATCTTCGGCCGAGCCCAGTTCGCCGGCATCGCGGCGCACCACGCCGTTGATCAGGAAACTTCCGGCACGCAAAACCTGTGCCATTTCCGGCCCGTAGGAATCGATCAGTTCGCTACGCAGCCCGGCGAGCGTTTGCGGGCGTTCCCAGCTCTCCTGCTCGCAGCCCGCTGCTGCCGCCGCGGCAGCGAAGTAGCGTATCGTAATCTTCGACATGACTTCATGCTATCGCGCCAACGCGATAAGGAGCACGATGAAAAGTGAACGCGACTTTCCCGCGCTGGTGGCCCCCGGGCCGCCACTGAGCGAGGAACAGGCTGCTCGCGCCGCACGCCAACTGACCCTGCCCGGATTTGATGACACCGCGCAGCGCAGGCTGGCTGCCGCCCGGGTACTGGTGATCGGCGCCGGAGGGCTAGGCAGCGCCAGCGTTCCGTATCTTGTCGGAGCGGGGGTAGGCACCATCGGCATCGTTGATGATGACGTGGTGGAACTATCCAACTTGCACCGCCAGGTTACGCACACCACCGCAAATATCGGCCTGGCCAAGACCGCTTCCCTGTCCCAGGCTGCCAAGTCGCTGGACCCCAATGTGGAAATCATCGAGCATAATCTGCGCCTGGATTCTTCCAACGCACTGGAGATCTTTGCGAATTATGACTTGGTCATCGATGGCAGCGACAACTTCCCGACCCGCTACCTGTCCAATGACGCAGCGCAGCTTTCGGGCATTCCGCTGATCTGGGGATCCATACTGCAGCACCACGGACAAGTCTCCGTGGCCTGGCATGAATATGGTCCGGGCTACCGCGACCTGTTCCCGGTTCCTCCTGCCCCGGGCACCGTCCCGGATTGCGCCGCTGGGGGAGTGCTGCCCGGATTGTGCGGCACTGTCGGCTCGCTGCTGGCCACCGAAGCGCTGAAGCTGATCGCCGGAATCGGCACCCCGCTGGTGGGCAAGGTGCTGATCTACGATGCGCTGGCAGCCAGCACGCGCACCCTCGAATTTTCCCGGGACCCCGAAGGTGCTGAAGTCACTGAGCTGATCGACTACGTGCTCTTCTGTTCCGGTTCTCTGCCAGAGGTCCAGGGCATTGATGCCAAGGCGCTCGCAGAAGAACTATCTGGCGATGAAGCGCCAGCCTTGTTGGATGTGCGCAATGATGACGAACGCGCACAACAGCACATCGCCGGTTCCTTGCATCTGCCGCTACCTCAACTGGAAGCAGCTATTGAATCCGGCGCAGAGCTGGAACAGATCCCGGCACAGGTAACGGTCTACTGCGCACGCGGTCCGCGCTCGCAACGCGCGGCCGCCTTGCTCGCTGGCCGGGGCATCAAAACGAACTACCTTGAAGGCGGGCTTCCCGCACTGGCTGAAGTGGCCCCGCAGCTGCTGGCCGAAAACGCACACACCGAAGGAGCCCGCTCATGAGCTACGCCTTAATCACCGAAGAACCTATCGACGAGGCCGCAGTGCGCGATGCCGTGCAGTCAGATACCGCAGGCGCAGTGGTGCTCTTCCACGGAATCATCCGCAACCACGATGGGGGCCAGTCGGTGAACTCCCTGGACTACTCGCACCATCCGCAGGCGCAGGATTTCCTGGAGAAAATCATTGCCGAGGAAGAAGAACGCACCGGGCTGAAGCTTTCCGCAGTGCACCGCGTGGGTCCGCTGAAGATCGGCGACGCCGCGCTGGTCGCCGCCTCGGCGGCGGCACACCGCAAGGAAGCATTTGACGCCATTGAGAACCTCGTGGAACGCATCAAGGCCGAGGTCCCGATCTGGAAGAAGCAGCATTTCACTTCCGGCAGTTCAGAATGGGTTGGGCTCTAGTCGTTTTGTCCTCAGTCGAGGATTGTTGGATGTTTTCAGTTCGTTGGATTACACGAAGGGCATCTTGATTCGTGAACGATGAGCTTGCCTGGAGCGCTTGATTTTATAAAGGTCGGGTTTTCAACTGAAGCTGGCGGGGTATGGTGAGAAACCTGGATAAACCTCGAACCATCAATCGATGGTAAGGCACCTTGACGATCTGTGACGAGCTAGCCAATGGTGTCTTGCAACTAATAGCGGGGTCGTAATCCGAAGATGTTGGTTACGACACCTAGTTGCGAGAAAATTCGGGCATTGAGACTTCGAGGCGTTTCATCTGAATGTAGGTGCGGAGGGCGAGACGTCTTCCAACCTATAGGTTGCAAGACTCCCCATATTGTTAAGCGTAATATTATTGCAAGCTATCTAGTGGAGATTTTCGGTGCTATCCCTGCAGAAAGTCTTTAGAGGTCAAAGCAAAAACTTGCCGACTGGACTACTTTGGAATACACTAGAGGAACACTAAGAAGCTAGATGCCCCTATTTCTAAGGATTGGCGACTGGCTGAGAGCCCCTGGTACGCCGGGGGTTTTTCTTTTAGCCAGTTGTTCATTCAGTACAGTGGCTTATGTGAATTCAACTTCCTTGTCGGCCTCTGAGTCGCTTACTAAAATTGAAGGAATGGAACGCGCCCTTTTTATGAGCGACGCTATCTCTTCTGTAGCGGATCCGCGTGCCCATCTGTCTGCGTCGGCTTGTTCGTTTGTAGTTCCTCCGGCTGCCATCAGCGAAAGCATCGAAGCGCTTGAGGCCTTTCAAAGTGAACCAGACCACGCTTTTAAAGCCGTTGTGCCAGCTCTCAAGAGATTCCAAAGAGCTGTAAACAGGAGCGCTGCAACTAAGACGATGGGTCTCCCTTCGGTAGTAACGTTTCTTGGTCTCGCGAATGCGGCTATAAGCCGTGAAGTCAACAAGGGGGTTCTTTTAGCTTTCTTGAAGTCCAACGTCATTGCCCTATCTCAAGCCGCTTCTAAGGCCGCGGAAGCCTGCGAGAGAAATTCGACGTATCTCTCTGAGCTCACCGAGTTGATAGCAGAACTAGTAGCAAGCGATGGAAAATTTACTCGCGGTCAACAAGCGCGCATGTCTTCGATGGCACGGGAGCTGGTTGCGGCAGTTGCAAACCAAGGACGAACGCCCGAACTGTTTTCTCTCTCAATTCGCCAGCTGATAGCTGAGAGTGGGACTTCAAAGGGTGTAGCTGACGAGCTTTCGGCATACATAAACGTTGCACCGCGGAGTTTTCAGGTGGCGGTAGTCGTGGACGCAACTGTCCGTACTGTTGGTATCGATACGCAGAATTTCCGGCGCATTGATGCGCGACAGTCAATAGGATGGAATGCCACAGCATCTTTGTCGAGACGACCAACAGCAGATATGGATCTCACTAGATTTTGCCTCCAGCACTGGGGGATGAGCAATTCGTTTGACTCAACCGAAAAGCATGCCCTTAAATCACAGATTTTGATACTAAAGGCGCAGGCCTGGGACGTAGAACAGGCACGTCATTCGGCCCTTGATGCAGCTGAATTATTGGTTGATCGTATAAATGCGGAACACCGAACAAGTCACTTCGGTGTCAAGCGCAAAGTCATGGTTTGGGAAGAGGGGACTAAAAGTGCCAGCGAGGTACTATCAAGAAACAAGCTGGTTCCGACTACGCGCATGTTGAATATCTCGCAGGCTCCGAGTGTGAATAGGTCTCTTCGGTTTGCCTCTCGAGCTGCAGGGGAACGCGCTGGTTCAATGCAGGTATTTTTTGCTTGGATAGCTCTGGAGTATTTGGGGCGTGGCGCTCAAAAGGCTCCTCAGAATCTGGTTTCCGAGCATGTTCCAGCCGTTGTCGCCTTGGTTGCTCTCCGACAACTCTGCGTGTCGGCTTGGTGGTCACTTACTCGCGAATCGGGTGCCGCCAGTCTACCCTCGACTGTTCTCGAACTGATCAAAAGGGATGTCCGTAGAAAGGGTTCAAAAACCAAGAAGCGAAACCCGAACGAATTTGATATGAACAAATTGATGGCTTTGATTATTTCTGATGGATCAAATATCGAATACCTCGCGAAAGTAAGTGGAGTTTCGGATAAAGCAGCCGAAAATGCCATGCGAGATTGGGTCATATTTCAGAAAGGTCTTAGTTCTCACTCCGCTTTTCAAATAAATCGCGTTAGGGAAATGTTACGTGATGATATGAGACTAATGCAGTTCATCGATGAGATCCGGAACGACGCTGATGAGATAATGCAACGCATGCGTTTTGTGAGGAACCAAACTGCACACAACGCAGGTGTTGGAAGCACAGAACATTTGCCTTTGTCAGAGGCTGCATTGAAGACACTTGATGCTGTATTTGAGGTTTTGCCACAGTGGGGAGGGATTCCTTCCGCATCATTAGGTTCTATTGCGCAAAGATGGAAAGATGTGAGAATCGAAATTCGGAATCGCGGTAATGCGAGACACGTCCTGCCGTTTAATTCATATAAGGTTATTAAGCCTTAATCCTTGAAATTAAGCCAGCAAAAGCGGTAGTGCCGATGTACCATTTTAGGATTTGTTCTATTGAATCTTTGCCGTTGGTGAGAGTACGAATGAATCGGCTAACCACTGGGACCTCGGATTATATCAAGCCGGCTATGATGTTGAATTAAAGTTGTATGTCGGGGTAGCGGTAGAGGCTCTGGCGTATTCGAGAAGATGCCTATAGCTCTAAATGTATCAATACTCGTGGAATGGAAACTGTTTCGAAACATAGTTTGCGGCACTGGGTTTTGCGACAGATAGAACTGAAAAATCTATTGAGTTTTCAACTGTAAAGAATTTTCGTGGACGCTGGAGGAGAGGTGTGTCATAAACGACAGTTTTTGGTTTCCGTAGGGGGAACCCTCTGCAGGACATTATCGGATGTGGCCATGCCGAGGCTCATATTCAGCCAACAGCTAGACGAGGAATCCATCGTTTCAACACCGCCGACTCGGCCCGTGCATTTCAGCCACGATCATTGATCATCTTCAACGTATCCGGTTTCGTATTTCCCCCAATCTTGCTCATCCGACCCCGGAAGCAGTTGATGGTAGGGAAGCCGGAATGTATTCGCCCAGTCGGTCGTCCCATGCTTCGATTAGCCATTTAGGTGGCCTGGCATTGAAGCTGATGTATGCGTCATTGGCCTGCAATTCCCAGATGGATACGGTCGGATCCATAGTGCGGATTCCTTCCAGTCCCACAAAACGGACGGGCTGGATTTTTGAGGCCTGCACGAGACCCTGAAGCGAACTCACCAAAGTAAAGTTCACGAGCATGGGCCACCCGTCTCGTGGCGGAAGAACTTCGATCTTCCCCGACTGGACGATCTGAAACTCATTCACAGTGCCAAGCTGTCCCCAGTCCGTGCTGTCGGATGCGCTCGTCACCCGTTGAAGCTGCACCCGGAAGGGCGATCCGGACAAATCATTGAGCATGTCAAGGGTTCCGCCGTCCACTTCCAGGTTTCTGAGTCGTGGCGAAGCGATGAGCTTTTCCGTCACACCGGCCGCATAGGGCATGTAAACGCGAGTCAGGTTTAGGGACCCTGTGGAGGGCGCCGTGTAAGGCAGGATTCGTTGGCAGTGATGAATCAGCAGATGTACAAGGTGGGGCATGGAGTCGATCCCGGTGAGGTCCACATTGCCTTCGGCATCGATCGACACGACCTGGATATCTGGATCAAGCGAGGCTAGTTCTGCGGCGAACAAGCCCGACTCCGGTAGTTAGTTGCTTGATGTTGGCAAACTTGAGCCGTTCGTGGTAACCATCAAGCAGGTTAACGTTTTGGGTTTGAGCGCTCCAGATCAGCCCAGAATCCGTCTTGCGTTTCGCCGCCATAATTTCCTCGTTTCGTTGTGTCCGGGATGTCGCTGCCTAGATTAGGTTGCAGCCAAGCTTGCCCGGCAATTCGACAATAGCTTCGCTGTACGGCTTACTTTGTGTCCGAATCGGGAACCTTCACCGGAACGATGCCCAGGATCAGATGTTTGTAGATGGAATCGGGAGCACACTCGACTAGTCGCCACCGGCGCCTAGCGACACGGAGCGATTGTCCAGCGTCTGGCGACACCTCGGCAATAATGGTCTGCATGATCGAACGTGGACGGTGAAGCATGCGATTCCCGAATAAATACCAATCTGCTGGTTTAGGCATCATCGGAGCGGTGCTGTGCGTAGGCCTCTTGATGGGGTGTTCCGTATTCCGAGATTATTCGGGCGATACCTGCGATGGACGTAAACCAGTTGGATCTCTGGAGCAAGCCGGCAGGGACCTGGTGTCCGCCGCATACGCCGCCGATCGGGGCGGCGTATGCCGAGTGACCGCGCCTTTTCCGGGCGGAGTTCTGGATGACGCAATGGTCGCCAAGACGCGGGAAATTCTGGCCGAACGGGGAATCACCCCACAGAACGTCACTGTGTTAGTTGGAGAACAGATGGGAAGTGGGGTTGCCGTCCAATTGACAGACGGCAGCAATAACGCTTCCCGCGCGATCGACATCAGCGGCACGGTCATCCGCGATGACGGATTCACGGTGGGCCTGCCGACAGAGCTGTATCCCGAGGTTCCGGAGCACCCGGCATCACCGTCTGCTTCGACAGATCCTGCTTCCTGATAGCGGCAGTGACACAGGTAAACGACCAACGCGACGTCCGTATGGGGAACCTTCACCGGACATTTCGTTGGCCGGCCATCCGCACCGAGAACCGGATTCGGAGGATCTTCTTCTAAGACGGTCCTTCCGGGATGGGTAGACTCTCCTTCAACTGATCCAGGACGGCTCGGTGCAGACTGCGGTGATCGAAATGACCATGCAAAGGGGAACGCGAATGAGAAGGGCCCTTCCATTTAGCCGCGAGTCGATGAGGCTCCATGGCTGATCCGCTGAACGACATCGAACTTGAGATCATCGAAAACGGTGAAGACGACTGGGTCCTTTTCCTCCACATCATGGGGATCATCAACGAAGCCAAGGGAAGCGTCCTGACGGAGGACGAGGCCATTGCAGAGGCCACAGGATCTGCCTTGGCCCTGTGCGCCAAGGGGTATGCCCAGCTCGGGAGATACACCGGACCTACAAATTTTGTGCCGTGGCCCGAGACCGGTGATGCGCTCCGCACTCGGTTGGAGCACGAGCTGAAGAATCCGCCTCCCGGGGAAGACCACGAGTGCAATCTGATGTACATCATGCTCGATATCCTGCCTGAAGGGCAGAAAGCCAGAGACGAGCAATCCCGGTAACCGAACCCTTTTTGGGACACCCGTAGCACTAGAACATGACCGGTTGTATTCTTGGCCATAGCCCAGTCGCGATTCATGACAATCGTCGTTTTTGCCGTTCACCTAGAAAGAACTTAATGATCAGCGATCCTCAACCAGCGCCTCCCACCGTGCCGACTTTAGAACGGCAAAAAGTGCTTGAGTTGGTTGCCTACGCGGAGCAGTACGTTCTACTAATACAGGGGGAACAACGTGAACTACGTAGGTTGAATCGCGATTCCTCGGATCTGCTTCCAGTTATTCAAGGGTGGGAGTTCATGTCTAAGGCTCTTCGTGAATCCTATGGTTTGGAAGAAACTGAAGATTCTCGATAGCACTCAACCTACCTTTCGAGTTCGGGAGCTCGTAGAGGTCTAGAGGCTGGTCGCGAAAAGTTCAGCAATCTGTTTCCTTAGAGGAACCTTGACTGGAACACGTTCATCGCGGCTAGGAAGACAGAACGGTCAACCGTCAAGACTGCATCATGCCGTAATCTATTTCGAATACGTCGAAGCCGTTGTTGAAAAACCAAGGCAGAGACGTTGCTGGATTATCCAATCTTCCCTGCCGCCCTGGAAGACCAATAACACTTGGTTCCATTCCAAAAGCTTGCACGCGTCTGGTTGCTTCATCGAGAATGTGGGGATCTTTCACCTCAGGCATGCTGTCCGTGATCTCCCATAGACGGCATACGACTATATACAGCCCTGCAGAGTCATGTATGACATCAGAGTAATCCACTAATTCGAAATAGAATCCATCTTTTATGCTTCCATTTTCTACGGAGACGAAGACTTTAGACGACAACGGAAGTGAACCCATTTGGTTCTCGTACAGGGAACCTTCAGTGCGATACACGTTGCGCGATTCGCCTGGGATTTCAGTCTGTGTCCGCGAGATCTGTTGCGGCGCTGATCAAGCAATGCGGTGAACAACGACCACGGGATGACCAAAAAGTTTGCGAATTTCATAGCCTGCAGCGGCCAGAGCCTCCCGAAGCGATCCGTCTGCGACGGAGGCAAGGAACTGGTCGACGGTTCCGTATACCTGCCCCAGCAGTTCCAACCCGATCGGTTCGCCGGAAACATCTAAATCCACATTGACTCCGAATGGGAGCGTGGTGTTTTCGACTTCCACTGCCTCCCCGATTGGTTCACCAGTTAGCGCGATGTATCCGGCACCGGCTTCCCTGTCATATGTCATGCTCAATGGCTTGTTCATGAGCCCTTCTAGGTTTCGTACGGCGGATTCGGGTTGGTGGCGATGGAACTACCCACAATAGTTCCACCACGCGGCATCGTTCTCTTCTATCGCTTTTCAAGCGATGGTGAATATCTATTGAGGTTCTGGGCACCGTGTGGAGGTGGCAACACAGAATTCTCGAATCATCTGCACTGCGGGTCCTGACTGTAATGAATCCAAAAGAGCACCTCTTTGCCACCGAAACAGTCTCAAAGTCCCCAAAAGCGGTGATCCATATGTTCGACAGCAGATCGTCCCGCAAGACGGTCCTCATACGGGACACTTTGCTAGTTGGCTACCTACGATTTCAAAACTATGCGGTAGCAATAATTCTTGATTCCGTATACCCGCCCGACAAAATGCCGGGTGAAGGCGCCTTATACGGACGCTACCCGAAGCACCTCTATTACCGGACGATCCGGTTGACGGTTTGCTCGAGTGGGTGCAGCTCGAGGAGCCATGTATAGGACCATAGGCATGGTGTCACAAACGGTCGTTTTCGATTCCTACACATGCAGGCCCACTGAAAACGAGACAGCACAAACAGAGCGGCATAGAAAACCGCTGCCGTAATTAGCATCCATCCAGGAATACCAATCACCGCAGCGGTTCTCATAAATGCAACAAAAAACTACGAGCTTAGTGGCTCAACGAAGAATCACGTGAACGTGCTTTGAAATGTGGAAATAGTGAAACAACTGAAGATCCAACCCCCAGTACGAGCAACACCATTCCAGCCCAAAACACCCTCCACTGTGCGTCCCTGCATTCATATCCACCATAGGAAGGAGGATTAACCCAGCCTGTAGCACCAGCTCCCCGACCGCACATCGCACCATCAATGGTGACAGGGTAAACCAACACCACTAGAGAAGCTGCAACGAGAAGAGTCCCCACAACCGCGAGTATTTTGCCGTTGCGATTCGACTTAGAGAAAGACCAAAGTAGCGGCCCGACTGAAAGCAACCCTATTCCGCACACTCCAGCGAGGACCCAAAAAGAGAGCGGCTGGCTATTCCACAAATCATTCATTCCAACCGCTTTCTACCGTAGTTCCAGTCCGTACCAGGTGTATTTCTTACCCTGCTGCTTGGCTAAGGCTACCGTTGTTTCGAGGGAAATATTCGAACGGTTCGATGACTTTTGTGAGATTCTTGGGGCATAGTTTGCTCGTCCTGTGACAGCCATTACGTGATCAATGTACCCGTCTGGGTATCCATTTGGATCCCAATCTACGAAGATTAAGTCTCCTGAACGTGCATTCCAGACGTTCGATAGGAACTTGTACCTACCGGTGTTCAGCGAGTAAGAATAGAGATCGCTGGCCTTCGTCCAAGTTCTCGTTGCCCCTGCAATACCGGCAAGGTTGAAAGTCCACTTCGTCTTTTCATGAATCTGAGTAGAATTGCCTCCGGTCAGGTACCATCCCGCCTGGTCCAGCACCTGAGAAACGAAATTAGCGCAGTTGTTGTTGTACTTCGGATATGTACCGTTGACATAGGCCGTGCCGTCTTTTGCGTAGCTTCCGGAAGTGCGGCTAATCGCGTAAGAGACGAAGTTTTGAACATTAATGCTGTTCTGCTTTGAGTATCCTGCGGCTGGTACTCCGATTGTTCCATCGGCTGGTTGTGCAATGTCTTCGATCGGAATGCCGGGCTTATCGTCATCCGACTTCAGATCAGGAGACATCGGAATTTCCTCTGGCTCGGGGGTAGGGTCGCTCTCATCGGCAGCCAGGCTGCTCTCTTCATAAGGAACCACTTCGTCAGCAACGACAGCCCAGCCTTCATTACCTTTCTCCAAGGTCAACAGATGTTCATCTGCCCAAGAAGACGGGCCAGAGTATCCATTGTCATCCGGCTGAAGATGGTAGCTAAAAGTCACCATCGCACTTACTTTTTGCTGTGTCTCGGTTGAGGACACCAATTTTGGAGACTCAATTTCTACGCTTGAGTTGTAACCACCGGCGGCAGGTTCGCCTAAGGTGAGTGAAATTTCGCCCAATTCTTCTTGCGCGACTGAAACAGATTCTTCGGCCGTATCAGAAAGGGGCTGGGCCATTCTAGCGAGCGATGACGAAGATGCTCCTGGCGCATCTAGCACCACTTCCGCGGCATCGCCGTAAGCCTCGATTGCGCCAAGCTGAACCACTGTTTCTTCATGCGAACTAGAACTCGCAGACTTTGATGAAGAAACACTAGGAACGAGACTTGGCTGAGCTACTGCGGAAAATGAGGGCAGTACCACCAATGACAGGGTTACAGCTCCGCACAAAAGCATTTTGCCCTTGCGTCGGTCTTGAAAAGGATTCACAAGATCCTCAATGCTCTATAAGCTGGGATGCGCACTATTTATGCGTTCGCTTAGTATTCATAGAGAAAATTGGAAAGTCAAGAGATTTTTAACTAATGAGTATTTCGAATCAAAAACTTTGTTTAGCAAGAATTAATTGAGAAATATGTTGACGGATTCGGCTATGATACCGACTCGGATGTGAGCATAAGCCTCATTGCCGGTCGATTAGGCAGATCCATACCGCTTGATCAAAACCGGTCGTTTCTGCAACGACGAGTAAACCCCGGCGACACGCCGGGGTTTTTTGTTTCAGAAAGGCCTTTCAAAACCAAAACGTTGCACAACCAGGTTGTGTAGCGTTTTTGGCATGACAGTCATTGGATATGCGCGAGTGAGCACGCGCGAGCAGAACCCGGAGTCGCAAGCAGCCGAGCTGCGCGCGGCCGGGGCCGAGCAGATATTTACTGACCGAGGGGAGTCGAGCCGGGAAGCTGCGCGGCCGCAATGGGTCGCGTGCAAGGCGCAATCGAAGCCAGGGGATACGTTGATCATTCGTGCGCTGGATCGCGTGGCCGGTGAAGAGCGAATGGCCATAGAGATTATCCGCGAGCTGGGGGAGCGCGGCGTGCGGATCAAAAGCCTTACCGAGCCATTCTTAGACGTGGACATATCTACGCCAATGGGCGAAGCCATCGTGGGCATCATGGCGGTAATGGCGCAGCTGCGCGTTTCCATGATCAGGGAGAACACCCGCAGGGGATTAGCACACGCGCGCGCCCAGGGCAGGGTCGGAGGGCGGCCGCGCGTCATGGATACAGACCGCACCGCCACGGCGCGGCAGCTGCGCGAGGAAGGGAAGAGCTACGCGCAGATCGGCAAGATCCTTGGTGTCAGCGCAGCAAGCATCTACCGTGCAATTTCGGCCGAAAATCATTGAATCAAGATGATAACTAATGTTATCGTTTAAGTGAGGGAACGTTTGTTTCGAGGTTTAGGAGGTTGTTATGAGCCAGCTAATGGAACGTCCGCAGCGTGAAGAAATGCGCGCGCTGTTGTTGAAAGCGCGGCAACGTGTAGAAGTTGACGCACTGGATTACAAACGCACTTTGAAGGCTGCTGCTGGTGGCATGAGCCAGCGCGAAATGGCTGCGCTGCTGGGTATGTCCCAGCCGGCCGTTGCCAAGGCTCTGCAACGCGCCCAGGCTGTGCCCGAGGTTGTTGGTGAGTTCAATGCTGCAAGCCCTTATGAGGTGTGCCAGCGGTACGCGGCAGGGTTTATTGACCGTGAGGAACTGGTGCGTCTACTGGTTGAGTGGCCATATAAGCCGACCCCTTGGGCGAACGAGTACGGCGAGTACGAAGAGAGCCTGGATGGAACTTGGGAAGAAGTGGGCGACGCGCTGCGGCATGAGCTGATTGACGCTGCTACTTACGATGAAGTTTTGATGAAGACGGCCGATTAGGCGGCGAGCAACCGAAGGGTGAATCGTTGGCTAACGACGAATCAATAGAACGACATTATGCGGCTCTGCGCTAGGTGCTGGCTGATCCTGATATGAACCCGCGCGGAGCATACTCGACAATCAGACAAGAGCAGTATTTTATTCAAAGTGGATCGCGTCCGCGTGCTACGTCGGAGCGGGAACTTTTGCATAAGAAGTGGATGCAAGAAGTGATTGATGACTCGGCTAAGCGCGGAGAAATCAAGAACGATGGAAGAGCTATTGTGATGGCTGGACCGCCCGGAGTTGGCAAAGGCACTGTGCAGCGGGAACGCTTGAATGATGTTCCTGGTTACGTTCAGTGCGACCCGGATATTTTCAAAGAGAAAATCATCCAGCACGAGCTAGAGAGCGGGAACCTGGATCGTCTGAAAACTCCATTGGTGAAAGAACTTGAAGCCCAGGGGCACAAGTTCGCACCAATGGAGTTTGCTGCGTTAGTGCACGAAGAATCATCCATGCTCAGCGCCAAGTTGCAAAAGGACTTGCGCAAGGATGGAACGAACTACGTCATTGATACGGTGCTCAAATCGCAAGGCTCCGCGCAGGAAGTTGCTGCTACTTTGGACAAGCGCGGATACACCTATGACGTGGTGAGCGTGCAGGCAACGTTCGAAGAATCAAAGGCTGGAATCTATGGCCGTTGGCAGGCAGGACGCGAAGCGTTTGAGCGCGGAGAGAGCCAGCTTGGCGGCCGTCCTGTGCCCTCGGATCTTGCGAATAATCTGGTCACACCAGATGGAAAGTCTGCTACCGAGGAATCGGCAAAGTGGCTGGCCGAAAACGGCAAAGGTGTTGTGAGCTTCACCCAGTACCGGCGAGGGTCGACCACCCCGGAGATTGACCAGGTGAAGAATGACGGCAAGCTCATTCCGCGCAGCGTCGCGTCAGCGCGGCAAGCTTTCCCCAAAGCTAGAGAAACTCAATCGAGGGCACCGAAAATTCATCGCCCAGGTACGGATAGGGGAACTGGAATAGGCGACTAACTGCACACCTTCCCCGTTCCTCAGATAAATGCCAAGATTCACGAACAGACCTCCTGTCAAGGGTAGGCGAAGCCTATCGCGCAGCGACGCGAAGCGCCCTTGATAGGGGGTCTGTTCGTGTAAGAATCGTGCGTCGAGGGGCGGGGCAAGCGCATAGTTAATACAAATCAGCGGGTTTTCAATTAGGCCAGTTATCAGAGGCCGTGCACATGCCAAGATCGCATCACGCAAGCTAACTCAGGTACCACAACTTTTGGCTTGTGTGCGGGCGGTCGGCTGGTTCCTGCTGTCCACGTGTGTGCAGGAAAAGCAGCGGAGCCCTGGGACAGTAACGTCCTAACAATTCACATGGTCGATTCAGGCTCTAAAAATCTGGATAAACAAGAATCGTTGCATAAGCTGAACAGCGTTCGGGCGCGCGCCCAATAGGCGCTAGCCAGAACACTTCCCTGTCCAGTTTCAGCTGGCAGTTCGCTTAAACGCGATGGCTGCCAGGGCTGCGGCCTGATCTGCGAGCACTGAGTCGTCAAAAACCACCCGTGGCGAGTGGTTCCACTCGGTTTCTTCGGCAGGCAATTCGGGTGGAGACGTCAGTAGTCCAATAAAGGTGCCCGGAACCTCGTCGAGCACGAACGCGAAATCCTCGGAGCCCATCATCGGCGAAGGCATCAGTGCTACGCGCTGTTCACCGTAGATTTCGCGCATTGTTTCCAGCGCTGCCTCGGTCTCGGCGGCATCATTCACGGTCACCGGGTAGAGCGTTTCAAAACACACATCTGCGGTGAGCTCATGGGCTGCTGCCACGCCGTGGACGACTCGCGGCAGTCCTTCTTCAAGGACGGCCAGCGAGTCGTGGGACATGGTGCGGATGGTGGCAGCCAGCTCGACGCTTTCCGGGATGACGTTGATCGCTCCGTCTCCCGTGGACAGCCGCGTGATCGAGAGAACTACCGGGTCGAAGGCGTTGAACCGCCGAGTTACAAAACTCTGCAAGGCCAGGACGAGCTCCGCGGCTGCCGGTACCGGATCCAAGGTCTGGTGGGGTTGCGAGCCATGTCCGCCGCGTCCCTTCAGCTTCACGGTTAGCTGGTTTGACCCGGCGGCTACCGGGCCGCCCCGAGTTGCGAAGACTCCGCGCGGGCCGGGGCCTACATGGATCGCGTAGGCGGCAACCGGAGGTTCTCCGGCTGCCGAAAGCAGCCCCTCTTCAAGCATGATCTTGGCGCCGCCGTGGCCTTCTTCGCCTGGCTGGAACATGAAGATGACCGAGCCATTAAGCTCTCTTTGCCGAGCCGAGAGCAACTTGGCTGCGCCGACAAGTCCTGCAGTATGCAGGTCGTGGCCGCAGGCGTGCATGTTGCCATTAACAGAGGCGAAGGCCAGATTGGTCTCTTCGAGAATCGGCAATGCGTCCATGTCGCCGCGAAGCAGGACCGTCGGTCCGGGCAGTTCGCCTCGAAGCACTGCGGTCACCGAGCTGGTGCGCGTGCCGGTAGTGATTTCCAAGGGCAGCCCTTGAAGGGCGTCAAGTACTTTTTGCTGGGTGCGGGGCAGATCCAGTCCGAGCTCCGGGTCCGCATGCAACGCGCGGCGCAGTTCAACCAGCTCGGGAAGGATCGTTTGCGCATCGGCGGTAAAGTCGGCAGTGGTCATGAATCAGCCTTTCTTAGGCGTAGTCGACGGGCGGGCAGAGCGCCTCAGGGTGCGTGGATCTGACTATGCCGAAGATTCAATCTTTAAGTATTCGCTAATCAAAGCGTTTACTCCGAACGATTTGAATGCAATGAGCACGCCAGAGACTATACGCCTCGCGGTTGTGGCACCGTCAAGCTGTCACGACGTTTTTTGTTGCATCTCACAACTTTCCTGGCTGGGGCCGATATTCGAAATCCAGGAATCCAGAAGCGCGCGCAGTTCCGTTGGCTGCACCTCGCTGACCTTTGCCTCGCTCATGGCCAGTCCGAACGCGGCCCAGCGGAGATCCATATTTTCGGTGCGCACCAGGCAACTGTCCCCATCGATCTGCTGGATCTCGAACCAGCGGCCAATGAGCGGCTCCAGCTTTTCGGCATTGGCGTAAACTCGCGCGCTCACTCCTGGCTGCCCGCTGCCACGCAATCCTGCGCGGACAAACCCCGCCGCATCGCCACCAGGCACCGGCCGGGGGATGAAGCGCAACGCCCTGGGTGAGGCGTTCTGCGCGCGGTCCACGCGGAAGCTGCGCCAATCATCGCGGTCCAGATCGAAAGCCACCAGGTAATAGCGGTTGCCCACATTCACCAGCTGGACCGGCTCTACGCGGCGCGAGCTCTTGGTTCCCTTGGCATCCTTGTAGTCGAAGGCGATTCGCTCGTGGTCGCGGCAGGCCTGGGCAAAAGCCACCAGGACTGCAGGGTCCACGGGATCCGGAGCCGAGGACCGGGAATTGAGCGGGACGGTGCTCGCGGTCAGCGCCTGCGCCCGCTTCCTTAACCTGGCTGGAAGCACGGGCAGAACCTTGCCCATCGCCCGCAGTGCCGCCTCGGCCAGCGCCGATGATCCGCCGTGCACCGTGGACTGCAATGCGGCCACCAGCGCCACGGCTTCCTCATCGTCGAGCACCAAGGGAGGCAGCGCGGTGCCGGACGCCAGCTGATAGCCTCCACCCACGCCGCGATCAGCCTGCACCGGATAACCGAGATCGCGCAGCCGCTCGATGTCCCGGCGAACGGTGCGCAAGCTGACGTCCAGGCGGTCGGCGAGTTCGTCCCCGGACCAATACCGATGGGTCTGCAAGAGCGAGAGCAGGCGCAAGAATCTGGTGCTGGTACTCATGCAACAAGTCTGCCTTGATTTAGGACAGAAACTGGCACTTTTCACTTCTACTCTGGTTATTGCCAGCTGGAAATACCGGCTGCAGCTTATGCCAGGAGGCAATCATGAGCACCATGGCCATCACCAACACCACGCTGAGCGGCGAACGTGCCGACCTGTTCCACGCCCTGGCCAACGCACGGCATTTCCTGCGTTTCACCGTCCAGGGCCTGAGTGACGAGCAGGCCGCGCAGCGCACCACCGCCAGCGAATTGACCCTCGGCGGGTTGATCAAGCATGTGAGCGCCGTGGAAAAGCAGTGGCAGGAATTCATGGTCAAGGGCCGGGCCGCCATGGCCTGGGACGGAGCGGATTTCAGCCAGATGCCACCCGAGGCGATCGAGGCCTTCCTCAACGAATTCCGCATGCAGGACGGGGACAGCCTGGAAGCGCTGCTGGAAAACTATGCGCTGATTGCCGAGAGCACCGACGCGCTGCTGGCCGAAGTGGATCTGGATGCCGTGCACGAATTGCCCTCGGCCCCATGGTTTGTCGACACCCACTGGTCGGTGCGCCGCACCCTGATGCATATCATCGCCGAGACCACCCAGCATTCGGGGCATGCGGACATCATCCGCGAATCCCTGGATGGGCAAAAATCCATGGGGTAGTAACAGGCGGCAAACTCCTCTAGACTATGTCACCGTACGGTGACATGATTTGAACATGAAATCTCCATCGTTCACTGTCGCAAGCCTGGCAGATAGGATCCGGACGCAACGTGGTGTCCTAGGCCTGACCCAAGCCGCCTTGGCAAATTCAGTCGGCGTTTCCCGCAAGTTCATCGTTGATCTGGAATCGGGGAAAGAAACGGTTGCTTTAGGGTTGGTGCTCAGGGTTCTCAAGAGACTCGGGTTTGAGGAACCTGGACTGCGCATTATTAATGACCGGGGATCTGAAATAGCTGAGGACTTCCGAGAGACCTTGGAAGCCAAAGATTTCGAGTTCGCGCTGCGTCTTATCAGCGAATACTCGACTGAATCCCTCGCAGAAGGGCGTCCTCTCTTAGCGCAGTCGCCTGAATTGGAAGACTCGCAATACCAAGTGGCTCTGGCTGCCATAACCAAGTGGATTGCGAGTCAGACCAATATGCCAGTCCCGCAGTGGGCTGCGGACATTGCACGACCATCAGAACCTGTGTTCCTCTCGGAAAAGTTGTACCCAGTAGGCGAGAAGATGAAGGAGCTAATTCGTGCTGAAACACCTCCGGAACTTCAAGAGCTGAACGTGTGGATCCGACAACGGAGCTTGGGAACAGCATGAATGGATCGGGCCTGAGAAGAGACCGAGTCGTCGAGCTGCTCGCTGAACTCGAACGACGCTTGAACGAACGGGGACTCAGCGTGAACATTAGGGTCGTCGGCGGCTCGGCCCTGCTACTTCATGGCCTGATCGATCGTGCCACGGAAGATATCGATGCCTACTACTCGCATCGTACAGAAGTGGAAGAAATCATCGAGGCGATGGCAATTGAGCACGGATTGCCTAGAAAGTGGTTGAACCCCAGCGCTGCCGCTTTCATCCCCGACAATGCCAGTTGGGCGCTCGCATCTGACCCTAATCTTTCCGCGGTCGAAGTTGCTGATTTGCAGACCTTGGCTGCCATGAAGCTGGCCGCCGAGCGTGACAAAGACATTCTTGATTTAGGGCACCTGGTTAACGCTCTAAGACTCAGCGACGCCAGCGAACTACTTGAACTCGCTTACGAAAAATATGGAGAAGGCTCGATTTCGTTGTCCCAAAGTAGGGAAAATTATGAGATCGTCGCAGAAGAGGCCATAGCCGCCGCACGGCGACTAAAACGCAATAGTAACCACTAGCCCCCGATGTAGGACATCTCGATGCGCTTGCGGTTTCCCGGGGTCAGCGCGGCGCGCAGCTCGGAATAATTGTCATCGCGCTTGCGCCAGTGGCCGGCCAGCGCCTTGGCCAGATCCTCGTCGCTGATCCCATCGCGCATCAGCTTGCGCAGGTCATAGCCGGAGCCGGCGAACAGGCAGGTGTAGAGCTGCCCCTCCGCCGAAACCCGCGAGCGCGAGCAATTGCCGCAGAAGGCATTGGTGACGCTGGAGATCACGCCGATTTCCCCGGCCCCATCGGTGTAGCGCCAGCGGTTGGCCGTTTCGCCCGGCTCGGTTTTGGCCGCCGGCTCAAGGGCCCAGCGCTCGTTGATCATTGAGACCACCTCGGCCGAGGGCAAGACCTCGTCCAGCTTCCAGCCGTTGGTGGTGCCCACGTCCATGTACTCGATGAAGCGCAGGATCGCCCCGGTGCCGCGGAAGTGCTCGGCCAGTTTCAGGATTTCATCGTCGTTGACCCCGCGCTTGAGAACTGTATTGATTTTCACCGGACCCAGGCCGACCTCGCGGGCCACCTCGATGGCCTCCAGCACGCGGGCGACCGGGAAGTTCACGTCGTTGATGGCCTTGAACTTGGCGTCGTCGAGCGAATCCAGCGAGATGGTCACGCGGTTCAGCCCTGCGTCCTTCAGCGACTGCGCCATCTTGGGCAGGGCCGAGCCATTGGTGGTCATTGCCAGATCCACCGGCGCGCCCTGGGGGGTGCGCAACTGTGCGAGCATCGAGACCAGTTCGGCAATGCCCCGGCGCAGCAGGGGCTCGCCACCGGTCAGCCGCAGCTTGGTCACGCCGAGCGTGACGCTGATGCGGGCGAGCCGTTCGATCTCCTCGAAACTCAGCAGCTCCGAACGCTCGCGGAAGGCGAAGTCGCGGCCGAAAATCTCCTTGGGCATGCAGTAGACGCAGCGGAAATTGCAGCGGTCGGTCACCGAGATCCGCAAGTCATGCAAGGGCCGTCCGCGGGCGTCGGCGATATCCCCGGCCGGTAGAACTGTCATAGCTACCAGCGTAGCTGGCGCAGGCAGGTGGCGGAAGAAGGGCGGGTAAAACAGCAAATCAGCACGTAAAATACCGCCCTTGCCCGGCGCCCGGTTGTAGCATGGGCACAAACCCCAAGTACTGGAGAACTCATGCGCGTAACCTGGCCGCTGGCTGCCCGAATCCTGCTGGCAGGCACCGCTGCCACCCTTGCGCTGACTTCGTGCAGCAGCGACAAGCCCGCTGACCAGCAGGTCATTGCGGTTTCCGCCGCGGCTTCGCTGCATGAGGCGTTCGACCAGATCGCCAAGGAATTCCAGGCCGAGCACCCCGAGGTTCAGATCGCCGGCATCAACTATGACGGATCCTCCACCTTGGCCACCCAGATTGTGGAAGGCGCCGACGTGGACGTTTTTGCCTCCGCCGATGAACGCACCATGGCCGAGGTGACCGAGGCCGGGTTCGGCCACGAACCGGTGATCTTTGCCAGCAATACCCTGGTGATCGCGGTGCCCAAGGACAACCCTGCCAACATCGGCTCGCTATCCGACCTGGCCGGGGCCAGCACGGTGCTGTGCGCAGCGCAGGTTCCCTGCGGCAATGCCTCGCGGCAGCTGCTGGAGAATGCCGGCGTAGAGCTCAAGCCGGTGAGCGAAGAGCAGAATGTCACCGCGGTGGTGCAGAAGGTAGCCGCCGGGGAAGCCGACGCCGGGCTGGTCTACGCCAGCGACGTTCAGGACGAGCCGGATCTGGCCGCCATCGTGCCCGAGGGAGCCGACGAGGTGGTCAACAGCTACCCGATCGCCACCCTGGACCAGAACCCGGCCGCCCAGGAATTCCTGGACTTCGTGATTAGCGAGCGCGGCCAGGAGATCCTGGCCGAGTACGGTTTTGGCAGCGGGGCTGCGCAGGGCAATGGCTAGCGATACCGGGCTGCGCGTCCCGGCCTTCACCTTCGCCCCGGCGGTGCTGGGCCTGGCCCTTCTGGTCTTGCCGCTGCTGGCGTTGCTGGGCCGCGCCAGCTGGTCCACCCTGCTGGCCGATGCCACCAGCGAACAGGCCGTGGCGGCCCTGTGGCTTTCGGTGCGCACCGGGGTGGCGGCCACCGCGCTCTGCGTGCTGCTCGGGGTGCCGCTGGCGCTGGTGATCGCCCGCAGCGGCCCGAGGATCGCGCAATTGCTGCGCGCGCTGATTGCCGTGCCGCTGGTGCTGCCGCCGATGGTCGGCGGGGTGGCGCTGCTCTTCCTCTTCGGGCGCACCAGCCCGATCGGCCAGCTGATCGATTCGCTGTGGGGGTTCACCCTGCCCTTTTCCACCGCCGCCGTGGTGATCGCGCAAGGCTTCGTGGCCCTGCCCTTCCTGGTGCTCTCGGTGGAGGGCTCGCTGCGCGCGGCCGGCACCGGCTACGAGCAGGCCGCCGCGACCCTGGGCGCCGGGCGATGGATGGTGCTCACCCGCATCACCCTGCCGCTGGCCGCGCCGGGGCTGGTGGCCGGGGTGATCCTGTGCTTCGCCCGGGCGATCGGCGAATTCGGGGCCACCGCGCTCTTTGCCGGCAACGCGCCGGGGGTCACCCAGACCATGCCGCTGGCGATCTACACCGCGTTCAATGGCGCCGGCGCGGGCCGGGATACCGCCGTGGCGCTGTCCTTGCTGCTGCTGGCCACCGCGGTGCTGGTGCTGTTGTGCGTGCGCGCCTGGCGCCCGGGAGCCATCAAATGAGGCTGCTCGCCGAGCTGCGGGTTGAGCGCACCGGCTTCGAGGTCAACGTGGAATTCGAGGTGCGCTCCGGCAGCACGCTGGCGATCATGGGGCCCAGCGGCGCCGGCAAGTCCACCATCGTCAACGCCATTGCCGGAACCCAGAAAATCGCTGGCGGGCGGATCGAACTCGATGGCGCGATCCTGGCCGATGGACGCCGGCATCTGGCCCCGCACCTGCGCGGGGTGGGGCTGCTGGGGCAGGAATCGCACCTTTTCCCGCATCTGGACGCGGCCAGGAACATAGCCTTCGGGGCGCACGCCTCGGGGGCGGGCAAAGCCGCGGCGCTGGCCACCGCCCGCGAATGGCTCGCGCGGCTGGGGCTGGAGGAGCTGGCGGGCCAGCGCCCGGCGGCGCTGTCCGGCGGGCAGCGCCAGCGCATCGCCCTGGCCCGTGCCCTGGCTGCCCGGCCCAGGCTGCTGCTGATCGACGAGCCCTTCGCCTCGCTGGATGTCGAAGCGGCCATGGACATGCGCGCGCTGGTGCGCGAGGAGCTGGAGCGCACCGCGACCAGCGCCATCGTCATCTCGCATTCGGCCACCGACGCCCTGGCCCTCGCAGATGACCTGCTGGTGCTGGAGCGCGGACAGGTGATCCAGCGGGGCACCGTCGAGCAGGTCTTCGCCGCCCCGGCCAACCGCTTTGTGCGCGCAGTGGTGGCTACGCTGCCCGCCCGGCATCCGCGAAGCATCCAGGAGGGACAACCATGAGCACCGGCAATGAACCCGTAGACCTCGAAACCCATCGCGCGCGGTTGCTTGCGCAGATTGCGCCGCTGGCCCCGCAAAGCATCGAGGTCTCTGGCGGCTTTGCCGCCCTGCACGGCGCGGTGCTGGCTGAAGATGTCGCCTCCGCGCACCCGCTGCCGCTGTGGGACAACTCGGCCATGGACGGCTATGCGGTGCGCTCGGTCGATACCGCGGCAGCGCCGGTTGCCTTGGAGGTGATCGGCGAAGTTCCGGCCGGCAGCGGCTGGGACCCGAAGCTCGAACCGGGCCAGTGCGTGAAGATCATGACCGGTGCCCCGATTCCGACGGATGCCGATGCGGTGGCGCGCATCGAGGATACCTCGGCGGCCATTGGCGGCTGGGATGTGGACACCGTGCAGGTCAACGTGCAGGTGCCGCCGGGCAAGGATATCCGGCGAAGCGGCGAGGACAAGGCCGCAGGGGACCTGATGGCCTACGCCGGCGAGACGCTGAGCGCAGCCAGGCTTTCGGCCCTGGCCGCCGCCGGTGCCAGCACGCTGGTGGTGCGCACCGCGCCCAGGGTGGCCGTGCTGGTCACTGGGGCGGAATTGCGTGCCTCTGGCGAAGATCTTTCGCGCGGGCAGATCCCGGAAACCAATTCGCTGCTCATGGCCGGCCTGCTGGCCGAATCCGGCATCCAGGCAGCCACGGTGGTGCACTGCGTGGATGACATCTGCGCGGTCCGCGAACAGCTCGATATCCTCGGCGCCACCCATGATGCCGTGCTGAGCACCGGAGGCGTTGGCCCCGGCGCCTATGACGTGATGCGCCAGGTTCTGGAGGCCGAACCGGGGGTCCAGGCGGCCCGGGTGAAGATCCGACCGGGGCAGCCGCAATGCGCCGGTCGATTGGAATCCGGCGCGATGGTCTTCGCGCTGCCCGGCAACCCGGTCAGCGCAGCGGTCAGCTTCGAACTGTTCGTGCGCCCCTGCCTGCGCGCCATGCAGGGCCACCGCGAAGTGCTGCGCCCCACCCTGCGGGCGGTGGCCGCCGTGGGGTGGAAAGCCGCGGCCGGGCGCATGCAGGTCATTCCCGTGGTTTTCCAGCACGGGCCGACGCTGCGTTGCGCCCCGGCGGTCCAGGCCAGCAGCATTTCCCACTCGGTCGGCGGCTTTGGAGCGGCCCAGGGGTACGCGCTGGTTCCGGCCGGAGCCACGCAGATCAACCCCGGCGATGAAGTCGAGGTTCTGAGGATGATTCCATGAGCCCCGATTTCGACGCGCTCGTCCTCGCCGGCGGCCGCGGCACCCGGCTGGGCGGGGCGAACAAGCCGGAACTGCTGCTGCACGGGCAGCGACTGGTCGACCGCGTCATCCATGCCGCCCGCCACGCAGGTGCTGTCCGCGTGGTCGTGGCCGGCGAAAAGGCCAGCGGAACCCTGGCTGATGCGGTATTGCGCGAGGATCCGCCCTTTGCCGGTCCGCTGGCTGGCATCGCCGCTGGGATCGGGGCAGTGCAAAACCCCTGGTGCCTGATCTTGGCCTGCGACCTGGAGCATCCCGAGGCAGTCGTCCAAGTCCTGCTCGATAACCTCGATCACCGGGCCGCCGACGGATTGGTGTTGCGCGATGCCCACGGCTACATGCAATGGCTCGCCGGCATCTACCGCACGGCCGCCGTTGCCCAAGCCTGCGCCGAACTTGGCGATCGGCTGGTCAATGCCCCGGTGCGCGCCGCGCTGGGCCAACTGGATTTAGCCGACCTGCCGGTGGATGATGAGACCACCAACGACATCGATACCTTGCAGGCGCTAGAACGCGCCCGCCGCGACGAAAGGAACTGACATGGCTGTGCATTTGCCTCCCGAAGCACTGAACGAATGGCTCGAAGCCGCGACCCGGGAGCTGGGCCTGGACGCGACCGAGATCGACATCGCCACGGTCTTGGACGTCGCCAAGCACGTGGCCCACGAAGTCGCCCGCCCGGCGGCACCCTTGAGCACGTTCCTGCTCGGCGTCGCTTTGGGCAGTGCAAAGGGCGATCTGCCCGGCCTCGCTCAACAGCTGGTCACCCGTGCTCACTCGTGGTCCGACGATCATCCGGAAAACGATGCCTAATACGCACAAGTTTTCGAATTACCCACGTCCGCTGTTGAATTAGTTGTTGTGGATAATCCCTGTTGTTCCGGGGTTATCCGGCGTATACTGGATATATGTTCGAAGACAATGGAGTGTTCGGTAGTAATTTCGAAGACGCGATTCCAGTGGGAACAGGCTTCGCTAATACTCCTTGCCTTTCTGAAAGCGATCTGTCATTTATCAACGTGGCACTCACTGAAGATGATCCGACCCTGAGCGTCATAGCACTTCAGAAAATCGAGTCCCAGGCTGCCTTCCTCGCTTCAGTTCAAGCCCGCCTTGCAGCTCATTTGGATATTACTCAGGGCGGGACTGTTGACGGTCCGGTGACTGCCAAGCAGCGGGGGATGGCCCACCAGGTGGCAATGGCCCGTCGTCGCTCACAAAATGCCTCTGTCGCCTATGTGCGTCGCATGCATTTCTTGATAGCTGACTTGCCGTATCTTTTTTCGCGCTATCAGCATGGCGACTTCAGCGAAAAGTTGGTTATGGCCATCCTGGCCCCGCTGGAGGACATGAGCAGGTCGGAACGCCGGGAGTTTGATAGCTTTTTTGCCAGTGCTCCCGCCATGTTTGACACGGCATCCGTCAACGAAGCCCGCGACCTTGCACAAAAAGCTGTTGACGAAGTGCGTGGTGAAAATCGCGATGAAGATATTGACCGCAAGGCAGAACATCGTGGAGTGTCCTTCTTCAAGGGAAAAGACTGCGTCAGGCTGAGCGCCGGACTTCCCATTGAAGTGGGAATTGCCGTAGAAGCATCGCTTGAGCATGAAGCTCAGCAGTTGAAGAATGCTGGCGACGAACGCTCCATCGCCCAGCTCAAAGCAGATCTTTTAGTTTCCAGGCTGACGGGGCATCCGGCGGATAAGCCATTGCCAATTAAACTTCACGTAAATCTCGTGATGACGGATATGGCTCTGTTGATGGACGGAAAAGAGCCGGCTTCAATGCCCGGCTATGGCACCGTTCCAGCACAGTATGCACGGCGCCTGATTGAAACTTATGGCGAGATCGATGATTGCGCACCGATTTCAGAACTTGCTGCATTGCGTCGCAGAATCAGGGCCTACCCGATGATCCGGCGGCTCTATACGTTGCCTGGTGCGCAGGATTTGGTCGCCATGGATTCCAAAGAGCGGCTCTTCAAGGGGTCGCTGCGCAAACTTTTGCAATTACGGGACCCGTACTGTCGCACACCATATTGCAACAACAAGCCCCGCCACGCAGACCATGTTCATCAGCACAGCAAGGGCGGAAAGACCTGTTGCGTCAACGGATGCATGAAATGCGCTTTCTGTAATTTGGCCAAAGAGGCCCCGGGCTGGACCGAAGAAGTTGTTCAGGAGAATCCGCACAAGATCAGAATTCATCCTCCAGGGAGCGTCACCTACGAATCTTCGCCTCCGCCAATAACTGGTCTAGCAAGAATGGACGAGTCGCTGACCAGGCAGATCAATAAGAGGACGAAGATCCCGGAAACCCCTCGGAACGTTCGCATCATTCGAATCTTCCCTGAAGCATCCTGATTCCGTAAAGCGGAGGATGTCACTTGGCGGTGCCGCACGCGCTGTAAACTCGAGAACTATGGCTATCGGCGCGACTATGCACACTTTTGAAGTTCAACTTGCTGATGTAGATCGCGGGGTTTACGAGGATCTTTCTCTGCGCGTGGCGCAGCATCCTTCTGAAACCGATGCCTACATGATCACGCGCGTTCTGGCTTACTGCTTGGAATACGAAGAAGGGATCACCTTCTCGGCCGGTGGCGTATCCACGGGCGAAGAGCCAGCGATCCTGGTCAAGGATCTGACTGGGCTGATCACGGCATGGATTGAAGTAGGTGCGCCGGATGCACAGAGGCTTCACCTTGGCAGCAAACGAGCAGACCGCGCGGCCATCTACACTCACCGGGATCCTGCCAAGCTGCTTTCGGCCTGGCGGGGCAAAACCATTCACCAAGCTGAAGATATTCGCTTTCGATCTTTTGATTCCGTTTTCATTGATGAGGCGGTGCGCTGCCTAACCCGCAGAAACACAATGTCCGTTTCGGTGACCGAAGGCCAGATCTATCTTGAGCTGAATGGAACGAATTTGGAGACGCAATTCAGCGAACACGCTATTGAGTAGTAAACATTAATCTCTGCTTCAACTGACCTTGAGGTGGAGGTCATGCGCGCGCGGAAGCATGGCTGGTGTTCATCAACAACACCAAAGGAAATCCACCATGAAACTGCGCAACATCACCCTCGGGGCAGCAGCCCTCTGCCTGGTTGCCGGAGTTAGTGCACCGGCAGCAGCAACGGAGATTGAGTCATCGGATTCCGGCCCTTTGGTCATTGGGCACCGTGGCGCTGCAGGTGTAGCACCGGAGAACACCTTGGAAGCCATCAAGGCCGGAAGCCAGTCGGGTGCCGAATTCATCGAAATCGATGTCCAGCTTTCCAAAGACGGCGTCCCGTTCATCTTCCATGACGGAACTCCGGCCCGAACCACAAATGTTGAAGACGTGTTCCCAGAACGTGCTAACGATCCGATTACTTCGTTCACCTGGGCTGAATTGCAGCAGCTGGACGCCGGCTCGTACTTCTCAGCCAGTTTTGCCGGTGCCAAGATTCCGCACTTCGATGATGTTCCCGGCGCATTGGCTGGCCAGATCGGCGTGTTCATCGAGATCAAGGACCCAGCGAAGTCCCCTGGAGTCGAACAGGTAGTCGCTGACGCTCTGGCTAAGAATGGCCAGTGGAAGTCCTTGCTGGAGTCCGGAAAGATTGAAGTTCTTGGTTTTGATGCGGCCTCCAACGAACGTTTCGCCCAGCTGGCCCCTGAGGTGCCATTGCAGCAGCTGACCGGAACCGTTCCCTCGGCGCAGGAACTGGAGCACTACGCAACCTATGCTGATGCTTTCGGCACCAGCTACCGCACTCTCGACGCAGCCGGGGCACAACGCGTGAAGGATGCCGGCCTGGGGCTGGGCGTCTACACGGTCAACGCTCCTGAAGCGGCCGACGAAGCCATGGCTCTGGGCGTCGAGCGCATCACCGGGGACTTCCCGCAGCAGATTGATCGACACCTCGAAGGGCAGAAGGTCTTCCCCGCAAACAACGGCGTGCTGATATCGGATGCCGTCAACGATGTGCCAGGCAGCGATGTCACCCCGGAAAACGGCGAACACGTCATCGTGGAGAACACCAGCCAGCGCACCATTGACGTCAGCGGCTACCTGATTCGCGATGCGGCCAATAACAAGCTGCAGATCGGCGAAGGCTACGAGCTGGCACCGGGCGCGAAGCTGCGTGTGTACTCCGGACCAGGCACCAACAGCGATGAAGCGTTCTACGTTGACGGAGCAGGCGTGCTGAACAACGACGGCGACTCGCTGGCGTTGTGGAATGCCAAGGGCAAGCTCACCGACCTTTTCGCAAACTAGTGCGCATCTGGTTCTAGGCAAAGCAAAACCCCGGAAATCCAAAGGATTTCCGGGGTTTTCATTGGCGGTGACGGTGGGATTTGAACCCACGGTACGGGGTTACCGTACACAACATTTCGAGTGTTGCACCTTCGGCCGCTCGGACACGTCACCAGACCTGATAACTCTATACCGAACCAAAGGTGAATACAAAAACGAGAGCGCGATAATCGCCCTGAAGTGGCTCGAAACACACAAATGGGGGCGATTAGCCGCGTTTTGCCTTGAAAAATTCGCGCAAGAGTTCGGCGCATTCCTGCTCTTTGACCCTCGAATAGACTTCGACCCAGTGGTTCAAGCGCGGTTCGCGCACGATGTCGAACACCGATCCACAGGCTCCGGCCTTTTCATCCCAGGCGCCAAAAACAAGTTTGGGGATGCGAGACAGGACGATTGCGCCGGCGCACATGGCGCAGGGCTCCAATGTGACCACTAGTGTGCAGTCGGCCAAGCGCCAACCGTCGTCTTGGCCGCGTTCTTCCAAGGCCCGCACCGCATGGCGAATGGCGACCACTTCGGCATGGGCGGTGGGGTCTTTGATCGCTTCGCGCTCATTGCGCCCGGTGGCCAGCACACGGCCCTCGGGGGAGATGACCACCGCGCCGATCGGCACGTCGTCGGTGGCCAGCGCCGCGCGCGCCTCGTCCAAAGCGAGGTCCATCCAGGCATCGTATTCGTGCACCATAGTGCTTTTACTCTACGTGCTTTCGGGCGTCCAAGGCTGGCCGTGGCGCTCAATTCCTGTTTCCTTGGGCACACCAAACTCGTTGGACAGCGGAATTTCGGGCGCTTTCCTCGATTCGCCCGCCGGTGTGCTGATAGATTTCTACTTATGCGCGTACAGGTAGTCGACCACCCGCTGGTGGCACACAAGGTATCGGTTCTTCGAGATAAGAACACCCCGTCTTCGATCTTCCGCCAGCTGACCGATGAACTGGTCACCCTGCTGGCTTATGAGGCCACCCGCGAGGTGAAGACCGAAAGTGTCCAGGTCCAGACCCCGGTCGCCACCACTATCGGCACTGCCATTGCCAAGCCAACCCCGCTGGTAGTCCCCATCCTGCGTGCCGGACTGGGCATGCTCGAAGGCATGACGCGCCTGGTCCCCACCGCAGAGGTAGGCTTCCTGGGCATGGCCCGCAATGAGGAAACCCTGGACATCATCACCTACGCGGATCGCGTGCCCAACGACCTGACCGGCCGCCAGGTCTTCGTGCTGGACCCGATGCTGGCTACCGGCGGCACCCTGGCCGAGGCGATCAAGTTCATTTTCGATCGCGGCGCCGAGTCCGTAACCTGCATCTGCCTGATCGCGGCCCCTGAGGGCGTCGCCCGCCTGGAAGAAATCCACGGCGACGACAACCGCGTGCACGTAGTGCTCGCTTCGCTGGATGAGAAGCTGAACGAGAAGTCCTACATCATTCCAGGCTTGGGCGATGCCGGTGACCGCCTGTACGGTGTCACCCCGCCTATCGCCTAGCAAGCACCAGGCAATAGCCCATAGGCCGCGGTTACTTGACCGCGGCCTCTGGCGTTTTCGGCCCAGTTTCCTCGCCGGCTAGCGGCAGGCGAACCTCGAAGACGGTATTGCCGGGCTCGGAGCTCACGGAAATGCTGCCACCGTGCGCTTCGACGATGCTCTTGGCGATCGGCAGTCCCAGCCCGGTTGTTCCATCGGAACCGGAGCGGGCCTTGTCGGCACGGGTGAAGCGCTCGAAAACCTTCGGCAGGAACTCTGGGGCAATGCCTTCGCCGGTGTCGTGCACCTCAAGCACCGCCTCATCGGTCTCGTCATCCTGGTCCACCGTCACGGTGACCGTATTGCCAGCAGAGGTGTGCTTGCGCGCGTTGGCCAGCAGGTTGGTGATCACCCGGCGCAGCGAGGCTGAGTCGCCGAAAACCATGGTCTGCTCGGCGCAGCACTCGAATTCCCAGTGATGGTCGCTGGCGGTCAGCTTGAAGTCCTCGGTAATGTCCGCGGTGAGCATGCCCAAATCAAGCCTGCTGCGCTTGAACGAATTTTCTTCGTCCAGTCGTGCCAACAGCAATAGATTCTCCACCAGCGACCCCATCCGGCTGCTTTGCTGCAAGACCCGGTCGATCGAGCGCTGGCCGTCAGGGGAGAAGTGCTCGGTGGCGGAGAGCAGCTCGGTGTAGCCGCGAATTGAGGACAACGGGGTGCGCAATTCATGCGAGGCATCGGCGACAAACTGGCGCATCTGGGCCTGCGACTTTTCGCGGGCGGTCAGCGCCGTGGAGACGTTGCTGATCATGGCGTTCAGCGCGTTGCCGACATTGCCGACTTCGGTTCCCGGGATCGCATCCGCGGAAGGGACCCGCTGGGTCAGCGCCACCTTGCCCGAATCCAGGTCCTCGGCGGCCACGGATGCGGCCACGGAGGCCACGCGCTTGAGCGAGGCCAGCGAGCGGGAAATCAGCCACGAGCCGGCCAATCCGGCGCCGGCGATCAGGATCAGGGCGATAAACAGCGTCAGCCAGGCCATGCCGCGCAGGGCCAGGTCGGTGCCATGCAGCGGCAAGCCGACGATCAGGATCCCGTTGGAGCCCGAATCCTTGACTGCGACCAGGTAGTAGTCGCCCACGGTCAGATGGGCCCGTACCGGATGGAAATTATCCTTGTCGGGATGCAGGTCGCTGAGTTCAAGATCCACCATCGGGATGGCATCTTCCTGGCTCAGCTGCTGCCGCTCGCCGGTGCGCTCATCGAGCACCCCGCCGTTGAAGACATATTTGTCGACAAAGCGCGCGGTCAGGGTGCCGGCAGCCTGGCCCGGGGCATCCAAGCGGGAGTTCACCGCGGGAGCGCCCTGCGAATAATTCAGTGCGCGCTCGGTGGTCAGACGCAGCTGGCTATTGAGCTGGTCCATCAGGGTCTGGCGCATGCCGGCGTTGTACAGCACACCGAGGAGCACGGAGACCGCGGTGAGCGAGGTCAACAGGATGAGCAGGAGCTTGCGCTGCAAGGAATGCGGCGAGCTGACCTTGGTGCTGGGGGAGAAAAAGCTCATGCCGCCGGCTTCAGCACATAGCCGACGCCACGCACGGTATGGATCATTGGCTCTGCATCAACGTCGATCTTCTTGCGCAGATAGGAGATGTAGAGTTCGACGATATTCGCCTGGCCGTCGAAGTCGTAGTGCCACACGTTATCGAGGATCTGCGATTTGGACACCACGCGCCGGGCGTTGCTCATCAGGTAGCTGAGCAGGTCGAATTCTGTGGCGGTCAGCGAGATATCGCGACCAGCCCGGGAGACATCATGCGAATCCATATTCAGCACCAGATCCCCTACTACCAGTTCGGCGGTATCCGCGGCGGCTGCCCCGGAGCGCTCAACCAGGCGGTGCAAGCGGATCAGGACTTCTTCGAGGCTGAATGGCTTGGCCACGTAGTCGTCGGCCCCGGCGCCGAGCCCTTCGATGCGATCTTCCACCGCATCCTTGGCCGTGAGGAAGAGGACCGGGATCTCGGGGAAATGGGTGCGGACCTTGCGCAGCACTTCTGGGCCATCAAAGCCTGGCAGCATCCAGTCCAAAACGAGGACGTCCGGTGCCAGCGAGCGCGCGGTGGCTACAGCTTCCGGGCCGTCATGAGCCATGGTGGCTTCCCAACCGAGCATGCGGGTTCCCATGGCGACCAGTTCGGCCAGCGAGGGTTCGTCGTCAACGACGAGGACTTTGATGGGGGTGCCGTCGGGATGGGTGAGGCGGGGCAGCTGCGAAGGTGAAAACCGGGATTCATTCATGTTTAACAGCCTCTCCTATTGCCTTGGGGTAAGAATATGATTTTGCTGTGTGCGAGCTATGACTGCATGTCGAGTTTATGCAGGAATTTTGCTGACCGGTAGTGCTTAATTTGGTCAAGCCTTGCGTTCGGCGAATGATTGGAGTGTGGACAACGCTATGGGGTGAATGGATATTCAGGGACGTGAATGGACTGGTCGGTATGCATGATCTGGTCGGAAAGCTTGAGCATATTGAGTAGTTAAGCGCTTAGATACCCTAGATATGCCTAAAGTGTCCTGCATCACCTTTGGGCGTTTTCATCTCACTATATGGACAGCCGCCTGGTTTGTTACTTGCAAGTTGACAATGTTACGAGGAAACTAGATGTGTGAGTACGGCGCAGAACAGCAAAAAGCATCCCGGCGGACAGCCGAGGTTTGCCGATGCATGTTGCAATCGAATGCTCGGCGTCAACGGCGCAAAAACGGAATTATGAGCCTTTCATAATCGAGATTTTGCCGGTCGTTGACGGGAAACCCAACTGCTGGACGTGGACGAAGGCCGCGAACAGCGCAAGCAAAACCCGAAGCACGAGCGCCAAGCCACTTGGCCTTCGCACTAAAAGAGGAAATCATCATGTCGGCTGGATCCGGATACGTCCACGTTTCAATTCGCAACGCGCAGAACCGCGCAGCTGCTGCACAGCGCCAGGCAGCTGGCAACTATGCACCAGCGGGCTATCGCCCACTGCGCGCTGTTTCCAGCGTCCAGGAAACTCGTGAAGCCGCTCATCAGCCGACCAGCACCCCGGTACAGCCAGTGGGCCAGGCAAGCGCTGACACTTCAGCCCGCGGCTTCGTGCTGTATGTGGGCCTGGATGAAACCGCAGCCCAGGCACAGGGCACCTCGCTGGGCAAGCTGGCTACCCAGGTTCGCGCATTCCTCGCTACCCTCTCGCCGCAGGCGCAGACCCACGCGGCGGTAGCCTTGGCGCCAACCAGCGCCCAGGGCGAGCCTATTGATGTTGTCCGCCAGGCGCTGGGAGACCCAACCGTCTCGCGCCGTCCGCGGGCCGAAGCCCGTCCAAGCACCCCGCGCCCATCGGGTGTGCTGATCGACCTGTCCCGCCGCGAGGTGTACCTGGACGGCGAGACCCTGAACCTGACCTTCAAGGAATTCGAGCTGCTGAACTTCCTCGTGGAGAACGGCACCCGCACCGTCGGGCGCGAAGAGCTGCTGGAAAACCTGTGGCGCAATGCCGAAGAGGTGCCCAATGAGCGCACCATCGACGTGCACATCCGTCGCCTGCGCTCCAAGCTGGGCCGCCTGGCCAATACCGTGCGAACCGTGCGCGGCCAGGGCTACCGCTTCTACGAGCACCCGGAAGTTGTCGTCTGGGCAGCTCCTGAATACTCGATCTAGTTTCATCACCTGGCAGCGGCGGGCAAACCATATTCGGTTTGCCCGCCGCTGCTGTCTTAAGCTGGGAAGATGAACACCATGCATTCGCGCAAGCTCATCTTGATGCGCCACGCCAAGGCCGACTACCCGCTGGGCGTCGTGGATCACGATCGGCCGCTGGCTGCCCGAGGGCACCGCGAGGCCCCATCGGCCGGCGCCTGGCTGGTGGAACAGGATCTGGTTCCCGACTACATCCTGTGCTCGGACGCGTTGCGGGCCCGGTCCACCTGCGCATGGGTGCTCTCGGAACTGGGCGAAAAAGGGCCAACGCCCTATGTGGACTCGCGAATCTATGGCGCCGGTGTCGCGCAGCTGTGCTCCATCATCAACGAGGTGCCCGATACGGTGAGCAATCTGCTGGTGATCGGGCATCAGCCGGTTCTCCAGGAACTGGCCCTGCGGCTGGCCTCGGCCGACTCCGATGAAGAAGCCGTGTACGAGCTGGCGATGAACTATCCAACGCTCGGTACCACCGTGCTGGAAACCAGCTACCCGTACTCGCATCTGGATGTTCGCGATGCCCGCGTCACGCATTTCCTTGCGCCGCGGCCAGAATGAGAAAACTCTCACCAAGTTTATTCTTATCTACTAGTCAACCCGCGTTATATGGATGATCTGCGGTTATGAGAAGCAGATGAAAGCCCTCTCATCGATTGCACCACAAGGCCTCAGTCCTCGTTCATCTTCTCTTAATCATTGCTCTATTCACTAAGGACTGTTGGCACCGCAGCCAGCACCGGAACACCATCAGGTGCACCGGGCCTTGCGTGAAAGAGGAATGGGACCATGGCCGTCATCGCAGAAACACTTCCAGTTCAGAGCACCGCCGCACGCAAAGACGTGCAGCAGCGCATCGACGCTGCACGTGCCCGGGCCATCCGGGCCGCCTACACCACCCGCTTCGTCGCCGCGGAACTGCAGCGCAATCCGCAGGACTTCCAGATCGTGCGCCAGACGCGGATGGTTCCAGGCCCCGGAGACGTGGTGATCGCGAAGGTGACCGAGCTGGGCAAGCATAAGCATTTGCAGTCCCCTGCCTCGCGCCGCCAGCTGATTTTTGCTGGCCAGGAAATCATGGTGGCCTACGGCCACCGCTACGCGCCGGACCAGTTCCTGGCGCACGTTCCCCAGGATCTGGGGCCCTGCCAGCTGGTGGCCGGAGGCGGCGTGGCCAGCGAAGTGATCGAGCAGCACGCATCCATCGACCAGGCCACGCAGCTGGAGCCGGTGGGCCTGCTGGTGCGCCACGGCAAGGTGGTGAACCTCCTGGACTTCGCGCCGCTGGACATCAACAACGATTCGCCCCGCGCAGCGCACGCCGGAGCGGTGAGCCCGCCGGTCATCGCGGTGCTGGGCACCTCGATGAACTCCGGGAAGTCCACCACCCTGGGCTGCCTGGTCAATGGGCTGGTCAACGCCGGGATGAGCGTGGCCGCGGGCAAGGCGACCGGCACCGGGGCCGGCAACGACCCGAACCTGTTCATCGATGCCGGAGCGTTCAGCGTGTGCGACTTCACCGACTTCGGCTACCCGACCACCTACCGGCTGGACTATGAGACGGTGCGCTCGCTGCTCGTGGCGATGATCCGGGAGCAGCGCGCCAGCGGAGCAGATGCGGTGATCATCGAGATCGCCGACGGGCTGTTCCAGGGGGAAACCTCCCGATTGCTGGCCGACCCGATGTTTGCCGAACATGTGGACCGGGTGCTGTTCAGCGCCCAGGACGCGCTCGGGGCGCAGGCCGGGGAGCGCATCTTGCTGGAAGCCGGGCTCGATCTGGCCGCGGTCAGCGGGGTGGTGACCGCTTCGCCGCTGGCCGCGCAGGAAGCCCAGAGCCAGCTGTCCACCCCGGTGATCGGCACCTTTGAGCTGTGCCAGGCCGAGGTAGCCACCAGCCTGATGCGTGCCAAGTAGTGCAGCCATTGGCATCTGGGAACCGCTTGCCCCGGCTGGTTGCACCGGGGAGGCGCAGGCTGCTGGCGGGGCTCTTGGGCCTGGGCATTCTCGCCGGTCTGCTCTCGATCGCCATCGGCTGGCTGATCGGGCAGCTTTCCGCTGGTTATGCCATCGCTGCGCTGTGCGCCGTGATTGGGCTGGTGACCGGGTTTTTTGCGGCGAAGTACCTGGAACGGGTGCTCGCAGAGAAACTCGGGCAGCACTATGTGGCGCAATTGCGGCGCGGGCTGATCGCCCATGCGCTGCGCAGCGAGCGCGGCCCTTCGGCCGGGATCACCATCGCCCGCTCCACCAATGACCTGTCCTCGATCCGCAACTGGATTGTGCAGGGCCTGGTGCCGCTGGTGGCGGGGCTGCCGTTGCTGCTGGTCAGCGGTGCCGGGTTGTGGCTCATGCACCCCTTGCTGGCCGCGAGCCTGGGGTTGACGCTATTGCTCGAGGCGGCGCTTTTGGCGGGCCTGGCTGGCGGAACTTTTGCCAGCGCCAGGAGCCTGCGCCGGCATCGCGGGAATTTGGCGGCCCGGATCTCCGACACCGTGGCCGCGCGAACCGCGATCGCCGCCGGGGGAGGGATCGACCGCGAGGTGGCGCGGGTGCAGGGTTCTGCGCAGAAGGTGATCGACGCGTCGGTGCAACGGGCCCGCTATGCCGCCGCCCTGCGCGGCTCGGCATTGGCCGTGCCGCTGCTGGGCACCGCGCTGGTGGTCGGGATCTGCGCGGCGGCAGGCCTGCCTGGCTCCGCGGTGGCTACGGCGCTGACGCTGATGGGGATTTGCGCCGGGAGCCTGGGCGAATGGGGCAAGGCGGTGGAGTACCGGCAGAACTACAAGGCCGGGCGCCGGATCCTGGCCCCGTTGCTGGCCCAGGAAGAGCAATGGCGAGGCAGCGACGCGCGGCAGGCCAGCACCCGGGATGCCAGGGAGCTGCTGGGCCAGCCTTCGGCGGTGCGGATCCATCCGCCGGCGCGGGATCCGGACCGCTTCCCGGTGCTGCGCGCCCAGCCGGGCGAACGCATTGAGGTGCTGGGGACCCAGGAGCAGTGCTCCAGGCTGTTGGCGGCCATCGCCACCGGGAGCTATGGCCAGTGCGGCCAGGGCCAAGCCGGCGTATGGATCGCCGAAGGGCGCAGCGAGGACCTGCCTGAAGCCTCCCGGCGCAAGCTGGTGGGCGCGGCGCTGGAATCGATGGTGCCAGAACGCGGCAGCCTGGGGCGGGCCCTGCGCTACCGCCACCCCGGAGCCTCGATGGGCAAGGCGCTGGCACTGGCCGCCCAGTGCGGGCTGGATCTGGCAGCGCTGCCGCAGGCAGAGGAGACCAGGCTGCGCCGAGGCGGGGAACCGCTGGGACGCGGCCAGCAGGCGGCGCTGCTGGTGGCCCGCGCCCTGCTGCGCGAGCCGCCGGTGCTGGTGCTCGATGAGCTGGCCACCCGGCTGCCGGCACGGGGCTATGCCCAGCTGCTGGAGCGGCTGGAGCGCTACCCGGGAGTGGTGATCTACTCCGGGCAGCTGCCGGGGATTAAGCCGACTAGCTCGTGGCGTGCGGACGGGTGGCCAGCAGCCCGTCAACCGTGAGCATCACGGCGCTGATGACCTGATCGCGCGCCAAATCCGCGCGGCCGGTGGCCCGCATCCGGGCGGTGAACAAGGCGGCGCCGAAGATGGTGGTGGCCACCGGGAATTTTTCGGCCTGGTCGAGCCGGACCAGGCGTTCGAGGACCTGGAGCAGCACATCGGTGACCTGGCGATGCAGCGTCGTGGTGCTGAAGTCGCTAGTGTCATCGGCGCGCAATTGCTCCTGCATCCACAGCTGGACAAAGGCCGGGTAGCTGGCCACGAAGTCCATGGCGAATTCCACCATGTGCTTCAGCGCCAGGTAGGGCTGTGGCCCGGCGGCTGCGCGGGAAAGCTCGTCCATCAGCTTCTGCGCGCCGAAGTCGAGGATCTGGCTGATCAGCTCGTCCTTGGACCCGAAGTTGTAGTAGACGGTGCCCTTGGACACCCCGGCGGCCGCGGCGATCTGGTCCACCGAGACGGCCTCCGGGGCCCGTGTGCCCAGCAAGGTCATGGCGGCCTCGAAAATCCGTTCCTTGGAATCGGTGGCGCGCACCCGCCGGCGTTGGCTGGCTGGCGTGGTCATTCCTTGAGCTCCGGCTGCAGGACCTTCAGGGTCCAGGTCTTGTTCTTCCGCACCGCGAGCATGCTCAGCAGCAAGCCCAGGGCGGTGTAGATCAGCAGCGAGCCGAGCACGGTGGAAAGCACGCCCAGATCGGCCCCGTACACCAGGTGGCGCATGCCGATCACCACGTTGCCCATCGGCAGGATCTGGTGCAGGAACTGCAGCGGCTCCGGCAGGGTCTCCCAGGGGAAGGTGCCGCCGGCGGTGATCAGCTGCAGGACCATGAGCACCAGCACCAGGAACTTTCCTGCGGTGCCCAGCAGGGCGAAGAACCCCTGGATCAGGGCGCTGAAGCACAGGGCGGCGCAGACCAGCAGGAGCCAGGCCATCCATGGGTGGGCGGTGGTCAGGCCCAGGCCGAAGTGCACGGCCGCGTAGAGCAGGCTGGTTTGCACCACCGCGATGGCGGCGAAGGGCAGCCACCCGCCGATCGAGATCTTCCAGTTGCTTCCGTTGGAGAGCAGCGCGCGCTTGGTGATCGGGCGCATGACCTGGGTGAGGACCAAAACGCCGATGTAGGTGGCCAGGGTCATGAAGAAGGGGGCCAAGCCGGCGCCATAGGACTGGGCTTCGGCCTGCTTGACGTTATCCAGCGCCACCGGGGAGCCGATGACGTCGGCCAGCTGGTCGCTGGTCTTCTGATCGGGGTTCGGGACCTGCTTGACCCCGTCATCCAGGCCGCTGGAGAGCTGCGAGGATCCGTCTTCGAGCTGTCCGGCGCCCTTGGACAGGTCGCCGACGCCGTCGGAGAGCTTGACCAGTCCGCCGTGCAGCGCATCGGTTCCCTGCACCAGGGTTCCGGCGCCTTCATCGAGGGCTTTGGCGCCGCCGGCAGCCTGGGAGGTTCCGGCCAGCGCCGACTTTTCCCCGGCGGCCAGTTTCTTGGCTCCGTCGTTGGCGCTGTGGGCGCCGGTGGCCAGTGCGGCCGAGCCGTCGGCGGCGCTGGAAATGCCATCCACCAGGCTTGGCACCGCGGCGTCCAGCTTCTTGGTCCCCTCGGCTAGGGTGCCCAGGCCGGTGGCCAGCTGCTGATTGCCATCGGCGACCTTTTCGGAGCCATCGGCAAGCGTATGCAATTTCGACTGCATTGACGACAAGCCGCTGTTCACCTGGTCCACCTTGGATTCCAGGGCGTTGGGCAAGGCGGATTCCTCGACGCTCTGGCTGATCGTGGACTTGATGGCCTTGGCTTGTTCGGCGCTCAGCGTGCCCTCGGCGACCAGCTGATCCAGCTGCGCCTGGGCGTCGGTTTTGACGTTTTCCAGCCGCTGGTCGGTGTCGGCCTGCAGCTGGTTGATCACCGAGATCGCCTCATCTGCGGTGGTGGCCAGCTGCTGGTTTCCGTCGGCGACCTGGCGCGAGCCGGTGGCCAGCTGATCGGCGGCGCCCTTGGCGCTCTGGGTGCCGTCGTTAAGCTGGCTGACCGAGTCAGGGAGGGACTTGGTCTTGGCCTGCATGGTTTGCAGCCCCTTGCTCAGCTTGTCCGCGCCGGTGGCCAATTCGCCGGTGCCGTCGGCCAAATCGCTGGCCCCATTGCTCAGCTTTTTCTGTCCGGCCAGCAAATCCTGCAGTCCTCCCGAGAGCTGGGAGGTGCCGTCCTTGAGCTTCACGCTGCCCTCGGAGAGCTCGCTGCTGCCGTCGACCAGCTTGGTGGTGCCATCGGCCAGGGTGAGCACGCCGTCTCCGAGGCTCAGGGTTCCGTCGTAGAGCTTCTTCGCGCCGTCGGCGGCATCGCCCATGGAGCTGTGGATGTCCACAAAGCCGGCGATCATTGCCGAGGCGGTTTCCGTGCCGACCTCTTCGGAGACCGAGGTGCGCACCTCGCCGGCGAGGGTGCGCGCAAAATTGGAGACCATGAAGTTGTTCGCGTCGTTGGTCAGCAGCTCAAGGTCGGCCTGGTCGGCATCCTTGAAGTCGCCGGGGGAGACCAGCGCTGCCGAGAAGTCATCGGGCAGCACCAGGGCGAACGCGTATTCGCCGCTGGCTACGGCGTCTTCGGCTTCTTTCCGGGTGTCGAGGTGGGCCCAGCTGAAGGTGCCGTCCTCTTCGAGGTTCTCCACCACGTCATCGCCGACGCGGGTGAACTCGCCGTCCTTTTTGGCTCCGTCATCGAGGTTGACCACGGCCGCGGTGACCTTGTCGAGGTTTCCCTGCGGGTTCCAGTTGGCATAGAGGTAGAGCGCTCCGTAGAGCAGCGGTACGCAGGTCAGGGCGATCAGCGCCAGCTTTGGCAGGGTGCCGCGGGTCATGCGCTTGAGTTCGGAGAGCGCGAGCTGCAACGTCGTCATTAGTTGTCCTTCGCTTCGCTGGCTGGTTCGGGAAGATCCAGATCCAGTTCTTCCTGCACAAATTCTTCGGCTGCCGGCTCTTCTTGCTCCGGCGCCTCGTCGATCAGCAGTGCCGTATCGAGCAGGCCGGTTTCCGGCGGGGAAATTTCAAGGGGTTCTTGCCAGCTGGAGCCCAGGTGGCTGACCGGCCCATCCCAGTCGTAGGGGACATTGGCGACGATGGCGACCACCGCGAATTCGCGGTGCGATTCGGCAAAGTCCAGCAGCAGGCCCAGCCACATCTCGTCGTGCATGTCGTGGCGGTCAGGGGAGTCGAGGACCAGCGATTGGATTTTCGGGTTCTCGGCGGCCAGCAGCAGCAGCAGTTCAAGGCGCCGGACCGGGTCGATGGCATCGGCCCATTGCGTGGCGACATCACTGAATCCGTGCTGTTCCATCCACTTCTTGGGCCGCGGCTTGCGCCAGATCGGGCCGGGGATCAAGGCGAGATCCTCGACGATGACATCGCGGACCTTCATATGGGATTCGGGCTCGTTGACCTCGGGGGAATCGAGCAGGGCGGTGTGCTGGCGCAGGGTTTTCAGCGAGTCGGCGTGGCCCCAGGACACCGCGCCGGTGGTGGGCTTCATCCGTCCGCTGAGCGCGAGGGCCAGTGCGGTGCGCGAAATTTGCGGGTCGGCAACCACGAGGTGGACCTCGCCGGGCATGACCTGCAGCGAGGTAGGCGGCACCAGCTGGTCGTGGCGTCCATTGACGGTGACTGAATCTGCGATAAGCACAGTTACAGACTAATTGAACTGACCGGTCAGTTCAATTAGTGCGAATATTCCTTTAATCACCTCTGGACGTAAACCGCTTGATGCTTTTGGATGGTTCTTGGATAGGCCTTGCAAAGACCGGGTGAAGTTCATGAGTCGTTCACCGGACTTTGATTATCTTCAGGCCTGGACACCATCGATCATCAACTGAGGGACATCATGAGCAAAAGACGAACTACGCGCATTGCAGCAGTGTTGTTGTCAGGGGCGGTTGCCGCAACCAGCTTCAGCGCAGCCCAGGCCGACACCATCGAGATCACCCCGATCGAGCAGGTGCAGGGCACCGGCGACAGCTCTGCGCTGGCTGGCCAGCAAGCCACCGTGCGCGGGGTGGTCACCGGCGCCTACGCCGAGGGCGGGATCCGCGGTTTTTACCTGCAAAGCGCCGGCACCGGGGCCCAGCTGCCAACCGGCGGCAGCCCGGCGGTATTCGTTTACGCTCCCGACGAGGTGTCCTCCGTGCAGGTGGGGGATCACCTGCAGGTTTCCGGGACTGTCAGCGAGTACTATGGGCTCACCCAGATCAAAGCCGAAAGCGTCCAGGGCCTGGAGGAAGCCGCCGAAGCCATCAAGCCGCTGGCCATCTCCCTGCCCAGCGACGAGGCCGGGCGCGAGCAGATCGAATCCATGCTCGTAGAACCGCAGGGCGAGTTCACCGTCTCGGATAACTACTCGCTGAACCAGTACGGCGAGCTGAGCCTGGCCATGGGAACCAGCTCGATCCTGCCAGGTGAAAAATTGCTCCGCCAGCCCACCGATGTTTTTGCCCCGGGCAGTGGCCAGGCTGCCGCGCTCGCCGAAGAAAATGCGCAGCGCTCCATCGTGGTTGACGACGGCGCCACGCTGAACTTCAGCACCGCCAAGAACACCACGGTGGCCCTGCCCTACATTGACGCCGAACAGCGGGTCAGCGTTGGCGCCAACGCCGCCTTCACCGGTCCGATGATCCTGGACTACCGCTACGATTTGTGGCGGCTGCAGCCCCAGGGCCAGGTGATTGGCGCTGACGACGCGGACATTGCCCTGGCATTTGAGCAGATCGACAACGAAGCACCGCAAGAAGTAGGCGGCAATGTGAGTGTCGGCAGCTTCAACGTGCTGAACTACTTCACCACCACCGGAGACCAGCTCGAAGGGTGCAAGTACTACACTGACCGCGAGGGCAATCCGCTGACCGTGCGCCAGGGCTGTGATGCCCGCGGAGCTGCCAACGCGGAGAGCTTCGCACGCCAGCAGTCCAAGATTGTTGCGGCGCTGGGCAAGTTCACCGCCGATGTGGTGGTGCTCGAAGAGATCGAAAACTCGGCCCGTTCCGGACAGGACCGCGACGCCGCCCTCGCCCACCTCGTGGAGCAGCTGAACTCGGCTGCCGGCCAGAAGATCTGGAGCTACGTGCCAAGCCCGGCGGCTATTCCGGCTGACGAAGATGTGATCCGCACCGCGATCATCTATCGCGCCAAGACGGTGAAGCCGATTGACGAATCGGTCATCCTCGACGATGAGGCCTTTGGCAATGCCCGAGATCCACTGGGCCAGGCTTTCCAGAAGGTCGGCGGCAACCAGAACACCCGTTTTGTCGTGGTGGCCAACCATTTCAAGTCCAAGGGATCCAACCCCGATGACGGTTCGGGCAATGCCGACTCCGGCGACGGACAGGGAGCCTGGAATGCCGACCGCGTTGAGCAGGCCAAGGCCCTGGTTGGCTTTGCCGATCAGCTCAAGCAGTCGCGCAATACCCGCAAGGTGCTGCTGGCTGGAGACTTCAACTCCTACGCCGCCGAGGATCCAATCCGGGTGCTCGCCGATGCGGGCTACGTTGACCTGGGCGCCTCGGCGGATTCGCAGAGCTACATCTATGACGGATTGAGCGGTTCCCTGGACCATATTCTGGCCTCGCCAGAATTGGCCGCCAAGGTGACCGGGCAGGATATCTGGAATATCAACGCCATCGAATCCGTGGGCTATGAATACAGCCGCTACAACTACAACATCACCGACCTGTTTACCGCGAACCAGTACCGCTCATCGGATCATGATCCGGTGCTCGTCGGACTGGAACTGAATAAAAAGGGCTAGTTGCCGCCCCTTTGATTGGCCGGGCACCCTTCCTCGTGAAGGGTGCCCGGCCAATTTTTCTTTGGGGCTTGACAAGAAAGTTCCATCGTGGAGAATTGATGAAGAAGTTTTGTGAGAGCGCTCACAAAATCACTAAGCGGAGCTGCTTTCATTGCCATGGCAAGCAGGGTTCAGGGATGGGCCCTATTATTTTTGCTGTATTTTGAGAGCGCTCTCAAAATTAGTTGGTCCCACCCACTCGCACGAACCGAACTTGAATGGAGTCACCGTGAACCCCTCACGAACAACTCGGCTTGCCAAGGTACTAGCACTGACCTCAAGCATCGCACTGCTCGCCGCAGGCTGCTCATCGGGCGAAAGCAAAGACGCCGTCCAGCCAGCCTCGGCCGAGAATCCCGTGACCCTGGCGGTCACCACCTTCGGCACCCAGGGACTGGATCCCCTCTACAAGAAGTACGAACAAGAGAACCCGGGCGTCACCATCGAAGCCACCAATATCGACACCGGCGGCAACGCGCTGACCGACTGGAAGACCAAGCAAGCCGCCGGTGCGGGCTTGCCGGATGTCCAGGCCGTGGAAGAAGGCTGGCTCGGCCAGGTCATGACCGTCTCCGACAGCTTCACCGACCTTAATGAATATGGCGCGGGCGAAATCTCGGGCGACTGGGTGGACTGGAAGGTCAAGCAGGCCACCGATGCCAACGGGCGAACCATCGGCTACGGCACCGACATCGGCCCCATGGGCCTGTGCTTCAACAGCAAGCTCTTCAAGGATGCCGGCCTGCCCAGCGATCGCGACAAGGTGGCCGAACTCTTCGGCGGCGACGACGCCACCTGGGAGGATTTCTTCTCTGTCGGCGAGGACTATGTGAAGAAATCCGGCAAGGCCTTCTACGACCAGTCCGGTTTCGTCTGGAATGCCATGGTCAACCAGCTCGATGAAGGCTACTACAAGACCGACGGCACCTTGAACATCGACTCGAACACCGAACTGCGCCAGCGCTGGGACCAGCTGTCCGCTGCGGCGTCCAAGGGTCTGTCTTCGGGGCAGACCCAGTGGGACTGGGGCAAGGGCCAGGCCTTCGTTGATGGCTCCTTCGCCGTGATGCCGTGCCCAGGCTGGATGCTGGGCAATGTCAAGGGCCAAGTCGAAGGCGCCGGTGGCGATGCGAAGGACGGCTGGGACTTTGCCGATGTCTTCCCGGGCGGCCCGGCCAACTGGGGTGGCGCATTCTTGACGGTGCCAAGCACCTCCAAGCACCCTGCCGAAGCAGCCAAGCTGGCCCAGTACCTGACCAGCGCCACCTCGCAGGCCACTTCCTTCGAAGAAGCGGGAGCCTTCCCGAGCAACCTTGAAGCCCAGAAGTCCAAGGCCGTCACCGGCGAGAACGAGCTGACCAAGTTCTTCAACGGCGCACCCATTGGCGAAATCCTCGGCCACCGTGCCGAAGGAGTGAAGGCCCAGTTCAAGGGCGCCGAGGATTCGGTCATCCAGGAGCAGGTCTTCGGGCCAGCAACCATCGCCATCGACCAGGGCACCGACGGCGAAGCCGCCTGGAACAGCGCCCTGTCAACGCTGCAGGAACTGGACATCAAGTAATCCGATAGCCACCACCGCATGGTGCGGGGCTGGGCAGCACCTACGGGCCTGGCCCCGCACAACGCAACTGCAGCAGAAAAGATGACACTGATGAGCACCACGACACCTATGTCACGGCCGAAACCCGCGGCCGAAAAACCAAGCACTCCCACCGTCGAAAAACTGGAGGAATCCAAGGCCGAACGCGCCATGCGCCGACGGCACCTGCGCGGGCGGCTGGACTTTAAATACTCGCCGTATCTTTACATCTCGCCCTTTTTCATCCTCTTTGCACTGGTCGGGCTCTTCCCGCTGATCTATACCTTTGTGGTGTCGATCAACGACTGGGACCTGCTGGGCGGGGCTGGCGACTGGGTGGGCCTGGATAACTACAAAGCCGAGCTGGCGTCCCCGCTGTTCTGGAACTCGCTGTTTAACACCTTCAGCATCTTCCTGCTCTCGGCCATCCCGCAGCTGGTGGTGGCCACGTTCATTGCCTCGATGCTCGACCAGAACATTCGCGCCAAGACCTTCTGGCGGATGAGCGTGCTGGTGCCCTATGTGGTCACCCCGGTGGCGGTGACGCTGATCTTCTCCACAGCCTTCGACGAGAAGTATGGCCTGATCAACAACCTGCTCGGTGCCCTGAACCTGGATGCGATCGCCTGGAAGACCGAGGTGTTCCCCTCGCATATGGCCATCGCGGCCATGGTGAACTGGCGCTGGACCGGCTACAACGCGCTGATCCTGCTCGCGGCCATGCAGGCGGTGCCGCGTGAACTGCATGAATCGGCAGCCATTGACGGGGCCGGGGCGATTCGCCGCTTCTTCTCCATCACGCTGCCCAGCATCCGCCCCACAATGATCTTCGTGATCATCACCGCGACCATCGGCGGCCTGCAGATCTTCACCGAGCCAAAACTCTTCAACCCCAGCAGCTCGGTCCCCGGCGGGCCAGACCGGCAATACCAAACCACCGTGCTCTACCTGTGGGACCTGGCCTTCAACCGCGGAGACTTCGGCCGCGCCTCGGCCGTGGCCTGGATCCTGTTCCTGATCATCATCGTCATTGGCGTGATCAACTTCTTGATCTCCGGCACCATCGCCTCGTCATCGGAGCAGAAGAAACCCCGCCGAGCGGTCAACCGCGCCGACAAACGTGCCAGGAATCGCTTCGCCAGCTTGCAGACAGGAAGTGCCAAAGATGAGTAACGCCACCGTGCAACGGGCCTCGGTGCCCAAGGTCGCGCGCCCGGGCCGGGGAAAGAACTTTTCCGCCGACCGGCGCCCCGGATTCCTCACCTACGGCATCCTGCTGGCATTCCTCATCGGCAGCACCTACCCGCTGTGGTATTCCTTCGTCATTGGTTCCTCCACCGGTGCCGTCTTCTCCTCGGCCTGGCCGCCGCTGTTGCCCGGCGGGCAATTTTGGGTCAACGTGGCCGAGGTGTTCGATTCGGTCGACTTCTGGGCGGCGCTGGGCAACAGCCTGGTCGTCTCCTCGGTGATCACCTTCTCGGTTGTCAGCTTCTCCACCTTGGCAGGCTATGCTTTTGCCAAGCTGCGCTTCCGCGGGCGCCAGGGACTGCTGATCTTCGTGATCGCCACATTGGCGGTGCCGACCCAGCTGGGCATCATCCCGATGTTCATGATGATGAAGCAGCTGGGCTGGACCGGCTCCCTAGGAGCGATCATGATCCCGACTCTGGTCACTGCCTTTGGAGTCTTCTTCATGCGCCAGTATCTGGTGGACAACATCCCGGACGAACTGATTGAAGCTGCCCGCGTTGACGGAGCATCAATGATTGGCACCTTCTGGCATGTTGGCGTGCCGGCGGCCCGTCCGGCCATGGCGATCCTGTCGCTGTTCACCTTCATGACCGCGTGGACCGACTACCTGTGGCCGATGCTCGTGGCCCCGCAAACACCCACCCTGCAGGTGGCCCTGAGCCAGCTGCAATCTGCCCGATATGTCGACTACACCATCGTGATGACTGGCGCGCTAATGGCCACGATTCCCCTGCTGTTGCTCTTCGTCGTGGCAGGCAAACAACTTGTATCCGGAATTATGGCAGGAGCTGTAAAGGGCTAATGACTCATCACCTATCCCAAGAATTTTCGTGGCCCAAGCACTTCCTCTTCGGCTCGGCCACCGCGGCGGCTCAAATCGAGGGCGCAGGCCATTCATATGGCAAGGAAGACTCCGTCTGGGACGCCTTTGCCCGCAAGGAAGGAGCCATCGCCGGGGGAGAAAACCTCGAGGTGGCGGTAGACCACTATCATCGCTACCGCGAAGACGTAGGGCTGATGCGGGAACTGGGGCTTGATTCCTATCGTTTCTCCACCAGCTGGGCCCGGGTGGTGCCCGGCGGCCGCGCGGTCAATGAGCAGGGGCTGGATTTTTATTCACGCCTCGTTGACGAGCTGCTGGAGAACGGCATCCTGCCATGGCTGACCCTCTACCACTGGGACCTGCCCCAGGCGCTGGAAGAACACGGTGGCTGGGCCAACCGCGATACCGCTTACCAATTTGTCGAGTACGCCGAGGCGGTCTACGGCAAGCTCGGCGACCGCGTGCAGCACTGGACCACCTTCAACGAGCCGCTGTGCTCGTCGCTGATCGGCTACGCCGCCGGCGAGCATGCACCGGGACGCCAAGAACCTGAGGCCGCGCTGGCCGCCATGCACCATCAGCATCTGGCCCACGGGCTTGCCACCCGGCGGTTGCGCGAATTGGGTGCGCAAGAACTTGGCATCACCTTGAACCTGACCAATGCCGTGCCCAATGACCCTGCCGATCCGGTGGACCTTGAAGCATCCCGCCGCATCGATGCGTTGTGGAACCGGATGTATCTGGATCCGGTCCTGAAGGGCTCCTACCCGGAAGACCTCTTGGAGGATGTCGGCCATCTGGGGCTGTCCGGCGTGATTCATCCCGGGGACCTGGAAATCATCCACCAGCCCATCAATTTCCTTGGCGTCAACCACTACCACGATGACAATGTGTCCGGCCACCCGCTTCCAGAAGGCCAGCCAGCTGCGGTGGTTCCCACGGATTCCGCCAAGTCTTCTCCATTCGTGGGCAGCGAGTACGTGACCTTCCCGGCGCGCGACTTGCCTCGCACCGCCATGGGGTGGGAAGTGAACCCGCAGGGATTGCGGGTGCTGCTTAACCGTTTGCGGCAGGACTACGCGAACCTGCCGGCGCTCTACATCACCGAAAACGGTGCCTCGTACACCGATGAGGTGAGCGAAGCGGGAACCGTCGATGACCACGAGCGCAGCGAATACATCTTGGACCATCTGGATGAAGTTGCCCGTTCCATCGAGGACGGCGTAGATGTCCGTGGCTATTTCGTTTGGTCATTGCTGGATAACTTCGAGTGGGCCTGGGGCTATGACAAGCGCTTTGGCATCATCTATGTCGATTACCAGAGCCAAGAACGAATCATCAAGAATAGCGGTCGGGCCTACGCAAGCCTGATTGCCGCTAATCGTACAATGGCATAACACCTGAGCGTGATGGTCCGCGGCCCCGGCTAGGGGCGTTGCGGACCATCTTGCGTGCTTGGGTGGCCAGCAAACTACCCGGACCCAGGCGCACAGGAATGAGCATGCAAGAACCACGCAAGCCGCAGGCAACACTGGAAGTGGTCGCAGAGCGAGCCGGGGTTTCGCGCGCCACGGTATCGCGTGTGGTCAACGGTTCGGACCGGGTGAAAGCTGATGCCAGGAAGGCCGTTGAACAGGCGATCCGGGAGCTGAACTATGTCCCCAACCGGGCAGCTCGTTCGCTGGCCCAGGGGAGGACCAACTCGATTGCGCTCGTGGTTCCCGAAAATACGGCGAAGTTCTTCGCAGATCCCTATTTTGCCAAGGTGGTTCAGGGGGCCGCTCAATATGTGGCGGGCACCGAATTCATGCTGACCTTGTTGCTCTCGACCGAATCGGATCCTGCAAAAACCACCCGCTATCTCCAGGGCGGAAACGTTGATGGGGCTTTGGTGCTGTCGCATCATGCGGCGGACCGCTCCTATGCGGATCTGGGCTCCCTGCTGCCGCTGGTCTACGGCGGACGCACCATGAGCACCGACCAGAATGAAATCTATGTAGTAGACATCGACAATATTGCTGCCGCCCGCCAAGCAACCGAAGTCATCATTGCCCAGGGGCGCACCAGGCTGGCGATGATCGCCGGGCCGCAGGACATGGGCGCCGGTTTGGACCGCTTGACCGGATTCCAGCAGGCAGTTCACAACGCCGGGCTAGAACCGGCGGTCATAAGGATTGGTGATTTCACACCCGCCAGCGGACACCGGATCATGCAGCAGCTGATTGAAAGCAAGGCCGATTTTGATGGCTTGTTTGCCGCCAGTGCGCAGATGGGTTTCGGAGCATTGCAGGCGCTGGCCGAAGCAGGATTCAAAGTGCCCGCGGATGTATCGGTGACTGCGGTGGACGACGACTCGTTCGCGCGCAGTTCCACCCCGCCCCTGACCACAATTGCGCAGTTCCCTGAACGCCAGGGCGAGATCATGGCTGAATTGCTGATCAAGAGGATCCAGGGCGAGCAGGTGCCCGAGTGGAGCATCATGGACACCAAACTTGTGCTGCGCGATTCCCACTAGCTGGCAGGTCGAATTCCGGCAAGAACATAAAAAAATTCCCACTCAGTTGAGCGGGAATTTTCAATTTGTGCGCCCAAAGGGATTCGAACCCCTGACCTTCTGTTCCGTAGACAGACGCTCTATCCAGCTGAGCTATGGGCGCATATTTATTTGTTGTCGTCTTGACGACTTGAATAACTGTACACGAGTTTGAGGCGGAGAAAAAACCGAAATGGGCAAAAGTGCCGTGATTCACAAAATATCTAGTGGAGAGGGCATTGAATGGCTTGATTGCCATAGAATCCAGGGCCTGTGCCCGGGAGATCAGGCTCGGTCGTGGAGTATCGCCTGATAGAGGTTGTGGTCTTGCCATCTGCCAGCGATTTTCAGGTAATTCGGTGCCATGCCGATTTTGCCAAAGCCATTTTTGAGGAGCACTTGTTGCGAAGCGTGATTGTGCAAGAGGGTGCTGGCTTCGAGCCGGTGCAAGCCAAGGGAATCGGTGGCTTCGGTGCGCAGCGCGGCCACGGCGCGCGAGGCGAGGCCCTGGCCGGTGAAGTTGTGATCGACCCAGTAGCCGAGGCTGCCGCTCTGGAAGGGGCCGCGGACGACTGAAGCGATATTAAAACGGCCGACCAGCGCATCTCCTCGGAAGAGTCCATAGGGGTAGGCCAGCCCGTTTTGATGTGCAGCAAGGACTTGTGAAATATTCTCGGCCTGCCAGGCTTCGGTGAAATATTCGTCGGCCCGCTCTGGTTCCCATTCGCTTAGATGCTCTCTGTTGCGCAGGTAAGCCTGGGCAAGCTGCGAGGCGTCGCTGACTTTGAGCAGTCGAAGGGCGGTGTGCGAATCAAGGGTTAGCTGGCGCATCAACTTCTCCGTGGGAACAAAAAAATTCCCACTCGGTTGAGTGGGAATTTTCAATTTGTGCGCCCAAAGGGATTCGAACCCCTGACCTTCTGTTCCGTAGACAGACGCTCTATCCAGCTGAGCTATGGGCGCATATTCTGTTGTTGATTCGTTCTCACGAACCTCGAATTACTATACAGGTCGTTTTCGGCATGTACAAATTGGCGGGCAAAGCTACCGTGCCGAGGTGAACAAAAGGATATATGAAGCGGGCTAAAGGGTACCGGTCTACGTGACCTTCGTCACATATTTTTACACGTCGCGCTTTCCCCTTCCCCGGAATTTCGGGAATTTTCTACTTCTGAATTAACGCGCGTGAGAATTCTGAGGTCTCAATCACACGGTCGGCTCCGCATGCTCCCCATAGCCTTGATTCATTGCTAGTTGAGCCCAATGGAGGGAACAAATAATGAGCACGAGCTCGGATCAGACCGTTATCGACGCAGCCGCCACTTCGCACAAGGCGTTGGCAAGCTGGGTTGAAGAAGTGGCCGCCCTGACGAAGCCGGATCGTGTTTATTGGGTAGACGGATCAGCTGAAGAAGCCGATCGACTGACCGCCGAGCTGGTCGAGGCCGGAACCCTGGTTAAGCTGACCGATCCAAATTTCCCTAACTCCTACGCTGGATTCTCGGATCCCAAGGACGTTGCGCGAGTAGAAGAGCGCACCTTCATCTGCTCCAAGAAGAAGGAAGACGCTGGCTTCACCAATAACTGGGAAGACCCGGAGAAGATGAAGTCCATGCTCAATGGCCTGTTTGACGGGTCGATGCGCGGACGCACCATGTACGTTATTCCTTTTGTCATGGGGCCGCTGGATGCCGAAACTCCTGCCTACGGCGTAGAAATCACCGACTCCGCCTACGTCGTGGCTTCCATGCGCATCATGGCCAAGATCGGAACTGAAGTCCTGCGCAAGATGGAAGCGGAGAATGCCTTCTTCGTACCGGCATTGCACTCGGTCGGCGCACCATTGAAGCCAGGACAGGAAGACGTTGCGTGGCCATGCAACGAGAACAAGTGGATTGTGCACTTCCCGGAAGAGCGCTCCATCATGTCCTTCGGTTCGGGCTACGGCGGCAACGCGTTGCTGGGCAAGAAGTGCTACTCGTTGCGCATTGCCTCGGCCATGGCCCGCGATGAGGGCTGGCTTGCAGAGCACATGCTGATTCTGAAGCTGACCAGCCCGCAGAACAAGGCCTACCACATCGCGGCTGCCTTCCCATCGGCTTGCGGCAAGACCAACCTCGCTTTGCTGGACCCAACCATCGATGGATGGAAGGCAGAGACCCTGGGCGATGACATCAACTGGATGCGCATCGGCAAGGACGGCGAACTGCGCGGCGTGAACCCGGAATACGGGCTGTTCGGCGTAGCGCCAGGCACCGGCTGGTCCACCAACCCGAACGCCATGCGCGCCATTGCCAAGGGCAACAACATTTTCACCAATGTGGCCCTCACCGACGAAGGCGGCGTGTGGTGGGAAGGCATGACCGACGAGATTCCAGCACACCTGACCGACTGGTTGGGCAATGACTGGACCCCGGAGTCCGGACGCCCGGCAGCGCACCCTAACTCGCGCTTCTGCACCCCGATCTCGCAGGTCGACATGCTCTCGGAGGACTACTACTCGCCAAACGGCGTGAAGATTGACGCGATCCTCTTCGGCGGCCGCCGCAAGACCACCATCCCATTGGTGACCGAAGCGCGCAGCTGGACCAACGGCATCTTCATGGGCTCCACCCTGTCCTCGGAAACCACCGCGGCAGCCGCGGGCGCCACCGGCGTGATCCGCCGCGATCCAATGGCCATGCTGCCATTCATCGGCTACAACGCAGGTGACTACCTGAACCACTGGGATAACATCTCGGCCAAGCTCAACCCTGAACAGATGCCGAGGATCTTCCTGGTCAACTGGTTCCGCCGCACCGCCGATGGCGGCTTCGCATGGCCAGGCTTCGGCGACAACTCGCGTGTGCTCAAGTGGGCTATCGAGCGCATCGAAGGCACCGCCGATGCCAAGGAGACCATCATCGGCAACGTGCCAACCGGCGAGTCTATCGACCTGACCGGCTTGGAAGGCTTCACCCCGGCCGACGTCGAGGCTGCCGTAGCCGTGAACAAGGACGAATGGGCCACCGAGGTCGAGGGCATCGAAGAATGGTACGCAAACTTCGGCGACGCGCTGCCAGCTTCGCTGCGGGCCGAGCTTGATGGCTTGAAGTCGCGCCTGAACGCCTAGGCTGAAACGCTGGTCAATAAGGGATGAAAGGCTCCTTGCCTCTGGGATTCCAGAGGCGAGGAGCCTTTTGCCTGCGCAAAAAGCAACCGTGGCGCGCAATTGTCACAATCCGGGCACAGTTTTCCCACACCGAGCCAAAGTGGGTGCAAAATCAACTAACTGTGAAAAGATAACCCTATGGTTTTGGCACGTTTGATTCTTGGGCTGCTGTGCTTGTCGCCGATGACTGGCTATGAGCTCAAAAAGCACTTTGACTCCTCTATTAACCACTTCTGGAATGCGGACAAGGCACAGATTTATCGCACCTTGGCTCAGCTGGTTGATAAGGGCTATGCCACCGTGCGCACCGTAGCGCAAAGCAATTACCCTGACCGCCAAGAACACCACATCACCGACGCGGGACGCGAAGTCCTCACCGGGTGGCTGTCGGCAGGAGCCGTGCAATCTCCAGAACGTGATCCCTTCATGGGGCAGGTGTTCTTCGCCGCCGAATTGGAGCGCGAAGACATCGAAGCATTGCTGGTGCAGCGTCGCGAAGCTACCCAGTTCATCCTCGATGACTACCTCTCCCAGCGCGAAGGCATCGATATGCGCGCGGCCGCCGACCGGCGAAGCTTCTTGATGGCCGCCACCCTTGACCATGCGATCCGACAACAAGCCGCCGAGCTGGAATGGCTCGACGCGGTATTGGAGTACCTGCCATGACTTCCGCCAAAGATTCCGGGCCCAAGCCAGCTCAAGGCACAGCGCGTGACGCCACCGACTACCCCGAGGTCCACCCGGGGCGGGCGGCAGAGGGCCAGCGCCAGGTGCCAACCCTGGTCTTCTTGCACGGAGGCAACGTCGGCAACTGGAGCTGGGATCCCCAGGTCCTGGCCTTCGGCGACTTCAACATCCTCACCCTGCACCTGCCGGCCTTCGGAGCCCGCTTCGAGGAAACCTGGGAGGGCTTGGAATCGGCCGCCGACGATGTAGCAGCGCTGATCGCCGATGAAGTCTCCGAAGGCGGCGTGCATCTGGTTGGCATTTCACTCGGTGGGGTCATTGCCCTGCACGTGGCTGCACGGCATCCCGAACTGGTGGACTCGGTGCTGATCACCGGTGCGCCGGTGACCGGGGCCAGCGCCACAGCCCGCGCCTTCCACCGGATGCAGCTGAAGCTGATCGGCAGCGAATGGTACTGGCGTTTCCAAGCCGGGGCCTACGGCATGGTTGACGACGAGCGCGAGCTGTTCACTGAACACGGGGTCAAGCTGAAGCCCGAAAATATGCGTGCCATCATGAACGACCTGGATCCTGGCGGGCTGCCTGGGAACCTCGAAGCCTATCAAGGGCCGGTGCTTGCGCTGGTGGGCGCCAAAGAGCCGAAAATCGTGCAGAAGTCGTTCGCGGCATTGCGCGAGAAGCTTCCGCAGGCGATCACCCGCGTGGTTCCGGGAATGCATCACCAGTGGAATATCGAAAATCCGATCCTCTTCAACTCGGTGCTGCGCAAGTGGATTGCCGATGGCGGCCTGCACCAGATCCTCGTTGACCCGCAGGCGGTGAAACCGGCACGCGGCGCCAAGCCGGCGCCAGCGGAACAGCCGGCTGAAGCGCCGGCAGATCAAAGCCGGGCAGCCGAGGAATCGATGGGGGCGGCAGAAGAAGCCGGGCAGAAGAAGCCGGGCAGGTTCACCGCGAAACTCGATTTCAAGAAGAAGGAGCCGCAGCAAGGCGATCGCCGGGAAGATCCTGCGGATACCGAAAAGTAGCGGCACAAGGCGCTGCCGGCGAATTCTCCCTGAATCCGCCGGCAGCGCCGAAGTGCACCCTTGATATCAGGCGGCGAGCCACACGTCGGGACCGAAGACCTCATAGTGGATGCGCTCGGCTGGAATACCGGCTTCCAGCGCCTGGGTGCGCACGGCGTTCATGAATGGCAGGGGACCGCAAAGGTAGACCTGGGCATCCTCGGACAGCGCCGCGGCGAGGTCCATATAGCCGGATTGGGCGTTCAGCCCCTCGGGCAATTCCCCGCGTTCGAACCAGGTGCTGAGCGTGGCTCCTGGCAGCTTGCCGATGGATTCAAGCATCTGCTCGCGCAATGGCCACGTGGTGATTTCCTGGTCTGCGTGCAGCACGGTGATCTTGCGGGTGGAGCCGTGGGCAGCCAAGGTCTGCAATGCGGCGGCGCTAGGAGTGCAGCCGATGCCGGCGGTGGCGATCACCAGGGGCGAGCCCTCGTTGTCGATGACCAGGTCGCCATAGGGGTTCGATAGCTCAATCACGCCGCCGATCTCCAGGTTGTTGTGGATTACCGGGGAGAACTCGCCGTTCACATCCAGCTTCACGGTGATGGTGCGGCGGCGGGCATGCTCGACATCGTTGCTCAGGGTGTACTGGCGAACCTGGCGCAGACCGTCGGCCATCGGCATGCGCACCGAAACGAACTGGCCCGGCTTGGCCACGGTGACTGGAGTGCCGTCAGCCGGTTCAAAACTGAGGATTACCGAATCAACGCCGGTTTCAGCGCGCTCGACGAGCTTCCACGGGGCGTAGATCCCGGCATTGGCCTGCTGCGCGTACAGGCCCTTCTCGATCTTGATCAGCGCGTGGGCCATCAGCCAGTAGACCTCTGTCCAGGCGTCGGCGATCTCCGGGGTCAGCGCGTCGCCCAGGTCTTCGGCAATGGCATCAAACAGGTGCTTGTAGACGATGGGGTATTGTTCCTCGGCGACCCCAAGGGAGGTGTGCTTGTGGGCTACGCGGGCGAGCATCGTTTCAGGAGCCGTGCCAGGGTGCTTGACCAGATAGGTGGCAAAAACTGCGATCGACCCGGCCAAGGCCTGCTGCTGGGTGCCGTTCTTCTGGTTCGAGCGGGAGAAGATTCCGTCGAGCAGTTCCGGGTGGGCTGCGAACAGGCGGTTGTAGAAGTTCGGGGTAATGCTGGAGATGCGCTCTGCGATGATCGGCAAAGTGGCCTCAATGAAAGGGAAGGACTTGGGGGACAGCATCGGGTCTCCTTGGGAGTAGGAATAACTCGCATATGAAATGCAAGATTTATGATTCATTTCTACGCCTCGTAGAAGAAGATTGCAAATTCATCGGCGGGCCACCCGCGAAGAGCAAGCGAAATCACTTCAGCGGCGAGGAGAAGCTAGGAAAAATCGCGCACCATCGGGAACGGAAGCGACGTGATCGGCGACGCGGATGATCCAGGGCAGATGTCCTGGATGGTCAAGGGATCCAAGGAAGCGTAGAAAGCTTCACGAGCCTGGCGGAAGACAGCCCGCAATCGGCAATTGCCCGACAGCGGGCAAGCCGTTTGGGCGTCATGTTCGGAGCAATCGACGATATCGGTGCGCTTGTCCAATTGGCGCAACAGCCCGCCGAGCGAGGTGTGCAACGCGTTATCGCCCAAGGCCGCGCCGCCGTTGCGGCCGCGAGTGACCTGCAAAATTCCCAGCGTGCGCAATTCCAGCACGGCCTTGGCGACGTGGTTATAGGGGACTCCAACCGAATCGGAGATCTCGCGGCTGGTCAGCTGCCCGGTGCCGGGTGTTGCCAGAACCATGATGGTTCGCAGGCACACATCGGTGAAGGCGCTGAGTTTCATGCTTATTACTTTACGCGGGGAAAGCATTTTGGGGTCAGCATAGTGACCATGCTGACCCCAAAACTGCAAGGCCGGTTCTAGAGCGCGTTGGCCCAGACAGCCTCCGCGGATTCTGCAGCAGGCTCGTCGAAGAGCCACTCGCCGCCTGGTTCTGCCGGCATGGTGTACGGCTGGACGATCGCCAGGGCCGCGCCCACGCGGTGCTCGGCCACCACGTGGATGGCGTCGCGATCGTTTTCCTGGAGCAGCACGTCCGAGGCGATGGCGATGGACTCGAAGTGGGTGCCCTGCTGATTCAGGACCTGGACCAGCTCGGAGGCCATGGCTTCGGTGTCGATATCGGCGTCCGGATCCTCGGGATCGTCCGTTGGCGGGACGGCGATCAGGCGCAGCTCAGGCTCGTCTTCGCCTTCCTTCGGCTCCAGGGCGATGGCGAAGGGGAGGAACACGCCCTGCTCTTCAAGCTGTTCGCGAGCCACGCCCAGCGCGGTGCCCAGAACCTTGTTCAGCGCGTCCTTGACGCCCTCATCCAATGATTCGAGATTCATGTCTTCCCTTTGCTAGTTGGTGGCGTTTTCTCCGCGCACGATCGCCAATACGGCATCGCGCACAGGCTCGATGATTTCTGCGGTGCGGCCCTCGCCGTTGAAGCGAAGGTATGGTTCGGTGTTGGACGGGCGCAGGTTGATCCACCAGCTGCCGTCGGCAGCAGAAATGGTCGTGCCATCCATGGTCATCACATCCACCGGCTGTCCGTCAAAGTGCGCGAGCACCGAAGCGGTGGCGGCCTCCTTGTCCTCAACCTGCGAATTGATCTCGCCGGTGGCAACATAGGGCTCATACTCGGCGCCCAGTTCGGAGAGCGGAAGGTCCTGCCCGCCCAGCGCCGCCAAAACATGCATGGCAGCAAGCATGCCGGTGTCGGCATTGTAGAAATCGCGGAAGTAGTAGTGGGCGGAGTGCTCGCCACCGAAAACCGCGCCCTGGGTCGCCATCTCGGCCTTGATGAAGGAGTGGCCCACGCGGGTCATCACCGGGGTGCCGCCAGACTTGGCGACAAATTCAGGAACAGCCTTGGAAGTGATCAGGTTGTGGATGATCACCGGGTTCGCTTCGCCGGCGGCCTGCACACGAGCGATTTCGCGGACCGCAACCAGTGCGGTGATCGCCGATGGGGAGAGCGGCAGGCCGCGCTCATCGATCACGAAGCAGCGGTCGGCATCCCCGTCGAAGGCCAGTCCCAGATCGGCGGAGTGCTCCAGCACCGCGGCTTGAAGATCCTTGAGGTTTTCCGGTTCCAGCGGGTTGGCCGGGTGATTGGGGAAGGTGCCATCGAGCTCGAAGTACAGCGGGATGATTTCCAAAGGCAGCGCCGCAAGCACGGTATCGCCGAGGACCGCAGGGGTGGTCATGCCGCCCATGCCGTTGCCAGCATCCACCACCATCTTCAATGGGCGGATGGCCGAGAGATCAACCAGTTCGCGCAGGTAGGCGGCGTAGTCTGCCAGGACATCGCGCTCGGAGATGGTTCCTTGCGGGGCATCGCCGGAGACCGGCAGGCCCTCGTCCAGGTACTGCTGCGCGAGGTCGCGGATGTCGAAGAGGCCGGTGGCCGAGGAGATCGGACGAGCGCCAGCCTTGGACATCTTGATGCCGTTGTACTGGGCAGGGTTGTGGCTGGCGGTGAAAACGACGCCGGCTGCATCCAGCTTGCCGGAAGCGAAGTACAGCTCGTCAGTGGAAATCAATCCGAGCATGATGACGTTGGCGCCCCGGTAGGTGGCACCGCGGGCAAAGGCCTGGGAAAATTCTGCCGAGGACGGGCGCATGTCGCCACCGACCAATACGTCCTTGCCGGCCAGGGACAAGACATCGACAAAGGCAGCGCCGATAGCTTCGATCGCTTCGGCATTCAGGCTCTCGCCGACTACGCCGCGAACGTCGTAGGCCTTAAAGCTCTGATTAAGATCAATTTCTTCACTCACACCTTTCAGCCTACCGGTTTGACTGATTCAAATCATCGAGAATGGCGCTATTGTGCATGGGAAATGCCTAACACTTCCGCTAAATAAAGGTTCCCGTCACCCTCTGTTTCCCGCTTCTTGCACAAATCGTCCCGCCCCGGAACTAAAACAGGGGAGGAAACTGAAATACTTGAGCCATGGATGGCTCAATGCAGGTGGATCTGAAAACACTGGCGCTGCAGAAATTGCGCGCCCTGGTGCAAAACCCGGAAGCCCAGTTCCACGACGGACAGTATGAAGCGATCGAAGCCCTGGTCGCTGAACGCCGCCGCGCGCTGGTGGTCCAGCGTACTGGCTGGGGAAAATCCGCGGTGTACTTCATCGCGTCGCTGCTGCTTCGGCAGCAAGGCTATGGCCCGACCCTGATCGTCTCCCCGCTGCTGGCACTGATGCGCGACCAGGTGGCCGCCGCAGAACGTGCCGGGGTCCGTGCCGCGGCCATCAACTCGGCCAATGTGCTCGAATGGCGTGAAATTCTTGACAAGCTGCAGCGCAATGAACTTGATGTGCTGCTGGTCTCGCCCGAGCGGCTGAACAATCCGTCCTTCCGCGAACAGCAATTGCCCATGCTGATGCAGCGTTTGGGCTTGCTGGTAATCGATGAAGCGCACTGCATTTCCGACTGGGGCCATGACTTCCGCCCGGACTATCGCCGCATTCGCGACCTGATCGCCCGCTTGCCCCAGGGCCTGCCAGTGCTGGCCACCACCGCAACAGCCAATAGCCGCGTGGTTGAAGACGTCGCTGAACAACTGGCCGGCGGGACCGAGCAGGTATTCACCCTGCGCGGCACCCTGGCCCGTGATTCGCTGCGCCTTGGCGTGCTGCGCCTGCCATCTCCGCGTATGCAGCTGGCGTGGCTGCTCAGCCACATCAACGACTTCAAGGGCTCCGGCATTATCTACACGCTCACCGTGTCCGCAGCTGAGGATATCGCCAGATTATTGCGTGAAGCCGGGCATGAAGTGGCCGCCTACACCGGGCGCACCGATTTGGAGGAGCGCGAGCGGCTAGAACAAGCCCTGAAAAACAATGAGGTCAAAGCGCTGATTGCAACCAGCGCGCTGGGGATGGGCTTCGATAAGCCAGATCTGGGATTTGTGCTTCACGTGGGTGCCCCGAGCTCGCCGGTAGCGTACTACCAGCAGGTTGGCCGTGCCGGCCGTGGCAGTGTGAATGCCGACGTATTGCTGCTTCCTGGCCCGGACGATTCGGAAATCTGGGAGTATTTCGCCACCAGTTCCATGCCGGATCAGCTCCGCGCTACCCAGGTGCTTGACGCCTTGGCCAGCACCGATGGCGCGATGAGCGTTCCTGCCTTGGAGAGCGCGGTGAATTTGCGCCGTTCCCCGCTGGAGCTATTGCTGAAGGTGCTGGCCGTGGACGGGGCCGTGGAACGCGTAGCCGGTGGCTGGATGCGCACCGATATGCCGTGGGCCTATGACGCTGATCGGTACAAGCGCGTGGCGCAAAGCCGCATTCACGAGCAAACCCTGATGGTCAGCTACGAGAACACCCGGGGTTGCCGAATGCAGTTTCTGACCGAGGCACTGGATGACCCGCGCTCGGTGGCCTGCGGCCGTTGCGATAATTGTGCCGGGGTCTGGTTCGATGACCACATTCCAGAAAATTCCAAGGACAGCGCCCAGGCGGCGTTGGGACGGGTCGGCATCCCGATCGAGCCGCGCAAGCTCTACCCCTCGGGACTGGACCGATTGGGCTATTCGCTCAAGGGGAAAATTCCTGTTGATGAGCAGCTGGCCAATGGCCGCGCACTGGCCAGGCTGACCGATCTCGGGTGGGGCAATCGCTTGCGCCAGCTGTTTGCCGACCCGGCCGATCACCCCATCGACAAGGCGATGCTTGATGCCTGTGTCAAGGTTCTGGCCGAATGGAACTGGGAAGAACGCCCGGTGGGTGTTGTTGCCATGCCTTCGAATAAGCGCCCGCAACTGATCACCTCGCTGGCTCAGAACTTGGCCGAGGTGGGGCGGCTTCGATACTTGGGGCAGCTGGAGTATCGGGGCGCGGGGCCGCAAAACGGCTCCGGGGGCAACTCCGCGTTCCGCGTGGCCGCGGTAGCCGACGCCTTCGAACTTCCGATGGCCTTGGAACAACTGGTTTCGGGGGCTCCCGGTCCGATTTTGCTGGTTGACGACCTTGCAGATTCGCGATGGTCGCTGGCGATGGCCGGCCGTGCTTTGCGGATTGCCGGGGCGCCAGGTGTCCTGCCTTTCACTTTGGGCGTAGCAGGGTGATTGCACAGTTAAACGAAGTAGTCTGGATGTATGGAAATTATCATCTGGCTCGTCGTCGTCATTGCCGTGATTGCCCTGGGCTACTTCGGTCTGCAGGCATTGCGGAAGAAGAACACTGCGCAAGTTGCGCAGGCGATCTCCCGCGAAGCGGCCGAAGCAGCTAACGCGAAACTAGATGATTCCTCTCGCAACTCGGTCTACCGCAACTTGGCCAAGGGCGATGTCATGGGGGCCGTGCAGATCTACCGTGCGGCTACCGGCGATTCGGTGAAGAACTGCGTCATCGCGGTGCGCAGCCTCGATAAGTACCCGCAGGTTGCTCCAGCCAAGGAACTTCCAATTGATGATGCTGAGATCAAGGCCTTGAGCGACAAGCTGGAAGCCCAGGTCGAGCGTGAAGACCGCGAGGCATCCACGGACAAGGCAGAGGACTCCCATCCGGAATCCACTGATGACCTTTGGGTGGTTCCGCAGGAGTGGAGCGAGCAGTTCGGCTTGGAAAATGAGCCGAGCGCTACCCACTTCAAGATGGCCTTTGAGCTCGATGGCGAGAGCCGCGAATTCTCCAGCGAGCAATTGCCAGCAAATGAATACGACCAGCTGTTCTCCATGCTGCGCGATTCCAACTTTGAAGAAGCGGCAAAAATTTTGCATGGCTACACCGGTCTGCCGGTGGAAGACCTGGAGCGGATGATCGCGACCTCGCCAATGTCCGGTGGAGCAACCGATGGCAGTGTTGCTGATTTCCGTTTTGAGGGCCAAGGACCTGACGGACCTGTGCACTTCGACGCGGCGGAACTGCCTGAAGCCGACCGTGAAGCACTCTTTGAAGCGATCGCCGATACTGACTTGGACCGCATGTCAGAGATTATCGTGCGTCATACGTCGTTGCCGGAAGACATCGTGCAGAACATGCTGCAGACCTTTGTTAAGCGCAAGGACTAGCGCAGGCTGACGATTCGCCTGCAGGATTTCAAATCGGCGCCCCGAGCACCAAGCTCGGGGCGCCTTTTTTGATTTCAGTTGCAGGGAATCGGGCGCCGATAGCATCAGGAAAGTAGTCTTCGAGGCTTTCTTGGGCGTTCGCGGTGCAGGCGGCTTCTGAGCTGCGCGTGAATTTGCGGATTAAAAAGAAATTGTTTTCTCTTGGGACATCGGTGACGGTTCTGCCTCTGGTTCCAACATATCCATCCGGCCCACCACGACAGCAATTCCGCCACCCGGAACCATTTGCTGACACGGCCTGCATGTCCTGAGACATCGTTCACCAGGGTGGCGTCAGGCCCTGTCCTTCTAGTTCCAAGCAGTTTAGGCTGGTTCGCCAATAATCTAATGACCCCCTGCAGGCCTGGCCAACGGCCCTAGGAAGTACTCTTCGGCTTTTCCTTCAAACGACTGAGCGCAATTCGGGCAAAACTCGTTCGTTCCGGCGAAGACTTCAGGGTCAAATCCGGACGCTCTGCAGGCAGCGGACGCCAGCGAATTGTGCGAACATTCGGGGCATTGCCATGCTACCTCGTAGACTTCATGATCATCATGGATTGCATCGGCGGCTCTTATAATCAACGGCGCGTTGAATGGTCTGAATTCCGAAGATGACCTTTTGCTTGACCCCAATTTTCCCCCAATGAGCATTTCGTGGATTCCCAGCTAATCACAAGGTTTGGGCTATTTGTGCACCAATAGTCCAACGTTGCACAAAAGTTATAAAACAAAGTAATTATGCCAACCACACTGTCAGGCATATGGAGGACTGATGCCCCCGATCCCTGAATTCCTAAGAGCTGGTCTCAAGCGATGGGGATAATATCCACCCTCGTACTCTTGCGGCGTTCTATTTGAAGCCGCTGGGGTCAGCGGGTGCCGGCTACGAGAATTCGCGGACTTGCTCGACGAGTGGAACGGGAAACCAGAGAAGAAGGGCCGCGCCGGAAAAACCATCCAGCCCGCAGCGCTTGGTGTCTCCGCTAAGACCCTCGCTTTGGAGAAAAGGACTGGGCGGATCCAACGTGAGGTCACGTCGACTCAGGGTGGATCAGTCAAAGACCAGACGGAGCGCATTGAAGTTCGCGAAACAAAACAGCCTATATGCTGGCGGAGAATGCGGAGAAACTCGCTGAGAACATCGCAACGCTCAACCAGCATAAAGCGATCGCAGAGGAATCTGACAAGCCCTAAACAAACTTGCCAGGGATGTCGGCAAGCTGAAGCCGAACTACACACCAGAAACCTAAGCCACCCAGCGCGGTGGCTTGTCTAATGCCCGGGCACGAGAGGTCTCTGGGTTTTCCTCGGCCCGAAAGAATTCGACTATGAACTACTTTCTTGCTCCTGCCCTTGTGGATCTTCACATCGATGCCAACACCCGCTGACCCAACCACGACAAAGCCTCCGATGGATGGATCGGGGGATCTGCCACATCCGGCTCGCATGACTCACCATAACCCGCGCGCTATGCGGTCGGCGGCATCGTGCGAGTCATCGACATGGACAAGAAGGGGAGAGGAACAGCATTGAGAATTACCTGGACGATACCATCTGTGGCGCGCGCACCTGCTAGGTCATCTGAACCATCGGAGCGCGTCTTTTTCGGTGTCGAATATCTGCGATAGGAGATCGTGATCTGAGTACCAGCGGACACGGTAATTCGTGATGTTTTTCGGCTGGTGTAGGTGTCGAAGCTTGCCATGAAGTTAGTATGCGGCAAGGCTATGACGCTTTTGCCCGGTTCCATGGCGTTGGAAGAAAAAAACCCCTACCTGAGTAGGGGTTTTATGGCGGACACGGGGGGATTTGAACCCCCGGTCGAGTTTTAGCCCGACCCTTCATTAGCAGTGAAGTCCATTCGGCCGCTCTGGCACGTGTCCATCCGCTGTTTCCAGCAGAATCTAGCCTACCTGAAGATAGGCGCGTGTTCCAAAACGAGTCGGCTACTGCACATGTCGCCAGAGGAATTCGTAACTTGTAGCCAGCATTTTCGCGGTTGACTCGTTGTCGGTGGAACCCGCATGGCCGCCACCTTCTGGCTCGTGATACCGCACATTATCAATACCCAGATCCATCATTTTGGCCGCCATGATGCGTGCTTGCGAGGGACCGACCCGGTCATCGGAGGTTGTGGTCCAAATCAACGACGCAGGATAGTCATCCACTGGATGAGGCTGGTCACTGAGGCGATGCACGGGAGAAAACGTCCGAAGGAACTTCCAATCCTCGGGGATTTCAGGATCCCCGTATTCGGCGATCCATGAATGCCCCGCGGCGAGCTGGGTGTAGCGCTGCATGTCAAGCAGCGGGACTCCGCAGGAGATGGCGCCGAACAGCTGGGGGTACCCGGCAATCATGTTGCCCATGAGCAGACCGCCATTGGATCGGCCGGTAGCGGCCAAATGCTCGCGTGAGGTCACATCACGTTGCACCAGGTCTTCGGCGATCGCCGCAAAATCCTCGTAGGCCCGGTGGCGTTTTTCGCGCAGGGCCGCACGGTGCCAAGCCGGACCATATTCGCCGCCTCCTCGAATGTTGGCCATCACGTATATTGCTCGTCGGCCGCTATCGTTGTGGCGAGACAGCCATCCCACGCCCATCGCGGCGGCATAGCCAGGGGTCATGCTGTGCTGGAATCCGCCATAGCCATCCATCAGTACCGGGTTCTGCCCATCAAGAACCACGTCTTCGGGCGCCACCTGGAAGTAGGGAACCCGAGTGCCATCAGCTGAGGTTGCGAAATGCTGGGTGACAGCAAGTCCATCGGCGGGGAAGCGTTCTGGTGATTTCTTCACCGTGGCGGCTTTGGAACCGACGGCACCTCTCAACAACGTCGTCGGAGTGGTGAAACCGGTGACCGTCATCCAATAGTCATCGCCAGCGAGGCCGTCTTCATCGTCGACGGCACCCACCGAAATGCTCAGCATCGGATCTTCCAGCGGCATTTGCGATTCGCTGAAATTATCGCGCAGGCTAATGACGCGCACCTGAGCGGCGACGTGATGCAAAATAGTGAGAAGCAGATAGTTTGCGGTGAAGCTCAAAGACTCCAAGGCAGTGCTTTCATCGGGGGCAAAGAGCACTCTTTCGATAGTTCCATGGGCTAGGAACACATCGAGCTGGGCGATCGCCAATGAGCCGGCTGCGACGACCTGGCCTTGATGCTCCCAATCAGTTTGCGGGGCGAACAGCACCCATTGCCGGTGAAGGCTGACCTGAACATCGGTGGGCACATCAATTACATGATGCTCTCCATCGAGGAAGACCCCGGTGATCGAATGATAGAAATCAATGGCGTCAGTGGTCACCACGCGCTCAAAGCCCGGGGTGGAATCGTAGTAGCCGAAGGCAGCCACATGCTCCTTGTCGACCTCGAACAGTATCGGCGCCTCTTCAATTCCAATGCCCCGACCGACGCGGCGCAGCGTGCTCGAGTAGGTGGATCGCGTGGTGAATTGCCCGCTACTGGCTGAGCCGACCAGCAAGGTGTCCCGGTCAATCCAGGAGGCCTGGGTCTTGGCCAACGGCAAGTCGAAGCCGTCTTCGACAAAACCCTTGCTGGTCAAGTCAAACTCGCGGACGCGCACCTGATCGCCACCGTCGGGGCTCAGGCGAATCAGCGCCCGTTCGTAGGGTTCTGACTTCTGTGGACGAAGCAGCGAGGATCCAGCAAAATGCCATTCTTGTCCTTCGGCGATCGCCAAGGCATCCAGATCGAGCAGGACCTCCCACTCAGGAGCATCGGTGAGATAGGACTGCCAGGTTGTGCGCCGCCAAAGTCCCAGACGGTGTTCCGAGTCGCGCCAGAAGTTGTAGTAGTGCTCGCCGCGTTTTGTGACCATCGGGATGCGGTCCTGGGCATCGAGAACAGACTTGATGTGCTGGACCTGTCCGCGGAACGAGTCATCGTAGAGCTCGTCTTCAGTCCGCTGCGTCTGCTGGCGTACCCAATTCAGGGCAGCTTCGTCGCGGGTCCCTTCCAGCCATGAATATGGATCGGTGCTCGTCGCCTTAGAAACTTGCTCAGTCATGGGCATAGTCTATGCGTTGGGGCTCGTGGCCTGCGTTGAAGGTAATAACCTATAGGAGTGAGCACCGTGATGGAGAACCCCAAGAATGAGTACAGCCTGGCCATTGTCGGGGCGGGCCCGCGCGGCACCAGTGTGGTCGAAAGATTTGCTGACTTGGCACTAAAGCTGACGCCCAAAGGCAGCCGGCTGAACATTGTGGTTTTTGACCCGTACCGTCCCGGATCGGGGCATGTCTGGAATCCACGCCAGTCGGAGAACTTCTGGATGAACACCCCCGCTTCATTTCCTACGGTCGCGCCGGAACGGGCCACCGATGAGCCTGGCCTGAGTTTCAGGCAGTTTGTGCAGCTGAAGGGCGATGGACGGCAGCTCAGCGAAGACCATGCGAGAACCATTGAGCGCATTGACGCGGGGACCTATCCCTCACGGGCCATCTACGGCGAATATCTGGAGCATGTTTTTGACCGAAGCTGCGAGGTGTTGCGTGAGCATGATTCCTTCAGCATCCAGCATGTTGCCGCCGAGGTTCTGGCGCTGCGGACGCAGGGCAACGGGTACCAATTGGAATACCAAGCGGCGGCTCACGGTTCCGAGGTGCAGCATTTGCCGGTGGACGCAGTGGTGCTGGCTCTGGGGCATCAAAGTGCAGAGCTGAATCCGTGGCAAAAGCAGCTTCAGGAAGCCGCGACTAATTCCGGCGCTACCTATCTGCCCCCGAATATCCCGGCGGACCTGGATTTCAATAAATTCGTAGGGGGCCAGCCAGCGCTGATTCGCGGACTGGGATTGAACTTCTTTGACTGCATGGCAGAACTGACCTTGGGCCGAGGCGGCATATTCCGGGAAGTCGGTGCCGAGCCAGGGCAGCGCCTTGAGTACGTTGGTTCCGGGAGGGAGCCGGAACTCATTGTCGCCTCGCGCCGCGGAACTCCGTACTGGGGCAAGCCGGTAGTTGACCAGTTCATTCCCGATGAGATTCAACTGCGCTTTCTTGATGTCCAGGATCTGATCGGCCACTTGGCCGAGATCCGGGCGACAAATTCAAACGCCACTTTAGAATTCTCGCGGCATATTTGGCCCAAGCTGCATCGTGATGTGCTCTTTGCCTATTATCGGCAGTGCGTCCAGATCAGCGGTGCGCCTGCGGGGTCCACAGCAGAAGAATTCGTTGACCAGCTAGAGGCAATCCTCGTAGCCGAACACCGTGAAGGCAGCCAGGTGTGGTTGGGAGAGCTGCGCAAATTCATCTCGCAATTCCCGGAGATTCAATGGCTGGATGTTCCCAAGCTCGCACGCCCCTTTGAAGAGATCGGTTTTGCCTCCAACGAGGACTACCAACTGGCAGTGCAGGATTATCTGGCCAGCAATGCCCGGCACAGCTCAGCGGGACTCGATGACCCGCTGTCCTGCGCAATCATGACCATGAACGCCGGTCGCATGCTGGTCAAGGAACTGATAGTCGCAGGCGCTATCGACGAGCAATCTCGAATAGAAGAGATCCAGGCACACTTCGAGCCGCTGGTCGAGGGGCTGGCCTCCGGGCCGCCCTTGGAACGCATTGAACAGCTGCTGGCGCTGTCCCGCGCTGGCATCGTGACCTTTATCGGCCCGGAGCCCGAGTTCGCCTTTGATGAAGTTTCTGGCCAGTTCACGGCTTCATCGCCATGGGTGGACGCAGAAGTGCACACAGCCAAGACCATGTGCGAAGCAATGATGCCCAGCAACCGCGTACTGCAGAATGACACAACGCTGATCAGGCAGTTGCTCAAGGACCACGTTGGCCGGGCGCACACGTGGCGCAATTCTGAAGGTGAAAGCCTCCCGGGCTCGGGATTTGATGTTGTTGGCGAACCCTACCGGCTGGTCAACAGCGAGGGCCTGGCCCACCGCGGCATTTTTGTGATGGGACTGCAGCTATCCTCAGCCCAATGGGGGACTGCCATTGCTGCGCAAGCCGGTGACCTGAACAATCCCGCAGCACGAACACTCAAGGACGCTACCCACGTGGCCAACGAAGTGGCGCGCCTTGCCGGTTTCCTGGTGGGCGAAGGGCTGCCGGCCGAACGGCATTAAACAGCTTGGCGGGCCGATCCGAAGATCAGCCCGCCAAACTCATAACGCGGATGGTATGGGATTTGAACCCATGAGACGGGGTTGCCGCCTACTGGTTTTCAAGACCAGCTCCTTCGGCCGCTCGGACAACCATCCAACCCGAAAAAGTATACGGCATGAACCCCGAATGAAAGGAATTGGGCCCCATGAGCCAAACAATGAATGCCTACATCTACAACGCTGGTGGCGGGCCAGAAGTTATTGAACTTACCGAACGGCAAATCCCTGCTGCCGGCCCCGGGGAAGTACTAGTCAAGGTCGAAGCTTTTGGTTTGAATCGGGCAGACGTCCAACAGCGAAAGGGCGTGTATCCACCTCCTCCAGGTGCCAGCGACATTCCAGGGCTGGAAGTATCCGGAAGCATTGCCGCGGTTGGTGCCGGGGTGACCGAGTGGAGCATTGGAACCCGCGTAGCGGCCCTGCTGGCCGGAGGCGGCTATGCGCAGTACGTCAACGTGCCGGCCGAACTGCTCATCAGAATCCCCGATGAACTCTCCAGCGTGGAAGCCGCCGCGCTGCCAGAAGTTTCCGCAACGGTAGTCTCCAATCTGTTCATCGAGGGCGGGCTGCAAGAAGGCCAGGCAATCTTGATTCACGGTGGCGCTGGCGGCATCGGTTCCATGGCGATTCAACTGGCCAAGGCGGCCGGCGCACGGGTGATTGTCACGGCGTCATCGGCCCAGAAGCTTGCGTACTGCCAGCAGCTGGGAGCTGATGAGGGCATCAACTACCGAGAAGAGGATTTTGAGCAGCGCGTCAAGGAACTGACCGATGGACAGGGAGTGAACCTGATCCTTGACGTTATCGGAGCCAAGTACCTGCAGAGCAACATCAATGCGCTCGCCGTGGATGGGCGTTTGGTAGTTATTGGCCTGCAGGGAGGAACGAAAGCTGAACTGAATCTGGGCGTGATGCTCGGAAAGCGGGCGCGGGTGATCGCCACGACTCTCCGGTCCAGGCCGCTGGAGCAGAAGAGCGAGATCATCAAGCAGGCCGTCGCACGAGTGATGCCGTTGGTCGATGAGGGCAAACTGTCCATCAACGTGTCCAAAGTCTTCGAATTTTCCGATCTGACTAGTGCTCATGAGTATTTTGATTCAGGTGAGCACACGGGAAAGATCGTCGTGAGGGTTTAGCCGGAAATGTTTCAGGCGCGTAAAGTGACACAGTAGCCTTAATCACGTGACCGATCTTATAGGGGCCGGTCGCGCACATCACTTGTCACGCCCTGAGGAGGATGCTCACCTTGAGTGCCCAAAATACGCTGCCCCCGGCCGGCGTTGATCCTGAAGTCGCCCAACGCGAAGAAAAGCGTTGGACGCCTTTGCGGATCGCCGTCTGGATTGCCATCGCCCTGATTGGTGGCATTGCCTGGTCTTTCCTTGCCTTTTCGCGAGGAGAAACCATCAATGCGATTTGGTTTGTCTTCGCGGCCGTGGCCACGTACCTGATCGCCTACCGGTTCTACTCGAAGTTCATCGAACGCAAGATCGTCAAGCCCGATGATTTCCGCGCAACCCCGGCAGAGTCGGTGAACAACGGGCGCGACTTCGTGCCCACCGACCGCCGTGTGCTCTTCGGGCACCACTTCGCGGCTATCGCCGGTGCCGGCCCGCTGGTTGGCCCGATTCTGGCAGCCCAGATGGGCTACCTGCCGGGAACGATCTGGATTATTGTCGGTGTAGTTTTGGCCGGCGCGGTCCAGGACTACCTGGTGATGTTCTTCTCGATGCGCCGTGGCGGGCGTTCGCTGGGCCAGATGGCCCGCGAGGAACTCGGCTTGATCGGCGGCACCGCCGCCCTGATCGCCACGCTGACCATCATGATCATCATTACTGCCATCCTGGCACTAGTTGTGGTCAACGCCTTGGGCGAATCCGCATGGGGCGTGTACTCGGTGGGCCTGACCATTCCGATCGCCTTGTTCATGGGCATTTACCTTCGCTTCATCCGCCCGGGCAAGGTTCTGGAAATCTCCATCATCGGCTTTGTCCTGTTGATGTTCGCGATCATCTCAGGGCGCTGGATCGCCGAATCGCCGTGGGGTGCTGAATTCTTCCACCTGGATCGCACCACTATCGCCTGGGCCATCATCATCTACGGCATCATCGCCGCCGTACTTCCGGTCTGGCTGTTGCTGGCTCCGCGTGATTACCTGTCCACGTTCATGAAGATCGGCGTCATCGGCCTGCTGGCCGTAGCCATCATTATTGTGCGCCCGGAAATCACGGTTCCTGCATTCTCCGAGTTCGCCGGACGCGCCGATGGCCCGGTGGTTTCCGGGCATATCTTCCCGTTCCTCTTCGTGACCATTGCCTGTGGCGCGCTCTCGGGCTTCCATGCACTGATCTCCTCAGGCACCACCCCGAAGCTGGTTGAAAAGGAAAAGCAGACCCGCTTCCTGGGCTACGGCGGAATGCTGATGGAATCCATGGTGGCCATCATGGCGCTGGTTGCAGCGATCTCGATTGACCGTGGCGTGTACTTTGCCATGAATTCGTCGGCGGCAGCTACCGGCGGCACCGTGGAAACCGCGGTAGCGTTTGTGAACTCGCTGGGCCTTGCCGGCGTGAACCTGGAACCGAATACCCTCACCGAGCTGGCGGCCAATGTGGGCGAGACCAGTGTGGTTTCGCGTACCGGCGGCGCGCCGACCCTGGCTGTGGGCATCGCCCACATCATGCACCAATGGTTCGGCGGCACCGCGATGATGGGCTTCTGGTACCACTTCGCCATCATGTTCGAGGCACTGTTCATCCTCACCGCAGTTGACGCTGGCACCCGCGTGGCCCGCTTCATGCTTCAGGACACCATCGGCAACTTCTTCCCGAAGTTCAAGGACACCTCATGGCGTCCCGGGGTGTGGATTTGCACCCTGGTCATGGTGGCTGGATGGGGATACATCCTCATCCTGGGCGTGACCGACCCGCTCGGCGGCATCAACACCTTCTTCCCGCTCTTCGGCATTGCCAACCAGCTGTTGGCGGCAATCGCCTTGGCCGTGGTGATGACGATCATCGCCAAGCGGAACAACTTCAAATACCTGTGGGTTGTCGCGCTGCCGCTGGCCTTCACCGTGGTGGTCACCTTCGTTGCCAGCTGGCAGAAGATCTTCTCAACCAATGCCAAGGTCGGCTATTTCGCCAACCATAATGCCTACAAGGAGGCGCTGGCCAACGGCGAAACTTCCCTCGGTTCGGCCAAGACAGTTGAAGCGATGGAAGCCGTGGTCCGCAATACCGGAGTTCAGGGTTGGCTGTCGGTGCTCTTCTTGCTGCTGACCGCGGTGGTGATTGTCACCGCTGTCATGGCGACCATCAAGGCCAAGAAGAACGGTGGCGGAAACGATACAGAGGATCCCGCTGTTCCTTCCAAGATGTACGCACCCTCGGGGCTGATTTCCACTCCTGCCGAAAAGCAGCTGGAGAAGGAATGGAAGCAGGTTCCGGCGGCATCACAAATTCAGCGTGGCGGCCACTAGCCATGGCTTCGCTGATGGAACGCCTCTTGCAGGCCAAGAAGTTTGTGGACGGTGTGCTGGGAGCGGATAAATACCAGCACTATCTGGAACACCAAGCCCGCACCCATCCGGACCAGAAACCGATGAGTGAACGGGAATTCTGGAAGGACTACACCGACTGGCAAGAGAAGAATCCTGAAGGGCGTTGCTGCTAGAAGCATCAATAACCGGTCCTGGACCCGCCGCACCTGCGGCAGGCTCCGGGACCGGTTTCGTTTTGTGTCGTGCTCGAGGTCTAAGCGGTGCCTGGTCACCGGTAGGCTAGAGCTATCGATCCTTGTACATCACCGGCAAAGAAGTGTCATGGCGTTCTTTTCACGACTTCGCGCTGAGCGCGCAGCCACTCGCGAACTTGGCGAGGGCGTCTGGCGCCGCGCCCACGACCGCTTCCAGCGGTCCCTGGATCGCGTCTTCCAGGTGGTCGAAGGCATTGCCGATGACCAGGTGTACAACCTGCTGGTGAAGGAAGCCAACGAGATGGCGGATCTGTTGCCCGCGGTGCGTCAGCTTTGCTGCATGGCCCACCGGATCACGCCGAGCAACGACGAGCATATTCCGCAATCCACCGCAGGGGTGCACCGCAGCCTCACCAAGTCGGCTAACGACCTTGCGACCACCGCACAGGTCATTGCAATGATGCGGATGCAGGCTGAAGCGGGGGAGCCGATCGATATTGAATCGGTCCGCCATCGCGCGCAGCTGGTCAAGGAAGACGTTGGCCGGGCCATGCAGCTGCTCGCTGACAGCGAATAATTGACTTTTCCCGATCAGTTGCGTGGTGGTCCTAGAAATCGGGGCAAGCCGTGCACTAAATTGGTTGCATGACCCAAACAATACCCACAAGTAAGTTCCTCGACGGAAACACCATTGACCAGCTGGGTTACGGCGTCTGGCAGGTCAAGGACGACGAAGCGGAAGTAGCTGTTGGCAAGGCGCTGAAGGCTGGCTACCGCCACATCGACACCGCAAAGATCTACGGCAATGAGGCTGGCGTCGGCCGCGCAGTTGCCGCAAGCGGCATTGCCCGTGAAGACCTCTTCATCACCACCAAGGTCTGGAACGCGGACCAGGGCTATGAGAAGACCATCGCAGCTGCCCAGGCATCGCTGGAGCGCCTTGGCTTGGACTATGTCGACCTGTACCTTATCCACTGGCTGCAGCCGAAGCGCGGCACCTACGTGGACACCTGGAAGGCGCTGATCCAGCTGCAGAAGGACGGCAAAGCGAAGTCCATCGGCGTCTGCAACTTCACCGTAGAAGCCCTTGAAGAGCTCTACACCGAAACCGGTGTGCGCCCGGTGATCAACCAGGTGGAAACCCACCCGTACTTTCCGCAGGCCGAACTGCGCGCCTACGAAGCGGAACACGGCATCCTGCATGAGTCGTGGTCGCCACTGGGCCAGGGCGGGGACCTGCTCAAGGACCCAGTGCTCGAAGGCATCGCCAAGAAGCATGGCGCCTCGGTGGCACAGGTTGTCATCGCCTGGCATCTGGCCCTGGGCAACGTCGTGATCCCGAAGTCCGTGACCGATGCGCGCATCGTCGAGAACTTCGAATCCCTGAAGGTAGCCCTTGACGCTGAAGATATCGAAGCGATCGCTACCCTGGATCGTGGACCCGAAGGGCGCATCGCGGCTGACCCCGCTACTGCCGACTTCGAATAGGTCATTAAGCCTGCGCACGGCCCCTCGGATTTCCAAGAATTCGAGGGGCCGTTGCGCTCCCGATAACCGGCAATCCATGAGGAGACTTCGCCATGCACAAGCTCATCGTCCTATATCCAGAACCAGTTGATCGCGACGCCTTTATCAAATACTACGAAGAGACCCACTTGCCGCTCGCGGCAAAGCTTCCAGGGCTTCGTGCGTGGCGCTACTCGACCGGGATTTCCCCGGACGCGCAAGGCCAGGCAGCTGGGTACTTCGCGATTTTCGAGGCCGAGTTCAGCGATGTTGAAGCCTTCCGCACTGCGATGGGCTCACCCGAGGGTCAAGCTGTCGCCGCTGACGTTCCCAACTACGCTACCGGGGGAGCAATAACACTCGACTATGAAATCACCGGTGGAAGCTAAGGGCCGGCAATGCGAAAAACCCCGGAATCATGCAACACATGATTCCGGGGTTTTTCTTCACAACCGAGCCCCCTGCCGGATTTGAACCGGCGACCTGCTCTTTACGAGGGAGCTGCTCTACCCCTGAGCTAAGGAGGCCTGTACCTGCAAACAGGCACCACGTCACTTTATCCGAGGAATTGTCTGATCGTCAAAACGAGGAAGACATGAACGCCCCGCTCAGCACTGTGTATCCGGTGCCGGGGCCTTCCCGTCAATCAGGTAGCCATCGACCGCTTCGGTGATGCAGTCATTGGAACGGCCGTAGGCAGTGTGCCCATGCCCTTGGTAGGTCAATAGCGTGGCGTTATCCAACTGCTTGGCCAGCGACTGCGACCACTGGTACGGGGTTGCAGGATCCGAGGTCGTACCAACGACGAGGATCTCGCTGGAACCCTTGGCGTCCAGCGCTCCAGCCTTGCCAGTGGGCTTGTGATCCCATGCGTCACAGGCGATCTCGCCGTAGGACAGATACTTGCCCAGCGTCGGAGCTACGCGCATCAGCTCGGTGGCTTCCTTCCCCATTGCCTCAGCATCGGCATTCATTGGCCGATCCAAGCAATTGATGGCAGCAAACGCATCGCTGGAATTCGAGCCGTAAGTTCCATCGGCCTGCCGATCGGCGGCGAGGTCGGCAAATCCGAGAATGGCATCGACGTTCCCGTCATTCACCGCTGATGCCATGGCCTGGGTCAGGTACGGCCAATTTGAATTGTCGTACAGCGGCAAGATGAAGCCGTTGACAAAATCGATGATTGGCACGGTGCGGCCATCGCTGGAGGTCATGGGCTCGTTCTCGACCTGGGCGAAGAACTGCTGCAACTGCACCTTGGCGGATTCCACCGTTCCGCTGAAAGGGCAGCCTTCGGATTCAACGCACTGGGCCAGCCAAGCTTCAATCTCGTGCTCAAAACCAACGGCCTGCGCCTTGGTCAGGTCAGCGGCCTGGCTTTTTGGATCCATGGCTCCATCAAGGACAAAGCGACCCACCTTGTGCGGGAACAGGTCCGCATAGGTTGCCCCGAGGAAGGTTCCGTAGGAGAACCCGAGATAGTCCAATTGCTTGTCCCCGAGCACCGCGCGGATGACATCCATGTCCTTGGCAGCCGAGACCGTATCAACGTGGCCCAAGAGTTTCCCGGTGTTGGCCGCGCAATCGGCCGCGTAGTGCTCGGTTTCCTCGACGATCTGTTCTTGATCTTCAGGCAACCAGGCGCGCAGGTTCTCCTGCCTTCCTTCGTCGGTCTCGGCATCGCTCTGGCAAGTGATCGGGGTGCTTTCACCCACGCCACGCGGGTCAAAGCCGATCACGTTGTAGGCCTTTTGCAAGTCTGCACTGAACATGGCTTGCACCGAAGATTCGACCATATCCAGCCCAGAACCACCGGGACCGCCAGGATTCACGAGCAGGTTTCGGCTGGCTCCCTCGGAAACACGCCGGTTCAGTGCAAGGTCGATGCTGTCACCGGTTGGGTCTGCATAGTCCAGCGGCACCTTGATCGTGGCGCATTCAATAACATCGCCGCATTTCTCCCAATCGATCTGCTGGGAGTAGTAGCTCTCCAGTCCTTGCGGGGCTTCGACGCTGCTGGCGCTCGGAGTGGCGTCGGTCCCTTCGGAGTCAGGGAGCGTCGATCCAGCGGAGCAACTGGTCAGCCCGGCAAAGGCCAGCAGGGTCGCCACCGCAATTAAACGCAGTTTGGATGAGCGTACAGGCACGTTGAGTGTCTCCTTGCGTTGGTTAGCGGCGACCCGGGTTCGGAAGGAGTCGAGTCATCAATGCTTCCAAAGCCATGAGCTGATTGACGTTGGCGGCCAAGCGGCTTCTCGTCTGGTTGATGGCGTCCAACTGGGCCAACGATTTTTCTTTGCTCTGGCCTTGTGAATAAGCTTCGAGCTTCTCGCGCAAATGCTCGTTGATCAGCTCGATCCCGGTTCCCAGCTGAAGGCTCAAGACATCACGGAAAAACGTGGTCAAGTCGGTTAAAGTCCGGTCCAAGGCATCAAAGCTGGCACGTCGCGCGAATCGCTTCGCATCCTCTTCCAAGGCCTTGAACTGGCCGCGCAACCCAGGAGGAATGGTTTCTTCAGGGCCGAGGCCATTGGCATGGCGCAGCTGTTCGGTCTTCTTCTGCAGATCGGTGCCGGTGATGTTCTCCGCGCGTTCCGTGGCCAACTTGGAGATTTCCGCGGCGGCCGCCATGGCCTGGGGCAAAGTGGTGGTGCGCAGTGGCAGGGTAACAACCTTTTCACGCTGGATTCGTGCCTGCTCATCGCGGGCCAGCAGCCGGGCCACGCCAATATGCGACTGCGAGACTCGGGCAGCGAAGAGGGCCTGCTGCGGATCAAGGCCGTCGCGGCGCACCAAGAGGTCCGCCACGTCTGCGGTGGAGGGCACCGAAAGATTCACCGCGCGGCAACGAGAGCGGATGGTGACCAAGACGTCGGCCGGGGAGGGAGCGCAGAGGATCCAGATCATCCGCGCTGGCGGTTCCTCGATGGCCTTGAGCAGCACATTGGTGCTGCGTTCAGACATGCGGTCCGCGTCTTCAATGATGATGATGCGCCAACGCCCGGTGCTGGCGCTTTCCTGCGCACGGGTGATCAGGTGGCGGACATCGGCAATCTGGTATTCGAATTTGTCGGTGGAGACAAAGGATACGTCCGGGTGCGAGGAAGCGAGCACCAGCTTGCAGTTCTCGCACTCGCCACAGCCGGCTGGGCTGGTGGTGCACTGCAAGGCTGCCGCAAAGGCGCGGGCCGCCGTAGTTCGCCCCGAGCCAGGAGGGCCGGTGACCAGCCACGCATGGGTTGGATTGCCGCGGTCGACCTCGGCGCACAGCGTATCGATGACGCGCTGCTGGCCAGCCAGATCGCCAAAGACCGGGCGGCTCACAGCAGTCCAGCCAGGTGTGTGGTGACAGCGTGGTGCAGGTCTTCGACGCTGCTGTTGGCATCCAGGACGAGATAGCGGTCCGGCTCCAGGGAAGCCAGTTCCAGGAAGGCCTGGCGGATGCGTTCGTGGAAATCGTCGGGTTCTGCTTCCAGCCGGTCGGCCGCTTCCACACCGCCACCAGCAGCGATGCGCCGGGCTCGGCCATCGGCTGCAGAGATGTCCAAGATGATCGTGGCATCTGGCTTCAACCCGTTCGTGGCGAAATGGTTGATCCCTGCGACCGACTCAATTCCCAGGGCGCGTCCGATTCCCTGATAAGCCAGTGAGGAATCAACGAAGCGGTCACAAATGACATGGGTGCCAGCGGCCAAAGCCGGGGTGATGACCTGCTGGACGTGGGCGGCCCGGGCTGCGGAGTAGATCAGGGCTTCGGTGCGTGAATCGATATCGCCATGGCCGTGTTCAAGTACCAGCGAACGCAGTGCCTCGCTGATTTGGGTTCCGCCTGGCTCGCGGGTGGTAATGACCTTGGACCCACGTGTTTCCAGCCATTGCTGGGCGAGGGCGACCTGCGTGGACTTGCCTGCGCCGTCGCCGCCTTCAAAGACTATGAACAAGCCTGGGGCCGGCGCGCTCGATTCGTTATTCACCCCTCTAGCCTATCCAAGGAGCCGGCAAAACATCTGCGCAACCCCTGGGCCGTGCGCAACTAATCGCCCAGTGTGGTGGATTCGTCAGATGAAATGTAGTGAAATCCATCCAACGCTGTGCGGCGGCTGCGCGTAAAGTTTTTTCCATGAACTCCAGCAGCACGCCATCAGCTCCGCGCCCCGAGTGGGATCCGAAGACCCTTGTCGTTGCAGGTGGCCGTCCGGCCCATGCCATCGATGCACCGGTGAACCATCCGGTGACCTTCACCTCGACCTATCACTCCCATGGGCAAGCCGCTGCCGATGAACGCGTTTATGCGCGCTTCTCCAATCCGACCTGGGACCCATTTGAAGAGGTCTTGGGCCAGCTGGAAGTTGCCGCGTTGCCGGCGCTGGTATTCTCCTCGGGCATGGCTGCCATTGCTGCAGCGTTGAGCTTGGTTCCCGCCGGTGGCGTGCTGGTAATGCCAAGGCATTCCTATAACGGTTCGCTGGCCCTGAGCTCGGAATTGCAAGCTGCCGGCCGGCTGAGCATTCGCCCGGTGGATATTGCCGACACCGATGAAGTGATCGCCGCCTTGCAGGGTGCTGACGTGCTGTGGGTGGAATCGCCGACCAACCCGATGCTGGAGGTCGCAGACCTGCCAGTGCTGCTGGCAGAAGCCCAGGCCCGCGGCGTGCTGAGCATCGTGGACAACACCTTCGCCACCCCGTTGCTGCAGCGTCCATTGGCTTCGGGAGCCGACGTAGTGGTGCACTCTGTCACCAAGTACCTCTCAGGGCACTCCGATGTCATCATGGGCGCGCTGGTGACCAGCGATGAGTCGCTGCGCCAGAAGCTGCATGGCTACCGGACCTTGCATGGCGCCATCGCCTCCCCGATGGATACCTTCCTGGCCTTGCGTGGTGTACGCACCATGGCGGTGCGCATCGATCGTTCGCAGAGCAACAGCCAGGTGCTGGCACAGCGCCTGGCCGAACACCCCAAGGTGCAGGCGGTGCGCTACCCCGGCCTGGCACAGGATCCAGGACATGAGCGCGCTGCGCAGCTGATGGACGGCTTCGGTTCGGTGATCGCCTTCCAAGCGGGGCAGAGCGCCGAGCACGCCGACCAGGTTGTCGCTGCCTTCAACCTCATTACCGGAGCGACATCCCTGGGAGGGGTGGAAACCTTGGCCGAGCGCCGGGCACGCCATGCGTCGGAGCCGCAGACCGTTCCCGAGAACCTGATCCGCCTCTCGGTCGGGATTGAAGATGTCGAGGACTTGTGGTCGGATCTGAAGCAGGCGCTGGAACAGCTCTAGCGCGTGGCAGTACCAAAAAATTCCAACGCCCATAGGTAGAGTGAAGATATGTCCATGATGTATGTTGCCCACCTGATCGAGTACTACTTGATGCTGGCTCTGAGCGTGATCATTCTGGTGCTCGCGGTCTGGGCGGTAATTGACTGCTTGCGCCATGGTGCACAGCGCTTTGCGCAGGAAGGCAAGCGCACCAAAGGCTTTTGGACCGGCCTGACGGCTGCCAGTGCCGTTGTCTCGTTGCTGGGCATCCTCAGCGGGGGTGGAATCGGCTTCTTGCAGTTGATTGGTGCCTGCATTGCCTGTGTCTACCTGGCCGATGTGAAACCAGCAGTCAGCGGCCAAGGCGGCGGCTGGTACAACTACTAGGCCCCGGCAAAGAACATGAATCTTTTGATGACCCGCACTCTCCTGCAGATGGAGGGGCGGGTCTTCTCAATTAATGAACACTCCTTAACTTTGGCGCGTCTGCGCTGGAGCATTGGATAGGATGGATTACATGAGTCACACTTTGATCTTGCTTCGCCACGGGCAGAGCGAATGGAATGAAAAGAATCTGTTCACCGGCTGGTACGACGTATCGCTGACCGAACAGGGCCGTGCTGAAGCATCACGCGGCGGCCAGTTGCTGGCAGAAGCCGGATACAAGCCAGAGGTGCTGCATACCTCGCTGTTGACCCGTGCGATTGTCACCGCCAACCTGGCCTTGGAGGCCGCAGGCCGCTCGTGGATCCCAGTGAACCGCGACTGGCGCCTGAACGAACGCCACTACGGCGCGCTGCAGGGCAAGGACAAGGCGCAGACCTTGGCCGAGTTCGGCGAAGAGCAGTTCATGGAATGGCGCCGCAGCTACGACACCCCGCCACCAGCCCTGGACGACGCTTCGGAATTCAGCCAGATCAACGACGAGCGCTACGCCGCCCTGGGCGATTCCGCACCACGCACCGAGTGCCTCAAGGACGTGCTCGACCGCATGCTTCCCTACTGGGAAAACAACATCAAGGCAGATTTGTCCGCAGGCAAGACCGTTATGGTCACCGCCCACGGCAATTCGCTGCGTGCATTGGTCAAGCACCTTGACGGCATCAGCGATGAAGACATCGCCAACCTGAACATCCCAACCGGCATCCCGCTGGTCTATGAGCTGGACGACAATTTCCAGCCGATCACCGCCGGCGGAACCTACTTGGATCCTGCAGCTGCGGCCGACGCCATCAAGGCTGTCGCAAACCAGGGACGCAAGTAAGACCCACTATTCGGCGGTACCAGAACCCCAGGCCTTGAGCTTGGAAATGCTGGTGCCGCCGTTTCGGCTTTAAGCGCGAATATGGGCCGGCTATATGGCTGTGAGCGAAACTACTGCGCACGATTGTATTTTTGGCATTAGTATGCTGTAATCTCCTATTTCGAATAGGCTCAATGGCTCACGTTAGGAATGCAATTCGTGGCAACTGATTACGATGAAGTCCGCCCAGACGTTGCTGAGGCACGTAAGGCTTCTCTGGATGCGGTTAAGTCCGCAAACGCACCGGACGCCAAGTCCGTCGTGCGCGAGCTCGACGAAGCCGATCACACTGATGGTATGGATCTGCCAGGTGCAGATTTGTCCAACGAGGAACTGACGGTTACCGTCATTCCACAGAAAGACGACGAGTTCATCTGTGGCTCGTGCTTCTTGATTCGCCACCGCTCACAGCTGGTTCGCGAAGAAGGCAATGTAGGTTTCTGCGTAGAGTGCGAAGGCTAAAACCCGCTTTACGCTGGCGCTATTAGTGCGTCGAAAATTTCTAGGGCAACCCGCCAATTGGCGGGTTGCCCTTCGCCTTAACGGCTCATGGCGCACATGGCCAAAAAAGTAGTGCCTGCTGCCGGAGTTCTCCGGCAACAGGCACTACGTCAAGAATTCAGCACGCGCTCACTGGCTCAGGCGTCGGACGGGTCCCACTCGCCGGTAACCAGGTAGGTCACCTTGCGTGCTACCGAAACACCATGATCGCCGAAACGCTCCAGATAGCGGCTGGTCAATGAAACATCAACGGTAGTCGGTGCCGAAGCATCCCAATCCGCTTCCGCAATTCGCGCAAACACGCTGGAGTGCAGGCGATCGACTTCGTGGTTCAATTCAATAATTTCCGCGGCAATCTTCAGATCGCGGGTATCGAGCAGGCGGGCTACCGCCTGGGCAATCTGGATATCGATCCTGGCCATTTCAGAAAAGGTTGCCGAGATCCTTTCTGGAATTGCCGGCTGCGGGAAACGCAGGCGGGCTAGCTGCGCCAGGTGGCGTGCGAGGTCGCCCATGCGTTCCAGGGAAGCACTCATGCGCAGCGAACCGACGATCATGCGCAGATCGCTGGCCACGGGGCCCTGGAGTGCCAGGGTGTCGATGGCTCGTTCATCCAGCTGGTTCTGCAGGAAATCAATTTTCGCGTCCGCCGCGATAACTTCCTGGGCTAGCTCCACATCGGCATTCGCCAATGAATCCCACGCGCGATCCATTGCGGTCGCGACCTGGTTGGCCATCTCAATAAGTTCTTCGCCAATTTGTTGTAGATCTGCCTGAAAAACCTTACGCACAGCAGTTCCTTTCGAGTGTCGGTTCCCATGCCAGCGGGTTCCCTGTCTTCGCAGCGAACCACCCCAAACAGATTTATGGCATGGTGGAGGGTCTTACTCCAGCCTGTCAGCGGGTGATTAACGAATATGCCACGAAACGTGAACGTTTGGTGAACAGCGCGCCGATTTGGCCGTTTTCGCGTCATTTAGGAACGAAGGAACCCAGCGGGGAAGCTAGGCTAAAAGGGTGAACGATGTGATCTCGACTCTGATAGCCGGTGTCCTCGGTCTGGCCTTGGGCATCGTTGGCGTGATCGCTTTCAGGATGTCGCAGCGCCGGACCGCCCGACTGCCGCAGGTTGACGAGCCCCTGCTCCCTGAAGGTGCAGCCGCTGTCCTGTCCGTCATCGGACGCGCCTTCGTGATCCTCGATGATGTCGACGGCGTGGTGCGGGCCAATCCGGCTTCCTATGCCTACGGGCTGGTTCGTGGGCATACGCTCGTGCACAACGAACTGCTGGCCCTGGTGCGCCAGGTCCGGGCGGACGGCGTGATCGCTGAAAGCCAGTACGAATTGCAACGCTCAACGCTCGGCGCCGGCCAGCTGATTGTGCACGTGCGTGTTGCGCCGCTGGGTGATGAGTATATTCTGCTGCTGGCCGATGACCGCACCGAGATCACGCGCACCGAAGCCATGCGCAATGACTTCGTGGCCAACGTGTCCCACGAATTGAAAACACCCGTCGGTGCGATCTCCTTGCTGGCCGAGGCCATTACCGAAGCCGCCGACGATCCGACAGCTGTGCGCCGCTTCTCCACCCGGATGGACAAGGAATCGCGGCGGCTTGCCGCGCTGGTCCAGGACATTATCGAGCTCTCCCGGCTGCAAGCCAGCGATGCCATTGTGCAGGGCAGGGAAGTGAACATCCACAACGTGGTGGCCGAAGCGGTGGACCGCAGCCACTTGCTTGCCGAGGAAAAGGGCATCAGCATCACCGTGGGCGGACATCTGGAGGAACCGATCCTGGGCGATCCCGACCTGCTGATGACCGCTGTGCGCAACCTCATCGATAACGCGATCCGCTACTCGCCGGCGAACACGAAGGTGGGCGTGGGGATCCGCCAGCGTGATGGCTACGCGCAGATTTCGGTCACCGACCAGGGGCCGGGCATTTCACCCGAAGAGCAAGAACGCGTCTTCGAGCGCTTCTACCGGGTGGACTCGGCACGCTCGCGGCAAACCGGTGGCACCGGACTGGGGCTGAGCATTGTCAAGCACGTGCTGGCCAACCACGGTGGCGAAGTATCCCTGTGGTCGCAGCCCGGCCAAGGCTCCACTTTTACCCTAAGACTTCCCCTAGCGGATGAAGAACGGACGGGCACCGATGGTGCCGCCGACGAGATGATGAAGGAACGAGCGGTCGAGGCTAGAACCTCCGATCGCGAAGGAGGACGACGATGACCCGCATATTGATCGTAGAGGATGAGGAATCGCTCTCTGACCCGCTGTCTTTCCTGCTGGAGCGCGAAGGTTTTGAAGTACGGATCGCCGAGGACGGGCTGGTTGCCGTCACCGAGTTCGAACGCCACGGCGCCGATCTGGTGCTCTTGGACCTGATGCTGCCGGGCCAGCCGGGCACCGAGGTGATTCGCCAGATCCGACTCAATAGCCAGGTCCCGGTCATCATGCTCACCGCCAAGGATTCGGAAATCGACAAGGTGGTTGGCCTGGAGCTGGGCGCCGACGACTATGTCACCAAGCCCTACTCATCGCGCGAGTTGCTGGCCCGCATCCGTGCCGTCTTGCGCCGCCAGGGCGAGGGCGAGGAGCTCATCAGCAATGTGGTCACCGCCGGCCCGGTGCGCATGGACGTTGAACGCCACATGGTCTCGGTCGACAATACCGAGGTGTCCATGCCGCTCAAGGAGTTCGAACTGCTTGAGATGCTCTTGCGCAATGCCGGCCGAGTGCTCACTCGCGGCCAGCTGATCGACCGCGTCTGGGGCAGCGACTATGTGGGGGATACCAAGACCCTCGATGTTCACGTCAAGCGCCTGCGCTCGAAGATTGAACCCGACCCGGCCACGCCAGAGCACTTGGTGACCGTGCGCGGCTTGGGCTACAAGTTCGTGGTGTAGCCGGCAACAATACTTAAACGACAGGGAGCCTGGGAACGAATCAAAGGATTCGCTCCCAGGCTCCCTGTTCTGCTGAGCCCTAGTGGCCCGAAGTCGAGTGGCTCTCGGTCTTCTTCAGGTGGTCGGTGACCGAGTCATCGGATCCGCCTGGTACGAAGTCGCGGTATTCAGCCAAGGTGCCGTCTACGACTGGAACGCTGAAGTCCACGGTCTCACCAGATGCGGTGAAAGCGGTCTCTGCGTGCTCGCCGGCTGCAATGTTCAGGCCGGAGATGACCTTCTGGTTTGCGTCGTCTTCCAGCTTGACGCTTTCGTCGGCTGGAACCGAGATGGTTACCGGCTGGGTGCTGGCTGCCTTGACGGTCAGGGTCAGCGAGGAATCGCTATCATTGACAACGGTGCCGATCAGGCGCGCCTTGGAGCCGTCGCTGTTGGTAACGAACATCAGGTTGCGGACCTGTGCGTCGGCAACGTCGACATGCACGCCATCGCTGGCAGCGTAGTCGGTGTTGGTGGACTGCTCGTTGATGGCGCCACAGCTGGTGACACCGAATGCCAGGGCAGCCACAGCGAGGGACGCGGCAATGCGGCGTCCAGCGGTCATGCGTGCGGTGATCACGACACTAACTCCTCGGTGAGAATAATGAGTTGCTTCGGTTCGAGGCTATCTGCCTGGCTGCGCCCAGAGCAGGGGCAACCCAAGATTTAGACCACGATTACCTCTAAGCCTAGCTGTTTTTAACGCAAAGACGCGATTTAGCGACGTGCAACACACGCTTTTCGACAAGTGGTAGAGAACCGGGAAAGGGATGAAGAGGTATAAAACCCTGTTCAGCGTACTTTCTTCTTACCATGTTTCTCTTGCGAATGGAAGAGGCGATTCCGCGTGAATTCGCGGTTATATGGGGCACAAACGAGGGATCGTTGATGGTAAACATGTTAGACTAGTTTGTGGGAAAGGGGTTTATCCACATGGTTTTTGAGGTTGGCGAGACTGTTGTCTACCCGCACCACGGCGCCGCAATGATCGAAGAGATCAAGATGCGCAAGATCAAGGGCGAAGAGAAAATGTATCTCAAGCTCAAGGTGGCTCAGGGCGATTTGACCATCGAAGTTCCTGCAGAGAACGTTGATCTGGTTGGCGTGCGTGACGTGGTAGGTCAGGAAGGCTTGGACCATGTGTTCGATGTCCTTCGTGCTGAATTTACTGAAGAGCCGACCAACTGGTCGCGCCGCTACAAGGCAAACGTCGAGAAGCTGGCTTCCGGCGATGTCATCAAGGTTGCCGAGGTCGTGCGTGACCTTTGGCGCCGAGAAAATGATCGTGGTCTGTCGGCTGGCGAAAAGCGCATGCTGGCCAAGGCCCGTCAGGTTTTGATCAGCGAATTGGCTTTGGCCAAGGACCTGGATGAGACCAAGGCCGAGGGCCTGTTGGATGAGGTCTTGGCTTCGGCCTAGGCAAAACTCCCGATTGCATCTTGCCGTGGAGCGCTATAAAGCGTTTCACGGCTGTTGCCGTTAAAAGCCCAATCACTTGCCGATGAACACGATAAGCTGGGCGCTGTGAAGCAAACCCCATCGCATTCTTCGAGCCTGATCCTGGTTGCTGCCGGAATGGGCACGCGGCTCGGCGCCGGAATCCCCAAAGCACTGGTCCAGGTGGCCGGCAAAACTTTGGTGGAGCACGCCATCGACCGAATCCTCCAGGTCAAGCGGATCACCGAAATCATCGTGGTCACACCCGCTGGCGACCACCGCATGGCCGAAGCGCTAGCCGCCTTTGGTTCCATGCTGCGCACCGTGCCCGGCGGAAGCAGCCGCGCCGATTCTGTACGCCGCGGGCTCGAAGCGGTCAATCCCGGGGCCTCGGCCATCTTGGTTCATGACGCCGCCCGCGCCTTTGCCCCCGCAGAGCTTTACGACCGGGTCCTCGATGCCCTGGACCAGGGGCAAGCCAATGCGGTCATCCCCGCGCTGCCGGTAACCGACACGATCTCAGTCGTGGAGCCGGGAGGCGCGGCGGGTGCTGAATTCATCGATCACACACCGCCGCGATCCACCCTGCGCGCGGTGCAAACTCCGCAGGGATTCAACGCAGCGGTGCTGCGCCAGGCCCATGCCCAGCTCGACCACTGCACCGAAGCCGAACTGGAAAAAGTTACCGATGACGCTTCGATCGTGAGCGCGCAGGGAGAAAAGGTGCAGGTCGTCGCCGGAGCGCAGCAGGCGCTGAAGGTCACGCACCCCGAGGACCTGGAGACCGCCAACCAGCTGGCCACCGACCAGAACAGCTCCGCCAACACTGCCAGGGAAACAATGATTCTGCCACGCATCGGCAACGGCATCGACGTCCACGCCGTCAGCCAGGACCCCGCCCGGCCAATGTGGCTGGCTGGCCTGCACTTCCCGGACGATGTTGGCCTTTCGGGGCATTCGGACGGCGACGCGGTGGCCCATGCTGCCTGCGATGCGCTCTTTAGCGCTGCCGGGATCGGCGATCTGGGAACCCACTTTGGGGTGGACCGGCCGGAATTCTCCGGGGCCAGCGGTGTGAGCCTGCTTGCAGAAGCGGCCCGCCTGGTTCGCGAGGCAGGGTTCGAAATCGGGAATGTCGCCGTGCAGTTTGTGGGACGGCGCCCGCGCTTCTCGGCCCGCCGCGAAGAGGCCAGCCAGGTGCTCAGCGATGCGATAGGCGCCCCAGTCAGCGTCATCGCAACCACCAGCGATGGCCTGGGGTACGAGGGCGAAGGCACCGGAATTACCGCCTACGCCACCGCCCTGGTCTTCCCCCGGCAGCGGTGAGCGCGCAGGCCCGGCGAATGCCCAGATCAGCGAGCGCATCACAAGTGAAGTACAAAGGCCGTGTCCATCGGATAACCTTAAAGGCGTGAGCCTGCGATTCTATGACACCAAAACAGCATCTGTACGCGACTTCCAGCCGCTAGCCGAAGGCGAAGTCAAGCTGTACTACTGCGGCGCCACCGTACAGGGCATGCCGCATGTAGGCCATGTGCGCAGCGCCATCGTTTTCGATGTCCTGGTTCGCTGGCTGGAATACCGCGGGTTTGCGGTCACCACGGTACGCAACGTGACCGATATCGATGACAAGATCCTGGAGAAGTCCGCCAACTCCTTTACCGCAGATTTCGAGGCCGACAAGCACTACAAGCCGCGCGAAGAATGGTTTGCCCTGGCCTACCGCTTCGAGCAGGAATTCGCCCGCGCCTATGAAGCGCTCGGTGTACGCCGGCCGACCTATGAGCCGCGCGCTACCGGGCACATCACCGAAATGCATGAGCTGATCTCGGAGCTGATCGAGCGAGGCCACGCTTACCCGGCCGCCGATGGCTCCGGCGATGTGTACTTCGACGTGCGCTCGTACGAGCAGTACGGTGCCTTGACCCGGCAGAAGATCGAGGACATGCAGGACGCCGCGGACTCCGATCCGCGAGGCAAAAAGGACGCCCGCGACTTCGCCCTGTGGAAGGGGCACAAGGAATCCGATCCGGGCACCGCTTCCTGGCCAAGCCCATGGGGCCGCGGCCGCCCGGGCTGGCACCTTGAGTGCTCGGCGATGGCCGGCAAATACCTGGGCAGCGAGTTCGACATCCACGGTGGCGGACTGGACCTGCGTTTCCCGCATCACGAAAACGAGATGGCGCAGTCCAATGCGGCCGGCCACGGGTTCGCCAACTTCTGGATGCACAATGGCATGGTCACCTACGAGGGCGAGAAGATGTCCAAGTCCATTGGCAACACCATTTCCCCCGAGGAAATGCTCGCCCTGGCCGACGCCCGAGTGGTGCGCTACTTCCTGGGCCAGGCCCAGTACCGCTCCATGCTGGACTACCGTCCGGACTCGCTGACCGAAGCCGGTGCCGCGGTGGAACGCATCGACACCTTCATCTCCAACGCCCGCTACCGTTTGGGTGCCGCGGCAGATTCGATCGTTGCCACGCAGGTGCCGGAGGCATTCGCCAGTGCGATGGATGACGACCTGAACGTCCCGATGGCCCTGGCGGCGTTGCACGAAACCGTGCGCCACGGCAATGCCTCGCTGGACAAGCACGACGACGCAGCCACGGCCACCGCACTGGGCCAGGTTTTGGCGATGACCCGGGTCCTCGGACTGGACGATGCCGGCAATCAGCAGAATTCCAAGGCAACTGCCGAGCACGATGTCCTGGATCAGCTGATCCAGGCGCAGCTGGCTGAACGCGCCCAGGCGCGAGCCGCCAAGGACTGGGCCCGCTCGGATGCGATCCGCGATGCCTTGGCCGCCGCTGGAATCACGGTGCTCGACTCGGCCGACGGCGCCCGCTGGACACTGAACAACTAGCCGACCTAGCGGCTACAACAAACTCAACTTTAAGGACACAAACCATGAGCAAAAAGGGCCCAACCAAGGGCAGTGGCGGCAAGGGACGACGTTCCCTCGAGGGCAAGGGCCCGACCCCGAAGGCAGAAGACCGCCCGTACCACAAGGCTTACCGCGCCAAGCAGCTTTCCGAGCGCTCGGCAGCCAAGCGCAGCACCGGCAATCGCACCGACCGCATCAAGGTCAACGCCGAATTTGTCACCGGCCGCAACTCGGTGGTTGAAGCACTGCGCGCCGGCATCCCTGCCAAGGCGCTGCATGTAGCCATCCGCGTTGATGTTGACGACCGCGTGCGCGAGTCCCTCAAGCTTTCTGCGGCCCAGGGCATTCCGTTGATGGAAGCCTCCAAGCAGGAGCTCGACCGGATGACCGATGGCGCGATCCACCAGGGCCTTGCCCTGCAGATTCCGCCCTACGAATACAAGGACGCCGTTCAGTTGGCGACCAAGACTATCAAGGACTACGACCGCGGGTACACCAACTCCCAGCCGCTGTTCCTTGCCTTGGACGGCATCACCGACCCGCGCAACCTTGGCGCGATCGTTCGCTCGGCCTCCGCATTTGGCGCAGACGGCGTCATCATCCCTGAGCGTCGAAGTGTTGGCATGACTGCCTCGGCATGGAAAACCAGCGCCGGCGCTGCCGTGCGCGTTCCTGTTGCCAAGTGCAGCAACCTGACCAGTGCGCTGAAGGAAATCAAGGCCGCCGGTATCTTCGTGATCGGCCTAGACGCCGGTGGCGACATGGAATTGCCAAACTTTGAACTGGCGACCGGCCCACTGTGCATCGTGGTTGGCTCGGAAGGCAAGGGCCTGTCCCGACTGGTTCGCGAAAACTGCGACGCCATTGTCTCGATCCCCATCGACTCCGCCATGGAATCGCTGAACGCGTCGATGGCCGTCGGCATTTCGCTGTACGAAGTTTCCCGTCTGCGTAATCAGGGCACCAAGTAGCACTGGGCATTCTTCAAAGGGTTGCCACTTGTCGAGAGACAGGTGGCAACCCTTTTTTCGTAGAGTGACCCGCTTCATAACAACAAATTTCAGTTGTTTTTGGGGAGGATACACTCCTATCCGCTCAGGAACCGCGAGAATTCGGAGTTTTTGAAGCCAAGGATGAGTGCGCAGGCCGATTTTGCGTCTGGTGGGAATCCGTGTAGAGTTTTATCTCGCGCCGCTGATCC